>JBDRIV010000001.1:0-2261 GCA_043815505.1 bacterium
ATGCTGAAATTGCTATATTCATATTCTTTAAAAAATTATTTTTTCTCTAGGAGAACGAGGGAAAAGGCACATTTTTTCTATTTTTCTTTCGCCAGTAAGATAACGAAGGAGTCTTTGCACACCAAAACCAGCGCCAGCTGACTGGGGAATCTTTCCATTTTTAGCTAAATCTAAATAAATCTTATAAGGGGAAAGATCCATTTTTCGTTCTTTCATTTTTCGTAAAATAACTTTATATTCATGTTCTCTTTCACCACCAGACAACCCCTCTTCAAATCCTTCGGGGTAAATTAAATCATAGTTAATAAACTCACCTCTTTTTTTGGGATCTTCTTTATCGTAAAATTCCCTATAAAAACTTTCTAGCCAAAAAGGAGTTTTAGATTTTTTTGACATAATCTCTTCAAAATTTTCTCCATATTTTTCTTCTAGTTCATAAGTTTTATAAACTGGAAAAGGTCTTTTTGGAACTTCTAGTTTTCTTTTAAACAGTTTCAATTCCTTAGCACAATCTTTTTTTACAGATTTTACAATTTCAACTAAAAGTTTTTCCATTAAATCATAAACGTCTTTTTTCTTGGCTTTATAAATTTCAAAGTCAATTTGCTGAAACTCTAAAAGATGTCTAGATTTTGCTTCAAAACTTTTTTCTAAACGAATATTAGGAGAGACAATATAAATCTTCTTGTTACCTTTCCCAATTAAAGCTAACTGTTTGTGAAAAATCATGCTTTTAGTAAGAGAAAGTTTTTGTCCTTCATAAAAAATATCGCTTTTATGCACAGAATGAGCTAAGGGATCTGTTAAAGGAGTGGCGATAACTGGTGGAATTTCAATAAAGCTATCTTTTCTAAATTGTTTGTGCACTACTTCTAACACTTTTGATTGAATTCTCATAGCTGCCATAGTTTTTGAATCAGTAAGATGAGAATAGATTTTTTTTGTAGTTGATTTCATAGTTTTAAAAATAAATTAATTAAAATTAAAAAAACCGGCCCTATTATAGGCCGGTTCATTGTAGAAATTATAAAATGACCAGCCTAAGGGCAGTTGTTGTTATTTTGATTATTATTTTGTGTAAATAAACTAGTCATATTATATATATACCATGCTTAGAAAAATCTGTCAACGACCAATTAGATTATATTCAGAAAATGTCCCGTTTTGTTCCATTTGCCAAGTAACAAGGCTTTGGCCAAACAACGTATTAAAAATATTTTGACCTTGATCCATGGTTACGCCAACACTATAGGCTCTAGGATTTAGCCATAGATATCTAGATTGAATACGATCTACGGAGCTTCCATCAAATTGCAAACTAACAACTTTTCCAATTCTTCTGAAATATACTCCAGTAACAACTATGTCATATACTCCATCATTATAATAATCTGTTACTTCATAATCAACAGAGGTTGGGCTTATGCTAAATACTCTTTTACTACCAACTTCAACGCCATTAACATAAACATATAAATATGTTCCACTAACCCCTACTGTTACCACGTCTTCTACTTGACCATTGTCATTATCATCTAAGTCATCGGAATTTGTTACATAGCCTTCTGGTACTTCATATGAGCAAACCTCTAAAAAATTATTAGGATCACCAAGACCATCAGCATCATTGTCGGCATAGTAAACTTGATTATCTGAAATTGTATTATCATTATCATTGCAATCTTGACCAGTTGGTACACCGTCATTATCAAAGTCGTAATCATTTTGATCGTTCCCTTCTGTTACCCATCCTACTGGTGTTTGATCAGTACATATTTCTTGAGTAACTGCCGGATTGCCTAAACCGTCGCCATCAGCGTCTTGATAAAATGTTGTTTCTTGGTTAACTGCTGCGTTGGTGTCATCACAGTCTGTATTATTTAATGAATGGCCTGCTGGAGGAACAACTACACACATCTCTATGGCAGCACCTGCGCCATAACTATCACCATCGTTGTCTGCATATACTGTGATGTTATCTGAGACAGTTGTGTCTTGGTCATTACAGTCCACATCAGTTGACACGCCATCATTATCAAAGTCAGCATCATTTAAATCATCAGCATTTGTTACGTAGCCTGTAGGAACAATTAGAGAACAAACTAATAAACTATTATTTGGATCACCTAATCCGTCTTGATCATTGTCTGCATAAAATGTTTGACCTTCATAAATATTAGCATTGGTGTCATCACAATCATTATTATTTGTAACATTGCCTGGCGAAGGAGTGTAAGAACATTCATAAACTGGAATATTAA
>JBDRIV010000002.1:0-567323 GCA_043815505.1 bacterium
ATAAGTTAAAACCTTCTTTCCTCTATCAACCTGTTCTTCATTGCCAGCGGATGTCATATATAGAAATCCTCCATAAACAATTAGGACGACAAGTACCACGCCAATTAAACCAAGCATCCACTTAATAATGTTTCCCACAAAAACACCTGCTGAAGTTTTGTTGGGATCAGGAAGATTGCTAGCAGCATCACCAGCTCGATTAAGACCTTCAATTACTGGACTTCCGGCATGAGTTAAAACGGGCAAGGAAATTATTATAAACAATAATAATATTAAAACAATCTTTTTCATGTAGGTGGTGGAGTTGGTGTATTTTGAGTAAACAAGGCGCTTAAAACGTAATCAGAAATTATCCAAGATATTGCAACAATCACAATTCCAATTACCGCATAAGTTAAAACTAATTTTGCTTTGCCGGCCGTTTCTTCATTGCCAGCTGATGTCATATATAGAAAACCGCCGTAAACTATTAAAGCTACTAAAATCACGCCAATTATTCCTAATACCCAGCGAATTACGTTACCAACATAGGTGGGAATGTCGCTTCGTGGTAAAGACGTGCCTTGATTAATATGATCTAAACCATAACCTTGTGCCAATGTTAAAAAAGGCAACAATACAACACCTAATATAAACAAAGATAAGAAAAGTTTTTTCGACATCAACCTTGATTTAATAATGCATTGATTAGAAATTGCACAATAATATAAGACGTGGCAACAACAGCTAAACCAACAAAGGCATAAGTAATAACAGTTTTAGCATATTCCACTTCTTGTTGATTGCCACGAGAAATCATATAACGAAAACCACCCCAGACAATTAAGGCTACAGCCACGGCTCCGATAATTGCTAACAATCCACTAATTATTCTAGCTATAACAACTCCTATTTCTCCACCAGAACCGAGGGGGTCGTCTAATGTTTGGGGGGTGGTGTCGCCGCTTGGGTCTCCCATCATAGTAGCGTGAGAAATTATGGGTAAGATTAGAAATAACAATATTAAAATAAGTGATAGTTTTTTCATATAATTAATCATGACAAGGTATTTCGTACCATGGTTGAGCGTTTTGAAATCCTAATGTGTCTCCACCAACCAAAAGTCTTAAAACTAAATTAATTATTAACCAAGCAGAAAACGAAACCACTAAACCGAGAATAGCGCCCGATACTGCTGCCTTAGCTTTGCCCACCCTTTCCTCATTTCCCAGAGAAACCATATATTGGATACCAGCAATAAATAAAAATAAAACGGCGATAGCACCGATTACAACAAAGACACCACTAGCAACATTATTTATAACTTTAGCCACATCACATTGTGTACAAAGCCCATTTTGTAAACAACCTTCGCTTAAATTATTGGTAAACATCCCCCCAGCATAAACACGGGGAGCAACCATGAAAAAACCTATCAATAATGCATTAAAAACAAAGGCAGTTAATTGTTTCTTTTGGTATTTGTTTATTTTCATAAAGCTTGGCGAATTTCCTTTAGTATAGCAAAATTAGGCTAATTTGTCAAAGAGAATTATTCCGAACTTCTCATTAATACCGTAACTTGTGTAGCAGCATCATTTATAGCCTGATCAGGCTCTTTTTCGGCCAGCACAACCGAATCTATCATCTCTTTAAATATAACCTCAATTGATTCAGGATCAATTTGGTACCAGCTTTTAGCTGATAAGGTTTGTTTAGCAAAAGCACCAAGGAATGCATCATCTTTTTGGGCCTCAATTAAATCTCTGTGAGCAGCCGGTCGATTAGTTGACTCAACATATATTTTACTATTTTCTGCCTCACCCAAATATTGCAAGAAATCCCAGGCTTCTGTTACATGCTCACTATTTTTAGAAACCACCTCGCCCCAATAGTTGGCAAAGTTCACATCAAACGAGGCGTCTTTGGGTTGAGGAACTTGGGCAATGCCATAATTCAAATTTGGTGCCTTGTCTTTTATAGCAGCATCTTGATAGGAATAATTAAGCATCATGGCTACTTTGCCAGAAGTGAAAGAGTCAATGGAATGATCCATGCGTGGAGTCCAAGTGTAAACAGTTTTACGTGAATTAGCAAAATCGGTATAGAAACGCAGGGCTTCTAAACCAGAATAATGTTTTTCACCATTATTATCTTCTAGGGACTGATTAAAAGTTGCGGCAGTTTTAGTGTCGTTAACCATCTGTGTACCAGTTTGCAACATTAAAAGAGAAAGAATATCAACAGCGCGGTTAATGTTTTCCCCACCATTTAAATTGGAGGCGGTTCCCAGAGCTGCCCCAGATTTAGTTATATTACCATCACGATCAGTTTCGGTTAGTTCTTGCACAAAGTCCATAAACTCCTCCCAAGTGGTCGGAGGACGAGCAATCACGGCAGAATTAAATAAATCTTTATTATAGTAAAGTGCTAGTGTATCAATACTTAAAGGAATGCCCATAATAACTTCTTTTTGAATAGCACTTCCTTCTTCATCTTTGGTATCAATGGTGGCTAAAAAATCATCTTGTGCTACTTCGGGAAAAGTATTTTTGTACTCGTTAACTGTCATTTGGGTTGCCGTCGTCGGAACTTTGACTTCTTTACAACCAGATTTTTGGGTGGTGTATGACACCATGCTTTTTTCAGGTAGGGGTGCCAATTTATCAACGTGACGCGGCATCCAGGTGTTGTGAATTGACCACATATCTGGTCCTTGGCCAGAAGCGAGCGCACTTAAAACCTCTTCTTCATATTCATTTTGATCAAGCTTTTTGTATTTAATGGTGATGTTGGGATGCTCGGATTCATAAGCTTTTATAATATCTGTAAAAACTGCCGAATCATCCCACAAGCGCCAATAGTTTAATTCAATTTTTTCATTTGAAACAGCAGCGCCACCAGAAGTATCAGATGCTTTACAGCCAAAACCGGCGATTAAAATAACCGCCACAAAAATTACTCCCGTTGTAAAAATTATTTTAAACCAATTCATTTGTTTTAGTTTTATTTAATGTCTTTTAAGTATTTCTTAAATCCATCTTTAACTTCTGGATGACGCAAGCCATAGTTTACGACAGCTTTTAAGTATTCTAATTTGTTACCACAATTATACCACGTTCCGGAGAATTTGTGACCATACATTACTCTGGTTTCAATAAGTTTACGGAAAGCATCAGCCATTCTTATTTCACCGTCTTTAAGTCCAGCTTCTGAATTTTCAAGAACTTTTAAAAGTTCGGGAGTCATAATTACTCTTCCCACAAAAACTAGGTTAGATGGTGCATCTTTTGGTTTTGGTTTTTCAACGAATTTCATGATTTGGAAAAGGTTGTCTTCAATCTCTTTACCTTTAATTACACCGTAATTTGAAACTTCGCTTTTTGGAACCTCACCTAAAGCAATGACTGGATCTTTATATTTTTCATAGATCTCAATCATTTCTTTCAAATAAGGAGTTGGTTGATCAATAATATCGTCCCCAAATATAATTGCCACCGGCTCATTTTGTATTAATTGCTTGGCTTGCAAAACAGCATGACCATCGCCCAGTTGTTCTTTTTGACGGACATAAACAAATCTTGCTAAGTCAGAAATATCTTTTACGAGCTTAAGAGAGTCATCTTTACCACCTTGTTTTAAACGATATTCCAATTCAAAATTTCTATCGAAGTGATCTTCAATAGCGCGCTTACTAGCGCCAGTAACTAAAATTATTTCTTCAATTCCAGAATTAACTGCTTCCTCAACTAAAAATTGAATAACCGGTTTATCCACAATAGGAATCATTTCTTTGGGTTGAGCCTTGGTAACTGGTAAAAATCTAGTTCCAAAACCAGCAACTGGCATAATTGCCTTTTTGATAGTTGGCATTTGTTTTAATAAAAAATATCGGTAAAACTACCGATACTTTAGCACAAAGATGCTCGTTTGGCAATGTTATTATTTTTGTTATTTATCATCTTTTATGAAATTTAAGGCTAGAGAATTCACACAATGGCGGATATTTTTAGCGGTGTGTCCCTCTCCTGCAAAAACGTGACCCAAATGGGCTTCGCAATTGGCGCACATTATTTCTGTGCGCCTGCCATCAGTATCGGTCTCTCTTTTTATGGCGCCCTTAATTTCATCATCAAAACTGGGCCAACCACAGCCAGCATCAAATTTGTCTTCTGACATAAATAATTTAGCCCCACACCTTTTACAACTATAAGTTCCGGAATCAAAAAGGCCATTATACTCCCCTGTAAATGGTTTTTCTGTTCCTTTGTTTTCTATTATTTTCTTTTCTTCTGGGGTTAGTTTTTTATAAGCCATGCCTGGTCTTTAATGTGGGGAAATGATTTCGCTGGCAAGAAATAGAATAAGCAACGCCCCGATAATAGTTGAAATGAAAACTAGCGGCGATCTTTCTCTTTGTCTAATAACAGCAATAATTCCGGTAATGAAAGCCAAAATTCCGGAGAACATGCCGGCTAGCATAGTAAGGGGTAGGGCTGGCCGGGCAAAAATATCTTTCCAGATAGTGCCACCAGCGGGCACTGATTCATACAGAGTATCGGTAAATGACATGGCAATAAAAAACAAAACTGGCATTACTACAATTAATCCTACTGACCACTTACCCAATTTTGATTGGGGTACAAATTTACCTTTGCTCTGATTCACGAAAGTAAGCAAGTAAACGCCAATTAACAAACAGGCAATGGCAAAATACCACAGCGCGTCAGGTAAAACAAAAAAATCACTGAAGTAGTCAACGGATTTAACCAAAAATAACATCAGGCCAACTATAGCAAATATTATGCCCAGCCCTCTAAAATTTGCTGGGGCGAACCCCGATGGATAGTTCTTTTCACTCATAATCTTTTGTTATTAATTAATGGCGGAGGGGGTGAGATTCGAACTCACGGTCCCGCAAGCGGAACTCAGCTTTTCGAGAGCTGCGCCTTAAACCGAACTCGGCCACCCCTCCAAAATTTTCGGAGTACATTTTTAATTTATCGGATTATGACGTATTATACAAGTATAAACATAAATATTTAAGGAGGTGAAAATTATGACAAACAAAAATCAAATAGGCGCTCTTCCAGCTATCGTGGCTGTAATAGTAGCTATTTTTGTAGTTGGTGGCGGCATCGCTGCTTACTATTATGTGCAAAACAATCAAACAGAAATTGAAGATTCACTGGAAAACGATGAACTGGCCGATGATTACCAAGCTCATTTAGATGAAGAGGAAAACGCTGTTTTAGACTATCCAGACTTATATCGAGATTACGATTTGCCAGAATATGCGGACGGAGAATTAACCGACATTGGTCGCCAACAAACATCTCTTCGTGATGGATTAAAGATTACACTTGAGAGTATGGTAGATAACGCTATTACAATCGGAAGTTACTACGAAACAGCCATGTCAGCTTTGGGATATACCTATACTCCGCCAGCTCATCCGTCAGAACAATTGTGGGGAGCAACCTTTACCAAAGACGATTTAACCTATCAAGTAATGGTTACTGTTTTAGTTGATAAAACACAAATTATAATTGATTTTTTTGGGGAATAATTCAAAATTAATCAAAGCAAATGTTAATCGGAATAATATCTGATACTCATGATCATGCCAAAAATCTACTTAAGGCTATTGATGTTTTCAATGACAAGAAAGTAGAGCTGGTTTTTCATTGCGGTGATTGGGTAGCGCCCTTCATGCCAGATTTTTGTAAAGACTTAAACTGTAAAATTATATCTGTTTTGGGAAATAATGAAGGTGATGCATTCAGATTTATAAAATCAGAAAATGAGAATAGGTGGAATATAGAATTTTACAAAAGAATATTTGTGAAAGAAATTGACGGTAAAAAACTTACTGTCTATCATGGTGATGATCCTACTATTCTTTCGGCTTTAATTAAATTTGGAGAATATGACGCCGTGTTTTCTGGTCATACTCACGTAACAGTAAACGAAATGCATGGAAAAACTCTGCACGTTAATCCAGGAACTATCTGTGAATATGTTGATTCCAAAATTATAGACAAGCCAACAGTTGCTATTTATAATACCGAGACAAATTTAGCAGAAATCATAGATATTAAATGAGTAAAAGTACATTTGTTGATTATGTAGTTCATGATTTACTAGGGTTTATCCCTAGTATTTCATCTCATCGGATGTTTGGCGGCTACGGGATTTACAAAAATGGAACTATATTTGCTTTGATACTAAATGAACAATTGTATTTTAAAACTGATGAGAAGTCGGAAGAATATTTTCGGAGCAGAGGTAGCAAACCATTTAAATATTCCACCAAGAAAAAACAAAACATCAAACTTCCCTACTGGTTATTGCCAGAAGAAATTATGGATAATAAAGAAGCTTTAGAAGAATGGGTGGAGCGGTCGGTTAAAATTTCGGAATCGAGCCAAAAAAAATGAGAGGTGGTCAGTCCTCTCTTTTTTTGACCAAAAAGTTCATTGGCTCTATCTCACCCAGGCATTGGCAAAATCTGCTCATGTAGTTTACCTGTGGTGTAGGTCCCGTCCGGATGGACAGCATGCCAAACAACAGAGTAGTGCGGTCCGGAGTATCTCTTGCTGTACTCGAAGTACAATACTGGTTTTGCTTCTGCACCGATTACTATATTCGGTGCATAAAGTCTGATATACTGCTGTCTCGGGCTGTATTCATGCCATACAACCTGAAAAGACAATCTGTTGTCGTCGTAGGTGGTAAAAAAACAAATGCTTCCGACATTGTGCCACCAGGTTCGTGGCAAACCGGCTTCTTCGAAGAATTGGGCCATCCCTTCGTTAGTGGTCGCGAGCGAATTTTCGTTTCCGATGTAGCCCACCGGCAATTCGTCGGCAGCCTCGACAGATGTTAATCTGGAAAATATTATGACGAAGCCAATAGTTAGTAGAATACAACAAAAAAGCATAATGATAGCCAATCTTGCGTTACTCACGTTCATTTGAAAGCCTCCAAGTTTTGGCCTGCATTAGTGCAGACTTGTTAAGTGCAGTGTACGAACTTACAAAATTATCAAAAAAACCTCAATTTGTCAACCTCTAGCCAAAAGGAGAAAGTTGTAGTATCTTTTAACTATGAAATTACAAGGTAAAAACATACTAGTCTTTACTGGGGGTGGAATCACCCCTGCTTTAAATCCCACCTTATATGGGGTTATTTCTGAAGCGAAAAAACAAGGCGCCAAAATTACTGGTGGGTTCTTTGGTTGGGCTTCGTTAAGCGCTGATTCAAAGACAATTGATTTAACCAGCTTTGACCCAGAACCGATCAAAAATATTGGTGGTTCTTTTTTGCGATCATCTCGTACCAATCCTTTTGCGGATGACAAGGGAGTAGAAGTTTTAAAGAAAAAATTGCAAGAATTAGTAATTGACTATGTAATAGCAATTGGTGGGGATGATACTTTAGGTGCCGCGGAAAAACTTTTTGCCAAAGAAGGAATTAAAATTATTGGTGTTCCTAAAACTATTGATAACGATTTAATGGGGACCTACTGGACTCCGGGCTATCCGTCGGCTGCTCATTATGCCGCTCGTTATGCTTACGAAATAAAAGTTGATGCTGCCTATGCTCTATCCCGCGTTTTTGTAATTGAACTATATGGTCGGCAGTCGGGTTGGCTCGTGGCCGCAGCTTCTCACGGTTTAGCAGATGTAATTGTGCCACCAGAAAAAGAAGTCAGCTTAGATAAGGTAATGGCCAAACTTCAAGAGAGATACAGGGCTAATGGTAATTTTGCTACCATTGTTATTTCTGAAGAGGCAAAGTTTGATCGTGATGTGCAAGGTTTGGATCAAGAGCAAAAAGATGACTTTGATGTTAAGCGTAAAAATTTTGTGGGCATGGGGTTAAAAGATATAATTATAAAAGAAATGGGAGTAAATTGCCGTCCGCTCTTCCCTGGCAATTTTATGCAGACTGGTGCGCCCATTAAAATTGATCAAGAAATTGCCATTGCCATCGGAACTAAAGCTGTACAAATGTTAAGTGATGAAAAATTTGGTTTTATGCCGGCAGTATCAAGGCCGGATGAAAAGAGCTTGGCTATAGAAGTCGCAGAAGTTCCACTAAGTGAAGCAGTTGGCCAAGTTAGATTTTTAGATGATGGGATGTTTGATTACGAAAATTTCAATGTCACAGAAAAATATTTTAATTATACTAAACCATTTTTAGATGATGATGATAAACGTGGAGATGACTATTTCAAAATGGTAATGGATTTAAATAAATAGATTATAAAAGAGAAAAGCGCTTCGAATCTAGTGATCGAAAGCGCTTTTTAGTTTTCCTCCTAGTTGGTGTTAGTTGACGGATGTTTGGCTTTCTTGTGGCAGGCCTGGATCAAGCGTTGGCGCAAGTCATCCATTACTTCATCAGCAAGTGGTTCAACGGAAAAATGTGACACTTTGTGGAAGTCGTTGACTTCATCAGGCGTCATCAGACCAACGTGTAGGAAAGCTCCTGCCAGCTCACGCATGTCATAGATGTGTCGGAAGCGCAGAGATTCAATGTGTTTCACTACACCGTCGTTGTTGCCGTTCAAGGAAATACGAGTCGGAACAAAACGGTTCCGAAAAGATTCTGCGGTGTTGGTATGGCCCTTCTTTTCGAGCCAGTTGATAATCTCCTTTTCGAAGCTGTGATAGAATTCCGGGCGCATGCGCACCAAGTGAACGAGCAGAGCATGCATTAAGCCGACGGCGTCATAGTGGCGGTAGATGCCAACACGGCGGGCGCGCGGGTTCTCTACTTCAGGGAACTCCAACAGAAACTTATTGCCGTCTTTGAATTTGGGTGGCACGATGTCTACATAGATAGCCGTCTTGCCGTCCAAGGTGGTATAGTTCCTGGGCAGGTGGTCAACCGCGACAAGCAGATTGCCCTCCTCACAAATGTTGAGTAGATTGCCGTTAGCGTTCAGAATCATTCTGACGTAGCGTAGAGCTTTCCGCTTGGTCTTGGCGGCAATTATCAGGTTTTCTAAGCTCTCGCCGACGAAGTCAGTAATGACAAAGACGTTGCGATAGCCAAGCCTTTTTCCAGGCCGATCGATGGTTTCCAATGTTTCAGGTACACGCACACCAGCAGTCCGCAAACGCGAGTTGTAAGTGTGGATGTTTGAAATGAATTCGCCGACTGACTCGTCCCCAATAGGAACGGACAAACCGTAAACTTTAACGATTTTTGGTTTGTTGCCGTTGCAGTTGGTTCTGTAAACTGCGCCGTAATTACCAGCCGGAATTTGTTTTTCCACTCGGTGAGTTTCACCACGCAGTTCCAGTTCATCCCCTGGCCTTAGGTATTCGATAGACATTATTATTTACCCCCATTTGAATTGCAGTGTGAGCTTGTGGCGAGTTCAGCTTAAACCTCCTCTCTTGAACTTGTGTGATTTGAAAAGTGCGATTTGCTTTTTAGTTTCTATTCACAAATTTCGTGAACAGAAAAAGAAAAACAAATTAGGTAGTAACCCATTCCCTACTGGCGCGATCATAAATTTCTTGCACACCAACATCAAACCACTGACCAGAAAAATTGTAACCAAACAAAAGCCCGTGTTCAATTAAACGAGGAAAGACATCTTTTTCTAAAGATCTTGTTTCTTTGTTTAGATATGGAAGAGTTTGTGGATCAAAAAGCATCATGCCGGCATTTACGGTATGAGAAATTCCCTCCTTATCTTTTGGTTTTTCGATAAAATTTACAATTTGATTACCGTGCATTCTTATGGTTCCAAAGTGAGTTGGATTATGAACAGAAGTTATCGCCACGCTGGCAATTCCTTTGTGAGTAAAATGGAATTTAAAAAAGTCGCGCAGATTTATATCAGCTAAAACATCACCATACGCTAAAAGAAAAGGTTCGGAAGCAACATGTTTGGCCGCCAGCTTTAAAGATGAGGCTGTGCCACGTTGTTTTTTGTCGGTGATATACAAAAGACGGACGCCAAAATGGCTTCCGTCTTTAAAATATTTTTGAATGCTTTCGGCCTGATTACCCATTATCATTATTACCTTTTCAATACCATATTTGTGTAAACGCTCAATTAAATGGGCCAGCACGGGTTTGTTATCTATTTCGGCTAAGGTTTTTGGCACCATACCGGTGGTAGATTTTATCTTGCCGTTGCCCGCCAAAACCACCGCACATTTTACTGTGGGATATAGATTCTGTCGGAGGAAGAATTCTATCGCATGGGACCTATTTTTCAGGTTTATACCATCAATTTTATCGTCTAAAAGGGCTAAAACATCCTTATCTAGAGTGATGGTTAAACGTTGTTTGTTCCTATACATAAGCCAAAAAGTGACTATTTAGTGAATATCATACATTGTCATACATTCAACCTATTTCCCTGTTATCATAGTCCTTTAAAATAATCCGTCAAGTACGATTGTGAATAAATGAAAATTGACAATTTTGGCAAAGAAAAACCCCCAGAAAAGCCAGAGGTGGTGTGTACAAGCCATTGTGAACGGCCCTCTGTCTGGAGGTAGAGGCTCAGACCGAGTTTTTAGTGAGCTTATAGCCTTCCCTCAAGCTCCTCGGTGTAATTAATATAGCACTTTTTTGAATAATTTAAGAGAAAAACCCAGCTCCAGTTTTGTAGAACTCAGCAATTAAAAATAAAAAAGACACTTTCAGTATCTGTGAATCTTAATGATTTTAAGTTTTGTAAAACTGGGGCTGGGCGGGCAACCGAGTTTTGTGGTGAGCTGCGTGCCCGTGCAGTTCCTCGGTACAATCAATATAACATCTATTTAAATTTATGCAATAAAAAAGAGGAGTTCACATTACTGGCGACGACCTACTTTCCCCAGCCCTAGTTTCTCAAAAAATAAATTTCAAAAACTGGGGCTGGGTATCATCGGCGCTGATAGGCTTCCCCGCTCCTTTTCTTTTAAACACAAGGTTCTGGCGCTGACCTACTTTCCCCAAACTAATGTAAGGGTATCATCGGCGCTGATAAGCTTAACTTCTGTGTTCGGAATGGGAACAGGTGGAACCTTATCGCTAGTAGCACCAAAACTTTATGTTTAAAAGGGGCGGGGCGGAATGGGAACAGGTGTAACCCTACCGCTAGTGTCACCAAAAATGTAAACTCCTCTCTTTATATTTGAAATGAAGGAACTTTCTATATCAACACATATCGCTAGTTAATCAACAACCTAAGAAATGATTTATTAGTACGTCTCAGCTAAACTCATCACTGAGCTTACACTTAACGCCTATCAACCCTGTATTCTTCAGGGAATCTATGAAACTTAATCTTAAGGACGGCTTCACGCTTAGATGCTTTCAGCGTTTATCCTAACTAAACGTAGCTACCCAGCCATGCCGCGGGTGCGACAACTGGTACACTAGAGGTTTATTCACTTCGGTCCTCTCGTACTAGAAGTGAGCCCTTTCAAGTTTCGACGCCTATAGCAGATAGAGACCGACATTATGTTACTATTCCAATCCAATTTTGGATTTGGAAACGGATAATTATTTCTAATTATCTCTTTGTGTCGCCACTCCCGTGACGCTTTTAACTTAAGCGAATCGGGATCCCAACTATTGTTGGGAAAAGTTCGGACTATATCTTCCCTAGCTCAGTTTTAAAACTGAGGTCGAGTTCGGCATATAGTCTCTGAGGGTTTTTATAAAACAATCTTATTTCTGCGCCGCTTTCCTTTTTGATTCATTTGATAAGCAAGTTTTAAAATTTGTTTAATGCCCTGGTTGTTTAAATGCTTTTTCTTATGAATAAGCTCAACAATTTGAGCAAAGATCTTAAAATTTTGCCGTTTCTCTGTCAGAAGTTTATACCTACTGAAAAAAGGAATTATTTTATTGCGCAAATCCTCATGATTACGTACAACATATACAAATGTTTTGTCCCGCTTGTTTAAACGATGATTGCACTTTATGTAGCCACAATCAAGTTTTTTTGTAAGCGCTTCAAGCACGTTTTTGCTATTTTGATGTTGACTGATATGGAATTCCGGAATTATCTTAATCTTTTGTTTCATATATGAATCTCGATAGATTGCAATATGAAAGCTTCCTTCCCCATCAGTTAACCCAGCAATATAGTGAGGATTAATTTTCATAATTGATTGTTTATAAATCTTCCCTGCTGATTGTCTGCACTCAACACATTGTCACCTATTATTATAATAGGTAGTGTGAGATTCTTCAACCCTCTATTCTCTATTAGGGTACAGAGTTTCCAGCATTTAGCCGAATTTATTGACAGCACGGTCGATAAATCTATTATGATTTCTCTTTATTAAACGAAAAGATATTGAATTTACTGTCTCGCGACGTTCTGAACCCAGCTCGCGTACCGCTTTAATTGGCGAACAGCCAAACCCTTGGGAGCTTCTTCACCCCCAGGATGCGACGAGCCGACATCGAGGTGCCAAACAGCGCCGTCTATGTGAACTATTGGGCGCTATAAGCCTGTTATCCCCGGAGTAACTTTTATCCGATGGTCTTCCGCGATCCTACGATCAAAACAATTTCTATTATTCGCCTATGTCCCTATAAAAATAGAAACATAAACGAAATAGAAAGAGTTCTTTACGGTCGGTTCTCTAAATTCTGCTTTCGCAACTGCTCGACTTGTAGGTCTTGCAGTAAAGCAAGCTTGTGCTTTTACACTATCGGTCCGATTTCCATCCGGACCTAGCTTACCTTGAAACGCCTCCGTTACTTTTTAGGAGGCAACCACCCCAGTTAAACTACCCACCAGACACTGTTTTCATTTCCTGATTCAAGGAAACGAGTTAGCTATAAAACATTATTAAGCTGGTATCTCACTGATGACTCCTTTTGAGCTAGCGCTCAAAAATCAAAGTCTCCCAGCTATGCTGAATAAACAAAGCTTTACAGCAATGTCAAGCTGTAGTAAAGCTTCACGGGGTCTTTTCGTCTTGCTATAGGTGAACGGTATCTTTACCGCTATTACAATTTCACCGAATCCTTCGTTGGAGACAGTCTTCAAGTCGTTATGCCATTCGTGCGGGTCGGAACTTCATGTTACCGATCGTTTTCACGATGGATCAGACTATATCTTCACCTTATTTAGAATACTTAGGAGTTTTGCAATTGGATGTTTTCTTTTTCCGCTTTCATTCATTTGGTAGGCCAAAGTTATTATTTGGCGCAAATGTTTAGTGTTGCGATGCTTGTTTTGTTTTACTAAGTCGCAGATTTTATAAAAGATTATAAAATCTTGTTTCTTAGAAGTTTGTAAACCAAACTTTTTGAAGTGCGGTATGATTTTGTTGTTTAAATCAACAATTGATCTTACCTCATATTTGTAGCTCTGATCTTTTTTAGAAAATCTGATACTACCACAACCGAAGTATTTCTTTATTTTCTGCAAAATGTCTAAACTGCGACGATTTTGAGAAATTGAAAAACTTGGTCGAACTTCAATTTTGGTTTTCAATTTAGCACGCAAGCTAAATGATACGGTGAAACATCCTTCGCCATCTACAAATCCTGTTATGTATGATGCAAAATCCATATATTCCTTCGTTTTAATAAGGGCTGACGTATTTTCCATCTTATAAGGACGGAACTTGTCTTTCGACTCAGTCGTTACGGGTTCCCAATTTATGGGATTCCCACGGTATTATCATATCGTATTCCAATTTTTTTGAAAAATGAAATGCGTTTTAGACTTCACCGTTATTAGTCAGTTTGCTTATATCGCATTACTGCGATATTCGGGCAAGTTTGCCTCGCTTAAACGAGGTCCAACCATTAAGTATTACCCGACAAGGAATTTCGCTCATGTTTTGTTACTATCCCATTTTTTGGGACGGTTAAACATTTCTGCTTAACTCTCTATGTCGCCATAGAGTTCGGACTATATCTTTCCAGCTCCAGTTTTTTGAAACTGGGGCGGGACTTGGCGTGTAGTCTCTGAGGATTGCAAATATCTTGATGGCTTTTTACGATTCATGGTTTCAATTATTCCAGCGATTTTTCTAACACCTTTTGATGTTAGATGTTCCCCTCTTTTTATTATTACAACTACTTTTACAAATTTATTAAAATCTTCTGATTTTGCAGTTTGTAAGCAGTTCTTTTTAAAGAAAGGAATTATCACTTCTGTTAAATCTTTTAAAGATCTAATACAAAAGCGATATAAATCTTCTTTGTGATTATCATGTCGGCGATTTATGTAAAGTTTTCCACACCCGAAGAATTTTTGAATTCTTTTTAGTGCTGGTAAACTTTTGGCGCCTTGTGTTATCACAAATTCTGGGAATATTTGCCAACCAGAACTCGTTGTTGGATTCTTATTAATACTTACAGAGAAGGTTCCTTCTCCATCAGTGAATCCTACTATCCATCCTATTTGCCTTTCCTGCTGATTGTCTGCACCGAGTTGATTTTTACTTGGCATATTGTTCATAATCTATGGAACATTTATACCATAGTACAATCGGATTCTCCAGATTTTCCAGCATTTGGTCAAGTTTTACTATGGCAGCTTTCCTACCATAGGACAGTTATAGTTACTGCCGGCGTTCATCCGCGCTTCAGAAGAGAGCTTGCACCCTCTTCATTAACGTTCGGACACTGGCCAGGCATCAGCCCCTATACATCCTCTTACGAGTTAGCAGGGACCTATGTTTTTGGTAAACAGTCGCTTGAAGTCAGTCGCTGCGCCCTGAAGCAAAGTAGTAAACTACCCTTTTCCAGGGAGGCCTTATTCCAAAGTTACGGCCGCTGTTTTGCCGAGTTCCTTAACGAAGGTTCTTTCGATCACCTTGGTATGCTAGTACCCACCTACCTGTGTTGGTTTACGGTACGGATCCGTTTTAACTAATCTTAGAGGTTTTTCTCGTCAGCTTGGATCAGTAGAATTGTCTAACTTTAGGAAAGACTTCTCACGTTCTTCGGATAAACGACTGCCCGGATTTACCAAAGCAATCTGCCTAATGAATATGAACGCCTATTACCAAAAGACGCTCTACCTACCATGCCGCGTTACCCCATCGAATTAAAACGAAGCGCCAGAATATTAACTGGCTTCCCATCATCTACCCCAGCACTACACTGGGCTCGACTTAGGACCGGCTAACCCTAGGATGATCAACATTGCCTAGGAAACCTGAGGTTTACGGTGTTCTGGGTTCTCACCAGAATTTTTGTTACTCATGCCAACATTCTCTCTTCTCTTCGCTCCATCTAATGGCTTCCGCCTAGACTTCACTGCGAAGAGAATGCTCCTCTACCACGTATATCAAAAGATATACATCCGTGTCTTCGGTAATATGCTTGAGCCCCGTTATATTTTCGGCGCGGAAACTCTCGACTAGTGAGCTGTTACGCACTCTTTAAATGAATGGCTGCTTCTAAGCCAACATCCTAGTTGTTTGAGAACTTCTACAACCTTTCCCACTGAGCATATATTTTGGGACCTTAGACGACGGTCTGGGCTGTTTCCCTTTCGACTATGAAGCTTAGCCCTCACAGTCTGACTCCCATGCAATAACTTTTCTGTATTCGGAGTTTGTTTGAAGGCAGTAGGATAAATCCATCTGTCTTCAACCAGTGCTCTACCCCAGAAAAGATAAACATGAGGCTAGCCCTAAAGCTATTTCGAGGAGAACCAGCTATTTCCAGGTTCGGTTGGTTTTTCGCCCCTAACCACAGCTCATCCGCTCGCGTTACACGACGAGTCGGTGCGGACCTCCACTTCGTATTACCGAAGCTTCATCCTGACCATGGCTAGCTCACCTGGTTTCGGGTCTGTTCCCTGAGACTTAGGGGGGTTAACCCCTGCCCAGCCCCAGTTTTATTGAACTCGGAATTTTGGAATTCGATAATGCTCAAATGATTCATTGAACATTAAAGATATTGAGTTCAGCAAAACTGGGGCTAGGTCTCGCTTTCACTACGGCTCCGTCTAATAAAGACTTAGCCTTGCCACAGAGAATAACTCGTTGGCTCGTTCTGCAAAAAGCACGCGGTCACCCCGCTCCAGTTTTATAGAACTCGGAATTTAAAAATTCGATTATGCTAATAAGCAATTTATTAAGCTTAAAGCATTTTGAGTTCTGCAAAACAGGGGCGGGGCTCCCACTCCATGTAAGTGTATGGTTTCAGATACTATTTCATCTCCCTTAACGGGATACTTTTCACCTTTCCCTCACGGTACTTGTTCACTATCGATCACAAAGAGTATTTAGTCTTGGGAGAGTAGTTCTCCCAGCTTCCTACGGAATTCCACTCACTCCGTAGTACTTAAGAATAAAACCGTAAAGTTATAACAGATTTTCGAATACAGGACTATTACCTTCTTTGGTGGACCTTTCCAGGTCACTTCTTCTAATCAATATTATTTCTTTACCTCTTGTTTGTAGCCAAGAACATTTTATCTTGCAACACCCTATTTACAACGCCTACAAGCTTGAACATAAATAAGGTTTGGACTGATCCCGTTTCGCTCGCCGCTACTAAGGGAATAATTAGCTTGTAGCAAATGGCATAGGGCAAATAGTAAACTATAAGCCATTAGCCATAAGCTATAAGCAGTTTGATTTCTTTTCCTCCGGTTACTAAGATGTTTCAGTTCACCGGGTTGTCTTCCAACATCCTATGAATTCAGATGCGGATCCCAGCTCCACTTTTAGCAATCAATTTTGCTGTGTTCTAATCTCTTTTTTAATTCATGAATAGAACTCCCATGACTTTTAAGTCTTTTTTCTCTGACAATCGCATCTTTTTTGTTACGATATGCTTCAGCATAAACCAAAATCCATTTTTCACTCTTTCTCTTTGTAGAATGAACTTGATTTTTATTATGTTCAGAGAATCTTTTCTTAAGATTTTTTGTAATTCCAACATAAAATCTTTTGTCCCCAGAATGTTGAAGTAAATAAACAATAAACATTCTTTGGTATTAATGACTAAAAGTGGGGCTGGGGGGTTTGCCCATTCGGAGATCCTCGGATCAAGGGTTGTTTGACACCTCCCCGAGGCTTATCGCAGACTACCACGTCCTTCATCGGCTCTTTGTGTCTAGGCATTCACCATACACTCTTACCTCTTAGGTTGATAAGATTAACTAGCTATATGTATTGATATTCAATTGTGTAAAGTCCTATCATTTGTTTTCACATTGTTGAAGTTTTTAAAACTGCAATTATCTGAAAGCAAATGGGCAACTAAAAAACCGCTCGTCGCGGCTCAATTTACACAAGGAATTATGCGTTCTAAAAGGCCGCCTAAATATGAGTAGTTAATGATCTTTTTTTCATACGATTTTCCTTATATATTTAGATGTTTATCTGGTACTACGACTCTTTGTAGTACTGAGTTTATCGTATGAGTAGTGTACTTATAATTTAAAATGTTGTCAAGGAACAACTTTTACGCGGTGTGGACTTCCTGTGTAAAAGTGGAACATTTAGGCTTAGAATAAGAAAAAGATTAGTTTGACAATATGTTTATTTAAGCATATTCTTAATAGATTTGTGGTATTGTAATATTAGGAGGATTTGTACATTAACATTTTTGTTTGTTCTAAAAATGGGCGTAACTAATTGTGGAGGAATAAGGAAACGATAAAAAAGAAATGATATTTTCAAAAAAACAGAAAATACTACTTAGGAGAATGTTAATGAAAAAATCTACAGAATCAAATTCATTGAAGCCAGATATTATTTCAGGAGCAATTTGTAAACAACTTCCCCCAATCTGTTATGAAAGCGAAACCAAAAAGAGGGAAAGAGTAACCCAGTCTTTTAATATTCAAAGATGGTATAACGATCTTTTTGGTTTTCCCAAAGATGGTTCAATTTCAATTAGGCGGTAGAGATGTATTGTGGCTACAGTATCATGAAATTAAAACCAAAGGAGGTGAGTTTTGTCACAGGTCGCCGGAGTTTCAATATTTGATCTATCCATTCAACAATGTAAGGAGGAATTCTGTTCAGCATGTCTGCAATTGGCAGAGCAATCAGATATATTTCAAGCTGACATTTTAGCCAGGGCTTGCTCACTTTTCCATATTCAGGAGAAACCGAGGTGCGAAACTTGCCCCCGACAGCTATTTCTCTAACGAAATAAAAAATCCCAACTCGACTAAGCATTACGAGAAGGGATTTTTAAAAGATAACCACTACATATTATTTTGATTCTTCGTCCAAACAATTAGGGCAGAAGTCTTGACCATCTTTGTTTTTCAGATGATCATTTATTGTGATTCGTTTACAACCATTACATCTTTTTCCCATACCGCGTATCAAAAGGGTAAGATTAATTGCACAACAATCATTATTCCATGGGTTGGCTCTAGATTGCAGTTTATCATTTGCAGTGGACTGGTTAAATGTCATTTTCTTTTCTCCAGGTTCAATAAGCTAATTTGGATCCTCTTTGTCTGCCAGTAGAGTATCCGACGTAATAATATGGGCTTTGGTTTTTCTTGGCTCGGGTTGAGCCGGGACCGTGTTGATTGCCCTTTTTCCAATCCTTCAGGGCTTGTTCATATTCTTCTGGCGGGGCAAGTACGGGACATTTTTCACTAAGGTCTGGCTGGCCAGGAAATACATTGTCAACATGATTATTGTTTTTTCTTCCGCAATAACCGCATCTTGAATTATCGCGGCTGCCAAACATTCTTTCTCTTTCGTGTGTTGATAGTGGATCAAATACCATTGTTCTTTTCTCCCAGGGTTTTATTGTAAAATGATCGGAGCGTGCTTAAGGTGCTAATATTATTTTCTAGTTTTAAGGTATCATAAAACATTTTATGGGGGAAGTGATTTTAGTTATCCTACCAAAAAATCGCCCATTTGGCGATTACTTGTTTTTCGTTGTAAAAAATGGCATCTCGTGTGAGATGCCCGTGAAGTGAGGTGCAACTTGCAACTTTGCTCCCTTAATCTTTGCCGTAATAATTGCGATATGCATCTGCATCTGTGCCCCGAGGCCAACAGTTGAAGGATTTTTTCTTTCCCTTGTCAGGTAGAATAGATATTAGTACAACAACACCGACAAATCCTGCTAGCACCAAAAGTATCATTTTTGTCCCTCCCATAAAAGAGTGCATAGCTTGATCTGATAAACCTCAATCAGATCCTAATTTATTAGTATCATAAATATTTTTTAAGTTAAAAAAGTATGATATTTTATTATACTTTCTATTAGCGATTGTCTTGACAAAATAGTCATTAGGTAGTACAAAGAAGTGAGATAAATTGTCCTTGTAAAATGTATGCGAATCGCTACGAGAGGTGAATTATGAAGAAGCTGTTTTCGTTCCTTTGGATTATCTGTTCAATAGTGGCAGTGTGGTTTGTTTGGGACTATTTCGGCTGGGTAGCCGGAGTAGTCGCTATTGTGGCGGTTCTATTAATGAACAACATTTTGTTCGAAAGGAAAGAAAAAACTACGCCCAGGACAACAAGATTGACAAACGAAGACGATTATCCATCGTTTCCGTACGACGGAGGACCAGCAAGTTCTCACAACTCATCTACTTATGGTATGTATGATGGCGGTGATCAATCATCAGGACATCAAGATTACACAGCCGGTTGAATAATTGATATTTAGACAAAACGGCCATCGGTTTTCCATCCGATGGCTTTTTTCTTTCTGTAATTTTGGTGGACCGTAGGAGAGTCGAATCCGCCGGTCGGCAGACAGACCTTCTTTCAAAACAAATTTAAAATCTCTCTGGACCGCAGGGGGATCATCTACCCGCGACTACGTTTTGGGCGTGGCCAGCTTGCCCGCGGATGCGGGACGCAGCCAGGAGGAACTCACCTTTTAAACATTTTTCATGGACTCGAGGAGAATCTCACCTAGAGAGTGACCAGCCTTTGGGCGGGAACTCCTTTTTCTTTCTTTAAAATCTTATGGACCTGGCCGGATTCGAACCGGCTTTTATAATTATTTTTCTAAATTTTCAACTTTTTCAAGGAATTTTTCCAACACTGTTTTTGCTAACTCTCTATCTTTGCCGGCACTTGCTTCCATTTCTGCCCAATAACATTGATCTTGTAATTCAGGAGTTAAACTATCGTAGTCAATTTTTCCTGAACGCTCAAGAAGTTCTTTAATAGAAGCGTCAATTTTTTCAATATCTTCAGGCGAGAGATTGCTTGTTTCACTAAGACCATAATCTATTCTTCTTTGACGTGTCATTTCTCTTGCTTCTTCAGGAGTTGTAATTTTTCTTTCCAATTTTTCGGGATCTACTCCCATTTGTTCTGGTGATGTCATATGTTGAATCTAAGTACTAAATCTTTTATTGACTAAGAGTCAGAATCGCTTACCCAGTCGTGCTGTGCGCGACTGTGGAAATCGCCTTATAAACATTTTAAACTCCTGGACTCAGAGCGAGAATAAGAACTCCTTTTTAAAACATTTTGCCTCTGGACCCGGCCGGATTCGAACCGGCGGCCCCCTGCTTGCAAAGCAGGTGCTCTAGCCAACTGAGCTACGGGCCCAAAGGCAAAATGTTTTAAACCCCCTGGTCTTGCAAACAGTTTAATTTTCTATTGAAAATTAAACTGGGGGGTGCGTCTGCGGTTGAGCTACGAGCCCATGGAAAAATGATTATAACTCCTGCAGTGTGACTTTGCTAAGGGCTGTTGGCAAATTGCAAATGGAAAACGTTAATTGCTATTAGCCACTCGCTATAAGCCAAATGCTACTGCAGTGTGGTGGAGCCAGGAAGAACACTGGACACACAACCACCGATCATTCTTTCCAACAAACCAAACATAAATAAAAATGAAAACATTATTAGCAGTCCCCCAATTAATCTGATGGCGACTCTGGTGCCACCAAACATGCCAAGATATTTTTCTAACGTGGCGGACTGACCAACTAAGTTATAAATTTGTTCGCCCCATTTTATCATGGCGGCGCCAATTAGAATGCCAATAATTCCCCAAACTATTCTCATGTCGTCGTAACAACTCTTCAGCTTTCGTCCCGCTTAGCGGGACTTCACCCTGCGAGTTGTTTCTCCTCTCAATTTAAACGCGTGCTCACTCCGCGTTGCGGGGTTGCACTCCTCGTTTAAATTGCAACTAATAATACTTTATAAATTCCCCAGTGGGTGACCTGAAGATTTTCAGCCAGAGGCTGATCCGCCTTTGGCGGAGAACCTCGTCACTTAATACATCTCTCAGTGGGCGATCGAGGATTTGAACCTCGGACCTCGTCATTATCAGTGACGCGCTCTAACCAACTGAGCTAATCGCCCACTGAGAGATTTATCTTTTTATTATACATTAGGATGATCACCCGTAGGGTGAGAATCTCGGACCTCGTCTCGTCCAAACAATACTTCAGTCTTCGCAATCCAACAAGTTGAATTGCTTCGACTTACGTATTGTTTCTCCTCTCCGATTAAAAACGTGCTCGTTCACTACGTTCACTGCGCACCATTTTTAATCGGTAACTGTTAAGTGACGCGCCTGCCTGCCGGCAGGCAGGCTCTAACCAACTGAGCAAACGTTGCCTAGGGCTAATAGCAAATAGCAAATGGCACTAAAATATAATTGCAATTAGCTATAAGCCATTCGCCATTCGCCAACTAGTTTACCATTTACAAAGCCACTTTTCAAGAAAAAATTATGACAAACCCCGCCCCACCCCACTCCAGTTCTAATTAAAAACTGGGGCTGGGTGGAGCGGGGTTATCTTTTGACATTTAAATAGTGATAGGAGCAGATTGACATGTCATGAATGAATTCATGAAAGTCGACCTTCGGGTATGCTTGCTTATTAAACAAGCGGATATTCCCTAGAAAGGAGGTGATCCATCCACAGCTTCCGCTACGGATGCCTTGTTACGACTTTGCCCCTCTCGCTGGGCCCACCTTCGGTCCTAGAACTAGGAACTTCGGGTGTTCCCAACTCGCTTGACATGACGGGCGGTATCGAGATCCAAATTGGTCTCACACCACTGGGCAAACGGTTTTACCGTACCCTAGCGGTTCCACGAATATTATTCAGCTTGCGAATTTTATTTCGCAAAGAAACAATTTTTTTAAATCCAACATCGGTTAGATGCTGTTTGGATTTAATTAACATAACTGCTTCACAAAATAATTCATAAACCAAACGCTTTTTAGCTCTCAACTTGTAACGGTTGAAGAAGGGAATTATTTTTTCACTCAAATCATTTATATTGCTCACTTTATATTTGACATGCGGATGCCATTTATAACGAGCATAATTTAAGCGATAGATATTTCCGCAACCAAAAGCATTTTTAATTTGGTTTAGGATTTCTTCATCATCGGCGCGGAGTTCTATTTCAAACTCTGCCCTAACTTCTTGTCGGCGTTTCAAGGTTTGATGTTTGCTGATACTAATACAGAAACATCCTTCCCCGTCAACGAAACCGACAATATATTCGGGATGAAGATTATTATTTTCGTGGTTCGGTCCTTTTCCCGCTCCAGTTTGTTTTAAACTGGGGCTGGATACTACGACCTCTGCTGACTTCTTGTATTGCATCGTCATAATATTGCTATTATGTCTTAATTCTCGTGGGGTTTGCACCCCGAGGTTATTATACCTCAAAACAAGAATACAATACAAGATCTCCCTGGGTCACCTTATAAACCGTTCTTTCTCATCTCGGCTTTCCTGCACTTTAGTTTCCAAATTTACAGAAGACTTCCCTACGTACACGAAAGGTCGTCGTTGAAACTAAAGCCTAAACGAAAGCTCAAGCTAAGAAATGCTACTTTTACCCTTGTTCCCAAACCTCACGATTTGGGACTGTAATTTCGCTTCCCAGTTTCTGCAAACTGGGGTGTGATTTTAACACACTGGTTTATAAAATTGCCAGGCGCAAGTGTACAAGACCCGAGAACGTATTCACCGCGCTATAGCTGACGCGCGGTTACTAGCGATTCCAACTTCATGAGGGCGAATTGCAGCCCTCAATCCGAACTGAGACTGGGTTTGATGAGATTAGCTTCATCTTGCGATTTCGCAACTCATTGTACCAGCCATTGTAGCACGTGTGTAGCCCGAGGCGTCAAAGGGTCATGCTGACTTGACGTCATCCCCACCTTCCTCCGACTGTACGCCGGCAGTCTCTTGTGAAAAATACAACACAAGATAAGGGTTGCGCTCGTTTCCGGACTTAACCGAACATCTCACGACACGAGCTGACGACAGCCATGCAACACCTGATCCATAAGTTCCTTGCGGCACTTCTTGGTTTCCCAAAAATTCCTATGAAGTCAAGCCTCGGTAAGGTTCTTCGTTTATTGTCGAATTAAACCACATGCTCCACCGCTTGTGCGGGTCCCCGTCAATTCCTTTGAGTTTTAGTCTTGCGACCGTACTCCCCAGGCGGAATACTTAACGCGTTAGCTTCGGCACTAAAAGGGTCGAATCTCCTAGTGCCTAGTATTCATCGTTTACAGCGTGGACTACTGGGGTATCTAATCCCATTCGCTCCCCACGCTTTCGTCCTTGAGTGTCGGAATACAGCTAGCAGACTGCCTTCGCTATTGGTGTTCTTCCCGATATTAACGCATTTCACTACTACACCGGGAATTCCATCTGCCTCTCTGTTTCCCTAGTCTGGCAGTTTTCGAAACGAGCTTTAGGTTAGGCCTAAAGATTTAATTCCAAACTTACCAAACGACCTGCGGACGCTTTACGCCCAATGATTCCGGATAACGCTTGCCACCCTCGTATTACCGCGGCTGCTGGCACGAGGTTAGCCGTGGCTTATTCCAATGGTACCGTCAACCCAGCTTCAGTTTGGAATCAAATCAAAAAAGAATTCAGTTTTGATTACAAACTGAGGCTGGGCTTCTTCCCAAAGAAAAGCAATTTACACCCCGAAGGGCTTCTTCTTGCACGCGGCGTCGCTCCGTCACGCTTTCGCGCATTGCGGAAGATTCTCGACTGCAGCCTCCCGTAGGAGTTCGGGCAGTGTCTCAGTCCCGATGTGACTGGTCGTCCTCTCGAACCAGCTACCCATCATCGTCTTGGTAGGCCATTACCCTACCAACTAACTAATGGGATGTAGGCCCCTCTCAAAGCGATCGAAATCTTTGGTCCGTAGACCACATGAGGTATTAGACCACCTTTCGGTGGATTATTCCTCACTTTGAGTTAGGTTCCAACATGTTACTCACCCGTCTGCCACTCTTCACCGAAGTGAAGCGTACGACTTGCATGCCTAAAACACGCCGCCAGCGTTCATCCTGAGCCAGGATCAAACTCTTAAAAATATTTAGTCTAGATGACTAAATCAATTGTTGGGTATATAATCTTGTACGATTATATGAAGTGGACAAAATGCCACTCATTTTAGTGGATCTGTCCTATCACTATTTAATTGTCAAAAGGTCAAAAAAATACGTTTGTTTACGTACTAGCGATTTTAGTGTATATCCAAATATTTGTCAAGAAATAAAGATACCCACACCTGTGTATAGATAATTTGCCTTATTTTAGATAAAAAACCAAGTACGCGTACACTTGGCAAAATATTTTAATTTTCGAAGAATTTATTAAAATTATTCCTCAATAATGTCCTCAAAATTTTCCCCACTATTATTGAAATCTCCTGTCATTTCATACATTACAATTAAAAGAATCTCAATAAATTTAATCATTTTATTTGCTTCTTCTTGAAAACCTTCTTTTATTTCATGATTCTTTTCATTACCCAAATCTTTAATGAATTTTAACAACTTATCACCATTAGGTGGAACAAAGCCAGAAGATTTTAAATGTTTGATATATTGTACAAACTTTTGCCCTTCTTTAGCACTAGCTTTTTCAACTGCAAGATGCATGAGTAGTTTTCTTCCAAGTAGAATCGCAGAAGTATAACTAGTATTTTTTACATCGTTTCTAAGCTCTTTATAAATCTTTTCAATGTCTTCTGGTAGGTGTTTGATGTCTCTACCAAGCATTGGCCCAGGATGTTGTTCAGAATTTATAAAAAACGTTGGTAATCCACATGAACATATATATATATTATTGTAGATCCCCCATCATCTTTACGAAAAAAACCTTTATTTGATCTATTCTTATCACCACAAAAACCACATATAAAGCTTTTTGGTTCTAGGTCACTTATATTTATCCAATGTTCCCATCCCATGTTTTTATTTCACCATCTGATCAATTATGCCATACTTCTTAGCTTCATCTGTATTCATAAAGTTGTCGCGGTCGGTATCTTTTTCAAGTTTTGCAATAGGTTGTTTGGTGTGTTTGGCCAGAATTTTATTCAAATTATCTTTAACTTTCAAAATATGTTTGGCAGCAATCTCTACTTCCGTTGCTTGTCCAGAAGCTCCACCCATAACTTGGTGAATCATAATTTCTGAATTTGGTAGGGCTAATCTTTTTCCTTTGGTGCCAGCAGCTAGTAGTACTGAACCCATGCTGGCAGCCAGACCTACACAAATTGTAGAGACATCTGATTTTACATATTGCATAGTGTCATAAATGGCTAAACCTGCAGTTACTGATCCACCAGGACAGTTGATGTAAAGTTTAATGTCTTTGTGCTTGTCTTCTCCATCAAGGAAAAGAAGCTGGGCAATTACAGTGTTGGCGACGGCGTCGTCAATTGGTCCGCCGAGGAAAATAATTCTGTCTTTTAGCAGACGAGAATAAATATCGAAAGCTCTTTCTCCTTGAGCAGATTTTTCGATGACTGTTGGAATTAAATAACTCATTTTTTTATTTTATTTATTAACAACTACGACGCGTAGGTTTTTGGCATTAAGAGATAAAACTTCAGCGTCTTTTAATATCGTAACATTATTGGTATCGAGAGGCAACGTATAAGTTCCGGGGGCGCCAATATTATCGCCACGTACTTGCACTAAAACATCTGAAGAAGTCAGTGTTTCCAAAGTTCCCGACATTCCTTTAATATTTACGCTTACAGTTTCAGGATCTAAACTTGCAATTTTTAAATCGTTTTTTAAAGAAGTAACTTCTGGTATAAGTGATAAGGTTTTGTTAATTTCTGTTTGTCCTAAAATTATTTTCATTGTTCCCCCCTCAAAATTTACAACTTCTAAACCTTCAGGAATATTTAGTGAATAAGAAATTTCCGAATCGGAATTCAAACCATTAATATCAAGCGAATTAGTTTGGACCGAAGTTAATTCAGCTAATCTGGTCTCGTCACCCCGAACTGTAACAGTAGAAGGATTTAATTGTACTTCTTTTATCCAGTAACCAGCAGCTGGTGAGCCGGTAGTAATTGGTTCTACACCGACAATTTTTGTATCAGTTTCTCTTTGCACTAGAATTTGTACATCAGCAGTGGCCGGTGTGACAGTAACGTTGCCAAGCTTATTGCCCGCTTCATCAACAGCTAGAAGTTTTGCCTGTGCAGAGAAATCTGCCATCTGCCCAGTTAAGTCAACTTCGGCAACTACTTTAGCAGTTTTATTTATGTTGGTAGTAGAACCAGAAATTGTTACTTTGTCGGGCGTGCTTTGAAATTCTTTAATTTCGTAACCATTGCCTAAATCATTCAAACCACGAGCTGTGACTTCAACTTCTTTGGTGGTGGTGTTTTCGATAGCAAAAGTTAAGCGCTCTGGTTTTTTGCTAAGAACTTGAACAGTTGAATCGGCCACTAAAACATTTATGGCTGCCGTGTATTCTCCCAAGGTTAAATCCTTGGCATCAATAAAAGCGGTAAAAGAATTTTCATCCAAATTTTCCCAAGTTGAAAGCGGTGCTCGAACTTGCAAAGTTACGCTACCCAAATCGTCGCGTAGTGAAAGTCCGGTATCCAAATTATGAACAGAAATAGGAATCTCGGCATCAATAAAATCAATTTTATATCCCCCATTAACAACGTACATCCACAAGAACAGAGCTAACACCAAAGCCAAAAGTTTTAATTGCCAATTGTTAGTCAGATATTTTAGCACGACGTGATTTTAAAAGTTTTTCTAAGTGGATTTCCAAATCATTTATTTTTAAATTGTTTTTTATTTTGCTATTTTCGGCCAAGGAAATTTGGCCACTTTCTTCGCTGGTTACAACTACCAAAGCATCAGTTTCTTCAGAAATCCCCAGCGCTGCTCGATGTCTAGTGCCATAAGGATAGGCTGTTTCTTGTTCAGAGAGTGGTAACTTTACGCTGGCGGCCGCTACACGATTAGCTTTTATAACAACAGCGCCATCATGCAAAGGAGAATTGGGAAAAAAGATTTGTAATAAGATTTCTGGAGTAAGCTTGGCATCAAGCATCACGCCCGTTTCAATAATGTCGTCTAAACCAGTTTCTCTTTTTATAACAATTAAACTACCGATACTATTTTTGGTTAAAGTTTTAACGGCGCGGGATACAATATCAACCACCAAAGAAGTGGTGGAATGATAACCGTTGCCTTTAGATTTAAACCATTTGGTGTGTCCTAATTTTTCCAAAGCGCGCCTAAGTTCTGGTTGAAAAACAATAGGGATAGTAACAATAATTAAAGTGGCTAAATGTCTAACCACCCAGTTAATGGTTTCCAGTTGCAAGAAACGACCAATAATTAAAATGACACCAAGTAGAATGAAACCAACAATAATTTTTGAAGCTCTCGTTCCCTTTATAAAAACTAGAGCCCAGTAAATTAAAATTGCTACCACTAAAATATCAATCAGAAAAATTATCGGACTGGCTTTAGCCGAAGCAATAAAATACGATAAAAGATTAGTTATAAAATATGACATTTAAAAGATTAAAGAGAAAAGATAAAATAGCAAAACTATTGATTCTTAAATTATAGCATAACAAAATATTCTTTTATCTTTGCTTTTTAATCTTTGCTCTTTTATATTATTTTCCAGCCCTGACCATTAGCTTGCAGTTGACCAGGAATAGTGAAACCGGCAGCTTTTTTATGTCCACCACCACCAAATAAGGAAGCGAGTCGAGAAACATCTATGTTGTCATCAATGGTTCTCAGTGACCCTTTAATTTCTCCATCCCCTTGTTCGGTAACAACGGCGGTAATTTTAACTCCCGGAATCGCATTTAAATAATTAGCAATTCCTTCCAGTTCGGAAGCACTGGCGCCACATTCCTCCAAGTCTTTTTTAGTGGCCACTGTAGTTATAATACCAAATTTACGATTATATTGTAAACGGGCTAAAATTCGTCCCCATAATCGCAGAGTAGAAAGTGGTTTTTCGTAAGAAGTTTCCCGGGCAATTTCTGATATTTTTGCACCAGTTTTGAATAATTTAGAAACAATTTCCAAAGTTTCAGCTGAAGTATTGGGGTTTTGAAAACCATCAGTGTCAACAAAAATTCCTGTTAGCAAATTAGTGGCCACATCGCGATTAACGGGCAGTCCTATTTTTAAATAAAATTTATAAATGATTTCGGCAGTGGCTGATACCAAATCGTTAATTACATTTACTGTAGCTGATTTTTGATTATCGTGATGATGATCAATGCTGATGGTTAAAGTGTCTTGAGAAATATATTTTTCCAAACCACTACGGTTTAATTCACAATCAACAGCTACCACCAAATCAGCTCCGGTTATAAAATGTTTAGCCTCATCTATAATTAAAATATTTTTTATTCCCGGTAAGAAATCCAAACGGTTAGGAAGGGGGTCAACAGAAATTGCCAAAACGTTTTTGTTTATTTGTTTTAAAGCTTCTTGAAGTGCCAGCATTGAACCAACGCAGTCCCCGTCTGGTTTCTGGTGACAAGTTAAAATAACCTTCTGACTTTTTTTAAATAAATAGATTGCTCTATTAAGTTGAATTTCGTAAGCAGAAAACATTACTGGTCATTGTTTAATAATTCTTCTATGCGAGCGACTTTTCCCTCAGAGTCATCTATTACAAAACGAATTTTGGGAACATAGCGCATTACCAGTTTTTTATTTAAACCGCGTTGAATGTTGCCAATTTCTGTTTCCAAAATTTCCAGTACTTCTGTTTCCTTGTCTTTCGGCATAACGCTCACAAAAATCTTAGCGTATTTTAAATCATCGGAAGTTTGAACTTTAGTAACTGTAAAAATAGTACCGCTAGCAAAATCTATAGATTTTTTAATGAGACTAGCAACCTCATCTCTAAGTAAATCGTTAACTTGTTCCAGTCTGCTCATTAGATTTTTTTAACTGTGGTTTTTTCCTCAAAGGCTTCTAAAATATCACCAACTTTAATTCTGTCGCTACCAGCAAATTTAAGTCCACATTCATTACCATGAGAAACTTTGTTAACATCAGCCTTATCTTTTTGCAGACCAGTAATTTTTCCTCGACCAACTTCTTCTCCCTCGCGGAAAATTTTAAGCGAGGCATTTTTTATTAATTCACCATCAATTACTCTGCCACCAATAGTCATCTTGTCTTTATCGGTATGAAAAACTGCTAGGGTTTCCAACTGACCAAGTTTTTTGGTTGTAACTTCGGGGACAAGAAGTTTAGACATTTCGGCTTTAATATAATCCAACAACTCATAAATTACATTGAAATTTTTAAAATCAACTTTTTTCTCACGCGCCAATTGTTCAGCCAGCGGATTAATTTCACTATTAAAACCAATCACCAAAGAATTGGTATTAACGGCCATGGTGATATCTGATTCATTTACAGCGCCCACACCTTCAGAAATTATTTGAGCGATTACCTCATCATTTTCCAGTTTAGCTAAACTTTCGGAAATAGCTTCCAGCGATCCTTGCACATCAGCTTTAATTATAATATTAAGTTTTTTCAAATCCTCCTTTTGTTTACCAAGACGATTTTTTAAGCGCAAATGTTTTTGTTTGGCCAAATGGGATTTTAATTCCGCCATACTTTTTACAGCTCGAAAGGCGTCACCAACTTCAGGAACTCTGTTAAGTCCCATTACTTGTACTGGCATAGCAGGCCCAGCTTCATCAACTTCTGCCCCGGCAGAATTTTTTATGGCTCGGATTGTGCCATAAGCTCTACCTACAATAGCAGACTCTCCTTTATATAAGGTTCCGTTTTGAATTAGAATTGTGGCCAATGCACCTTGTTTAGGATTAACGTGAGATTCAATAACGGTACCAATAGCTTCGGCGTTAGGATTAGCAATTAAATTTTCTACATCAGCTACCAATAAAATCATGTCCAATAATTCTTTAATTCCCTGTTTTTGTTTGGCAGAAATTTCAGCAAAAATTGTTTTACCTCCCCATTCTTCTGGGATTAAATCATAATCGGCTAACTGTTTTTTAATTTTTTCAACATTAGCACCTTCTTTGTCAATTTTATTTACCGCGACCACAATTGGCACTTCTGCTTTTTTGGCGTGTTCAATGGCTTCAATGGTTTGGGGCTGGACGCCGTCGTCAGCGGCTACAATTAAAATAGCAATATCAGTTACACGAGCACCGCGAGAACGCATGGAAGCAAAAGCTTCATGTCCGGGTGTGTCTAAGAAAGTAATAAGTTTATCATTTATTTGAGCTTGGTAAGCACCAATGTGTTGGGTAATGCCACCATGTTCAGATGCAGCCACACTTGTTTCGCGAATGGCATCAAGCAAAGTTGTTTTACCATGATCAACATGACCTAGAATTGTTACAATTGGTGGACGTGATTCCAAATTTGATTCCTTTTCTTTTTTTAATTCCGCTTTAATATTTTTGGTTACATTAGCATTACTCTCTTCTCCGGTGGTAGCAGCCGTATCTTCAATAACGGTGTAGCCCAAATCTTCAGTAATAATGGAAGCAGTTTCAAAATCAACATCTTCATTAATAGTGGCCATGATACCGTTTTTAATAAGTTCAGAAATTACTTTCGGCACCGGCAATTCTAACTTATCGGCCAATTCACGCACGGTCATAATAGAAGGCAGGGCAACCTTTTTTGCGGCAATATCTTCTTCCTCCTTAATTTCCACACCTTGTTTAACTAAACGTTTTTTACGACGCTGATCACGTAGGGCTATTAAAGCTTTATGAGCCAGATCGTCATCAATTAATTTGCTTTTTAAATCAATGTTAAAATCAAGCTCCTTAAGAGCTTCTTTTAGTTTTTTGGCGGGCATTTGCGCCTTAGTTGTGAAATCTTGTGTTTTCATGAGCCCTCTATATTACTGCCGTCTCCTTCTTAAGTCAAATATCATGGCTAGCGTGAAGAAGAATATTAAAAACCAAATGAAACCGGCTAAAATTTGCAGGAAGAACATCCATCCCCAAACCCACATTATAGTAGCTGGAATGGCCAATATTATTAGCCAGCGCACAACGGCGTTTAGTTCATCAAAAAACCAACCAATTAATTCTAAAGCAAATTTCCACATATTAGAGATGATTAAGCAGATTATTCATAATTTTACAATGTTTTTAACATTTAGTCAAAGGCGTGATTTGTTGTATTTATGGGAATAAAGTGGTATAGTGCATTTACAGCTTGAAACAATTTGCTGTTTTTGTTAGAAATTAAGATATGCATTTAAAAAGATTGGAAATAACAGGATTTAAATCGTTTGCCGTCAAACGGGTTATTGAATTTGACCCTGGTTTTACGGCCATTGTTGGTCCTAATGGTTCTGGAAAAAGTAATATTGTGGATGCTATTCGTTGGGTGCTCGGTGAACAGTCTATGAAAACAATTCGTGGTAAAAAGAGTGAAGATGTAATATTTTCTGGATCCAAACAAAAAGGTCGACTCGGCATGGCTGAGGTGGTCATTACTTTTGATAATTCCGATGGTCAGCTGCCCATTGATTATCGTGAGGTAGAAATTATGCGTCGTGTTTTCCGTAATGGCGATTCCGATTATATGTTAAACGGGAGCAAAGTTCGTTTAATGGACATTCAGGAACTGTTGGCCAAAGTCGGTTATGCCCAAAGAACTTATAGTATCATTAGTCAGGGCATGATTGATTCTATTTTGATGTCCGGTCAACAAGAAAGAAAAGAATTATTTGAAGAAGCCTCTGGTATTAAGCAGTATCAAATCAAGCGCAACAATTCCATTAATAAATTAGAAGCTACCAAAGAAAATTTAAAAAGAGTTGACGGTTTAATAAAAGAAATTGAACCACGTTTGCGAATGTTAAAGCGCCAAGCTGGTAAAGCTGCTAAACGTGATGAAATTGCGGCCGAACTAAAAGATCTTTCCTATCGTTATTACAGTTTTAATTGGCACACAATTTGTAAAGAATTAAATGGTCAAGAAAAAAGATCCGAAGAACTACATAGCCGGGAGCAAAACTTGCTAAAATCAATTGAGCGACTGAGCGGTAACGTTAAAATGCGGGAAAACACCGATACTCAAACTTCTAACTTACAATCAATAAAAGCTGAACTGCAAAGTTTGATTGATAATAAAAATCAGCTGAAAGAAAAATTGGCCATCACCGAAGGAAGGTTAGAAGTTGAATCAGAAAGAGAGTTATCGGCTGATGACGTAGAGATTAAAAGACGAGTAGCTGATCACGAAAGAGATTTAGAACAATTACAGGAAAAACTTCAAAATCTTGAAAATGAAATCTTAAGTAAACAAAATGTTTTAACTGCAGCGGAAAGCAAAGCTATCAAACTGAACAGTTTATTGTCTGAAACAAGGCAAAAAATAGCTGAAATTACTGGCACTAATGGTGAGAAAGATGAAGCTACTATTAATAGTCTCAAAAGTAACTTTGCTAGTCTCGAAGAAGAATCAAATAATTTATTTGGTTTGATAAATAATTTTAGTTCCGACACCGACCTTCCCCAACTTAAAAGTCGGGCGGAAAGTTTTAAAAATTCTTTTTCCAGTTTTGCAGAAGGATTCAAAAAAATAATCAAAAGGAACAACGGTCACAATTTGCAAGGTTTACAAGAGCAATTGCTAGATCTAGAAAAACATAAGGACTTAATTGCAGAGGAAATGCAGACAGCACGCGTGGTAATGGCCAGACTCGAAACTGAAAAAGGAATTTTGCATAACAATAAAAATAATATCGAAAAAGAATTAATAACTCTCAAAGAACATTTGGCGGGAGGAAACGATTCTAAAATTTCACTGGCCGCCAAAGAATTACGAGCAGAAAAAAATGAATTAACAGAAAAAATTTCTACTTTCAACAAAACCATAGCAGAAAAAGAAACTAGACTTCAAAAGTTGGAAGAAGAGCAAACCAGAAAACAAAGTCAGACATTGGAAATGGAGCAAATGTTGCGCGATCATCAAGATCAATTAAATGCTCTTAAAGACGAGGTGCGCGAACTTGATATTAAAAAAGCTAGAGTAGAAACCAGACGCGACGCTTTGCAATTGGAAATCGATGAAGCTATAATGCCAGATTCTTTAGAAAAACTTTTAGCGTCTTGGCAAAAAATGGCGGAAGAAGTGCCTCGCCACGATCGCGGTCACATGAAAGAAAGAATTCAGCATTTGCGCAAACAACACGCTGCCATTGGTGAAATAGACCCAAATGTTATTGAGGAATACAAAGAAGTTGATAAACGCTCCAGTTTTTTAATTGCTCAACATGAAGATTTATCTTCAGCTTCATTATCTTTAAGAACTGTTATTAAAGAATTGGATCAAACCATTGCTCGCCAGTTTGAAAATGCCATCAAAAAAATCAACGAAGGTTTCCAAAAATATTTTGAAATATTATTTGGTGGCGGTAGTGCTAAAATCTTTAAACAAAAATCGGTAATCAGAAAAACTGAAGAAGAAAATTTAACAACGGAAGATAAACAAAAATTAGCTCATGAATATTATATTGAAATTAAAGCTTCACCACCGGGTAAGAAATTAAAAAATCTGTCTATGCTTTCTGGTGGTGAAAGAGCGCTGACTTCTGTGGCTTTGATTTTTGCTATTATTGCTTCAAATCCCACACCTTTTATTGTGTTGGATGAAGTTGACGCTGCCTTAGATGAAGCCAACTCTCAGCGTTTTGGCAAGATTTTGGAATCAGTTTCTAAACAAACTCAATTTATTGCCATCACTCACAATCGTGAAACCATGAAAAAAGCCGGTATTCTTTATGGTGTAACTATGCAGGATGACGGTGTTTCTAAGATGATATCGGTTAAATTAGAAGAAATAGCCAAAGATAAAGTAAGTTAAACAATTGACCCGATAGTACAACCGAACTTAGATTTTAAAAAATTTATTTATTAAAAAGCTAAAATATATAAAATATTAAAAATAATAATAATCATCATCATCAGTTGTACTACCGAGTTGACATCGCTAGCTAAATAAGTATAATTAAGGCTTAAGTAAAGTATTAAATAATTTTAAGAAAAATGCTGACAATTAGATTGACAAGAATTGGCCGCAAGAATTCCCCTGCCTATCGCGTGGTAGTAGCAGAACACAAGCGCGCCGTCCAAGGAAAAATAATTGAAATTCTAGGGCAAATGAATCCTAAAACTGATCCCGCAACTTTTAATGTAAATGAAGAACGGGTTAATTATTGGTTGTCTGAAGGTGCTCATCCTTCCAGTGTAGTTCGTGATTATCTTGTAAAAAAAGGAATTGCTAAAAAGGCAGATCTAGCTCAGCCGATTCATAAAAAGAAACTTCGACCAAAGAAAAAGAAGGGCGAAGAAGGTGATGAAAAAGCCAGTGAAAAGCCAGAAGATCCTTCGGCAAGCTCAGGACAAGAAAAAAGGGAAGAAGTTAAAGAAGAACCGAAAGCAGATGCTCCTAAGGAAGATGGTTCGACAAGCTCACCACAAGAAAAGGTTGAAGAAAAGAAAGAAGAACCCAAGGAAGAGAAAAAAGAGGAGCCTAAAGAAGTGAAAGAAGAACCTAAAAAAGAATAGATTTCAATCCCCGCTTCAGTTTTTTAGAACTCGACACAATATAGTTATGTAATTCTAGAAGTAATTTTAAACTTAAAGAATTTGAGTTCAACAAAACTGAGGCGGGGTTTTTGTTGACCTGGTAGTACAATTTTCTATAATAAGTATCTTAAAATTAATCTTGTTCAAATTTCATATAAAAGTCCCAAGAACAAAACAATGGAATTTGTACTACCAGGTTGACTAAAATTAGCATTTTTGCTATGGTAATCTCGATACTCAAGTACTTAAAAGACGCGGAACTTGGTCGAACAAAACGCAATTTTGAGGAAAGATATCAGCTATCAGTTTAAGTATTAAGATAAACTTGTATGGCAGAATCATTTGACGATCAACAATTTGTTGAATTCGTTGTAAAGTCTATTGTCGATCACCCCGACAAAGTCAAAACCGAACGTGTTATTGACGAAATGGGCGTTCTAATTACCCTTACTCTTGATCCAGAAGACATGGGTCAGGTAATCGGACGTCAAGGTGCAACTGCAAAATCAATTAGAACTCTATTGAAAGTAGTTGGCGCAAAAAATAACGCTCGTGTTAACCTGAAGATCAACGAACCTGAAGGTAGTACTCGTGGCAGAGACAGACGAGAAAGTCCTGCTCCCACCGAAGAAGACACTGACGTTGTAGACGATCTTAAACTATAATTAGTTTAGAAAATATACTCCGCCCTTTAAAAGGGCGGAGTTTTGTTTTATAATCAAATTACTTATGCAAATAGATATTCTTACACTTTTTCCAGGCGTAGTTTCTCCTTATTTGGAAGCAAGTCTTTTACAAAAAGCTATTGCGGCTGAAAAAGTTACCATCAATGTTATAAATATTAGAGACTGGGCTAAAGATAAACACCATACCACGGACGACACGCCTTATGGAGGTGGTCCGGGCATGGTTTTAAAAGTCGAACCAATTTTTGCCGCCCTGAAAAGTATCGGCGCTATTGAAATTGAAAAAGAAAACCCTTTAGTTATTAAACCGCGTCCCCAAAATGAAAAAATTATTATGCTCTCACCCGGTGGTAAAATGTTTGATCAAAAAATGGGTGCTAATCTTTCTAAATTAAATAGAATAACTTTACTCTGCGGACGTTATGAGGGTTTTGATGATAGAATAAAATTGTTTATTGATGCCGAAGTTTCGGTGGGAAATTTTGTTTTAACTGGTGGCGAACTTCCCGCTTTGATTATTACCGATGTTGTTACTAGGTTTTTACCTGGTGTGGTGGGAAATGAAGAATCAATTAAAAATGACACTTTCTTTCAAGATGAAAATTATGTAAAACATCCTCAGTATACTAAACCAGAAGAATTTATGGGAATGAAAATTCCCGAGGTATTAATTTCTGGTAATCATCAAGCTATAGAAAAGTGGAGAAAAAGTAATTCTACAAACAAATGAAAGAAAAAGTAAAAAAATCAGGTAATATATTTTATGGAATAATAAAATTTATAATTGGCGCTTTAGCTGTAGTTGGAATTGTAATTATGGCAGTTTTGCAAATAAAAAGAAAATCTAACGGCAAAAAGCGTAAAACTTGAAATATTTTTTAAGTATGGTATTCTAAGGCCAAGTCCAATATTTGGACAACACGAATAAGAATTTCGAAAGCTAGATTGAGATTCATATAATTATTAATTCGTGTACAGCAAGACAAGGTTTTATCTGATGGCTACGACTTAATTTCGACTTTGAAATAAATGATTCTCATTTATTTAATCACTCATAACAAGATACAAACCATCTAGGCGTTACTAAAACGCTAAGTTTTTCTGTACACGGGAGTTACTACAATGACACAAATAATTTTTCCCGTTGCCGCTTTAATTGTGGGCACGCTGGCGGGCTATTTTCTCCGCCGCACAATTGCTTTACAAAAACAGAACTCAGCTGAAGCTGAGGTTACTCGGCGCTTAAATGAAGCTAAAAACAAAGAAAAAGAAATCTTGATTGTTGCCAAAGATAAGGCCATTCAAGTTGTTGATGCTGCCAAAAATGAGGAACAAGAAAGGCGTCAGCAAATAATTCAGTCAGAAGAAAGAATTGCCAAGCGCGAAGAAAGCATTGATCGTAAATATGATGACATTGAAAGAAAGCGCTCAGGTCTTGAACAAGAGGAGAAACAGCAACAAGAAATAAAACAAGAATTAAAACGTATTAGAAAAAAGCAAATTTTAACCTTGGAAAAAGTTGCTAGTTTGTCGCGTGAGAAAGCCAAAGATGTGTTGCTGGACATGGTGGAGAAAGACGTAGCCGACCGTTTAGTTAAGAGAATTCAAAAACTAGAAAAAGCCGCTGACGAAAAATTTGAGGAAAAGGCACAGTGGATTACAGCCCTGGCCATTCAGCGTTATTCACAAAACCAAGCCTCTGAAATTACCACCACCACCGTTAGTCTCCCCTCTGATGAAATGAAAGGTAGAATTATTGGTAAAGAAGGACGCAACATTAAACGTATTGAAGAACTAACTGGTGTAGAAATTGTAGTTGATGATACTCCCGAAGCGATTGTAATTTCTGGCTTCAACCCTATTCGCAGACACGTAGCAAAAAAAGCTATTGAACAATTGGTAGTGGACGGACGCATTCATCCCGCTCGCATTGAAGAATCGGTAGAAAAAGCTAAACAAGAAATCGCTAAGGATATTCGCGAAACTGGTGAGCAAGTAGTTTATGATTTGGGCATTACTGATTTTGATCCGAAATTGGTGCAATTAATTGGTCGTTTGAAATTCCGTTACAGTTACGGCCAAAATGTTATGAAACATTCTATTGAGGTAGCTAACATTTCTGCCATTTTAGCCGAAGAGTTAGGCGCTAATGTTCAAGTGGCTAAGCGCGGTGGTATTTTGCATGATATTGGAAAAGCAGTTGATGCTGAAATTGAAGGAACTCACATTGAAATTGGAAAAAATATCTTAAAGAAGTTTGGTGTTTCTGAAGAAATTATTCAAGCCATGGAGGCTCATCACGAAGATGTTCCTTGTGCAACAGTGGAAGCTATGATCGTTGATGCCGCCGATTCTATTTCTGGTTCCCGTCCTGGTGCTAGAAAAGATACTTACGAAAATTACATTAAAAGATTGGAAGAGCTTGAAGGTATTGCTAATAATTTTGCTGGCATTGATAAGTCTTATGCTATCCAGGCTGGTCGTGAAGTTCGCGTTTTTGTTAAGCCGGAAGAAATTGACGATCTTGGTTCTATTAAACTGGCCAATGAAATTGCTGATAAAATTGAACAAGAATTAAAATATCCTGGTGAAATTAAGGTTAATGTAATTAGAGAAACCAGAGCCGTAGAATACGCTAAATAAAATTATGAAAATTCTATTCCTTGGAGATATAATGGGTCGCGTTGGTCGCGAAGCCATAAAACACTTTGTACCCCAGCTAAAAGAAAAACACAAAGCTGATTTGGTAATTGCCAATGTTGAAAATTTAGCGCACGGCAAAAGTGCGACTGAAAAAACTTTGCAAGAAATTAAGGAAGCCGGCGTAGAAGTTTTTACATCTGGCAATCATGTTTTCAAAAAACAAGATGTTTATGAATTACTGGAAAAAGAGGATATTGTAATTCCCGCCAATTATCCCGAAGGAGTATCTGGAAAAAGATATTTAGTAAAAGAAATTGGTGCTTATCGTCTTTTTATTGCCAATCTAATGGGTAGAGTTTTTATTAAAGAAGATTTCACTTGCCCCTTTATCAAGATGGACGAACTTTTAGAGGATGCTAAAAAAGAAGGTGCCAATATAATTTTGGTAGATCTGCACGCTGAAGCTTCAAGTGAAAAAATGGCCTTTTTTCTAGAATTCAGAAAAAAGGTAGGAGCTATCTTAGGTACTCATACCCATGTTGCTTCGCAGGATTTTGCCGTATACGATGGTTGTGCTTTTGTTTCTGATGTTGGCATGGTAGGAGGCTTCCCTAGTGTGATTGGAGTTAATGAAGAAAATGTGATTAAAGAATTTAGAAATCAAACTCCCCAGAAATTTGAAATGGCTGATACCAAATGGGCAGAATTCAATGCTGTGCTTATAGATTTTGATGGTACTTCCGGTCGCGCCAAGAAAATAGAAAAAATTAGAGAATTTATTGATATTGAAAACGGTAAAAATAGTAAAAAAACACCAAAAATAGAATAATAAGTTATCCCCTTAAAATACACAAAAACACTTGATTGGAGAGGCATATTTGCCTATAATACATATACAAATAATCACCGAAGGGAGGTGAAACAAAATGACCAAACAAGAAGTAATTGAAAACCTTGCTTCTAAAGCAGGCGTAACTAAGAAAGTTGCCGATGATGTTTTAGATGCCTTTGTTAATGTGGTAACAGAAACTCTTCAGAAAGATGAAAAAGTATCAGTAACCGGTTTTGGTACTTATAGCGTTTCTCATAGAGCCGCCCGTACCGGTGTAAATCCCCAAAATCCAACACAGAAAATCCAAATTCCAGCTATGAAAGTTCCTAAATTTACAGCTGGCAAAACTTTGAAAGATTCTATTAAAAACTAAATAATTCCCCGGTATCTTTTTCTGCGATCATAATATGATCATAGTAAATGGTATCGGGGATTTATAATATTTTAATTGATCCGGTAGTACAATTTGATAAATAAATTTCAGAGACTTTGTAATTATTTAACAACCTATTGAAATACTAAAGCCATATATTCTGGTTGTACTACTGGATTGACAAAATATTTTTTGCTAGTAAAATACGAAAGCTGGGTCGAAATTCTCACAACCCTCCTTGTGAATTTGTTTCGCCCAGCTTTTTTACTTACTTAAAAATGGATTGGCGGAAGAAATGTTTTCAAAACTGGTTTCAGTTTTTGATTCCGCTATTTTTGATTGACTATTTTTTACATCTTCAGAAATTACTATAGAAGTTTGTCCCATGTAAGTAGTTGCTCCATTTGTAGCATTGCCAGTTAACCAATATTCAAAAGCACCAATAATTAAAATGATCAGCAAAGCTGCTAAAAAAGCAAAGAAAGCAGCTTGTCGCCAAATTGTTTGAGATAAGTTACCAATAAATTTTGGCATTTTAAATTCCATATTTTTGTTAGCCATCGGTTTTCTCCAAAGGATTTAAGGTAAAGAATTTTACTATCAAAGTAGCTGAAGTTGTTGCGCCCTCAGAATCAGATAAAATATTTAGAGAATCAACATCATAGGCGAGAGCAGATTTCTTAAGCAGTAATAAGTATTTTTGTATACCAGCATATGAACCAGTTAAACTTATTGAGGCCACAAGATAAGATTCACTGGCATAAAGATCATCGCCTTTATCAGTAGCAGCATTTTTAACTAGGCTACTTTCTTCACCAATAGATATTTTTTGTTCTAAGTTATTGTTGTTGGCGTTTTCTTCCAAAGAAACAATTATATCCAGTGGTTGATCTTGCAATATAAACATTTGTTTTATTTCATCCAATTGAGCCACAATTTCATCATTTTGAATTTCCAAAGAAGTCAGTTTTTCTTGAGCATTGGTTAGACTAGCCAGTTCAGTTTCTTTGGCCTCAATAGAATTAATATTTTCATTCAAACCTTGAAGCGAAGGATGAATATAGAAAATAACCGAAACTAAAATACCCAAAAAAACTATGATGGGTAAAATATAATTTTTAATCTGATTATTCATTGTTGTCTGTAAAAGTGAAAGTCATGGTAAAATCAATATCTTCTTTGCTGGTTAAATTGGATAAGGGTGATTCTACATCACTAAAATTATCTGAATTCTCTATGTTATCGCTAAACGAGACAAAATCATCTCTAGTGGTGGCGTGACCACTTAAATTAATTGTGTGTGTCCATTTTTTTATAGCAATTTGTTTCCAGATTATGGTATCTGGTGTAAGTTGAGTTAGTTCATTTAAAAGCGTGTGCCAGGAAGTTTGCTTATTATAAATTCCGTTTAAGCGTTTTCCGATTCTATTTAATTCTTCCACATTAGTTTCCAGTTCATCATTTTTTTGTTGTTCAATAGCCATTTTCGCCTCAGCAATATTATTATCAAGATCGCTCAGACGATTATTGTATGTTCCAGAAACAAAAAATAAAGCACCAGCAATCAAAATCAACACCAGAACATCATACAAACTCACAATCATTAAGAAGTTTGATAATCTTTGTGCCTTGAGGCTACTTTTCTCGTTTTTTGGAAGTAGATTTATTTTTATCATTTTCGTAATCAAAAGGATCCAGGGCTCTTAAAGCTAGACCCATTACTTTTATGAAACTTAAAACATCAACAGTTTTAATTTTTTTAGCAGCTTTCTTACTTGCTTTTCCGAGTATTTGCCAAGGATCAGCCACATCAACTTGAAAAGGAATTTGCAAAGCAATATAAGGAGCAAAACCATGTAGGTTAGAGCTACCACCACATAGGATAACTTTTTTTATTCCCGAAATATGTCTTTCCCTTTCCAGATATTCAATAATATTGTGAATTTCATCTGAGAAAGTTTTAAATAGTGGTTCCAAAACTGACAAAAGTTTCTTATCTTTATTGTCTTCAGAAGAACTATAAGCTTTCATTTTTAGTTCCTCCGCTTCATTCATGCTGACACCCATGCCATCGGCAATTATTTTTGTAAACTCAACACCGGAAACCTTTGAGGCTGAAGTGAAAACAATGTTACCAGCATTAACAGCCGTAAAGAGAGTGCGTCCCTTCCCAATATCAGCTATTAATAATTTTTCTTCAGAATCCTTGAGCACAATAGCGCGGGTGGTAGCAGCTTCTTCTAAATCAATAACGGTCGGGATTAATTTCAAATCGGCTAATAAATCATAATATGATCTAACATGAGTCATGGGACTGGCGCTCACAAATGTGGTTAAAGAATCTTTTCTTTTTTTAATGACCTGATAATCAAAAACAACTTCTTCGTCCCAAGGAGTAAGGGATGATAATTTCCAGCGCACCGCTTCCTCAATTTCATCATCGGCCATTATGGGAAGCTTCAATGTTTTGTAAAAAGTTTTTTCGTGCGGTAGCATTAAGGATACATAAGGAGTTTTAATGCTCTTTGGTTTAGCATTTTTGAGGGCATTTTTAATGGCTGTGCTTAAAATATCAGCTTTAATAATATCGCCTCCTACAACCACTCCCTCATCCAGAGAAGCAGAAGCATAACCATGCAAAGAATATTTTTTACCACTTTTGTTAAACTGAAAAACTTTGACGGAAGAGTCAAATATTTTTAACCCAAAGCCTTTTTTTGCTAGATTTAAGGGATTGGCCATTTTAGAAACTTGAAGTTATTGAATAAATTGGTTGTACAATTGCTAGCGCTAAGAAAGCAACAGCTACCCCCATAACAATCATAAGGAGAGGTTCAATAATTGAGGACATATTTTCTGTGGAGTCGGCTACTTCCTCTTCATAGAAACCAGCTAACTGCAAAAGAATAGTATCAAGTTCTCCTGTTTCTTCACCGATAGAAATCATTTGTGTGACCATGGGTGGGAAGAGATGGGGTTCTTTTTCAAAAATTGAAACTAAACTTACACCTTTAGTAATTTTTTTACTAGCCTCTTCCACCGCTCTTTTGTAATGAACATTGCCTAGTACCGAAGACACAATTTCTAGGGTTGTGACCATAGAAATGCCACTTTTTAAAAGTGAAGCGGTGGTTCTGGCAAAACGGGCTAAATTCACTTTTTTAGCTAGAGTGCCAATTAAAGGAAATATTATTAATACTCGGTGCCAAATTGGTTTGCCGAAAGGAGTTTTAATAAACATAAAGAATAAAACTACTAGTCCCACCAATCCGCCAATTACCAACACTAAATTATTGCTGGTAAAGTCACTGGCGGCCAATAAAAACCTGGTAGCAAATGGTAACTCGGTATCCATGCCGGCAAAAATATCTGTTAATTGTGGTAAGACCATCGTCATCATAACAATGGCTACACCTATCATGGCTAAAACTACAATAGAAGGATAGGTCATGGCGCCTCTAATTTTGGAAATCAAATGATGGTCTTTTTCCATTTGGGTTGATAGTTGTTTCAATACTTCTTCTAAACGTCCACTGAATTCCCCTGCCTGCACCATACTGGTGAACATAGTTGGAAATACATTTTTATGCACAGCCATCGCTTCAGCCAAAGACCGACCTTTTTGAATATCCTTGTTGATAGAATTTAAAATTTTTGCAAAATATTTAGAATTAGTTTGTTTGGCTAAAATACCAATCGCCTTAGATATAGAGACACCCGCTTTTAACATCATGGCCAGGTGATTGGTAAAAAGAATTTTTTCTTTTACTCCTACCGAGCCCCAGGAAGTAAGCTTCTTTAACATACCTTCCTTTCCTCTTTCTTTTTCCCAGTGCGTCAAAAGGAGGCCATCTTGTTTTAAGGTTTTGGCTAATTGTTGTTCGCTAATTGCGTCCATCTCTCCTTTTTTGGTTTTACCTTTTTCGTCGCGAGCAATATATTTAAATTTGGCCATAGTATTAATTTAATTTCTAATCTAATTAGCATAAGCTATTAGCCATATGCCACAAGCCTCTTATTCTTTGGTAACTCTAATAATTTCTTCCAGAGTTGTTACTCCCGTTTTAGCTTTTATAAATCCATCTTGCACCATGGTTATCATACCTTCTGCTTTAGCTACTTCCAATAATTCGTCAGAGGTTGCTTTTTTTGTTGTCAGATTCTGAATTTTTGTATCATTGGACATAACTTCATAAATTCCGATTCTGCCTTTGTAGCCGGTGTTATTACATTTATTACAACCCTTGCCTTTGAAGAATTTTAGATCTTCAAATTTCTTATTTGGTTCAGTGATTTTTTCTCTTTTCATAATTTCCATAATCTCATCTAAATCGTACTGTTCATCAAGCAACTGAATTTCTTTTGAATCGGGCATATAACTGGTTATACATTCCGAACAAGTTTTTCTAACCAAGCGTTGTCCAATAATAATGTTTAAAGTGGAAGCAATTAAGAAAGGTTTAATGCCCATGTCGAAAAGTCTGGCGATAGCTCCCGGAGCATCATTGGTGTGCAGAGTAGAAAGTACCAAATGTCCAGTTAGTGCAGCGTGAACAGAAATTTCCGCAGTTTCATTATCGCGAATTTCACCAACCATTATTATATCTGGGTCTTGTCTAACCAAGGTTCTTAAACCATTGGCAAAAGAAAAACCAATTTTAGCATTAACTTGACTTTGATTAATTCTTTCCACGCGGTATTCAATTGGATCTTCAACAGTAGATATGTTTACTTTAGGAGTGTTTAAAATGTCGAGCACAGAATAAAGCGTCGTGGTTTTTCCCGAGCCCGTAGGGCCAGTGACCAAAATCATGCCGTGTGGCTTTTTAACATTAGCTTTTAAAAGTTTTAAAGAAGAATGCTGAAAGCCCAGTTGTTCCAGGGTAAGAATCTGATTGGATTCATTAAGCAGACGTAAAACAATTTTTTCACCATCATAAGTTGGCAGAATAGAAGTACGAAACGAAACTTTGTAATCCTCTTTTTGTAATTTGAAACGACCATCTTGCGGTAAACGATGCTCATCAATTTTTAAATTGGCCAGAACTTTTATACGCGCTACCACACCGGCCATAACTTCTTTAGGCATACTAATAATATCGTGGAGAATACCGTCAACGCGAAAACGAATAATAACCTCTTTTTCCATTGGTTCCATGTGAATATCAGAGGCGCCCTCATAAATTGCGTGTTCCAAAACAGTGTCAACGATTTCTATAACTGGCAAATCCTCAGCCAGCTTGGCCTCATCATTATCATTAGCTGCTCGTGATGATTCCAAACTTTTTTCAATAATCTCTTTGAAATCTATCTTTAATCCTCTCTTGTACTGTTTGATAGCCAGTTTAAAATGGATTTTGGAAATAGCGTGAATGATAACCGGTTCAGAAAAAGCCTTTTTCAAGAATTCAATGGTTTCCAAGTTGTCCGGTTCCACCAGTCCTACCATAATACCTTCATTAGTTTTATCAAAAGCTAGAATTTGATTCTCTCTAGCGGTAGCTTCAGTTATTAGAAATAGAATATCTTTTCTAATATTTTTTTGGGAGACGTCAACAAAAGGGACTTTTAAGAATTCAGCATTTTTTTGAGCCAAATATTCTTCTGGTACCAAATTCTTTTCTAATATTAAATCTACAGGTGGTTTTTTCGCCTTTTTTGCCTCCTTGAGAAAATCAGCAAATTCTTGCGGCTGAAACATAGTCGTTTTAACCAAAATCTCCTCAAGTTGTTTGTCAGTAAAATGCATATTTGTTTAAAACCTTTTGTTTTATAATTGTTCGCAAAACTTAAACTTTTCCTTTAAAAAAGAAATTATCTTAGGATTATTATATCATTTTAGGAGTGTTATCGTCAATGTAATCAAAAACCCCGCTCCAGTTTTATTTAACTCAGAATATTGTTCATTAATGTTGGGAAATTTGTTATAAAAAACATTAATGATTTGAGTTCAATAGAACTGGAGCGGGGCGAAAATTATAAAATTTATCTTTTAGGTTTCTCCGAGAAAAAATAATATGCAAACGCCAGAAGCAATAGGATTACCAAAGCAATTGTTACAATAACAAACCATTTAGCATCATTTGCAGCTTGATTAGGATCAATAATTTCAGGAATATTTAGTCTAGCATCACCATCTGATTGAGCTTTGACCGGTAGAGCTAGAAAAGTGAATAGTATTAAATAAATTGAGGTAATGATCTTTTTCATTGCCAGCCTCCTTTCTTTAAGATTTTAATATATTATAGCACATATTTATCTAAGACGCTATCTAACAAAAACAACCACTATTTTAGTGGATGCTTTTGGAGCGGGCGACCGGGATCGAACCGGCACTATTCTGCTTGGAAGGCAGACATTTTACCATTAAATTACACCCGCAGATTAAAGTTGACTATTAATTGCTCTTATCCAGCCCATTATATGCCTATGCAAACTTCGGCCAAATCTTTTATTTCCACAACTTTTAATATTCAAATGAATTGTTCCGTATGGCAACTTGCCTCTTTTTATAATTGCCTTTCCTTTCCTTTTATCAATTTGAGTTTTTCCAAATTGACGTAATGGAATTTTTAATTTTTTTGACCAATAAGATTTTACAATTTTTATATTTGAATCTGGATATAAATGAACTGAAGGAACTAAATTCTCGTTCTTTAAATCACAAATATCCTTAAACCATTTTATTGCTGCTTTTAAAATATCTGGATCAGAATTTATTATTCTTACACTTTCGTTGAGTTTAGACCCTTCGCCTAAATATAAACCAATTCCTAAAAAAAGCAAATCCCTTTTGGATATTTTACCAATTTCCTTTTTCGCCAGGATGCTTTTTGTACGAATATCTTTTAGTCGTTGATTTTGTTTAAAAAGAGCAGATTTTAATTGTCCTCGCTTAACTCTGTATAAAACTTTTCTATTTGGCTTAAAAGGAATTTCTTTTAGCCAATCACTAAGCGTGCTTTTTGCGAGCCCAGTTTCTTCAGAAATCATATTATAAGAATAGCCCTGCTTTCTTAAATTGGTTGCTTTTTCTTTAATGCTAACTAGCCTCATGTTTATAAATACGAACTGCTATGTAGTATTATAGCATAATAATAATACTAGTACAATTATTTAAGTTCGATTAATCTAAACCTTCCTTCTAATTTGTCATTTAAAATCATATCGTCATCAATAACCCAAACGTCATGATATTTCTTTCTTGATTTTTTTAGTCCTTCGTATTCTATGTGGACACGTAAATTTCGTAAATCGTCATTTAAGACTGGTTTTTTAAGACCAGCGCTATTTATATCTTCCCATCCATCAATTAGGTATTCAATAAAATTTATACTGCTGTTATTATTATCCAAGAAAGTTGTTGTTTTATAAAAATTTGCTTTACAAAAACCATTTATACCTAATACTGGATAATCAAAGACTATTTCTTTTTTATTATCTTTATATATTTTTAATTGTTTATTGTATAAAAAAACGAACTTTAATATTAAAAGCTATATTTGTACCAACATTTTTTATTCTAAAGTATTTGTTTTTGATTCATTAACAGCAACATTTTTTATTATAGTAATAATCGGGCGACCAGCTAAAATTTTGTTTGATTTTCTTACCTCCCAAGCATACCAAGCTATTACTATAAAAGTAATAAATAATACAAGTCCTTGGTTATTGTTCAAAAAAACAAACAAAACAGTAAATGCTAATTGAAAAAATGTTAAATAAGAAAATATTCATATTTAAACCATATCGGGGAGACAGGATTTGAACCTGCGACAACTCGCTCCCAAAGCGAGTGCGCTACCGGACTGCGCCACTCCCCGATGCAAAAGTCATTTATAATAGCCTATAGTTTACGCAAAAATTTGACATTCGTCAATATGATATAAACAAAGAGTCCAATATTGGACTCTTTATCGGAAGCTTATCTTCGCTTTTTGCGTCGAGTAGCTTTCTTTTTTCTTTTAGGAGCTGCTTTTCTTCTTTTTTTCGGAGCGGCCTTTTTTCGTTTAGCAACTTTTCTTCTTTTTTTCGGAGCGGCTTTCTTTCTCTTTTTAGGAGCAGCTTTTTTTCGTCGGACTGCTTTTCTTTTTGGTTTTCGAGCAGCCTTTCTTTTTTTCTTTGCAGGCATAGTGTTCTGTTTAAAAAAGATTTTATTTTGTTTCGATTTTAGTGGTCGACCTCCCCACTATTTTTTATTCTAACTTAAGAGTAACTCATTTAGATGTAATGTCAATCAAAATAAATTTATTTTGTGGATAAGATTATTAAGCAATAATATTTATTATTCTGTCAACTTCACTTTTTACAACCGCTGAATCACTCTCTGATGAATGGGCGCGCAATTTATGTAGAGGTTTGCGCGCGTCCAAATGCAAATCAATATAAATATTATTTTCCTTATCCTTTAAAACATGAGCGTGAAAACGCGGATAAAAAGCATTAGAAATTCTTCTTATATAACCTCGTTTGCCAGTGGTGCGATCAACCCAAAGCTTGTAGCCTACTCTGCGCATCATGGTTTGAGGGATTTCTTTTTGTTTACCAACAGAAAATTTCATAAATAAAAGTCGAATTAATTCGACTTCATTTTAACATCAAAATTTTAAAATGACTAATAAAATTTCTCCAAAAATGGTTTCATATCGCGCTTATCGTAGAACTGTTCTACTAGTGGTTTGTCATTTAATTGTGGAAGTTGTGATTCATAAGTTGGCAAATCCTTTTTAAAGAAAAGACCAATAGGAATTTTCTTACCCCATTCATCAGCTTTCTTTAGCGCTGCCATTTTGTTTGCTGGATCATAACTTTTTTCTTCTTCCAATTTGTAAACTCGATCGCGAAAAAATTCGTAAGTATTAGTCTTGTTCCAAGTAACACAAGGTTGCAAGATATCTATGAAAGAAGTTCCTTTGTGTTTAATGCCGTTAACAATAAGTTTTTTCAAATGCTGAGCATCGCCGGCAAAACCTCTGGCCACATATGTAGCGTGAGCAATAATAGCCGAAGCAACAGGATTAATCGGATGTTCCAAGGCTCCGTGCGGACTTGATTTAGTAATGGTTCCCTTTTCGGTGGTCGGTGAATATTGACCTTTGGTTAAACCATAAATTTGATTGTCATGAACTATGTAAGTTACGTCCATATTGCGGCGGAAGACGTGCATAAAATGACACATGCCAATTCCAAAACCGTCACCATCACCGCCAACTCCAATGATTGTAAGTTTGTGGTTGGCCAGTTTGGCAGCCTGGACAACTGGTAGAACACGACCATGAACACTTTCAAAGCCATAAGTTTTTACATAATGAGGAAGTTTACCAGAACAACCAATTCCAGAAACAATAAAGAAATCTTCGTGATTTACACTGTCTTTCTCCACTTCCGCTAAAGCCATTTTTAAAGAAGTAAGAATTCCAAAATCACCACAACCAGGACACCACTGGGGAGTGTGGTGGGAATCAAATTTTGCAATTGATTGTGAATCGAAAGATGTGGACATTAAATTATCTTTTTTACTTCTTCAAAAATGTCTTCGGGGTAAAATGGTCGGCCGGTGTAACACAACATCATTTCATCTACATCGTAACCAGTATTTTCTTTTATAATACTTCCAAACTGAGCCGTTTTATTACCTTCAATAAGAAATGTTTTCTTGGACGTTTCCATAATTCTTTTTGTTTCTGTAACTGGAAACGGAGCAATATAAATATAATGATAGAAATTTACTTTCATACCTTCATCCTCAAAAAGTTTTAAAGCTTCAAGTATAGGTAGTTTTGTTGAGCCCCAAGAAATTATCGTTACATCAGCTTCTTCTAGGCCAAAACGAATTGGTTTTAACAAATCAGCATTTTCTTTAATTAGAGTTTCAATTTTTTTATAGCGTTTATCATTTTGCTTTATTGTCATGTCGGGATCTTCGGTGGTAAAACCAGTTTCGTCATGTTCATAAGATGAAGCAATGTGTTCTCCACCTTTTTGTCCAGGGACGGCTCGGGGTGAAATTCCGTCTGGAGTTAATTCATAACGTAAATAATTTTTCGGAGCTTTGTTGCCAGCAATTAATTTCCCTCTATCCAAATGAATCCAAGACTCATCAAAAGTATCTACCGTTTGATGAGAAGCGCCCACATACTTGTCAGAAAGAATTAGAACTGGTAACTGATAAATTTCTGCTAAATTTAATGCTGTAACTGTGTGTTCAAAACACTCGTTAGCATCTCCTGGTGTTATTAGAATTCTAGGAAAATCACCGTGAGAAGCGTGTAAAACAAAACGTAAATCGGCTTGGGCAGTCCAAGTTGGGAGTCCGGTTGATGGACCAGCACGCTGAACTTCAACGGCCACTAGTGGCGCCTCATTAATTCCGGCCATACCAAAAGCTTCTGTCATTAAAGCAAAACCACCGCCAGAAGTTCCGGTCATGGTGCGAACTCCTGCCACATTTCCACCAATCGCCATGTTCATGGCAGCCAGTTCATCTTCTGTATGTTTAACTACAATATTGTAGAGTTCTTCGTTGGCAGCCAATCCATGCAAGATTCCTGAAGCGGGAGTCATAGGGTAAGCACAATACATTTGTAGTCCCCCGCGAATGGCCCCAGCCACAATCGCGTCATTACCAGTTAAGTACATTCTTTTAGTGAAATCTTCTTGAACTTCTGCTTTCCATTCAAAATCGTCAGCATATTTTTCTTTGGCAAATTCATAACCTTGTTTGGCTACTTCCTGATTTTGTTTCACAACCTTATCACCCTTTTTTATAAAGGCAAATTCAATTATATCCATCAATTTTTCCATAGAGTAATCAAGTAGACCCACAGAAGCACCCAGAGCAACGGTATTTCTCATGACTGGATTACCACCAACATCTTTGGTAATTTCCATTAACGGAACATGCAAATACTTTACATCCTTTCTTTCTATTTGCAGATCTTTCATGTCATCTGCTTGCTCATCATAAATAATAGCACCACCAGCAGACATTTCACTTAAATGCTGATCAATGGTTTCGCGATGCAGAGCAACTAACAAATTTATTTCATGAATTTGTGATGTTACAGGCTCATTGGAACAATGTACTTGATATGAATTGTGACCACCGCGAATTAGAGATGGATATTCTGGATAACCAAATACAAAAAGACCGCCACGGACTAGCAACTTACCCATCATAACTCCGGTTGTCATTGTTCCCGAGCCGGCTTCGCCACCGACTTTCCATGTAAATTTGTTTTTGGTCATCTCCTTGTATTTTCAATTAGTATAATTGTAACAAATTTCTTGGTATCGGGAAAGTGTAATAAATTTGACGAAAAAATACCGCCGAGTATAATGAAAACAAAAGTGCCCACACAGAAACAAAAAAATTGGCACTTTTTCAATACCTTGGTCCAAATTTGTCCGAAAGGAGGTGAGAACGTTGAATTGTTGTACTAGTGACAGAAAAACCGAAAATCGCTGGATTGATTGGAGTCAGTTGATTCCACGTGTCACTCATCTGCCAATAGGTCGTTATGACCCTTGCCCTCGGTGCAATCGAGGCACGGAAAAGAAGGTGGTTCGGGGCAAACTGAGGTCCGTGCCTACGCACGGTGATTTCATGGTTTGTCCCTTGTGCCAGCAGGTTTTCTGCAGTGCTTGTTTCTTGAGCGATCCAACACGTCTCACAAACATATTCTTGCTCAAAACAAGTCGTCTGAAATCGCTTGGCGCTTCCGTCAATACTGCAGTTCCTTGTCCGGACTGCAAAGAGATTGTCGATCTCAACGGCCCAAAAAATTAGAGGGGTTTGGTAAATGAAAACCAAAATAAACGGACCTTATGTCGCGTTGCTAGATTCTACCGCAACGCGACTTTTTTATTAGTTTACTTTTTAGAAAAGTAACAAAAGCTTTCTTTTTCCACCATTTGCTTGCCCAAATGGTGGAGCCAAAGGGCACAACCGGGGATTCGGCTTGAAACTTCCACTTTCTTTTTCCACTTTTTGGCAGCAAAAACTGGAGGAAAAACTGCCTCGCGGTGGTTGATTTTTGAAGATCACTATCAGCTCGACCCTGCCCGCCTGATGGCGGGCTCATTAATTTCCTAAACTCCCCAGCTCCAGTTTTGCGAAAACTGGGGCTGAGTCAAACAGCAGGAAATTTTGCCTTGGTTCGATTTCACTCACCACAAGGTCGGCAAACATTCGGTCTTCGCTTGAGTCGAGCATATAAAAATCCCCACATACTCGGGGATTATTTTACTTAATATTTTTAATACATTCAAATTAGAATTTCAAGCTGACAGGAGTTTATTATGGTATATTTTCAAATAAATAACCCCGATTTTATAAAAATATTTTAAACAAGTGCGCCCGGGAGGAGTCGAACCTCCAACCTTCTGGTCCGAAGCCAAACACTCTATCCAATTGAGCTACGGGCGCGCGTCGTAATAATACTTTAACTTTCGAGCTTCCGCTGTCGCGAAATCTCTTCAGTTTTCGTATTATTACTCCTTTCAATTTGAATTCGTGCTCGGTTCATTTCATTCACCTGCGCACCAAATTCAAATTGGACTTTTTGGTTGTGATATAATATCAACATCACTTTAACACGATAAAATTGCTTAAACAAGATAATGAAAATTATAGGTATTGTAAAAAAAGAAAGAGGTCATGGTAAGGAAATGGGATTTCCTACTATCAATATTGAAATTGATGGTAAGGTAATTATTAATGATGGAATTTATGCAGCTGAAATATTTATAAACAATATAAAATATTTGGGAGCAGCTTATTATGGAATTCCTCATGAAGGAAAAGAGAAAAGACTAGAAGTTCATATATTTGATTTTAATAAGGATGTTTATGGTCAGAAGGTTGAATTATTACTTCATAAAAAATTTCGAGACTCTAAAAGTTTTTCTAATAGAAAAGAAGTAACTAACGCCATAAAAAAGGATTGTGAAAATATAAAAGAATACTTTAACTCTTCACAAAAGGAATAATCTCTGTATAATACTTAGACGATATCCACCCCGAAAGCTTCAGTTGGTAGAGCAGTCTTTTCAAATCATTTTGGAAAAATGATTTGAAACTCTGAAAGAACAAACGGTAATAAAACTCTTTTTCCACCCATAGCTCAGTTGGCAGAGCAGTTGCCTCTTAAGCAAACGGTCGCAGGTTCAAATCCTGCTGGGTGGAGAAAGAGTTTTATTAAGCAGGTTCCCTGGCCGCGCCCAAAGCGCAACCGCGGGCAGGCAAATCCTGTTGGGTGGATTTTAAATTAAGTGAGCTTTATTAGAGAAGAAATGAACAGCTTGTTTTATTTCTTCGGTTCCCAGAGCCCATTTTATAATACGCGCCATGCCAAAGCCACAACCAGCGTGTGGCACGCTGCCTTTTTTAAGTTCGTTTATATACCAGTCAAAATCTTCCAAACTGCCACCAAGTTCCTTAAGCCGTTTGTACATGCGCGAACCTTTTAAGCGTTTAATCATTTCGTCAGCATCGTGCACTCGGGCGGCCGACCCAACCGCTTCACCCCCGTGAGGTAGAATTAAATCGGAAGATAACACGCGGCCAGGATTCTTGGGATCTGGTAGCATATTGAAGAATTTTTCCACTTCGATTTCTTGAACATGATCCCACATCGGATCGGGGTAGCGCGTTATAAATACGGGCTGATTGAGAAAATATTGGGTAAGCATTTGTTCCTGGGCGGAACTAATATCGTCGCCCCAGTTTATTATTTCGCCCATTTCTTTTAACATTTCAATAGCTTCGTCATAAGTTATCTTGGGAAATTCTTTGGGGCAGGCGGCTAATCTTTTAGCGGCCGTTTCTGGGAGTTTGAATTTATTTTTTTCTGCTTCGGCAATTATTCCTTGCGCTACATCCTTGATAAAAATCTCAATTTCCTTCAACAAATCGTCAAAACCGCCGGCGAATTCTATTTCCATCATTAGAAATTCCGTTAGATGACGATTGTCGATAGCATCTTCAGCTCTAAATGATGGTCCTACACAATAAACTTTTTTTAACTGAGGAACCAGTGCTTCCAAATAAAGCTGGCCGGTTTGGGCCAGATAAGCTTTGCCTCCAAACCAGTTGAAATCTTTTTTAACGGAAACCTCAAAAAGCGTGTTAACGTTTTCGCAGGCGCCCGTAGCGCGGACAACGCGCGGTACCACAATTTCGTGGTAGCCTCTTTGTTGCAGGCTCTTTCTTCCCGCTTGCAAGGCGGCCGAAACAGCCAGAATGTTTTCTGTCATAGTTTTTATTTAATTATAAAAAAATCCCGCTCATTTGAGCGGGTGCTTTAGAAAAAATTTAACAAGCCTTATCGATTTCTTGTATTTATAATATAGCTTGTATCTTTTTGACATATTTTTTCTAATGCTACTCTAAAAGAATTTTAAGTCAAACAAGTTATCCACAAAAACAATAATTTTATTATGTATTGAATTTTTCACCTAAGAGTCGTACGATAAAGTATACACATGAGCAAAGAAATAGTTTTTGACATTGAAACCCAAAACACTTTTGCTGATATCGGATCTAAAAACGATATGAGCAAGCTTTTAGTTTCGTTGGTGGGTGTTTATTCGTACGAAACGGATAAATACCTGACTTTTATGGAAGATGAGCTGAACGAAATGTGGCCTCTTTTTGAGAACGCTTCCCGCTTGATTACCTATAATGGTAAGCACTTTGATTTACCAGTTTTAAACAATTATTACTCTGGTGATTTGCTCACTTTTAATAATTTGGATATTTATGAGGAAGTGGAGAAATCATCAGGAAAGCGCTTAAAACTTGACCATATTGCTAAAGGAACGCTTAATATAGGTAAAATTGGATCAGGCCTAGATGCGATTGAATATTGGAAAAAGGGAGATATTGACAATTTGAAGAAATATTGTTTAAAAGACGTTGAAATTACCAAAAAAGTGTACGAATATGGCTTAAAATACAGCAATATCTTCTATAAAAATGATTTTGGTGAACATGGAAAAATAGATATTGATTTTCAAGAAAAAGCTAAAAATAAGTCAAAAATCAATCTCACCCTACCATTTTGAAATATTGGCTTCCCAGTAGTACAATTACTAAAATGAATTTGACAGATTTAAATTTGTAATTTTTAATATAAATAATTCTTAGAAATATTTATTTACAATTGTACTACCGGGCTTAAATAAGGGAAAATATCATAAAAAGTGGTATTTTTTATATTTCTTGACAAATTAAACAAAAAGATTTATAAAATAGTTTATTTATCCCCTAATTCTACCCACAAATAAATCACAGAATAACAACATTAAATATTTGCATTTTTTAATCAGTTGGTGTAAGCTGGCTAGAAGTTTTAAAAATAACAATTTAAGAATTATGTCTAATACATATAAGTTTTTTGTTTCCCTTGTGGAAAACTTAAACGATAGTCGGAGGAGGGTCTTAGAAAAACCTTCTTTTTATTCCTATTTGATTGCCACTTTGCTTTCGGTGGGAGTTGTTTTGATGACAATTATTATGTCAATAATTTTGTCACCTTATTATTTGTTAATGGCGCCTCAAGAAAGTTTTGATCGATTGGCTCGTCGCACGGACACCGGAGAATTTATTGATTCGTTTAGTCTGCACATGTTTTATCGCCGGGTTTCTGCCAGTTCAATTGTAGGACTGGGTGCAGTTGTAATTGCTGCCACCAGTTTTATAAATGTTGGAGATTTAAAATTTACTGAACCCCAAGTAGCTGTAAAAGAAGAAGCACAAATTTCCGAAAATGAAGATTTAATGACGGTGGCCTTTGAAATTAAAGATGATCACAATACAACTGGTCAGGTTCAGTTGCTAGCTACTAGAGATTGTGAAAAGGGTGAAAACAATTGGACAAAAATATTTGTAACCAGTGTCAGTGCCGATAATGGTGCTCCTCTGATTGACAACGAGGCTGATTATCAAGTTTCCGATGTTGATATTAGTAAAGATACAAATAATTTATCTGTTGAGTGGGACGTAGCAAAATTCTTGCAGGAATCTGAAGCGTTTGGTGGCGGTTGTTTGTATGTTCAAGCTAACGTTCAAAATGAAGAAGAAGAAAATGGCAGCATAGAATTAGCTGTGCATGAAATCACCAATGACGAAGATCAAACTTTTAAAGATGTTTTAGCGCTTGACCAAGAAAAAGAAGAAGCAGCAGTAGTAGTAGCACAAATTCCAGTTGTTGTTAAAGTAAATTATGTTAAAGAATTTCCAGTTGATGAAGTAAGTAAAACTTTGAATACAAAAAGTATTACTCACTCAGTTTATACTGGAGCGGGTAAGAGTGGTGGTCCTCATGTAAAAGGATTCCTTGGCAATGGCGACACTTTAACTTCTAACTTTATGGCTTACGGAACTGAAATGACTGGAGGTGTAAATATTGCTTTAGGTGATACTAATGGCAATGGTCAAAAAGAAATTATTACTGGATCTGGCCAATATAATCACGTGCGTGTTTTTGATCAACGGGGTGGAGCTTATGCTTTAAACTATTTTCCTTTTGCCGAAAATTATAGTGGTGGTGTGCGAGTTGCTACCGGTGACATTGATGGCGATGGCATAGATGAAATTGCTATGAGTACAGCTACAGAAAATTATGTAAAAATTTATAAAACTGATGTCGCTAAAACCGTGGTAGCTGAATGGGCTCCTTATGCTTCTAACTATAACGAAGGTGTTGACGTGGCTATGGGTGATGTGGATGGTGATGGTTTAGCAGAAGTTATTACCAGCTCTTTAAAATATGGACATGTTCGTGTTTTTGAAGCCTCTGGTGGTGTAACAGGAATTGCTTATTATCCTTTTGGTAATACTTATCAAAATGGTGTAGAAGTTGCTGCTGGTGACGTTGATGGTGATGGGGTTGATGAAATTGTGGCCGCTGAAGCAGATGGTGGCAACCGTGTTAAAACTTATGAATTTAATTCTGCAAAAACTGTGAGAAATGATTTTGCCAGTTTAGCTGGACATGAGGGTGGCGTAACAATAGATGTAGCTGATATTGATGGTGATGGCCGAGCCGAAATTGCTGTGGGTGCCAAAAATGGCGGTGCACCAATCGTGCGCGTGTTTGCCAATAATGGTGCGCAGCTGGTACGACAGTTTTATGCCTACGACATGAGTTTCAATGGTGGCGTGAACGTAGCGCTTTACTAAATATAAAGATAACGACCCCGCTCCAGTTTTAAGATGAAAATCTCTAGTAATAAACTAGAGATTTTTGTTTTATTGAGAACAAAATTATAGAAAAAAATAAACTGGGGCGGGGTCGTTTTTATTATGTAAAAGAGAGCTTTTTTGCTATAATTAGGAAAGATAAATATCACTATGAAACGAAAAATAAAAAAACATTTCGGATTTACCTTGGCAGAAATTTTAGTTGTGATAGCAATTATGGCCATTATTGCTGCCGCCGCTTATCCAGTTATTTCCAATTACAGAAAATCTGTAGAAGTTGAATCGGCGGCCGAAGAAATTCAAAATGTTTTACGACAAGCACAAAGTGAATCCATGACAGTTAAAAATGAAATAGAACACGGTGTTTATTTTGATGAAGTTAATGCCAAGTTTATTTTATTTGCGGGAACTTCCTATGATCCAGTTGCAACTGACAATTATGAATATAATTTGAGTGCCAATGTTGAATATTTATCCATTAATTTTGAAGGTTTAGATAGCCAAACAGTCGTTTTTAGTAAATTGAGTGGTTCCACCAGCAATGACGGTAATGTGATTATTAGATCAGTCAGAGACGCTTCTTATGAGGCTACGGTCTCAGTTAATGACAAAGGCCGAGTTTCTTTAAACTAAAAAATGATAAGAAAAATAAAAACAAGTGAAAAAGGATTAAGTATTGTTGAACTGATTGTGGCGCTCGGCATAATTAGCATTTTAATGACCGCTTTAATCGGCGCTTTTTTGTTGTCCTTGCGGGCAGTGGTAGCAGCCGAAAAAGAATCGCGTGCTTACTTCTATGCTCAAGATGCCATTGAGGCTATAAAAAACATACGTGATCGCAAATGGGACGAGATTATAAATGTTACCGTTGATGACGTTGTTCATGTGGAAGAACAAGATGGAGAATGGAAACTTTTGGCTGGTAGTGACAGTTCGGATATTTTTACCAGAGAAGTTAGATTGCAAGAAGTTCTGCGCGATATTAACGGCGACATTGTAGAAAGTGGTGGCACGGCCGATGAGAACATGCGCCGCATTGATGTGACAGTTAGTTATCCTGATCGTGATGTTGGTACCAAAACTATTGCTCTATCCAACTATGTTACCAATTGGCAATACATGAACAGTTTTATTAGCTATTTTCACCAAACCAATGCTAGTGATTTTGAAGAAGGAATTTTGAATAATGTGGATGCAGAGGCTCGTCCTGGAGATTTGTTATTACAAAGAACACCAATTTATATTGAAGATTTTAATGATTTTTCAGCAGGAGTTGACCCAACTAATTGGGTTGATACTGAAGATGAATTTGGTTTAACAGAAGAAGATAACTTTGAGATTTATGAAATAGATTCTTCTAATCATGGTACTACTTCAGACTTAAAAAACATTCACACGCATTATAATGGTGCAGGCGCTTCAGCTTGGACAAATTATGAAGTGAAAGGACGCATGATGTATACCGATGATCGTGGCGGTATGGGAATTACTTTCTTTTCAAAATATCCAACCAGTAATAAATATTATCGTTTAATGACCAATGATGCTAGTTCATTACACGTTGATGCAGTAGGAACAAGCATCACGGCTTTAGGAGTTGATGATCGTGACACTGAAGTGGTGATGTCGGAAGGTGTGTGGTACTGGTTTAGAATTCAGGCTCGGGATGTTAGCAATCAGACACTCATTGTGGCTAAGGTTTGGGAAGACGGCACCAGAGAACCGCGAAGTTGGCAGGTTGATTGTTATTCTGATGCTGGTGATCGTTCTTCTGCTGGAACCGTTGGTTTGTGGACAATTGATCAAGGTAGCAAATACATTGACGATATTGAAATTAGAAATCTAGATACTTATGAATCTTCAGGAACATTAGAGTCGGTTACTTTTGACACCGGTACAGTCACTAATTTTGATCGGATTAAATGGAATGCTGATATTGTTCCCAACACAACTTTAAAATTACAAGTTAGAACTGCCGACACCAATGACAATTTACCATCAGCAACTTGGTATGGTCCGGACGGTGCGGGAACATATTTTGATACCAATTCCTTTGGCGAAAAACTACACGCCAATCATGATGGTGATAGATGGATTCAATACAAAGCAATTTTAGATACAAGCAATACTGCTTTCACACCAGCTTTAGAAGATGTAACTATCAGTTATGCCGAACAATAAAATAAATAATAAAGGTTTTACACTCATTGAAGCGATAGTATATGTTGCTGTGTTTAGTTTGGTGGTGGGAGCCATCACAACCTTTTTGGTAAATGTTGTGCAATTAAAAAACAAAACTCAGGCTGAGCGCGCAACTTATCAGGAAGCTAGATATATTATGGAAAGAATTAATAATCGTATTCGTTTAGCTCCCGGTATCGATACAGGAAATTCCGTTTTTGATAATGATACCGGACAATTGGTTTTAAAGAGCCCAACTTCAGCTACCAATTTAACAACTTTTTGGCTTGATGATGGCGTGGTGTATGAACAAATAGGTCCTACCCCCGCTTCAGCTATTAGTTCTGATGATGTAGTAATTTCGCAATTGAGATTTAATCAGGTTGTTTCTTCTGACCTACAATCCAGTATTCAAACTCAAATCACAGCTGAATCTGTTTTGCAAAGAGCTGATATGCACGCTGAATCTTCTTTAACTTCGAATGCCTCACTTAGAAACGATTATCCTTATGAATGGATTCAAACCACTTGGTCTGGCGGTAGTGGTCAAACCATTTGGACTGATACAACAAAATATGATAATGATAACGGAGAACTTGATTCCACTAGTTGTGAGGGTGATGTGCGACTGGGAACCAATAAAGACGAAATTGTTATTTGGGCAACTGATGTTTGCGATGTTCACGGATTCTTTAATCACGAATATTATTCTTCATCTCCAGACACTAATATGATTCAAGATATGCCCGATTTGGGAATGCGTGTTGGCGGACATTTTGGCAATTCAGCTGAAACTTCTCCCGATCATTATATGGATGTTTCTTTCAATGCTCACGCCAATACCATTTATCATTTCTGGGGACGAGCCAGGATTGTTGCCAACGGTGATGCCGGAACATCCGATTCTTTTTATGCTCAGTTTAGTGACAGTTTAAAATTAGACAATTCTACACCAGTTAACAGAACAGGAACGAGCCAAGGATTAGTTTTTTCTGATTTTAGTAAATTTGATTGGAAATGGGATGATATTTGGACGGGTGTTATAACTGAGGGTGAAAAAATGTATTTTGCTAATGAAGGACCACACACAGTTAGAATTCAAAGAAGAGAAGATGGTTTAGCTATCGACCAAATAATTATAAGTTCGGGAACGTTTTTAAATTCTAGTCCAGCAGCCAATACAATTTATAATAGAAATTACGTCACGGAAGCAATATTGGAGTCATCTAATTTTGATACGGGACACGAAACAGTTTTTGGTCAGATTGAATGGCAAGAATTTACACCGGTTAATACCGAGATTAAATTGCAAATTAAAACCGCCGCTGATGAAGCAGGTTTAGCCATGGCTGATTGGTACGGACCTACCGATACAACTGATTATTATACCAGTAGTGGAGACGGAATTAATTATATTCATGACGGCGATCGTTGGATGAAATACCGCATGATTCTATCTACCACCGATACCACTGTTACACCATCAGTCAACGAAATTCGAATTTCATATTCATACTAATGCCAAAAAATAATTTACAATCTGGATTTTCTACGGTAATAGTTCTACTGATTTTAGGAATTATTGGCACCGTTTTAATCGGTTCTTTTGCCATTACCACAGTTGTGAATGTTAAAATTGTAAACAACAACAAATTAGCTCATCGTGCTTATCAGGTGGCTGAAGCGGGGGCGGAACGAATTTTAGCAGAATGGACGGTTGACCCTAATCCTGTAAGTGGTGAAATCTATACCAACGAACCGTTTGTAGTAAACGGAGAAACTTTGGGTGATTATACGGTTTCTATTAATGATGATGGTAATGGTCAGTGGACAATAACTTCCAAAGGAGAATTTTCTTTTGCTGTACGCGCTGTGGAAATTGTAACTTTAGTTGGATTAGGTGGACCTAATGCTGCTTTTGAAAGAGCGGTGTTTGTAGATAGTAATTTAGATTTTTCGGTTGCCTCGGGAACACAGATTTGGGGAGATTTATATGCTAACGGTACTGTGACTTGGACGAATGGAGAAGTTCAAGCAACTGATGGTCAGGGCACTCACTTTGGCTATAATCCTACAGCCGAGGAAGCACCTTATGGTTTACTAAAATATTATTATGATGATCCAGTCGATGGGTGGCATCAAATAGAAGCGCCTACAGCCACCAACGCGGGCGATGCTCATGGTTATTGGACTTCCAGTCAAGGTATTGCCAGAAACAATGTTTGGTTAAATACCACTCACAATATTGGTGATAATAACAATCCGGTTCATCCCGATTCGGATCAATACTACAATCGTGATGGCGTTGGGTCAGAAACCTTAAACACCAGTTCCGATCAGCTTTATGGTGAATACACTGGTATTGCAATTAAAGATATTGGCTCACCCGAACCTTTCCCAGTTGTGGGAAATGGCAGTTATGCTAATTTTGCCAGTTTTTACAACAGCCATGCTCCAGTTTCTACCGAAAGAGATAACCTAACAATTTTAGAAGCGGGATCTTTAACGCCACTTAATTTAGCTAATGGTAATAACAATGCCATTATTGGCGCCACGGCCAATCCTAGTGGTTTTCCTACTCAATTTGTTTGGAATGGTTCAGCTATAAGAGACGACCTTTCAACTTACGTTGGTCCCCTAATTTTTGAAGATGACTTTATTCTTTATGTTGATGGTGACATAGAAATTAATGATTCCATGGGTGGAGAATCTTTAACTATTATTGCCTCCGATGATTCTATTATTGATACTGACGATGTGCCAACTACCAGTTTTAATTTTATAGTTTTTGATACCGTTGATATTTCCACCAACACAACTCTAAACGGAATTTATTATGCTGCTGATACTATTAACATGACTTCCAATCCAGAAATCTGGGGAAGCATTATTACCAGAAATTTCAATTATACTGGCGGTAACACCCAAATTACTTATGTTGAAGATCATGTTTTGTATGTGGCCAAATGGTTGCCGGAAAGTGCTACCCCAACAGTCAACCTAATTTCTTGGAAAGAAATTGAACCATAGTATAAATTAAAAGTTAAAACTCAAAAGCCAAAGGTCAAAAGTAATTGGTTATTTGGTTTAAAGTTTTGCTGACCACGTGTTATAATTAAAAAAATAAAAATTAAAGCAATTCATATGGCAAAATATAAAGTGGAATTTGATCGGGAAACTTGCATTGGTGCTCTGCCCTGCAATTCAGTTGCCCCAGACGAATTCCCTATTGCGGAGGATAAAAAAGCAGATTTAGCAGGAGGCAAAAAAAATGACGGCAATGGTTGGTTTGAACTGGACATTAATGAAGATAAATTAGAAAAATATAAATCAGCTGCTGAAGTTTGTCCCGTCAACGCCATTCATGTGACTAACATTGAAACCGGCGAAAAAATTATCTAAAATAATAAAAACCCCGCCCCAGTTTTGCAAAACTCAAAAAATCAAAATTTAATTATGCTAAAAAGCAATTTCTAAGCTTAAAGCATCTGAGTTCAATAAAGCTGGAGCGGGGTTTTTGTGCCCAAAATAGTTGAAATTTGCGGCGATTTATGCCATTATATCTATATGCCCGGTAGTACAACAAGTGTTATGTTACTGGGAGATATGATTTAAAATAGTAGTTGTACTACCGGGATGCCCAGTAGTACAATTGGGTGAAAAATATTAGAAGTAACTCTATTTATAAAGTTGTATAAATAGAAAGGTTATCAAATCATTTAAACAGTAAGTTGTCCTACTGAGATGCCCAAAGGTATAATATCAGAACCAATTAAAAAGCTCCTTGCTAATTACGGGGAGCCAAATCAGCTTGATAATGTTTCTGACGACACGCCAAAAATCCGTGTCTCAGCAACCGTTTCTACGCTGGCTTTTTTGTATGAAAAAATTCGCAATGCCGTTGACATTAAAGAAGATCACTTGCTCCGAAAAAATGCTATTCGTCGCTTTCTGGCTAGACGCTTAGTAGCTAGAGCTACGGGATCACAAATTGCCAAGCCCTTGATTCAAGAAATGATTCGCGCGCGTTATTTGTCCAACAATAAAATTCCAGAATCAGCCGCTCTAGATTTAGCAGAAACGGTAGATAAATATATTTATTTAATGAATGTGGTGGCCGATAACAATTCTTCTGGTGTAATTCAAGAAGGTTTGTTTGATTGGGCAATTGATTTGGCTTCTTGTGAAATTGAAGAACAATTAAGCTCCAATGAAAAGAAAGAAGCGCTGGCACAATCAATGTATGAAGTGATTCATGATGACATCACTTTTCAGGGCGAAGAAATAACTGACGAAGAAAGAGACATCCAAGTATTTATTGCCATTCACAGAGCGGTAGCTAAATCAGATGATGCCATGATTGCTTATCGTGTCTTCCGACTTTATTATCCCAATTGGCACTCGCCTACCAAAGAGCAAGTTGATGAGGTTGGTTTGTATATGGAAACTATAAAAGGCACCATTGATGTTCAAGTTTTTCATCCGGTAAGCATGAGATTACAAAGACGATTAAAGAAAAGTACGGTTTTGTTTCACACTTTGCGCGATTTAATTGAAGCTAATCCTGATGAAGCAGAAGTCATTTTAGCCAACCCTGATCGTTTAGCAATAGAAGTTGAAAAAGCAGCTAATAGAAAATACAAAGCAGCTAAAAGCAAATTAACTGGCAGTATTATTCGCGCCATTTTCTATATTTTGTTAACCAAATCGATTTTAGCCTTTCTAATAGAATTACCTTATGATTTATATGTAGTGGGAGAAGTTAGCTACCGAGCTTTAGTTACAAATATAGTTTTTCATCCCTTTTTCTTAGCGGTAGCTGGCCTTTTAATTAAAGCTCCAGGCAAAAATAATACCCAAAAAATTGTTGAAGGAGTAAAAGGAATTGTTTATGAAGCCAAAGAAATTGGTTTGTCCAGCGAAATAAAAAGACCCAAAGTTGTTCATTCTACCACGGCAAAAATATTTTTTGGATTGTTCTATTTTGTGATGTTTTTACTTTCTTTTGGAATTCTTGTTTCTGCTTTAACCTGGCTCGAATTCAATATGGCTGGCATTTTCTTCTTCCTGTTTTTCTTAACCATTGTCTCCTACTTTGCTGTTAGAGTAAGAAGAAATATTCGCGAATTAAATGTCATGGAAAGACGTGATAGCATATTCAGTGTTATTATAGATTTTTTTGCTATTCCCATCTTAAGCGTTGGCCATTGGATTTCTGTTAAGTTTTCTAAAATTAATATTTTTGTTTTCTTAATGGATTTTATTATTGAAGCGCCTTTCAAAGTTTTAATTGAAATTGTGGAAGAATGGATTGGTTTTGTGCGCGAAAAGAAAGACGAAATTCAAGAAGATTTGTAATTAAATACCATGACTCAACGTAACAAAAAAATTATAGAAATTGTTGTGGCCATTGCTGTTGGTTTTGTGATTGGCTACGCGATGATGCCTTATTGGCAAAAAACTCAAGACGAAGGAATTATGCCAACCAAAAACGAAACAGCAGATGTTGATGTTAAAGAAGATAAAGATGTTGTTGAAAATATAGATGCAGAGATAAATGAAAACGAAAATACAGACGATGCTATGGGCGGTGATGAAATATCTGCCGATTATATGAATGCAACTTACAATTTTGCTTTGGACTATCCAGAAGGATGGTCGGCAGAAGATTTTGGCACACAAATAAACTTTTCAAATGGCGTGGCCGAGGTTGATATTCTAATAAAAGAAAAATCACCCAGTCAAACTTTGGATGATTATTATGCTGGTAAAGAATTATCAGAAACTAAAACCGTTAATGGCTTAGAGGCTCGTCATTATATAACTAGTGGTTATGCCGAAACCGAAGAATTTTATGTTTTCAATCGCGATAATACTCTGTTTGAAATTCATCGCAACTTTACCGTTACTGGTGAATACGAAGAGATAATAAATTCGTTTCAGTTGTTCTAATAGTCTAAACAAAAGCTATGGATTTAGTAAAAGAATCAAGAGAATATGCATTGTCAGAGATCGAAAAATATTCAACACCTATTCCTGTTCATTATGATATTTCTGAGCAGAAAGCAATTGATCTAGCAAAAAAGATTAGATGCAGATGAAAGTATTGTGAAAACAGGTATAGCTTTGATGGATATTAAGCTTGGTCAAGCTTTGAAAGAAAAGCGTTTGTCCGAACATGTTGCTATGAGCGTTGATGCATCAAAAGTATTTATTCATAAATTTAATTTAGACAAAGAAACAGAAAATAAAATTATTAATTGTGTTGAAGCACATCATAAAGATGTGAATTTTAATTGTTTAGAAGCAGAGATATGCGCGAATGCAGATTGTTATCGTTTTATTCACCCTAAAGGATTTTTTGCATATTTAGTTTTGTTAGGAAAACGATCCGATGATTTTTTCGATTGTTTAGATCAAGTGGAAAATAAATTAGATGAAAAAATAAATATATTATCTCTAGACATATGTAAAGAAGAATTAAATGATTATTATAAGACTTTAAAGAAATTTATAATTGATTCTAGGAATCTTTAAGCAAATATAATTACTATAAAAAAATACTGCTAGGAATTTACCAAGCAGTATTTTAATTAGGTATTTTAAAATTAATTACATACACTTTCCTGTTTTTCAAAAACGGCTTTGCTGGTGTTGCCGATATAGTCAAAGTCACTTTTTTTATAAATCCAAACCGTAATATCTTCCCAATCCTGATTTTTGTTCTGAGTAATAATTTTATTGGCAGCTTCTTCTATTTTTTGTTCGGTGGTATTGTCTTTTACGGTTGCTTCCACAATTATTCTTTTACAAGATTTATAGGAAAGATCTTTAGCATAAACAATGCGATAAGTATTGGTATACATGCCAAATAAAGTTCCTAATATCACAAAAACAACGAATACTAGGGCCAACCAAACGATAGGTAGTTTTTGTTGTTTTTTAGTCATGTTTATATTTACTGGCGGAGAGGGAGGGATTTGAACCCTCGATACGGATTTAACCCCGTATAACAGGTTAGCAACCTGCCGCTTTCAGCCGCTCAGCCACCTCTCCAATTTGTAAACAAATACTCGGCATAGTCTCGAACAAAAAACTGATACTGAGCGTCTGCCAGGGCTTTTGTTTAAAGCCCGTCTAAAGCTGCACACGCTCGCTTTAGACCCGCTCAGCCACCTCTCCATAAAACTAACTTCTCTTATTGTAGCGGTAAAATTAGATTATTTCAACCGTTATTACAGTTGACTTAAGGCATATTGTGTATTATATTCTTAAGATTCGTTCATTTTAAAAAGGAGAACAAAATGCCAATAGCAATGATATTTATCTCTCTAGCACTACTGTTCTACACTACTGCAATTTGGTCAGAAAGGCTAAAACATAATCTAATGACATGGATGGTAATGGCATTTATCACAGGCTTTATTCTGGATGTAATTGGAACTATAATAATGGCTATGCACATGGATTCCTTAAGTCTTCATAGTGGATGTGGAATTGTTGCTATGTTTATGATGGGATTGCATTTATTGTGGGCGATTCTAGCTCTTTTAAACCACGGGAAATGTGAACTCTATTTTCACCGGTTTTCAATTTATGCTTGGGGAATATGGATGTGCGCTCTAATTACTGGCATGCCAATACAAAAAATTCTTGCTCTCTGAAAAGCTGCTTCTTGCAGCTTTTTTGTTTGGAAATATTAGGAATTTAGCCTAAAATAGGTTTATGCCTTCACTTCTAGAATCGAAAATCACCTCTCTCCGAAAAATAGACAAGCGCCGACAAAGCGCTCTTTTGAAGTTGGGCATAGAAACTGTTGCAGATCTATTAAATCACTTCCCTGTTCGCTATAACGATTTCTCTCAAACTACACCAATCAAAGAACTTAAAGTTGATGAATTGGCAACCATAAAAGGAGAAATATTAACAATTTCTTCTTCTCGTTCTCCGCGCAAAAGATTGCTTATTACCGAAGCTTTAATTAAAGATGATTCTGGAACCATTAAAGCAGTTTGGTTTAATCAGCGTTTTATTGAGACTTCACTTAAAAAAGGTTATAAAGTAAATTTAGCTGGAAAAGTGGAACGTTCTTATTTAGGATTGCAAATAAGTAGTCCTGAATTTGAACGCGTAAAATCTGACCAAGTTCACACCGGCCGCATTATCCCTGTTTATTCTTTATCGGGTGCCCTAACTTCCAAATGGTTACGATTTATATTAAAACCACTTCTGCCGAAAGCTTTGTCAGAAATAGAAGATTATTTGCCAGCAGAAATTAAAAAGAGAAATAGTCTAATTGATTTGGAAGTTGCCTTGCAGCAAATTCATTATCCCGATTCCAATAATTCTCTGAAAGAAGCGCGCGCTCGGCTAGCTTTTGATGAATTGTTTTTAATTCAGCTTTATAATTTATCAGCTAAAAATAAATGGCAACAACACCAAGCCAATTCATTGAAGTTTGATGATAAATTAATGAAAAATTTTGTTTCCTCACTTCCTTTTACACTAACCAATGCTCAAAAGAAAACAGCTTGGGAAATTCTACAGGATTTGGAAAAAAGTGAGCCAATGAACAGATTATTGGAAGGAGATGTTGGCAGCGGCAAAACCATTGTGGCCCTAATGGCGGTTTTGCAAACGGTAAAAAATGGTTATCAAGCAGTTCTACTTGCACCAACAGAAATACTTGCTTGCCAGCATTTTAATTCCGCTCAAGAATTTCTGCCTGATTTAAAAATAGGATTACTAACCCGTTCACAAAAAGAAATTAACGATGTCGAAGTTTCTGATCAAGAAATAAAAAAGCAATTAAAAAAAGGCGCTGTAGAATTTCTAATTACCACGCACGCCGTTTTACAAAAAGATATTAAATTCAAAGACTTAGCTTTAGCCATAATTGACGAACAACACCGATTTGGTGTGGAACAAAGAGCTTCCCTTAAAGACAAAACGCCAAAGAAAATGCCCCATCTACTTTCTATGACAGCTACGCCAATCCCTCGAACGTTGGCCTTAGCGCTTTATTCAGATTTGAATTTATCAATAATTTCAGAAATGCCCAAAGACAGGAAAAAGATTTTAACTAAGATTGTGCAACCACAAAATCGAGGCAAGGCTTACGATTTTATAGAGCAACAAATTCAAAAAGGACGACAAGTGTTTGTAATTTGTCCGCTCATTGAAGAATCGGACAAGCTGGGAGTTAAATCGGTAACAGCCGAATATGAAAAATTAAGCAAACAAGTATTTCCGCAATTAAAAATAGATTTCTTACACGGACGATTAAAGAAAGATGAGAAGCAGCAGAAAATGGAAGAATTTCTGAAAAATAAAATAAATGTTTTGGTTTCAACTTCTGTAATTGAAGTTGGTGTTGATGTTCCCAATGCTACAGTGATGATGATTGAAGGTGCTGATAGATTTGGTTTAGCGCAACTACATCAATTTAGGGGCCGAGTAGGTAGAAGCGAGCACCAATCATTTTGTTTTTTATTTACCGATTCTGCATCAGACAAAACTTTAGAGAGATTAAACGCTTTGCAAAAAAGTAATAACGGTTTTGAATTAGCGGAAATGGATTTAGAATTGCGCGGACCGGGAGAAGTTTTTGGCATCAGACAATCAGGACTTCCCGATTTGAAAACAGCAACGCTATCTGACCATAAATTAATTGCTATTACAAAAAAAGAAGCTGAAAAGCTTATTGCCGAAGATGCTAAAATATCTAAATATCCTTTACTTAAAGCCAAAATCAAAGCTTTTACACATATTATTCATCCCGAATAAATTTGACATTTGGACTTGTTTAAGTATAATGGCGGCATACCTTAAACCCACCGTTCCTTCAATAACCGTTCCGTTTTGGCCAACGGAACAAAACCTTTAAAAAGGGGGTATTAAATGAATCACATGGGGGTAATGAGTCAAGGAGATGCGATTGAAAGAATCGCAGCTGCGGTGAAAGAAATGAGAGTTGACGGATCACCGGAGGAAATGGTCCAACAGGCACTGAATGGAAAAGGTCTGGGATGGTTGCAAGGGTCGTTGCGGAAAAAGCTTCCACTTATCAAGCGAGTCATTGTCATCTGTCGTGAACACGGCGGAATGATTCCGGTCAGTGAGACCACAAGAGCAGCATCTGATCTCATGCGACTTCATGAACTCTGCGAAAAGCAGCCGAGGCTTTCTGCTCAGGCAGAATTCATTGCCAAGACCATCGGACCGTTTCTCGCAAACAAACCGGTGCCTCATTTCGTGGATCCGGGTACGAAAAAGATCAGGGTTCGCAAGAAAATGGCCGTGGCTTAAAATCCCCAATAACAACAAGAACATTCCCGAACTTTTGCTTTTGGTGGGGGCCAATAGATAACAGCAGAACATAATCATGGGTAAAATAGCTGCCTTGTCAGGCAAGTCAAAACCCAACCTATGATTATCTATGCTGTTTTTTCTTTGTTTCAAAAAATAGCTACAAAGCGCCAGAATTTAGGATTAACTTCCTTGATCCCAATACGCGGTGTTTTTTTAATTTGCTTAGGTTTAAGGTTAATGTTTTCTATCCAAAGTTTGTTACTTTGTAAAGATAATTTATTTTGCGCTTTTGAAATATGAAAATAATTGCATAGCTTTCCGGGCCCATTAATATAATTTGCAGGATCAAACATTCCAACATTCTTGAGAATGTTGGAATGTTTTTTAAAAGGAATCACTCCCCTAATTAGAACCGCGCCCGCTTTCCCATCAATTTCTGTTACTACATTAAAACAAAAATACATACCATAAATAAAATAAACATAAGCCTGGCCTGGTTGACCAAACATTACTGAAGTTCTTTCGGTTTTTCCTCGGAAAGCATGAGAAGAAGGGTCATTGGTACTGCCATAGGCTTCTGTTTCAAAAATAATACCACGATATTCTTTACCGCGGTATTTTCTCACTAATGTTTTTCCCAATAATTCACGTGCCACTTTTAAAGCTGGACGGGCATAGAATTTAGTTGGCAGTTTTGACATTATTTTACCAAAGCTTGTTTTAAAGCATTAGAAACACTTTGGACAGGAATTATTTTAATCTTTTGGTCAAATGTTTTAAGCATCGACAAATTAGCTTTAGGGACGATAACTTTTTTAAATCCTAATTTTATAATTTCCGCCACTCTTTTATCAACTTGATTAACTGATCGTACCTCACCCGAAAGTCCTACTTCTCCAAAAATTACCGTGTCAGCTAAAACTTCTTTTTGGGTAAAAGAAGAAGCACAAGCAATCAGAAGGGCTAAATCAACGGCCGGTTCAGAAATTTTCATACCACCCACAACATTAACATAAACGTCATGGCTTTCCATACCGAGGTTGGCTTTGCGGGACAAAACAGCCAGCAAAACATGCAAACGGTTGATATCAATTCCCGAAGCAGTTCTTTTGGGATAGCCGAAAACGGTGCGACTGGAAAGCGCTTGAACTTCTACCAAGAAGGGTCTAGTGCCTTCTATAACGGCTGTAATGGCCGTTCCTGGCTCTTTTTGTGCTCTTTCCTCTAAGAATACTCCAGAAGGGTTTTTGACCTCTTTTAAGCCATCTCCAGTCATTTCGAATATACCCGTTTCATTGGTTGAGCCAAAACGATTTTTTACTCCGCGCAAAATTCGGTAACTTTGGTAGCGGTCTCCTTCAAGATAAAGCATTACATCAACCATATGTTCAAGCATGCGGGGGCCGGCCACTGTTCCCTCTTTGGTAACATGACCGATTAGTAAAATAGGAATTCCCATACGCTTGGCAACTTCGGTAAAATTTAAAGTTGATTCGCGTAATTGTGTCATACTACCGGGCGTAGTATCAACATTAGCGCTGAACATTGTTTGAATGGAATCAATTATCACCAACCCTGGTTTTTCTTTTTCGAGAGTAGAAATTATTTTGCCCGTTTCAGTTTCTCCGGAAAAAAATAAATTATTAGAATTTACTTTCAATCTTTCGGCACGGAGTTTTATTTGTTCAGCCGATTCTTCACCAGAAAAATAAATAACTTTTTGTTTAGCGCTAATCTGTCCACAAATTTGTAACAACAATGTGGATTTTCCAATTCCAGGATCACCGGAAAGTAAAACCACTGAACCAGCTACAAATCCTCCACCCAGCACTCTATCAAATTCATCCATATCACCAGACAGTCTTTTATTGAAATCTGCTTTAATAGCAGTTAAAGATTGTGGTTTGGCGGTTGAAACGGTTCTTTTTTCTGTGCGTGTTTGTGGTTTAATGGACATTTCTTTCATTGTATTCCATTCGCCACAAGCTTCGCATTTCCCAGCCCATTTTAAATAGTCCATGCCACAAGATGAACAGACATAAACTATTTTGGTTTGAGCTTTAGCCATATAAAAAAATTACTCATTATAATAATGAGTTTAGCAAAAAAATGTTAGCTTGTCGATTAATGGCTGGGCAAAATAGTATAAGCGCGATAAAGGGTATTATCGTTTTTATCGCGGAAATAAAACCAATCATCATCGCTGGAGAAAAACTGTGGTTCAATATCCATGTCTTTACCAAGCTCTTTTTTCGAATAAAAGTCAGAAACTTTACCATTAGATATGTCTATGCTGACAATAGAATCTTGAGAGGAAAAACTTCCGTTCTCAAAATCATCAGGCAATTTATCTTTACTAGTGACGTTCTGGGGGATACCGCAAAAAATCTTGGTTTGATTAAACCACAAACATTTATCGGGCAGGCCGGTATAAAGCAAATCACTAACGGTATCATTTTCGTTATCAAGAACTTTTAAGGCTGGCATTTTGCCAGCTTCATCATTAACGGCAAAAAGAATTTTGTTGTCAAAAGGAGAAGGAAGAATTTGTAAACCAGTAGTGTTATTTAAAACAACGCCACTATTTTCACCCCGAGAATACAGCTGAGAAATTTCCTTTATATTACCAGGATTATGAAAAAGAAAAGTGGTGGAATCATGCCAGTAAAGTTTTAAGTGTCCAGACAATTCTTCAGGGAGCTTCATGTCTTTGGCTGGTAAAATATTTAAAACATTTTCCCAATTGGAACCATCTATATCTGACACCGCTAAACGTTTAAAACCAGCCACTTCTTCCACATATTCATAAACTATTTGTTCACTGTTGGGGGAAATCTCAATACCTCTAATATTACTGGATAGTTGTTTTGAATAATCGTTGGTAAAATTGTAATAAATATTTGAATCATAAGAACCGTCTTTGTTTACTTTAGAAATCAAAACTTCATTTTTTGAGTCGGACCAACGAAAACGATTGGCACTTTTGAAACTTTCATCGCCAATTAGCTTTACTTCTTCTCCCAGCAAATCTGTTTGGTGAATACGACCATCTTTGGTGTTGATATAGAGAATACTTTGCCCCGAAACCGTAGTTGTGCTGGAGGCAACGTTGTCTAAAATCTTTACAATACTCTCTGCTTGGTTTTCCTCTTCTTCAATAGGAATCTCGTTATTATTAGTTTCTTCGGTGGTTGTTTCTTCGGTAGTTGTCTCATCAACTGGATTAAAGTTTTGATACCAAATAAAAAGAGCCACTAAACATAAAATTATGACAATAACAATTATTACAATAAGTAAGATTATTTTCTTCATAATTTATAAAATGGCTATTCTAATGGAAGCGAATATGCCTTGCCATCGTTACGAGCTGTAAAATATAAAGTTTTTTGATCAGGTGAGACATTTAGGTTAGTAGCATCTTTAGGTTGTTCAAAAGCGGTGTAATGGGCAATCTGAGTTTTACTACCTGATTCAGAATCAATTTTGATAAAGGAGTCTCGGGTTAGAACTTTGCCACTAAAATAATCATCAGGCATTATAGCGTTTTGAGAAATGAAATCTGGTACGGCGCAATAAACAGTTTTGTTGTCAGAGGCAAATGCACACTTTGATGCTAGGGTTGGGGTTTTTAGGTCAACTTCATTTTCACCATTGCTTTTAGAAGTAAATAGGTATAGTGTGCTGGATCTTTTACCAGTTCGGCTGTAAACAAGACGAGATCCGTCTGGTGACCACTTGGCATCAGTACCATAACCTTCCGATGTTACCACATTAAAAGAACCGTCTAAATTAACTGAATAAATTGAATTGCCTTGTGAGCCCGTGCCTTTGTTCCAGTATCCGATATAATCGGATTGATACCAATTTATAGAGGGGTTTTGAATGCCAACTTCTTTAATAACTTTCCAGTTGGTGCCATCAGGGTCGGCAACAGAAATGTTAGTTACATTATTATCAGGATCATAATATTGGTAAGCAATTTTTGATCCGTCAGGTGAAAAAGTTACATTTTTTACCTCTTCCACAAAAACTTGTTCGGCACCGGTTTCTAGATTCAAAATAATTTCTCGGTAATTTCCATCTTTGTCTTTGAGCGAGAAGGCTGCCATTTTACCATCAGTTGACCATTGAATGTCAGAAACTGGTAAATAAACGGCATTAGAAATTTCTTTAGGATTGGTACCGTCAGCATTAGCTTTATAAAATTGATTTTCTGCTTCATCATAATAGTAGAAAGTTTTACCATCAGAAGTCCAAGCTCCCTTGGCAGCTTTTTCTGTAACTTTGCCAAAATCATAACTTTTTTCCGTTTCTTCAATCACTTGAGAAGTGGTGTTATTATCAGAAATGTTTCTCGGAATTACATCACCTTCTTCTGCTAAAGTTAATTCTCCGCTAGTACCATCTGTATTAGTGTTGGTTTCAGAAGTAGAGTTGCGATTAGAAATTATATAAACAGCTATCGCTACAAATATTAAAGTAACAATAATTATGATAATAGCGATGAGGAGTTTTTTATTCATATATTTGTTTTACTTATTTGATGAAGCTTTTTAAGGGTTGGTTGGTGGATCACTAGGAGGTAGATCTAAGCTAGCGGGTTTTAATTCAACAAGACGATCATCAAGTATATTTAATAAAGTATAAGAAATCAGAGCGATTACCACACCAGAAACAGCCGCGCCAATTATTTGTTTGGCCTTTTGAATTGCTTCGGGATTACCAGCAGCTGTGGTCCATAAAACACCAGCCTGTACAATTGCCGCCATAGCAATGGCAATTACAATTCCCACTCCCCACTGATAAGCTTGTTTTATCCAGAGGGCAACATTAGAATTACTAAACCAAGGAGTCCATTGACCATGGGCGGTAAGAGGAAAAACAAATATAACCAAAAATACGACATACACCATAATTCTGGCCAGCATTGGTTTATTTATTAATATAATTTTGGTTTTATTGAAAATTTTCTTCATAACTCTTTTTAATATACCACAAAATGTGTTATTTATCAATGGGTTTTTTCTTGTTTCGTTGTATGGCCGTAAAGATTAAAATCAAAACCAACAAGCTAGCTACAATTAAAAATATTGTAAAAATGCTTTGGTAATAAGGTGAAATAAAGGCAGTTAAGCCACCAATTAAAGTTTGGTTTTTAGCAACCACATAACTATCGGGATCATCAGAAATTATAAAAGTTATTTTTTCATTACTGCCATAATATCTTTCTTGACCAGCAGGTCCAATGCCATCAAGAACGCTTAAGGAAACACTGTTAGTTGACCCAATGTCACTGGTTGTAAATCTGAAGCTATCCAAAACGCTCGCTAGATTTATAGGATTAGGATTTCCCATACCATCATTATCGGTGTAAGAATTATTTAGACGCCAGTCGTATTTGTAATCTTGAGCACCAGTTTGCCTAGCTGGTATAAATCTGGCAATCATTTCCACAGTAACTTCAGTATTGGGAGGAACAATATATTTTGGTGCGCCCAATTCTGTTCCTATAACAACCAGGCCACTGGCTTCTACATTATGAATAGCAACATCAGGATCGGTAACATTAATTCTAATTGATTCACGGGCAAAAACCTCTTGTGAGCCAGCAAAGTAAGCGGTAAAAATAAGCAAATGATGATTGCCAGGATTCTTTTTAGTAACTAAGCGATAAGAATCACCATCATCACCCAGAGGAACAAAACGTTCGCCTTCATCACCCATCACGATTGCTTCACCTGCTCCATCTAAATCCCAACCGTACAATATGTCTCGATCGGTATCATAACAATTGGAAAGTGTTTCTGAAAAACTGGCGTTCACTTCAACTATGTCACCTTTGCGAACACCATCATTCATGTGTCCAACATATTCATCGCCCGTTAAACCTAAATCGTTGCGTAAATAATCAAACCACAAATCTCGACCTTCAACATAAGGAGGATCTTCTAACTCTCCTCCTGCCCCAAGAACGGATGGACCTATCATGCGAATATTAAAATCAATATTAGTGGAAATAGGAACGGTAATTTTACCAGAAGCCAACTGCTGATCCTTGGTTTTATAAACATCAGCTGTTACTTCAATTGGTTTATTGGGAGCATTGCCATCACAGACATTCTCTTCATTAATAAATGTTAAGGATTGTCTACCAAAACCAGATTTATCAATTTGATAGTCACCATTTATATACCAATCGTAATAAAGTTGATCGCCATTACCACCATTTTCTATATTGGTGGTCACGGTAACCTTATCACCATTTTTGGAAAATTCTGGATCGGCAAAAAGATGAACTTCTATAGGATCACCAGTAGAAAGTTTAATAATCTTTTCAGTGTCGGCTCTTCTTCTGATAGGAAAACCGCTTCGTTGTTCATTTTTTCCCTTTTCCCACTCTGCTGTTTGTCCAAAAGTGTGACCTTGAAACTCTAAATAATCAAGGTCGGGATCATCAGGAATTTCATATTTAAGTGATTGCTGGCCATGTCCAATAACATCTTCTTCATCTAAAAAGCCATCACCATCAGTATCTGGTTGTAAAGGATTGGTACCAAAAACAAACTCTTCATAATTTGTGAACCAGTAGTCACTGCCAGTTAAAAATAAACCAGGTACAAGGTGTCCGTCTCCCTCGTCGGTATCATTACCATGGTTCTCTGGATCATATATATGATAAGCGTAAGGAGTTCCTATTTGCCAGGGAAATTGAAATGGTTCCCAATAAGCCATAGCATGACAACGACCTTCAGGAGTATCAATACAATTAAAATCACGATGGCAAAAATCACAATCTTCTTGTTGTATTTGACCTATTCCTCCAATTGCGTCAGGACAACCACAATTATCGGGATCAATTCCTAAGAAGTGGTTGGCTATATCTTGTGGTTCAAAATCATCATCACAATCGGCCCCACCACTATCATCACTTGGATAATAGTCGTTTATATTTGCTTTGGAATATGTAGATCCTATAAATTCGGCGGAACCATTTCCGTAAGACCACCACCATCCGTCTGAATCCATATCATGATCTGGACTAACGGTTTGCAGGAATGGCAGAGGATTGTTACTGTCATAATCCGCAAAACTAATACCATTTACATATTGCCCAGCAAATTGTTTAAAATAAAATATTTCCCAAGTGTCAGTTAAACCATCATCATCTATATCGTCATCTAGTGTTAAAGGATCTTTGTCGTTAGTTGTGCGATAAACCCAATAATCTTCATTGGGAGCGTTACCATAATTCCACCAGTACATTGGAGGATAGGGCGGACCGTCCAATATCCATTCATAATGACCTGGTGGGTCACCCTCCAGTGATGGTCCTTCGTCTGGAATAAATTCACACATAGGCCAATTGGCTGTAAGATCATCAGGAATATCAGCTGGTTCACAAACCCATCCAGTATATCTTGGGCTCGGGACACTGTATGGATAAACACAGGTTCCATCAGAACAAGGGTCATCGGATGCATCAACACGAGTAAAATCACCAAAACGGCTTTCTATTTCACCACCAGCCTGAACTGGTGCTTGGGGCATTTTGTTTAAACAGAAATTATAGATTAAATCGCGAGCGCCATATTCCCCATAGTTTTCTGCCAATAAAAGTGCGGTATTTTCTCTACCTCTTACCGGTTGAGTGGCTTCTTGTAAATCAACCCAGGGTGGATCAGTATCTTCAGCCACATTACGTTTCAATTTCAAAGTAATTTTTCTATCCAAATCTAAAGCTTCCACCTGATTTAAGGTTACAAAAACCAAGGTAAAGACAGTAATTATAAGAAATATTTTAGTTAGAGTTTTCATGAAAACAATAAAGAACTCCTTACTTCCATAAAAAGTTCTTTGTCCAAGTTTTAGTAGACTTTATTCTTTAGAACTTTTTGTTTCTCCCATCATAAATCTGATAACCAAGATAATGATTAATAAGGAAATTATGGTGAAGGAAATCTTAAAAAGAGTGTAATACTGTGGAGGTAAAAAGGAAGTAATTGAAGCTAAGGCTTTATTAACAAAACCGGTGGTATTATCAAAGAACTCTTCCGCGTTATCTGAAACATTAACACTTTGACTACTAAAAGCGGCTTCACGGCGAATATCTTCTAACAGTGGTTTACCTTCAATAGTAATACTTAAATTATCAATAGAATTGTAATCAGAGAACATATAATTCTCACCAGTAGAAGGAACTTGGAATTGAAGTCTATTACCTCCGGCAGCCGGCTGAATAACAATATCATCTTCTCTAAAATTATCACCGTTAAAAGAATAGGTATAGTCTTGCCCGTTTTCAAATCCGGTAGGGCGGAAGTATTCTATATGATAAGTGAAGGTGGCCAAACTACCAGTACCAACAGCATATTTATAATGACCATTAATATCCGGTTCCCAATGCACATCATCACCTTCAATTCCCGCTGTAGTATCAAGTGGGGTGTTTAATTCAATGTTAGGACTATTTAATTTAATAGTTCTTTCGTCTTTGGCATAGATCTCGCCGTTTTCAACTTTTATAGCTTGGAATTTTACCAAATAGCTTTCCGGTGGTTTTTTCTCATTAATATTAGTGTAATCAATTTGATCTTCATCGCGGTAAGGGTTGAACTGAAAATAGCGATTATCATTTCCATCACCACCTCCTAAACCAGTGGCTTCAATAATCTGAATACCATCAACGAAGTAGGTGTAAATTAAATCGTTGGCAAAATCTATACAAGCACCACCATCATCTATTGAAGTATAAACTTCTACAATATCGCCGTAGCGTACACCTTTTTCCATGTATTCTCTTCTGGTGTCGTCATCAGCGGCGTTTAAAAAGTCTAACCATAAATCGTCACCTCCATTAATATTGCTATTCAATTCTAAATTCATGGAGGTTGGTGCACCAATTGGTATAACTTCTTCTGCTGAAGTCATTTTATTGGTGCTGTTTTCAGATATTTCTACAGCTACTCGGTAAGGTTCATTAAAGGTTTCAGCGTTCGCACAAACTGACCGATTAGAATTAAATTTATAATATTTTCTTCCATAACCTGAAGCTGAATCTACTGGTGCACCGTCTAAAAACCACTGATAATATAAACCATCAATATCGGATGAGGCGTTGCTAGGAATAGCTTCAATTTCAACAGCTTGGCCATTAACAACATATTCCGGAACTTTTAGAAAAACATCTAAATCACCACCGTCACTAACACCAAATTTTTTGTAAGTATTAGTTAAAAAGTAGCGTGGTCTTCTGTCATTATCAGCTCTTTTGCCTTGTTGCCAAGCATTAGAGAGTCCCATAACATGACCAGATACTTCGTACTGATCATTAGTTTCGCCGTTGGCTATCATTATCGCTTGCAAAGCACCGCGTCCAGAAACATCCATTTCATCAAAAACACCATCATTATCCGTATCGGCATTAAAAGGGTCGGTGCCAAAAACATATTCCTCAGCATTGGTATAAGCAACATTATCAGGACCTTCGGAGCCTAAATTATACCTTCCTATAATAGTACCACTAGCATTTGTTAAAGCAGCATAAGGAACTCCAATTTGCCAAACACGGTTATAATTTTCATTGCCGCCAGTCCATTCCATGTGACCATCAAACCAGTATACCCCGTCATGCCAATTCCAACCATCTTCATCAATATCACTAGCAGGATTAACATCCCCCACGGAATTATATGGTCCACCTGGAAGAAGATCGGATGAGGCTAAACCAATGCGGAAATATTGTCTTTCCCACAAATCATTCATGCCGTCACCATCAGTATCTTCATGTCCGTCGATTGTAGAATCCCAGCGTCTTGTGAAGTAGTGAGTATCGCCTGGTGTGGCAGTAGCACTTGACCAGCTTGTACCTGAACAAGCTTCTTCACCATTATCATCAAGAGGAGCAAATACTCCATAACGGTTTTCTAAATAACCATCTTCATTAAATTCATCATCACTTCCACCCACTAGTCCCATTAAAGAAATCCATGGTCCAGGGTTTTCACCAATAGGTTTATATTTAGCACAATAAGTGTACATCATGCCTTTTACATCAGTGTCAGCAAAACCTTGTCCGCTTTGAATGATATGAATTTCTTGACCAGGTTCGGGAGAACCGGGAGCAAATTCAAAATAGCTGGTCGGATCATTAGCATCATCACCCATATGACCTTTTATATCATCATAATCTTCTTGGCCGTAGACAACAGGGGATTTAAATTCTACAAATAAACATGCAAAAATAATAATTCCAAATGACGCAATTAGTATCTTGTAAATTAAATTTTTTCTCTTGTTAGTTTTCATAATATTAAATAAATGTTTTAATCAGACCAATCAAATGGAGTCCAACCTCCAATTTGAAATGGTGAATATGTATTACCTTCAATACTTTCCCCAAATACACCATAATAGAAATCCTCGATGCTTCGTACTGGATTATGATAAATAGCTTGAATTTCATCTAAACGAAATGTTTTAATCAGTCCCATAATACCCATAATTAGAATTAAAATTACCAATGCAATTAGAGACCACATTAAAAAAGATGTCCAGAAAAAAAGATTTTCCTTATTGGTGAATTTCAAAAATATTAAAGAACTTTTGTTAATTTTTGCTAAAACAAATTTGTGTAAACAGAGATATAAAATAGCAGGTATTCCCAATATGCCAGTTATATCAAAACTGGTTGTAATACAAGCTTTTATCCACCATCTATTTGTTTCTGAAACTCCACTTGCTAATGCATCTTTTGCGCCTCCCACGGCGTTTTTTACATTTTTTATTGTTGAACCACTAGAACCACCTGTTTTGTTAGCCGGAGTAGCATTCTTTTTATTAGTGCCACCAGTTTTTTCTCCAGCTACTTTTTCGCTCGTGTTGCCAGAACTATTTGTATCAGCTTTATTCTGTTTTAATTGTTTCTGGGCTTCAAGTTGTTGATCAAAATCTGATAATCTGTTTGGTTGACTCAAAGAATTTGCATGAGCTTGATCAATACCAGTCATGGATTGTTTGTTGTATTCAGCCTCTCTTTGCTGATTTTGTTTAGCATATTCTAAATCAGACTGTCTACCTAAATTTGCAGGACCTCTTTTTTTAGCTTTTGGTAAATTCAACCCCGGATAAAGGCTGTTAAAATTTCTTCTTTCTACTTGTGCTCCAACATTTGGCATAGTTTTATTTATTGCCAGGTGGCTTGGTCAACTTTCCATTGACCTTGTTCTTTAATAAACTTTATAATTATTGTTTTGTAAAATGATTTCGTTTGAGCAGCGTTTTCTTTTCTTTCTTCTTGTTTTACCGTTACCAATACTTCAGTTTTAGCAGTGTTGGTATTTATAATTGTGGAATTAAGAGCGGTTGTGGATATGCTATAATATGTTCCGTTATTTTGTTTTTTGGCACCATCAGCTTTGCTCTGAAAAGTTTCGCCCAAAGATTTAGAAGCGTAGTTTTTTAAGTCTAATAAATTACTGAAAGGCTTTTCGTCGTTGGTTGAAAAAGTGCCGTAAATAGTAGTAAAATTTTCTGCTATAGCAGCCAGAGAATTTTTTTCACTAGTAGTCTCTTTTGTTTCTGTGGTTATTGTAGTATCAGTAGTTGGCTCATCCTTACAGCCAAAGGCTGAAAGGGTAAACGCCAACAAAGTTACTATTAAAACAACTTTAAAGGTGCGAATTATCATTATTTAATATTATCATCAAAATCGCTAGCAGCTTCTTCTTTGGTATTTATTTGTTCTTCACCAGGTGACAAATTAGCTTCGCCATCAACTGAACCAGCAGATTGGGCTTCGGCAAATTCCTGTTTAGCTTTATCAATTTCCATTAATTGTTTAGGATCGGTGGTGATAATTTGGTCTTCTTGATAGGAGGCAACAATTTTGATGGCAACATGTTTATTGCCGGCAAAGAATATTCCTTCACCAACATCGGATTCCATTAATAAATATTTTTCTTCATCAGTCAGATAAAACGTGCGCTGTAAAATATCAATACTGGCTTGTGATTGTTTCAAAAGAATTTGCATGGAAGAGTTAGTAACAATCGCCTGACCTTCTTCCACATTTAAAAAGTCGTTAACATCTTGACTGATAGTGGTAAGTCCGAGGTAATATTTTCGGGCTCGCTTGGCCAATTTTTTCATAAAGAGAGCCGAATCTTTGTGTTGCATCATCAACCACGCTTCATCAATAGTTAGAATTCTTCTTTTCATTTCGGCACGAATAATATTCCAAATGTAATTGATAATTAAATACATAGCGATCGGACGCAGTTCGTCTTCCAAATCGCGAACATTGAAAACTACTAACTGATTATTCAAATCAATGTTGGTAGGTTGATTGAGTAAGCCAGAAAAAGTTCCTTCGGTGTATTTTTTTAAACGATTTATTAAATTTTCGGTACCATCCATACTTTCTAAAACATTTTGAAAATCTGTCATGGTTGGCGGTTCAATATCAGCAAAAGATTCCAATTCAGGAGTTATGTCTTTGGAAGCATAGGTTTGTGTTAAGGCAATATCTACTAAACCATCTTCGTCTTCAGACATCCCGCCAAACATTAATCCCAACAAACCTTTTAATTGAATGGTGGCATCGCGTAAAACATCAGCCGGTTTTTCGTCCCCAATCGCGCGCGGTAAATCAAAAGGATTAATACGGTAATCAGAATTAAGAGCAATGCGTAAGAAACTTCCGCCGGTAGCTTCGGCTAAAAACTTATACTCATTTTCCGGATCAATAACAATTACATCGGTTCCCCACATCATGCTACGCAAAATTTCCAGTTTAACAGCATAACTTTTACCGGCACCAGAAGTTGCAAAAACTACACTATTGGCATTGGGTAAAGTGAAGCGGTCAAACAGAATAAGCGAATTGTTGTGGCGATTGATTCCATAAAGAATTCCCTCGTCGCTGGTTAATTCGGCTGAAGTAAAAGGAAAACTGGTGGAGAGCGGAAAAGTGTTCATATTGTTCTGAATCATCAAGCGATCTTCACCATACGGCATGGTGGTGGTGAAGCCGTCTTCCATCTGGAGAACAGATTTCTTAGCATAAATTAAATGACTAGCCAACATATTTTCTACTTCGGCCGTTTTTTTGTCTAAATCTTCTTTAGTATCTTCATAAATTGTGATGTACAAAGCATAGTGAAAGAATTTTTCTGTGCCTTGAATCAAACGGTCGCGCAATCCTTCAATATCTTCTAAAGCCGTTTCCATCATCGGGTCGCGCACCTTACCTTTTTCTCTTTCCAAAGAAATTGAAGATTGCACTTGAGCAGTTTTATTGCGCAAAGTTTTCAATATAGTTTCGGTATCAACTGGATGAATATACATAGCAATGTCCATCGCCATGTTCATGTCAATAATTGGCGACAACCAACCAGTAACTAAAAATCGTGGATAAGTAAAAACAAATAAAGTACGAACATACTTTTCGTTGAGTCTGATAAAATCAACATTAAGCTGCAAGCCTCCCGGTGAGATTAAGTCGAGAACAGAAACAAGTCCTTTGTGATAAATTTCTTCAGCGCGCAAAATGGCTTCGGCTTCTTCTTTGGAAAGATTACCAATTTCTTTTTTACCCAGAGGAGTTTGGTTGTCAGGAACTTGGTCGGCGGTAGTCGGTGTTGCTACTTGTTCAGACTGGTTTGGTTGTGTTTTTGGAGTAGCTTGTGTTACTTGACCTGCTTGTTCTGGGGTACCTAAATTCTCCGGCATGGTTTGTATATTGTCGGCTTGATCATCTGGTTTCTTCTTTTTTAGGATATCAAAGAGACCCATTATTTTCTGATTATATCTAATTTTTCCAAGTCAGCTAAAATTTGGTAATCACTGGAGCCAGGGTTGTAAGTTGCATATAAAAGTTCAACCACTTCTTGAGTGTTGAGCCGAGCAGCTCTCAGTCCCATACCACGCAAGCCACTAGCAATATTAGCTACTCTTCTTTCTAATTCTTCTTGCTGTTCAGCAAAACCAGCCATTTTTTGTTGCGCAATTTGGGCGGGATTCAAAAAGTTTTTTAGTCTATCAACTAACCCAACTTTATTTGGTAAGTCAACTCCGGAACCGCTAGAGATAACAACATAAAAATGATTAGTGGTAATATTGGCCAGCTCCACCAAGTCGCCAATGTAGGATCCATACAATTCAGTTTGTTGGCGCAAAAGTTCATTTTCCTGCAACTTAGCTTGTTCGTTTACTCTATTAATATATTGTTTGATATTTAATTTTTTGGACTGAATTACAATTTGAATAGGAAAATCGAGCGCATTCAAAAAACCTTGGTAAGCATAAATAATAGCATTTTGTTCCTCCTCATTCATTAAAAAGAAGTTGATGCTGGACACCAGAATAATAGAACGCAATTGCCCACTTTTTAGAACTACAATACCATCGCGGATTTCCTTAACATTAAGAAATTTTTGCACGCGATCATTACTGCGATTCTTTTGTGTTTGTTGATTGTATAATGTTTCCATTATTCTTTTTTATAGTCTTTCTTTTTAATTCATCAATTGGAACATTAGATTGCGCTATGTCTAAGAATTTACTCAATCTTTCTAAATGACTTTTCTTAACTGGTGATTTGGCAAAAAAATCATCTGGTAAAGACCGTTTTATTTTGTCGGAAACCTTTTCTTTAGGCGGTGTTAAATTTTTAGCAAACAGCTTATTGCGGTTGCCAGTGAAATATTTGAAAGCTAAACTAACATAAATTTGCAAAGGTCGACCACTAATTTTTATAAAACCGAAACCACCAACGAAAATTGCGGTAACAAGTGCAATTACTAGAAAAAGGGAAAAATCAGCTAATTGAAAAGCGGCTACAATGATTACGCCGCCTCCTATGATATAGAAAAATTGTTTGGCCGTAAGCGGGCCAACAACTTTGTCTTCAACATCAATGAATTGTGGTACAGAATAACGCACAGCGGCTAGCTAAAACTTTTATTAATATCGGCCACGGCTTCAAATTCTGTTTCGGACAAATAAGGTTCACCGGCTGCTTGTCGCTGTTTAGCAATTTCAGAAATAGTTTTTGTACCACCCATACTTTCTTGGCCGATTGTTAAATATAATTTATGTAAAGGACTTTCTTTCCAAGCAGTTAGTATCTGAAATCTTTCTGTTGGATTTTTACTGATTAATTCAGTAATTTTTTTACTAATGCTATTTGCTCCTTCTTTGGCAGATCCGCCCATACTTCTAACATCCTCAACTGATAAAGTTCCAACATTTCGAGAAGAAGTTAAAGGATTAGGAACATGAGTAGCTCTTTTGTTTACCACATCTGTTAAAGGGCCAGCTTGTCCACCTAAAGAAAAACTCGATTTATTTTTATCTGGTTTTGGTTGTTTAACTTTTTCGCGGCGAGGTGCTTGTGGTTTAGGTGGTATATAAGATTCTTTTTCCATTTCTGGAGCTGAAGATTTTGGTGCTTGTGGAAGTTCTTCTGTTTTTGGTGAAATGTCCAATGGTTTATTTTCTGACTTGTTGTCCTCAAAGGTTACTGAGCCGGGTTTTATTTTGTGAACAGTTTGAACTTGGTCAGATTCTTCTTTAAATTCTACTCGCTTTTTAGTTGGTTCTTCATTTAATCTTTCAACCTGAGCTGTTCTTAAAGGCGCATTTGGTGTTACCGATTTTGTAGTGGTACTTTTACCAGGAAAATATTCGTAATCTTTAGGATCAACATCTTCGTAGGGGTCGTAGGGTGGAGGATTAATAAGCGCTTGATCTAGTATAAAGCTAGCATCAAAATAATCTGTATCTGGATTATCAAGTGCACCTAACTCGATGGAAGGAATTAATAATACATTATAAAGCATTAAAAAGTCGTGAAAAATATTTTTCTCTATAGCAGTAAGCTTGTTAACGTTTTTCGAACTGGTAAGATATTCAGAAATTCTAATTAACTCTTTTTGTCCCGAACCAACAGTTTTTTTATAGTCCATTAACCAGTATTTTATTAATGGTGGTCTATTCTTATTTTCACCGGAAATAGTTAAATTGTTTGTTCCCAGCTTCTCGCTATTTTTTAATATAGAATTTACAATTAATTTTTTCTCGTTATCCCTGTATTCAAAAGGAAAACTAATCAATCTTATTCTTATTTGTTTAAAAACATTAACATATGGATAAATAATCAATCTTAACAAGGCAGATTGCAGAAAGTCGCTTAGATCATCATCTTTAAGTGTAGGAATTAATACTAACTGTAATCTTCTAATAATTGGTTCAACAATATTATATGTACTGGTACTATTCTCCAGGTTTTGTTCCTTGACATTTTTTTGTAGATGGTAATACAACTTAGTTGCTCTATTCACATCGGCGTGAAATAAAAGCTTGTCAACTAATGCTTTTAGTTGTTCTTGCGTATCTTGATTATCAAGATTATCTAAATTAAGTCTGGTGGTTTTATTTGGTTGTTCCATCTTGAAAATTTATTTTAAGTCATTTCGTAAGATCGGGTTTTAAGACGATTTTGCTCGCCTCCTTTATTGCTAAGGATTTAAGCCCTTCAATCTTGTTTTCAAGCTCGTAGTACGTGCAGTAAATTTTGGATCGGTTTTAACTTTTTGTTTGGCAATTTCCAAAGCTTTGACAAATGGTTTTTCAATAAGCTTTTTCATTTCTGTATCACTCAATCCTAGATCAATGCCACTTTCATCGGTGGCTTTGTTGGATTGGTATACTTCAGAGGCAAGTTTGGAAGCATAGACATTTTGACTTTCTGTTTCTAAAGAATCAATGTCTTTGGAATACCTGGAGGCGTTTCGCATGGCTTGGCGGTGCTCATCGACATCGTAATCGGCGCTACCCGCATTCTTTAAGGTAGTTTGCTCTTCGGCAATTGTTAGAGCAGCATCCATTTTGATTTGCAGTTTGTCCATATCGCCACCGTCTTTAGTTAGATCATTTATGGCTCTTCTTTTCACCAATGTATGGTTGGCTTCACCAGTTAGGGTTTCATGCGACATATCAGCTTCTAAGAAAGCTTGTTCAGCATGTTCTCCCATTTTTGTTAGTTTGTCTGGAGTTGTATTGGATCGGTATTGTCGGTAACCATTTTCGTGATAGTCGCCCGCTCCACCACCTGGACGTTCGGTGTACAAAGCATCAGCCGACATTTTAGAAATATATAGACGACCTGCCATCTTACGGCTTTTATCGTGGGCAATAGTTTGCCATTCATCCACTGAAGTTTTTCTCGCTTTACCTGTTTTAGAATCATTGCTGGCCATGCCATGTAAATCATAAATACCAGAGTCACCAGCAATTTCGGAAATGTCTCTAATAGCTTCTGCAGCTTGTTCGCTGTTTTGTCCTCCCAATTCTTCAAACATAACTGCCCGTGCTAAGTTAGGGTCATAATGTTGCTCAACATTATTGAAGTATTCATCTGCTTTCTTTCCATATTCAGCTTCAGACATGGAATCCCTATCGACTTTTTTACCAGTTTTTAAGTCGTATACATCAATACCATCCTTACCTTCTTTTGCTAAACGCTTAAATAAACCACGGTGTTTATCAAAAAGATTTCCCTTGGATTTATCGGTTAAAGTGTCATTAACATTTCTGTTTTTGGCTGTAACTCTCCAAGCAGATTCTTTGTCTGCAAAACTTTTAGATTGTTTTATAGCTTGAACATGTTCAGCAGAAGATGGTCCAATTAGTTTCTCTTTTTCTGCTACCAAAGCTCTCTCGCGCCGGCGACCGAAGTCTGATTTTTTTCCAGTTAAAAATTTTCCTATTATATCTTCCCCTTTACCAATATTACGAGTGTAAGCATCTTCATCGCGACGAGCACGATATGCTTGCCAAGATTTTTTTGCAGTCGGAAGAGTCCTAATTATTTCAGGAAGATTACCAACACCACGAGCGGTTTTTCTTGACCACCTTTTAATTCTACCGTCTCCTTCTTTAGCTTCAGACATAGAATTCCAAGCATTTTTAATTCTTTGACCAGTTTTAGTATTAGCTAACCTACCTTCACCGAATTTTGCAATACGACGACCAGCAAATCCGGCTAACGCACCACCGGCAAATAAGCCACCACCACCTACGATTTTTCCAGCAATGTTAGCACCAACCACACTTAAATATTTTCCGGCCGTAATAGCGACAAACAATAAACCAAACATCATCGCTACACCAAAATAGTATTTATAAGACGTGTTACCAATAAGCTCAGCCTTACTATAACCTTGAGTATTAAGAGGAGTGCCTCCAATTTCACCAGCAATTGCAGCAGAAACTCTTATGGCTAATACAATAAAAAACATAGCAATCGGAGCATAAAAAGCATGGGACAATAGTTTTTTCCACCATTGGGAACGATAGCTGGCTAGTCCTGGTAAAATTCCCAGCATCATAGCAGCAGGAGAAACCACAATTAAAATCATTAAAACAATTAATCTGATTATAAACATAACCAGTACAGCACCGAGTGATAGCATTAAAAAGAACAATAAAACTGTTTGCATTAGTGCAACTGACAAAATTTGTCCGGATGGAAGTTCTTTATCGGTAGTAAATGCATCTGCAGCTGCTTCCCAAACAGTGTTTGCTCCAATAGCTGTAAAAATTGCTCCCACAATTCCGGTGTTAAAAATGTTTTCTGATGATAATATTGTTGAATTAGCAGTTGCAGGAGGAAGGTATAAAGATCCCATAAAGGTAATTGTCAAAACGCGACAAAAATCTATAACCAACATGGCCATGGTGCGAGAAAAGTTTACCAATAGAATTCCAAAAATAAGTCTTGGTAAGAGAGCTTTATAAGAATAGTTTTCTATTCTCATCACGGTGGCAAAAGCAATTATTAGCATTATCAGAATAAAGCCCATATTGGCTGTGTCGCGTACAACACCCCAACCATCATTAACAGCATTTAGTGTTAAAATACCACTTTCGGAAGCAATTATACTATTGAGTATAGGGGCAATAATATAACCAATCACAAAAGCAAATACCATTTGAATAAGAGCTAGAAAACTTAGAATTAAAGTTACTAATGATCCTTCAAACCAATCGGCGGCGTTTGCAATACCTGTTTGCATCAAAAAACCAGCCACCAAAACAACTACCACAATAACTGGTATTACAAACCTTTTTTTGTTGGCGTATAAATTTTGTAGATGCTTAGTCAAAAATTTCACTGGTAGTTTCATAAAACTTTTCGTTCAATTTTTCGATTGTTTGGTTGGAATAATAAGTAACGGCCATGTTTACAATATCACCCGCCATAGCAGAAAACATGCCTGGGAAAGTATTTTGCGTCATAATGGCATTACCATCAGCTTTTTTATCTCCTTGCAGAGCATCAACTACCATATCACCTGGTGTTTTAATTTCACATATCTCTTCACCCTCTTTCGTCTCACAAACCCTAACTCCCATGTAACCATTGTTTTGCATAGATTCCACTCTGGTATTAATTGTGTCTTGAGCGATTTCCTCTGCCACTTTTGCTTCAGCATACAAATAAAAACCCAAAGGATTTTCGGTACCCTGACTTCTTTGTACCCAAGCTTCCATACCAGTTTGGGAAAAATCCCATTGTCCTTCAAAGACGTCATAACACGGAAGCTGGGGTTCGGGAGCATTGGCCGTGACATATCTTTCTCGCAACACTTCTACAATAGGTACATTAATAGGACACAAAAGATAACTGCTATTTTCCAGTTGACCTAGTGCTTCGGCTGCAGCTGACTTGCCTAAATCTTTAAAAAACTGCTCGGGATTGCTTATAAATAAAGGTTTATCAGTTGAACCAGTTAACCAGTCATAAACCATTTCTCTAGCAATCTCAAAATAAACAAATTTAATAACGGCAATAATAATATCTTGCACCGTTTCCCAAGAAATTTTAATAACAGCATCCATGCCCCACATTGCTTCCGCTTGTTTTGGTTTGGGGAATAAAATTCCCGAAAAAGCCAAGCCACCCATTATACAAATAACAAGTGTAAAAGCTATTATTCTTTGTGACCAAGTGAAATTTTTACTTTGCATTAATTTAAAGTCAAAGGTAAATCAAAACCATTAGCAGAGGCTAGAGCTGACATCTCTTCTACCAAACTATTTAATTGACTAAACAAAGCTTGGCCTTTATACAGACCACTCAAGTAAGTATAAGGATCATTTTCAACTGATGTCGCCGATAAACCGGCAGCTGTTTTTTGTCCTTCACTGGTAATGCCCAGTAATTTTTTATGAATACTAACTGCACTTCGAGGAACGGTAATATTTCTAATCTCAGCCTCGGTGTCTCGCATACGTTCAGTCATATCAGTTATCTTGGTTAAATTATAGGAAGAGAAGCCGGAAAGGTAAGAATAAAAACCTTCTTCCGAATCGGCAGGAATATATTTGCCAATGGTTGCTACTAAAGTGCCCAAATAAGTTTGGATGTCTTTCGTGGACGAACTTTCAATAATTTTTATTTCGCTATCGGGAATATTTGGCAAAGAAACTTCTTCAGGAGAAACGCCGGCCGTTTCCAACATCGAAGCAATGCCACCTTCAATGGAAGTTAGGTCTGTAAGATTAGCCATGTTCTGAATTGATTGCAAGGTCTCATCTCCTAAAACATCTTGTTTATTGGCATTGGCAGAAATTGGACTATGACCAGTAGCAATTTCTATGCCATCGTAATAGCCATCATAATCTGAATCCGGTAATTTTGGATCGGTGCCGTAAGCCATTTCCTCGTCGTAAGTTAAACCATCACCATCTTCATCCAGTTCGGTAGATAATTCTTTAGTAACTTTTAGAGGATCACTATTATTGGCAACTTCTTCGCCATCGGAAATTCCATCTTCGTCGGTGTCAGCCAGATAAGGATTGGTGCCAAGTTTTTCTTCTTCTACATTAGCTAAACCATCATTGTCAGAATCTTTGCTGTCAGAATTAAAAATACTTTTATCTGGCCAAAGACCAAAAACATCCATAATAAAAAGACCGCTCACTAAAACGGTTACAGCGGTAACTATCACGAATACTTTTATTTTTTTGCTTTCGAACATTTGTTTTGGAAATTTGTTTTTTGTCTTTTTTAACAGCAAATACTACGCTGGAGATTTAAGCGTTAAAAACCTTAAGTACTTGATCAATTATATCATTTTCAATCCGCTTATGTCAAGATAAAAATGTGTATAAGAATAGTTCTAAATAGATGTTAGGTGAACAATTATTTTGTCTTCTAAAAATTGACAAAATAGTCCTAATATTGTGATATAATTTTATATACAAATTGAGAAAATTTCAAGCAAATTGACCCTGTTTATGATGTGTTTATAATAAAGTAACTAAAAAAGCCGTAAAAAGGCTTAAAATAAGGAAATAGTAGTTGTATAATAAAGGTATAAATGCCTCTTGAAATACCCAAAAAAAGGTGCTAAAATAACAGGAGAAAACCCCTATTAACTAGGGGCAATATATTATTTATAGACAATACATGATAATTACTTGGTACGGACAATCTTGTTTCAAAATTCAATCCAAAAAGCTTACCATAATGACCGACCCCTTCACAAAAGAAGTAGCACCTCGCGCTCCCCAACTAAAAGCTGATGTTATTACAGTGAGTATAACCGATTATATTGATGCCAAATTGAAAAAGACTGAGACATTAAAAATTGTTGGACCAGGAGAATATGAGGTGCAAAGTAATACAATTAATGGTATTGCTGCACGCGGAAAAAATTATCAGCAGCAGGATGCTGTAAACACGATTTATAGTATGAACATTGAAGGAATAAAAATTTGTCACCTTGGTCATTTATCGGAACCACTTGGTAGTGAGCAGATAGAAAAAATTAACGGCACTGACATTTTACTGGTTCCTATTTCTGGAAGTTTTACCATTGATACCAAAGAGGCAGTAAAAGTAATAAATCAAATTGAACCACAAATTGTAATCCCGATGCATTATAAATTTAGTGGCTCTAAAGTTAAGCAGGATACGGTCAATGATTTTTGTGAAGAGTATGGTATTAAAAAAAGTCAGACACAAGATAGTTTGAAAATAAAAGCCAAGGATTTGACCAATGATGATATGCAAGCAGTTTTACTTAAACCCATAGGTTCATAATATGGATAATAAAAAGAAAAAATTATGGATTGCCGTCTCAACTTGTATGGTGGTGATATTTGTTGTTTGGATCACCTTGCTGCGACCACTTGATCCCTTACATAAAGATAAAGAAATTGACCCTACCTTAAAAAATGTTACCGGCCAAGTGCAAAAAGGTTTTGATGAATTAGGAAATTTAGTTAACAACATTGATGGTTTGAAAGAAGATATTAAAAATAGTGTAGATCTAGAAGAAGATGTTCAACAAATTGACGAGGAACAAAAAACAAATTTTCCCAAATTACCAGAAGCTCCATTTAAGGAGGAACAAGATGGTTCGGTAGACTCACCAAAAGATGGTTCGACCAACTCGTCACAAGAAGATTTAACAGAATAAAAAATGCCCGGTAGTACAACCGGGCTTAGTAAGAAAAGACACACCTTGTTTTCTAAATTATCTAGATCAGAAAAGTAAAATAATTTATTAATCATTAAGTTGTACTACCGGGATGCCTAAAGGAAGAAAATCAAAGAAGACTGGAAAAGCCAAGAGCAAGAAAACTCCTAAGCGAAAAACCAGCCAGCCAAAATCGAAGCCAGCTAAAAAAGATTCTAAAAAAACAACTTCGAAAAAGATTACTAAAAAAGTGACTCCTAAAAACGAAGCAATAAAGCCGGAAGTGGATTTATCAATTGGTATACTTACACCACGGCCGATTGTTGAAGAGATGCAGGAGTCTTATTTAGATTACGCCATGAGTGTAATTGTTTCTCGTGCCTTGCCTGATGTTCGCGATGGTTTAAAACCAGTACAACGCAGAATTCTTTATGCCATGTGGACGTTGGGATTAAAAGCTTCAGCCAAATTTAGAAAAAGTGCTACCGTCGTTGGTGAAGTGCTTGGTAAATATCATCCGCATGGTGATCAGTCTGTTTATGAGGCTATGGTTAGAATGGCACAAGATTTTTCCTTACGCACACCGTTAATTAATGGTCAAGGTAACTTTGGTTCGATGGATGGTGACGGTGCGGCTGCTATGCGTTATACCGAATCTAAAATGGCTAAAGTAGCAGAAGAACTTCTTTATGATATTGATAAAGATACAGTTGATTTTGTTCCTAACTACGATGCTTCTCAAAAAGAACCAAAGGTATTTCCTGCCAAACTTCCTAATGCTCTTCTAAATGGTTCTATGGGAATTGCTGTTGGTATGGCTACCAATATTCCTCCGCACAACATGGGAGAAATAATTACTGCTACAGCTCATTTAATTGATCATCCAAAAGCGGGGGTTGATGATTTAATGCAGTTTGTAAAAGGTCCCGACTTTCCGACTGGCGGAATAATTTTTAATCGTCAAGATATTCAACAAGCTTATGCCACTGGACGTGGTTCTATTGTAATGCGTGGTCGCGCCGAAATTGTGGAACAGAAAAAAGGCAACTTTCATATAATTATTACCGAAGTTCCTTTTCAGGTTAATAAAGCTACGATGATTGAAAAAATTGCTGACTTGGTAAAAACCAAGCGCTTGGAAGGAATAAAAGATTTACGTGACGAATCGGACAAAGATGGTGTGCGCGTAGTAGTTGAACTTAAAAAAGAAGCTTTTCCAAATAAAGTTCTAAATCGTTTGTATACCCTAACTGCTCTGCAAGAAAAATTCCATGTTAATATGTTGGCCTTAGTTGATGGTATTCAACCGCAAGTTTTGAATTTGAAAATGATGCTTGAGTATTATATTAAGCATCGTCAGGAAGTTGTACGTCGTCGAACGCAATTTGAATTGGATCGGGCTCGCGACCGCGCCCATATTTTAGAAGGTTTCAAAAAAGCGTTGGATATTATTGATCGCGTTATTAAAGTTATTAAAAAATCTAAGAATAAGGAAGCGGCTGGGGTTGCTTTAATGAAGACCTTCAAATTCACGGAAAAGCAAGCAGCGGCCATTTTGGAAATGAGACTTCATCAATTGGCAGCTTTAGAAAGACAGAAAATTTTAGATGAATTGAAAGAAAAGAAAAAGCTTATTAAAGAATTAGAAGCAATTCTTGCCAGTCCGAAAAAGATTCTCGAAGTTATTAAAAATGAATTAAAGGAATTGCGGGAAAAATATGACAGTGAAAGACGCACCAAAGTATTTTCTCGCGCCGTCGATAATTTTAGTCAGGAAGATTTAATTCCTAACGAAGAAGTGGTGGTTACTATCACCCGCGGTGGCTACATTAAGAGTTTGCCTTCTTCAACCTACAAAGCACAGGGACGAGGTGGTAAGGGAATAATTGGAATGGCCACCAAAGAAGAAGACATGGTAGATCATTTCTTTGCTTCAACCACTCATTCCGATATTTTATTTTTCACCAGCAACGGCCGAGTGTTCCAACTTAAAGCTTACGAGATTCCTAAAAGCACACGTCAAGCTAAAGGTCATTCCATTGTAAATTTCTTACAACTTGGTCCAGAAGAATCTGTTACCGCTGCAATTGCTTTGGACAATTTCAAAAATGTAAAATTCTTGGCCATGGTTACCAAAAAAGGAGTTATTAAAAAAGTTGCTATTGATCAATTTGCTAAAGTTAGACGCAGTGGTTTAATTGCTATAAAAATTAAAAAAGGCGATGAGTTGAAATGGGTTAAGCCAACTGCCGGCAACGATCAAATTATGCTTTTCACTCATGAAGGTCAGGCTATTAGAATGAAGGAAGAGGCTATTCGCGCTATGGGCAGGAATGCTTCTGGTGTGCGGGGCATGCGCTTAAAAGGAAAGGATTTTATAGTCGGGATGGATATAATTACCACTAAAGAACATGATAATAATGTTATGGTTATCACTGAAAAAGGTTATGGTAAGAAAACCTCTATTGCTCAGTACAAGGTTCAGGGACGCGGTGGTAGTGGTATTAAAACTGCTAAAGTTACAGCCAAAAATGGAAATATTAAGGCAGCTGAAGTGGTTGATGATAGTGTTGAAGAAATTATTATTATTTCCAAAAAAGGTCAAGTTATTAGAATTAAAGCGGAAACCGTGCCTACATTAGGACGCGCCACCCAAGGTGTTAGAGTTATGCGTCTTGATTCCGGTGATGCGGTAGCTTCAGTAGCGTATATTTAATAGCTTAGGGCAAATAGCAAATGGCTATTAGCTAATAGTGCCATTAACCATAAGCCATTAGCCATATGCCAACTAACCTTTGACATTTAATTAAGTATCAGATATACTGCCGAGGAAATTAAAGAATTAAAAACGAGCAATGAGTATTCCTAAAAGACGAAAATCTTCTGCGAAAAGAGACACTGGTAGATCTCATCTAGCGCTTTCCAAAGTAAAAGTATTTTCGTGTCAGAAATGCCAAGCACCAGTTCTTCCTCATCACATGTGTTTAGAATGTGGGACTTATAATGGACGTGAGGTAATGGCGATTGTCAAGAAAAAAGAAGAGAAGAAGAAACGTCGTGAAGAAAAAATTAAAAAACAAGAAGTAGAAGCTAAGGAACAAGCCAAGGCTTTAAAAGAAGCTCAGGCTGAAGAAAAGAAAGCTTCCAACAAAAAAGGTAAAGACGACAAAGATCTAAAAATACAAGTTTAAAAATTAAATCGTATTTTCCAATGGCAAATAGGCATTTACTTCGTACTATTGTTATGCAATCCCTCTACGAATGGGATGTTAAGGGATGTGATAATAGCTTAATGGATGAAATCATTCAACATAATATGAAGGAATTCGCTCCTGGTTCCGACAAAGATGAATATGTAGATATAACTGTTCAAGGTGTTTTAAAAAACTTGGAAAATATAAATTCTATAATTATAAAAGCAGCCCCCGAATGGCCACTTGAGCAGATAACAATTGTCGATCGCAATATTTTGCGCATCGGCATTTTTGAAATGCAATACTCTGGCGACATTCCACCTAAAGTGGCAATTAATGAAGCCATTGAACTGGCTAAAACATTTGGAGGTTCTTCCAGTGGCAAGTTTGTTAACGGGGTTTTAGGAACAATCTATCGTGATATGGAAGAAAAAGATGGTTCGACCAACTCACCACAAGATGGTTCGACAGATTCCCCTCGACCAGACTCAAGGCCATCACCACAAAAAAATAATAAAAAATAATGGCAGATATAAAAGATTTACAAATTAAATTAGGGTTCCCATTTAAAAATATAGATTTATTGCAGCAAGCTTTGGTGCACCGTTCTTATATTAATGAGCATCCAGATTTCAAATTTGATCACAATGAGCGTTTGGAATTTTTAGGTGACGCTGTTTTAGAGTTAGTAGTAACAGAATATTTATATAAAAATCACGATAATCCCGAAGGTGAACTTACCAATTGGCGAGCAGCTTTAGTTAACACTAAGATGCTTTCTCAAAAATCTGCCGAACTGGGCGTCAATGATTATTTGTTTTTATCCAAAGGAGAATCCAAAGATAACGGCCGTGCCCGCGAGATGATTCTGGCTAATACTTTTGAAGCTATTATTGGTGCTTATTATTTAGATCAAGGTTACGTGGTAGCTGAGAAATTTATAACCAACACTGTTTTAGCTGAACTGCCAAATGTTTTGGCTAACGAATTGTACCGTGACCCTAAAAGTAATTTGCAAGAAATTATTCAGGAAAGTGTTGGTGTGACTCCACATTATAAGGTTTTAGAGGAAGAAGGTCCTGATCACGATAAAAAATTCTTAGTAGGTGTTTTTGTTGATAAGAAAGAAATTGGACGCGGAGAAGGCAGTAATAAACAAGAAGCACAAATTGAAGCGGCTAAACAGGCACTGGAAGAAGAAAAGTGGTTAAAATAAAATTATGGAAATTCTAGCTATTGTTATAGCATTAATCTTAGGTCTTGTGGGTCTTGCAGGAACTTTACTCCCCTTTATGCCAGGCACACCATTAATTTTGCTTGGTATTTTTGTGCACGGCTTTATGACCGATTTTTCTAAACTGGATACGACGACTTATATTACTCTTACCGTTATTACGATTGTGGTATTAATTCTTGATTTTTTAGCATCAGCTATGGGGGCAAAAAAATTCGGAGCCAGTTGGAAAGGAGTGTTGGGTGCAATCCTCGGAGCAATTATCGGTTTTATTGTGGGTAATGTAATTGGTATAATTATCGGTCCATTTATTGGTGCTGTTATTGGTGAGTTGGCTGGCGGTAAAAAACAAGATCAAGCTTTAAATGCTGGCCTGGGTGCGGTGGTTGGTTTTTTAGCCGGAACCCTAATGAAATTTCTAGTGGGAATTATAATGATAACAATTTTCATAGCATCCTTATTTATCAAATAAAATGAAATATAAGAATCCAGCTGGAGCAGCATCGATTGCTTGCTACAATATGAAAAATTATGAATTCCTAGTTATAAGAAGAAAAATAGAACCATTTATTGGTCAATTAGCTTTTCCTGGTGGATTTTTGAAGCAGATTTCTGACACTAAATGAAGATTTGCAAAATATTTTAAAAGAGTTATAATGTTAACAAATCTTTAATTTGAAGATATCCCGAATTTATTCGGGTTTTTTAATAAGTCAAAAGCCAAAAATCAAAAGTCAAAAGTGATCTAGTTATGGAAATAAAAAAATCCAACTTTTGACCTTTGACTTCTAACTTTTAAATTAAATTTATGGCCAACGAATTTGAATCAGCAATCAATCAGATTTGTGAAGAAAAAAATATCAGCAAAGAAAGAGTTATAGAAACAATTGAAGCAGCCCTAGCTGCAGCTTTCCGCAAAGATTATGGTAAAAAGGGACAAAATGTTCGTGTCAAAATGGATATAAAAACAGGCGTTTCTAAAGTTTATGAAATTATGGAAGTGGTGGAAGAAGTGGAAGATGAACAAAGAGAATTAACTTTGAAAGACGCTAAAAAAATTAAAAAAACAGCAAAAATTGGCGACGAAATAAAAACTGATATCACACCAGAAACTATTGATTTTGGTCGCATTGCCGCCCAAACCGCCAAACAGGTTATTACCCAGCGCATCAAAGAAGCGGAACGCGACGCAGTCTTTGCTGAATTTGAAGACAAGGAAGGTGAAGTTCTAACTGGAACTGTCCAAAGAATAGAAGGTGGCAATGTTTTTGTGGATTTAGGTCCAGCGGTGGGAGTGATGTTTCCTTCCGAGCAAATTGATGGCGAGCGCTATAATATTGGTCAGCGTATAAAAGTTTATCTTAATAAAGTAAGTGCTTCTCAAAAAGGACCGGAGATTTTACTTTCTCGTTCTCATCCTAAATTGGTAGAAAAACTATTTTCTATGGAAGTCCCAGAAATTACAGCTGGTACTGTGGAACTAAAATCTGTTGCTAGAGAAGCTGGCTCTCGAAGTAAAATTGCTGTTGCTTCAACTACTCCTGAAATTGATCCAGTTGGTTCTTGTGTTGGTCAGCGTGGAACTAGAGTTCAGACTGTGATCTCGGAAATTAACGGCGAAAAAATAGATATTATTGAGTGGGATGAAAATCCAGTTAAATTTATTTCTAATGCCTTGTCTCCTGCTAAAGTAACCAGTGTGCAATTAAATGAAAAAGAAAAGCACGCTAAAGTTGAGGTTCCAGAAGATCAGTTGTCATTGGTAATTGGAAAATCTGGACAGAACGTGCGTTTAGCTGTTCGTCTCACAGGTTGGAAAATTGACATTATTCGTGATGATGGCGAAGAAGTGGCAGTTAGCAAAAAAACAAAAGATTCAGAAGGTGTGGAAATAAAGGAAGAGGCAATTAAAGGAGACCCTTCGACTGGCTCAGGGCAAGATAAAAAGGACAATAACAAGGAAGATAAGAAAGATCCTTTGACAGACTCAGGACAAGTTGAGGCAGAAGCTGCTGAAGAGAAAGAAGATAAGAAAAAAGAGGTGAAAGTAAAGAAAGAAACTTCGGACAAAAAACAAGAAACTAAAAAAGATGGTTCGACAAGCTCACCACAAGATGGTTCGACAAGCTCACCACAAGATGGTTCGACAAGCTCACCATAAGATGGTTCAAAAGATTCCCCTGAAAAAGATTCGGGGCAAAAATCATAAGGTAAAAAATAATTAATAATTAATTTTATAAAATGAGTACAGAAATTATATTTGCTCTCGTAGCTTCAGCTGCCGCCATCATTTATAGTGTGGTGATTATACGCTGGTTGTTACAGAAACCTGCCGGTGATGACAAAATGCAAGCACTGGCCAAAGCTATCCAAGATGGCGCCAAGGCGTATTTAAATCGCCAAACTAAAACTGTTTTGGTAATAGCTGTCATTTTATTTATTCTTTTATGGTGGGGACTTGGTTCCACACTCGCCTATGGATTTGCCATCGGCGCAATTCTTAGTGGTTTGGCCGGATATATTGGTATGAACGTTTCTGTTCGCGCCAATGTTCGAACTACCGAAGCTGCTAAACAAGGTTTATCTAAAGCCATGGACGTGGCAGTTAAGGGTGGAAGTGTCACCGGTCTGTTGGTTGTTGGTTTAGGACTTCTGGGTGTAGCTGGGTTTTATGCTTTAACAAAAGATGTACCAGCTTTAATTGGTTTAGGATTTGGAGGAAGTTTAATTTCAATTTTTGCTCGACTTGGTGGCGGTATCTTTACCAAAGCGGCTGACGTTGGTGCGGACCTTTCCGGAAAAGTAGAAGCTAACATTCCAGAAGATGATCCTCGCAACCCAGCGGTAATTGCCGATAACGTTGGTGATAATGTTGGTGATTGTGCTGGAATGGCCGCTGATCTTTTTGAAACATATGCTGTAACTTCTGTGGCTACTATGTTGCTCGGATCCCTCGCTTTTGTAAATTCTGAACAAGCAGTTCTTTATCCTCTAGTTCTTGGCGGCGTAGCAATTCTGGCTTCAATAATTGGATCTTTCTTTATAAAAATTGGAAAGAAAAGAAACATTATGGGAGCTCTTTATAAAGGTTTAATTGCAGCTGGAGTAATTGCTGGTGCTGCTTTTTATTTTGTAACTGCTAAAGTTTTTAGCGGTTCTTGGACAAAGCACACAGATATTGGTGAGTCGGGAATTTCTTCACTAGAATTATTTTATGCTTCCTTGGTTGGTTTGGTTGTAACGGCACTACTGGTTGTAATTACAGAATATTACACTTCCACTAAATATGGACCAGTCAAAGAAATTGCCAAAGCTTCAGAATCTGGACATGGAACAAATGTAATTGCTGGGCTAGCCGTTTCCATGCGTTCAACTGCTTGGCCAATTTTAGTAATTGCTGCTGGAATTCTTGCTTCCTACTATTTCGGTGGACTTTATGGAGTAGCCATTGCTGCTATGAGCATGTTGTCCATGACGGGAATAATTGTGGCTATTGATGCTTACGGACCAATCACAGATAACGCTGGCGGTATTGCTGAGATGGCTGGATTACCAGAAGACGTTCGAAACATTACCGATCCACTGGACGCAGTTGGAAACACCACTAAAGCTGTGACAAAAGGTTATGCCATTGGTTCTGCTGGTCTTGCTGCTATAGTTTTGTTTGCCTCTTACACAGAAGAATTTGCTGCTCGTGGAAAAGAATTATTCTTTGAACTTTCCAATCCTTACGTTTTGGTTGGACTATTTATTGGTGGATTGCTTCCATATCTTTTTGGGGCGCTGGCTATGAAATCTGTTGGAAAAGCTGCAGGTAAAGTTGTGGAAGAAGTTCGTCGTCAGTTTAAAGAAATAAAAGGCTTGATTACTGGTGAAGCTAAACCAGACTATGCTGTGGCGGTTGATATTGTTACTAAATCTGCTATTAAAGAAATGATTATTCCAGCCTTAATTCCAATTGTATTTCCAATTGCTGTTGGATTTCTACTTGGACCAGAAGCTCTGGGTGGATTGCTTGTTGGAAGCATAATTACCGGTTTGTTTGTGGCAATTTCGATGACCACTGGCGGCGGCGCTTGGGATAATGCTAAAAAATACATTGAAGACGGAAATCATGGTGGTAAAGGCTCAGATGCTCATAAAGCGGCTGTAACTGGTGATACTGTCGGTGATCCTTATAAAGACACCGCTGGACCGGCAATTAACCCTATGATAAAGGTGCTAAATATTGTGGCCTTATTGCTTGTTACTTTCTTGATCTAATAAAAATCAAAAGTCAAAACTCAAAAGTCAAAGGGAAATCCTTTGGCTTTTTATTAGGCTTGATTAATGTACGATTATTTGTTAGTCTAAAGTCCAAGTGTAAAAGTTTTGACTTTTACCTTTTGAATTTTAAATTAGTTTTATGAACGTAGAAATCAAAGAATTACCAAAAAGTATGGTCGAAATTACCATTTCCGTGCCATATGAAAAGTTTGAAACTTATATAACTCAAGCTACGCAAAAACTTTCTAAAGACATAAATATTAAAGGATTCCGACCTGGAAAAGCTCCTCGAAATATGGTTGAGGAAAAAGTTGGTCTAGAAGCAATTTTGCAAGAGGCAGCTGATTTGGCTGTACCAAAAATTTACACCCAAGCGGTGATTGATAAAAAAATTCCTATCATTGGTCAGCCAAAAATTGAAGTAAAAGAAGTTGGAGAAAAAAAACCTTTTACTTTTAAAGCTGAAGTTGCCCTTCTCCCAAAACTAAATTTGCCTGATTTGAATAAAATTAAAATTAAAAAGGAGAAGATTGAAGTTAGTGACGAAGATGTTGATAAGGCTATAAAAGAGTTGCAAAAAAGTCGTGCTAAACAAATTACCACTAAAGAGGCCGCCAAAGTTGGCGATCGATTAGAAATTGATTTTAAAGCCTTCAAAGATAAGGTTCCAGTAGATCAAGGCGAAGGTAAAAATCACCCAATTGTAATTGGTGATAAACAATTCATTCCTGGATTTGAAGACAACCTAGTTGGTTTAAAAGAAAAAGATGAAAAGACATTTGAAATAACTTTCCCCCAAGAATATCATGCTAAACATTTGGCAGGAGCAAAAATAGAGTTTAAAGTTAAGGTTAATTTAGTGCAAAATGTTGAGTTACCGGAACTTAATGATGAATTTGCCAGTTCGTTAGGTGAATTTAAAACTTTTGCAGAATTAAAAAATAAGATAAAAGAAAATCTTGTCAAAGAAAAAGAACAGAGCGAAAAAACTAGAATTGAAAATGAAGTTATAGAAAAAATTGCTGATACAACCAAAGAAACGGAATTACCTGAAGTCTTGATTCATCACGAACAACATAAAATGTTGGATGAGTTAAAACAATCGGTGCAAATGCAAGGTGGACAGTACGAAAAATATTTAGAAACAATTAAAAAAACTGAAAAAGAACTGGAGGAGGAAATGAAAGATCGGGCCGAGCTTCGTGCCCGCGCCAGCATCATCTTGAGGCAAATTGCCGAAGAAAAGAACTTTGAAGTGGAGGAAAAAGAATTGCAAGCGGAACTGGATAAAGCTAAAGAACAGTATAAATTCAATCCCGATTTAGCTAAACAAATTGAATCAGCCGAATATAAAGATTACACCAGAGGCTTACTACGTAATAAAAAAGTCTTTCAGTATTTAGTAAATGAAACGACAAAATAAGCTTATAAAAGAATAAAAAATAACATTCCGACATTCGCAAGAATGTTGGAATGTTTTTATTATCCGTAATAATTTAAGCTTCAAAAAGCGTAAAAAACGTGCTAAAATATAGGCAAATCATTAATATTTGTCTATGGCAATGGAAGTTTCCAAAATAATGAATCGCAACGTAGTAACGGTTTCAGCTGACACGCCTGTTAAAGAAGTGGCCAGAAAAATGGTGGAAGGTGGTTATACTGGTTTGCCCGTTGTTAGTGGGGACGAGGTAATCGGCATTGTTACAGAGGCCGATTTAATTATGCAAAAAAGCAAAATTCACCTTCCTCATTATTTGCAATTATTAGACAGTTTTTTATATTTAGAAGATCCGAAAGATTTGGAAGAAGACTTGCATAAAATAATTGGCGTTGATGCTGAAGAAGTTATGACCAAGCCGGTGGTAACTGTTAATTCAACTGACACGATAGAAAATGCTGCCACCCTTTTCTCTGAACATCATGTAAATCCTATTCCCGTAGTTGATCATGGAAAATTAGTGGGAATATTATCTCGTAACGATATTGTTAGATTGCTGGCGAGGTAAAATGAAATTTGGAGCTCATGTTTCAATTGCCGGAGGAATTCAGAACGCACCAAAAAACGCTCATGATTTAGGTTGTGAGTGTTTTCAAATTTTTAGTAGAAGTCCGCGCGGAGGAAAGGCGCCAGTAATTGATGCTAAGGTTGCAACCGAATTTAAAAAGGAAATGAAAAAATATAAAATGGGAGATGCCTTTGTGCATACTCCCTATTATATTAATTTCGCGTCCAGCAATAATCGTATTCGTTTTGGTTCGATAAATGTTGTGCGCGAAGAATTGGAAAGAGCATCTCTTATCGGTGCTAAGGCTGTTATGACTCATATTGGTAGTTTTAAGGATTACACCAAAGAAGTGGCAATGAAAAAGACAATTTCTGGCTTAGCAGAAATGCTAAAGGATTATAAAGGTTCGGCTAAGTTCTTATTGGAAATCTCTGCTGGTTCAGGTCAAATAATTGGTTCTACTTTTGAGGAATTGAAAGAAATAAGGGATGGAATTATAAAAATAGATCCAAGGAATGAAAAGCATTTAGGAATTTGTTTTGACACCGCTCATGCTTTTGCTTCTGGATATGATTTGAAAAATGATTTTGATAAGGTGATGAAAGAATTTGATAAAATAATTGGATTGGAAAAAATTAGGGTGTTGCATTTAAATGATTCTAAAGTTGAATTAAATAAAAAAGCTGATCGTCACGAACATATTGGCCAAGGTTTTATTGGTGCGGAAGTATTTAAAAAGATAGTTAAACATCCTAATTTAAGCCAATTAGACGCTATTTGTGAAACTAAACCAAATGCCATAAAAGAAGATTTGAAATTGCTAAAATCTTATAGATGAAATATCAGAATTTAGATACCTATGTAAAATATCTACACTCCTTTCCGCGCTTCTCACCCGCGGAATATTTATCTTTGGATAGAATAAAACTACTTCTAAAAAAGCTAGGAAATCCGGAAAAGAAATTGCAGGGATTTCAGGTGGCGGGCACCAACGGCAAAGGTTCGGTAGTGGCGATGCTACGTGCGGTTTTAACCGAGGCTGGTTATAAAGTCGGTTCTTTTACATCCCCGCATTTGGTTAGTTATACCGAACGGTATAAAATTGGTGAGAAAAATATTTCGCAAACAGAACTGGCCAAAATTGTTTCCGAATTAAAACATTATATTACAGAGATTGAAAAGGAAACTTCTGATCGTGTAACTTGGTTTGAAGTGATGACAGTCGTGGCAGTTTTATATTTTGTTCGACAAAAAGTTGAGGTGGCCATTTTTGAAGTGGGGCTCGGCGGACGTTTTGATGCTACGACCGTTTTGCCTTTGCATAATAAAATTCTAACCAATGTAGCGCTTGATCACACTAAAACTTTGGGCAAAACTTTAACATCAATTGCTTTTGAAAAAGCAGCGGTAGTAACTTCAAAAAAAGACAAAATAGTTGTTGGTGAACAAAATATAAGAATAAAAAGTAAAATCAGACAACAAGTTTCAAAAACAACAGATAAATATTATTTTGTTAATTCTAACAATAGTATTTTAGAGAATATAAATTTATCAGGAACATATTTTAATCATCGGGTTTTAGATAAATTAAAAACTAATTTAATCGGCGTTCAGCATCCACATCATGTTAGTATGTGTTATGAAGCGATTGAACAAAGTGGTTATAAAGTTTCTAAAATAAATTGGGCCAAAGGTTTGCAAAATGTAAACTGGCCAGGACGTTTTCAAATTGTAAAAAGTGATCCCGTAATTGTTTTAGATGGAGCACATAATCCTGCCGGAATTAGAATATTGAAAAAAACTCTCCGCGCCCTAAAATTTGATTTAAAATATTCTGTGGCCATAGTAGCTGTTAAGAAAGTAAAAGAAGTTAGAAAAATTATAAATTTAATTGCCACTTCTTTTTCACATATTATATTTCCAGATTTAAGTTCTAAAAAATATTTGGAAAACTTGGCTAGTGGAAAAGATTTAAAAAAATATTATAACAAAGGAATAGTTGTTAGTAGCATCAAGGAGGCTGATAAAAAGGCTCAGCAAATGGTCTCTAAAAAAGGCCTGATTATCCACTTGGGGTCACTTTACTATATAGGTGAATATTTACGCTTAAATAAAGGAAAAAGTATAAAATTTGACACCATGGATGATAGTGATTACTTAAGCCGCCGTTAATTTGTTATAATAAGAATCATGAATAATGAGATAATATTTATTATACAGGCCGTGGTTTCTTTAGGGTTAATGCTCTTTATGCTGCGTCTAGGCAAAGAATGGGTAATGATACTAATTGTGGCCAGTGTTATTTTAATGAACACCTTTGTAATCAAGGGCGTTAGTCTATTTGGCTTAGACGTAACCACCGGTAATATTTTATACGCCACGGTTTTTCTTGGCACAGATATGTTGGCAGAATTCTATGGAAAAAAAGAAGCTTTTAAAGCCGTGCGCATGGGATTTTTTGCATCAGTATTCTTTTTATTTATTGCTTTTATTGTAGTTAGATATGAGCCGGGTCAATATGATTTTGCTCATGGATCTTTAAAGACAGTTTTTCAATTTACTCCTCGTATTGTTATTGGTAGTATGATAGCCTATTTAGCCAGCCAGCATCTAGATGTGTATCTCTATGAAAAATTTAATAAATGGACCAAGGGAAAATATTTGTGGTTGAGAAATAATGGTTCTACTTGGATTTCTCAATTTGTTGATTCTATTCTATTTAGTTTTATTGCGTTTTATGGTGTATTCCCAAACTTGTTAGAGGTGATGGCCTTCATTTATGTAATAAAAGTTATGATTGCTGCTCTAGATACTCCTTTTATGTATTTGTCTTTGTGGGTAGTAAAAAAAGAAAGAGTTCCTAAACAGTATAAACATTTACGAACATGAAAAAAGAAGCTATTCAAGCTGCCAGACTAGCTGGCGAAGTTCTAAAAAATCATTTTCAATCTTTGTCAAAAAATGATGTGGAAAGAAAAAGTAAGCACGAAATTGTGACAGTAGTAGACAAGGAAGCAGAGAAAGTAATTCTAAAATATTTACAAGAAAAATTTCCCGAGCATAATTATATATCAGAAGAATCGGAACCAAGTTTTAATGAGTCAGAATTAACTTGGATTATCGATCCGCTAGATGGAACTCTTAATTACACCATGAATAATCCTGTATTTTGTACTTCCATCGGGTTGGCAAAGGGAAATGAAATGGTTTTGGGTGTAGTTCATAATCCCTTGAGCGGAGATTATTATGTAGCAGAAAAAGGACAAGGAGCTTATTTAAATGACAAAAAAATAGCAGTTTCTGGAGAAATAAATTTGAAAAATTCTGTGGTTGGTTATTGTCATGGTCGCGAAGATGCTGATATGTTATGGTCAGCAGAAATGTATAAGATGCTGAAACCAAAAGTTATGGACATTAGACGGTTTGGTTCAGCGGCGCTAGAATTAGCTTATACTGCTTCGGGAAAATTGGAATCATTTTACATTAATCATGTAAACTCTTGGGATGTGGCGGCCGGAGTTTTACTTGTACAAGAAGCTGGTGGTATGGTGACAGATTTTTCTGGAAAGCCTTGGAACATTAGAAGTAATGATATGTTAGCTTCCAATGGTTTAGTTCATGATGAAAATTTAAAATTAATTCAAACCAACAATGTCAAATAAAATTGAAGATATTGCAGCTGAAGTTAATAAATGTACAAAATGCCCTCTTCATGAAGGTAGGACGAATGCGGTGCCGGGTGAAGGAAGTCCTAAAGCGGAAATATTATTTATTGGCGAAGGTCCGGGGCAGAAAGAAGATGAACTGGGGCGTCCGTTTGTGGGTGCGGCTGGTAAGTTTTTAGACCAGCTAATCGAATCTATTGGTTTAAAAAGAAAAGATGTTTTTATTGCCAATGTGGTTAAATGTCGGCCACCAGGGAATCGTGATCCACTACCCGAAGAAGCAATGACTTGTTATCCGTATCTGGAAGCGCAGGTTAAAGCTATAAAGCCTAAGCTTATTGTCACCCTTGGACGTCATTCGATGGAAAGATTTTTACCAGGATTTAAGATTTCTCAAGTTTGTGGTAAGCCAAAGCGGAGAAATATTCCTGGGCTTGGAACTTATGTTTTTTACCCCGTCTTTCATCCTGCCGCTGCACTGCATAACGGTTCATTCAGAGAACCGCTTATTAAAGATTTTAAAAGAATCCCAGCAGTTTTGAAAAAGATTGATGAATTATCAGACAAAATTCCTCAATTTAAAGAGGATGAATCAGCTCAATCATCATTAGAAGTTTAATATGTCAGATCCTTTTAATCCTAAAAAATTATCTTCCTTTGAACAAAAACGTTTCGAAGTTGAAGAGAAACAAAAGATTAATAGAAAACCAGTAAAGCGTATTAGTGATCCCGAAACACAAAAGCGTCGTAATGTATCCATTAGTGTTGGTGCTGGATTGTTGATTGGCGGAGTAGCAGGAATTATTTATTTAAATCAGTTTGGAGGCTTCTGGCCACCAATTGCTACGTTTTTATTTGCCGGTTTTATCTCCTACTCACTTTGTTATACCTTTATTTTGAAATAATATGAAAAAAGATTTACAAACACAAATTGATGAAATAAAAAAACGCAATCAGCGGGTAGAGTCTGATAAAGCTTGGGAACTGAGTTGGATGCGTCGTATATCAATTGCCGTTTTAACTTATTTTATAATTGTGCTAATATTCTGGATTCTTGATTTATCAAACCCTTGGATTAACGCGATTGTGGCAACAATTGCTTTTATTCTATCAACATTATCTCTATCGCTATTTAAGAAAGTTTGGCTTAAATATATTTATAAAAAATAAAAATAATGACAACAAAAAACACCTAATTATGAAAAGGTGTTTTTTATATGCCGGAAGCGGGACTCGAACCCGCAAGGTTTATTCAACCAAGAGATTTTAAGTCTCTCGTGTATACCAATTCCACCATCCCGGCGTAAGGCCACGGGGAGAATCGAACTCCCGAGTAAAGGTTTTGCAGACCCTTGCCTTACCACTTGGCTACGTGGCCATAAAAGGGCGGGGTTGTCAGACCCTTGCCTTACCACTTGGTCTTTCAGTGCCCAGATATGAAAAAAATGTGTCAATCACTTATCTAAAATAGCAGAAATAAAGTAAAAAAACAAGTTTCGAGCTCTACAAAAACAGCCTATATGGCTGTTTTATTCCTTAATTCTACTTCACTATTTCTTCTTCCTTCTGTATTTAATTGCTAGAAAAACAGATATCATCAACGCTAGACATTCTAATAATGTAAGAGCAATGAAGACAATGTCCTTTGAGTATATAGAATAGATAAATAAGATTAAAGCTCCTACTAACCAGATGGTCCAAGCAGAGATGCTTATCCCAGATGAGTCTTTAACCTTAAATAGGTGAATGATTTGAGGGAAATAAGCTGATACAAAAATGACGGTACCGATTAGGCCCAAGCTCTGCATAGTAGTATCCATGTTCTTGTTTAAATAATTTTCCTGGAGCGGGCGACCGGGATCGAACCGGCGATCTTCTGCATGGCAAGCAGACGCTCTACCGCTGAGCTACACCCGCGCTTCGTCGGAACAAATCTCCAACCATCGAAATCAGATAAATCTGATTTCTTAGGTTTACGATTATTCCTCCTCTCAATCGAAATTCGTGCTCGGCTTACTTCGCTCGCCTGCGCTCCTAATTTCGATTGTATTATTATGGTGCCGAGACCCAGAATCGAACTGGGGACACAAGGATTTTCAGTCCTTTGCTCTACCGACTGAGCTATCTCGGCTTGTTTTAAGGATTTAAAAAAGCTCCTATGCCATCTCAAAGCTCTTTTCTTTGGTGATTATAATATAGAAATTATATTTTTGCAAGAAAAGAACCCATGACCGATAAGGCCTGGGTTCGCGTATTAAGTTATCTTCCTGTCCTGCTGAGAGATGGTAGTCCGCCGGCTAAAGTTCTGACACTGTTTCCATTATAGAGAGGATGCTGGTGTGTTGACATTAAGGATCGTAAATCCTCATCGCTGATAATCTTCATTTTATTCAGGAAGAAATTCATGACCATCAATGCGCAGGAACGTAGATCGTTTTTGTTCGAAAAGGAAAAGAACGCTTGGTGAAAGAAGGGAAAACCATTTAGAGGTCGAAAGTTAGATAAAACCTTAACCATATCACCTAGACATTTCTGGAAAGGGTCAATGGCCACTAGGTCGGCGGTCAGAATCTTCTTTCCTACCCCAATGATTAAAACCCACTCACAATCAAGTCTTTTTGCACGGACCATAAAATGATTGTCAACTATATTAATAATACCCAGTTGCAGTTGACTTATGATTTTAAGGTAAGTATCTGCTGTGTCCCAAATTTCCATTTTTCCATACCCCCTTGTTATTGAAGTGATAAAAAGAGCCATAATCTTGATGCCTATTTATAGCACGAAGAATTTATATTGTCAAAAAACCCCCTATTTACTAGGGGGTTTAGACTTCAGAATTATTAAAGGTTCATGTCAATAATATCGTAGAATGACCAATCAAATAGTGAGTTTAATTGACTTCTAATTCCAGGAGAATCCCATGATGTACAATGACCTGTTAAGGGCTCACTTGTTAATAAGCAAACTGAGTTGTCTGAAAATATTTCAGTGTTTACAAAATCTGATTCTTCAGTTACTTCAGTTCTTCCATTATACCAGTAATCTTCAACATATTCTTTGTACTGTCCGTTGCCAAAATTTAATGGTGCACCTTCTGGGTAAGCGCTTAAAATATAGTTTAAATGTGGTGTATCTGTGGGAAGAGAAATTCTATCTTCAAATTGTAGTCCAAAAGCTATGGCGGTTGGATAATCGTAAACTCTATGACGTTGACCATTTTGGATTAAATACATGCCACCACCTTGATTTGAAGGAACAGAAACTGTGTATCCCTCCAGTTCGCTGGTTTGATATTTGCCAGTAACATTCAAATTGTCTCTTACTTCACGTACCCAATCTTCTAAACGTTGAATTGAAGTTCCGTGGGTTTGATGAAAAGATATTTCATCACTGCGAGCATTTCTGCCCCACCAAAAATTATAAACACTGTTGATGGTGTCTAATGTTTCAGCAGCGAAAGCTGAAACTGGTAGCAGAAAGGCTACGAGCAGCGCTAAACTTGCAAACTTTTTCATACTTACTAAATTAATTATTAATAACTTAATTATAACTTACTAGCTAGTTTTAGTCAAAATGAGGTTACAAAAAATCACGATTAAATCGTGATTATTTTAGTGAAACGCTAAGCATTTCTGTTACCATGTTGAGCATGGTGGGCGATCGAGGACTTGAACCCCGGACATCTTCCTTGTAAGGGAAGCGCTCTAAGCCAACTGAGCTAATCGCCCACGTCGGAACAACTCTCCAGCCTCACAAAGCAAATAAATTTGCTTTATACGGCTTGCGAGTAGTTCCTCCTTTCAGTCGAAATCCGTGCTCTCCGCCAGCTGGCGAATGCGCTCCTAATTTCGACTGTCATATTATAAAGTTAACAATGATTAATTTATATAATTATCATTAGTTATATGCCATTAGTAATATGCTAATTAATGGGCAAGGGGGGACTTGAACCCCCACGGGCTAATGCCCCTATGGCCCTCAACCATAGACGTCTGCCAGTTCCGTCACCTGCCCAAAGCGATAAAATTATTTGTTTTCTATGCTTTCTTCTTTGGGTTCCGGTGTTTTATCTTCCTTGAGTGCGTCTTTAGTCCCTTCTTTCTTCTTGGGTTTAGATTCTTCTTTTTTAGATTCAGCTTGTGGTGAGTTTATCGAACCATCTTTTTTAGTATTTTCTTTTAGCTTCTCTTCCTTTTTTTGCTCTGAGCTTGTCGAAGAGTCATCTTTCTTTTCTTCAGGTTTCTCTGATTTCTCTTCCACTTTTTCATCAATAGAAAGTAATTTTATTTCTTCTTCAGAAAGTTTTTTGTCTCGCAAGCGAGTAGCTTTACCAACAAGGTTTCTTAAGTAGTATAATTTAGCGCGTCTAACTTTTCCTTGTTTTACAACCTCAATTTTTATAATACTAGGAAGATGCAAAGGAAATATTCTTTCTACACCAACACCAGAAGCAATTTTTCTAACTGTAATAGAGCTGTTTATTCCCGTTCCACCATGACGTCTAAGCACAACACCCTCAAAAACCTGCACACGTTCTTTTCCACCTTCTTTAATTTTCTGATGAATACGAATAGTACTACCAGGTCTAATAGCCGGCATGTCCTTTTTCTCTTGTGATTTTTCAAAATCTTTAAGTAAGTCGTTCATTGTGATTCTTAGGATTTAAAAATACCAGATCAACTGGATTTAATCCACCTTATAATACTTCCATTTTTGGCTTATGTCAATACTTCGATAAACTCAGTATAAAAATAATGAAAATGGATACTTATTTAATGCTACACGTATAATATGTTATTTATCCCAAACTTGTCGAGGGAGGGATTCTTTCTTTATTATATCACATACTTCAGAGATGGCTTTGTCAAGCTCATTTTCCCTGTTGGTAACTAAATAATCATAATTATTCTTCATCTTCATTTCAAATTCCATGGTTTTCATTCGAACTTTTACATCTTTCTCGTTTGGCCTTTCTCGGCGCTTTATTCGTTTTAATAAATTTTTAGGATCATCAGGTTCAATGAATATTGTTACCACATTTTTCATTTGATTGAGTATATTTTCAACTCCTCGTACATCAAGTTCAATTAAAACAGGACCTTTTTCTAAAAGTTCATTTAGTTCTTTTTTAGGGGTGCCATAATAACGATTATGAACCAGTGCCCACTCAAGAAATTTGCCGTCGCGAATCATTTCTTCAAATTCCTTTTTGGAAGTGAAATAATGGTCAACACTTTCTCTTTCAAAGCGGCGTTTTCTTCTGATGGTGTAAGTTACTGCTTTCTGCAATTCAGGTATCACTTTTAATACACCGCGCATAATAGCTGCCTTACCTACTCCTGATGGCCCAATTATAATAAATAGTTTATTTGGCATTTTCTAGCTTGTTTAAAATATTTTGTAAATCATTTGGCAATTCTGTTTCCCATTCTTTTGTTTCTCCGGATGGCAGTTCCAATTTTAGCTTTTTGGCATGCAGAAATTGGCGCTCTGTTTTGAAAGGGTGTTTCTGCTTTTTTGCTCCGTATACTTTGTCGCCAACAATCGGATAGCCAATGCTTTCTAGATGAACTCTAATTTGGTGAGTGCGTCCAGTTCGAGGCCAGCATTTTACTAAAGTATAGTTATTATAAAAATTTTGTACAGAGTATTTGGTTACAGCTTCTTTTCCAAAAATTGATATGGCCATTTTAGTGCGGTTTGACTTACTTCTTTTTATGGCTTTATTTATTTCACCGACAGAATCTTTCATGATGCCATTTACTAGAGCTAAATATTCTTTAGTAACATTTCTGTTTTTGAATTGCTCGAATAAATAATTTCTGGCTTCATTGTTTTTAGCAACAATAACTAATCCGGAAGTGTCTTTGTCTAAACGATGAACAATTCCTGGTCGATCTGGTTCGCCCACGTTTTTAATGTCAGGATAATAGTTTAAAAGTAAGCTGGCTAAAGTTCCGGTGGTTTCTCCTGCACCGGGATGCATGGAAATTCCTGCTTTCTTGTTAATTACAATAACATTTTCGTTCTCAAAGACAATATCTAAGTTTCCTTTTTCTGCTTGTAAAAATTCTTTCTCTGGAAAAGATATTTCTATTTTTTGATCCTTTACTATATTTTGGCTTGCTTTGGCCTTATTGTTATCAACTAAAATTTGTCCAGCTTTAATTAAGTTAGAAAAATAAGAACGTGAGTATTCTGGAAATTTAGCACATAAAAAACGATCTAAGCGATCATTATTTTCTTTGGCGAATATGGTTTTAGACTTCATAAATTTAGTATATCAGCCTATGAAAAAATCTCAAAAGATTTGAGATTTTTTCAGTGAGAGTTGCTAGCGAGTATTATTACTCGCTAGCAATATCTTTTGCTTGTTTCAATAATAGTTCGTCCAGTTCATCTCCCGTTTCTTTCTCTATCTGATCTAGTTCCGAGTGAATCTTTTCAACTTTTTCAATATCTTTGTCTACTTTTTCATTAATTTGTTCTAAAGATTTCATATTTTCAGCGCTACTATCTTTTATTTCTTGATCTAGACCTTTTGCTTTATCAACTAAATCATCAAGTTGACTATTTAATGACTTTATATTTTGTTTGTTGTTTTGAATATTTTTCATGGTTATGTATTATTCTTTAAGTAGAACTTTTCATTTTTTCAATAAAATTAGCCGTTGCTTCACCTAAATTATCTACAGGTTTCTTTCTGAGTTTTAAGTAAAAGGGCAATATTCTGGTAAAATCCTCAGCTTTTAGTTTGTGTTCCTTCGATTTATTGATTGCTTTAATAAAATCATTAGAATCGATCATCACACTTTTTGCCGCTTCACCATATGAATTTTCCAAGAGTGTATTCCAAGTAGAAATACAAGCTTCGACACTAAATTTGTTATCTCCTTTTTCGGCTGCTTCTGATGATGTTTCAGGTGAGGTGTTGTTAGCTTTGTCTGTTGTTTTCTTCTTTTTCTTGCCGGAACCTGGTTGTTTTTCATCTTGGTCAGCCGATGTTGTTTCTGTGTCTGAATCTGCTCTTTCGGGAGCAGAAGAGCCGCCACTTGGTAATTCATCAATACTATTGGGATGCATAAATTCGGGAAAAGGTTTTCTATCTACTTGTTGTGATTCCCTTACTGTTCTTGGGTCTCCATTTTTAATATTTTCAAACTTTGTAAGTTTTGTTCTATACTTTCTGGACTTAGATTTAATATCAGCAATCTTTTTATTTATTTCTGCTTTTCTTTTAGCAAATTCATTTTTAGCTCCTTCTATTTCTGCACGACTGCTGGCTATTAAAGCATCCATTTGTTTTATGGCCTTATTTTTATGGATTTTTCTTTCCTTAGTTCCCATGTTTATTAAGGCACTTTCAATACTTTTTCTATCATTTATTAGAGCATTCAATTTTTCCACTTTATCTTCCCGTTCAGTTTCTGCAACTGCTTCAAGTAAGTTGACATGATCTCTTTCTGTTTCTAGGTCCGCTATTAATTTTTCCGAAGGTCTAAGCTTTTCTTTATAATGCTCAATAAATTTATCAGCTATTCTATCGCGCTCACTTTTATAAAGACTAATTTTGTCGTCTCTGTCATCAATACTTTTTTGTATTGATTCTTTTTTACTTCCCAATTTCTGACTTTTCTTATCTATATCATCTAATTCTGATTGAAGAGAGGCTTCGACGTTCGAATTTAAAGCTCCACGTTCTTTCATATCTGTCATGATTGCTTTAATATCTTCCCTCGACTGTTTATAATCCTTACCTTTTTTATCAAATTGGGCTAATTCATCTTTTTGGGTTGTAGCTTTTTTGTCGTGGCGTTGCATCAATATTTCGCTAAAAGCAATTTCCAGTTTTCCGACAACTCTGTCTGCGCCAGGTATTTTTTGTATTTTTTCATAAAATTTACCAAAGAACCCCTTTTCTTTTTCTGACATACCAGCATAAAATTCTTGATTTTTTGGACTTAAAGAATCCTCAATTCCTTGATTGTTTTCTGATTTAGGTGTTTTGTTGGTTTGTTTGCTTTCTAATGAAGGAGATTCCTTTTCTGTGTCTGTAGTATCTGAATCTTTTTCATTTGATTTATGTGAGTTTTCTGGTTCCTCGCCAGGCTCTACCATTGTTATGCGTATTTCTTCACTCATGGTTGTAATAATTAAATATGTTTAATTATAACATAAAGAGACAAATAAAGCAAGCCCAAGCTTGTTTATAGTAATATTAGGAGCACAAAAAGGGAAATTTACGAATAATTAAGTATTTAAAAAATCTCAAAAGATTGAGATTTTACCTGGTTTATAGTGAGTTTATCGAGCCAACTTGTGGTGAGAAAATCGAACCATGGGTGGTACAGGATTCGAAACTACCTGCCGGCAGGTAGGCTTGTGATAAGCATTTCATCAAAATGGGCTCAAGTGGATTCGAACCACTGACCTCTTGCGTGTCGAGCAAGCGCTCTAACCAACTGAGCTATAAGCCCATTTTGGTGAAATGTATAAATGCGTGTCGAGCCTGCCTGCCAGCAGGCAGGCAAACGCTCTAACCAACTGAGCTACGAGCCCATTTTTATAAATAAAACTTGCGTATCGAGCCTGCCCAAGCGCTCTAACTATTTGTGTGAACATTATTTAGAGCTAATGGCATGTAGCAAATGGAAATTTAGAATTGTTGCTATAAGTTATTTGCTATTTGCCATATGCCAACTATCTGGGCCCACCTAGATTCGAACTAGGACTCATCCGGTTATGAGCCGGGTGCTTTAACCATTAAGCTATGGGCCCGCGTCGGAACAGCTCTACAGCTTTCGAAATCAAACAAGTTTGATTTCTGCCGCTTACAAGCGGTTCCTCCTCTCAATTTGAATTCGTGCTCAAGGCTAGCGCCTTTCCGCTCCTAATTCAAATTGTAAAATTGCAGTTTTCGTATCACTTCTCCTCTCTGATTAAAAATGTGCTCGCTCGCTTTGCTCGTTGCGCACCATTTTTAATCGGTAACGCTATCACCTTCTCCTATCAATTGAAATGCGTGCTCACCAGCTCCAGTTTTACAAATTGGGGCTGGATGCGCACCTAATTTCGACTGTATTTATTTACTTGATTTCAAAAGGCTTTTTATAGTATTACGGTATTTTATTTTTGGGGTGCCGACAATGGCTTCAAATTCTTTTCTTTCCAAAGTTTCCTTTTCCAATAACTCTTTAACAATATTTTCTAAAATATCACCGTGTTTCTTGATTATCTTTTCAGCCTTATGTAAAGCTCCCTGAATAAGAATATTTATTTCTTTGTCAATATTTGAAGCCACTTCTTCACTGTAATTTCTTTGGTCGTGTATTTCTCGTCCGAGGAATATCATCTCTTCTTTATCACCAAAAGTAATAGGACCTAATTTTTCACTCATACCAAATTCTTTAACTAAACGACGAGCAAGATTTGTGGCTTGTCTAAGATCAGAACTTGGTCCTGTTGTTAGGTCGGAGAATACCAATTTTTCTGTTACATATCCACCCAAAGTAACAGCAAGATCATCTAAAAATTCTTTGCGAGAATGAAAACTTTTATCCCCTTCAGGAAGTTTGAGAGTGTAGCCAGCAGCTTGACCGCGCGAGATGATAGAAATTTTATGAACTGGATCAGAATAAGGTAGGAAATGAGCAACTAGAGCATGGCCGGCTTCATGGTAAGCAGCAATTTTCTTTTCGTGTTTGTCCAAAACATGGCTGCGTCTTTCTGGTCCCATCATAACTTTTTCTGTAGCTTGAATACAATCATTCATGGTGATTGTTTTTCTGTTGTCACGAGCAGCCAGAATAGCCGCTTCATTTAAAAGGTTGTTTAAATCAGCGCCTGTAAAACCAGGAGTTCTTTGAGCTAATATTTTCAAATCAACATCTTTACCAAGTGGTTTTTTACGACTATGGATTTTCAAGATAGCTATTCTCTCTTTAATGTCAGGATTATTAATTACCACGCGACGATCAAATCTTCCTGGTCGTAGCAGAGCGGGATCGAGAACATCAGGACGATTGGTAGCAGCAATGACAATTACGCGATCGTTAGTATCAAATCCATCCATCTCTACCAAAATTTGGTTTAAAGTTTGTTCGCGCTCATCATGTGAACCACCAAGACCTGCGCCACGCTGTCTTCCTACGGCATCAATTTCATCTACAAACAAAATGGCTGGGGCATTTTTCTTGGCTTTGTTAAACAAATCGCGGACACGTGAAGCACCAACGCCAACAAACATTTCCACAAATTCTGAACCAGAAATATGAAAGAAGGGAACCTTAGCTTCACCAGCCACAGCTCGCGCTAATAAAGTTTTTCCACATCCTGGAGGTCCCATTAATAAAACACCTTTGGGAATGCGGGCACCAACAGCAGAAAACTTCTCAGCATTTTTTAAGAAATCAACTACCTCATAAAGTTCTTCTTTGGCCTCTTTAATACCAGCTACGTCTTTAAAAGTAATTCTATTTCTGGTTTTATTTTCCTGTTGTTTGTTTTGTACCGAGCCAAAAGACATGGCTTTATTGTTACCACGCGACACAGAACGAGCAATAAAGTAGATGAAAACGGCTAAAAATAAAAATGGTAACAAGAAAGGCAAAAGTTCTGTTAGCCAATAAACGGCCCCAGATTCACTTTTGATTTCAATTGACAAATTACCAAGCTGTTCTTTATTTATGCCATAATTATTAAGTGCTTCTACAATGCTGGCGGGAGCTTCTTTTTGCGATTCCAATTCCGTGCCATCTTTTAAAGTTATAAGTAATTTTGTAGAACCTTCCACAACCAAAGAATCAACTTCATTGTTTTTAATTCTTTCTACCACATTTGAGAGGGGAACTTTTTCTGGTTGCGTTACCGGCGATTGAAAGAAAGAAAAGGCGGTGGCTACTATTATAATGAAGAGTAGTCCCCAACCAAAATTTTTAAATAGATTTTTCATAACTGTATATAATGTTAGATTGTTTAAATGGTTTAACTTTTAAGGTTAAATATTTCTTTGTTTGTTTACCTACTAAAAATTTGCGATCAGCTTTTATACCTACGATCCAAACAATATTGTTAGATTGAGTGGTTAAAACTGGAATTTTATTGCGCAGGAATTTAGGAATTTTTAAATCGGTGAAAATGTCTTGCAGTTTTTTCTTACCCTTCATGCCCCTGGGATGAATCGTGTCGCCCGGTTGCCAAGTTCTGATAAGCAATTTATCTCCCGTTTTATCTTTATCAAAAACTTGGACAAATTTTGAAATTACCGCTTTTTGCTGAGAGGGCAAAACCTCTAAATTGAATTCTGAAAAAGTGCTTTTCTTTTCTAAATCAACAAATTCTGGATTAGATAAAACTTCTTTTTTTGGTTTATAACTGATAGCGATTTTATCATATCCCCACTCACAATGCAATCCTGCTGGAAGCTCAATTTTACCACTAACTTTGTTGGAAGCAAAACATTTTTGAATGGCTAAAACATGCTTAGCTGTAATATTGGAAAGATTGGGTAAAAGTCTTTTTAGTAAATTGTGCAAAACAGCATTTTGTAGTCCTCTTTTTAAATTCTTAAATTCAATACGATCAACGATAATCTCATCAATATAGAAGTGTAGAGAGTTATTGTTTTGTAGAAAAATAATCTCTTTATCGGCAATTTCTGAAATAGTATCAACTGCCAAGCGATGGGCTTTTGAGGCTTGATTAAGGGTAAAAATTAGATTGGGATTGTAGGTTTTTAATAGTGGAATTAATTCGTGACGAATACGATTACGGGAAATTTTCACATTTTGATTAGAAGCGTCTAAACGGTAGGAGGTATTGCTAGATTTTAGAAATTGTAAAATTTCTTTTCTACTAATTTCTCTTAAAGGGCGAATATAGAAATCTCTGGTAATGGGAATTCCAGCCAGTCCAAGTGGCCCAGAGCCTCGTAAGAAAAATTGAATAATAGTTTCTACATTATCATTTAAATTGTGTCCCAGAGCAACTTTATCAGCTTGAAAATGTTTCTTGGCTTGCCGGTAAAACTTATAACGAGATTTTCTAGCTGTTGTTTCTCCCTTTAATTTATTGTGAGAAGATTGAGAGAAAAAAGGTAGTTTATTTTGTTTGGCAAATTGCGCAACAAATTCTTCATCTTTATCAGAAGCTAATTTTCTCATTTTATGATTAAAATGAGCAACGCAAAGCTTTAAATTAAATTCTTTAGCAATCGCTTGCAACATTTTTAGCAGGCACATCGAATCGGGGCCGCCTGAAACCGCCACCACAATTTTATCTCCCGGAGAGATTAAATTATTTTCTTTAATTGTCCGTTTAAATTTGTTCAGCATATTTGAATAAACCAGCCCCTTTGGCGGGGCTGGTGTTTATTCCTTCTTAGCTTTTTTAACTTCTAGTTTTGACTCAGTTGATTTTGAATCTTTCAAAGTTAGCCCCAAGCGATGGTTGTCTGGGTCGATGGATATTATACGGAATTTCTTTTTCTCACCGATGGAGAAAATGTCTTTAGGATTAACATCTTTTTTACCAGCCAGCTCAGAAATGTGGGCTAAGCCATGAATTTCGTTATCCAATTGAACAAAGGCGCCAAAGGGTGTGATTTTAATAATCTCACCTTCAACATCTTGACCAACTTTATAATGTTTCATAGCTTCTTGCCACGGATCTTTTACCAATTTTTTCATTGATAAAGAAATCTTTTCGTTATCAATAGAAATAATTTCAGCATCAACTTTTTGACCGACTTTTACAATATCGCCGGGATCATCAATGCGTTGCCAAGCTAATTCCGAGATGTGAACCAGGCCTTCAAGATCATCATCAAATTTTATAAAAACTCCAAAATCAACAATACCGGAAACTCTTCCTTTGACAACTTGGCCAACTTTAAAGTCTTTAAGTCTTTCTTTGTGTTCTTCAGCGTGAGCAGCTTTTTCCGAAATGATAAGCTTTTCTTCTCCTGGATCGACGCCAATAATACGAACCTTAAATTTGGTTCCCATGTAAGATTTTAGACGAGTTAAAATTTCATCTTGGTTTCCTCCTTCAACGCGCGGATAATGCTCAGGTGTTAATTGAGAAACCGGCAGGAAGGCAGGAAGGCCAGAGATAATGGTTAATAAACCACCCTTGTTGGCTTCATTAATTTTAACGGATAAAACTTCTTTGTCGTCCATTTTCTTGGCTAAATCTTCCCAAGCTTGTTGCTTGGAGATTTGTTTGAATGAGAGCTCAATGTTGCCATTTTCATTTTCGTAATCAACAACATTAGCAGACAATTTGTCGCCGACTTTTAAATCGTCATACATGTCAATTGATTCAAAAAGTTCTTGGCCGCGTACAACACCAACGCCGTAGGGACCGAGGTCCACGTAAATAGCGTTTTTGCTTATATCTAAAATAATACCCTCAACAGTGTCTCCCAACTGGGGTATAGATATGGTGGAAGATTCTAGTAAATCTCCCATGGTGCCGTCGCCACTAACTTCAATGTCAGTGTCGGGCTCTTCAGATTTTTTATCGATAAGCTCGGAGAAGCTCATTTTCGAACTTTCCTTAGTCATTTAAGACCAGCTCCTTTCTTGTTTGGTGTCTACTAAAATTTAGTAGCTTATCTATAATAGTTTATATTTTAAATTTTGGCAAGCTAAAGCTTCAGTTTTACTAAAATAAGGGAATTAGAACACAAACTAGGACTGGGCAAGCATAAGAGTTATAGATTATTAGGTGAGACGTTTTTAAGGTGTTTGATTTCGCACTTTTGACCTTGTTTAAGCATAATGGACACAACGTCTAACCGAAATCTTCTGGGCTTGATAGTTTGTAAATAGATATAAGCACTATTTAAAATACGTTGCATTTTTTGTTTGGTAACAGCTGCCTCAGGTGATCCAAAGCGATGAGAAGTTCTGGTTTTAACTTCAACCAAAACCAGCTCATTTTTATCGTGAGCAATGATATCAATTTCACCGTAACGGCAATTCCAACCTACAGTAATTATTTTGTAGCCTAAATCTTGTAAAAAATTACAGGCAATTTCTTCACCTCTTTTCCCTAGTGGTGATGAATTTTTCATAATTCCATATAATAAAAATCGTTTCCCCAGTTCAAAGAAAACGATTTTTTGTAGAGATCTAGTTCTTTGCGAGAATGAAGGCAAAATGATGTGAGCCGGCGTTAAGTTCTTCTTTAATATCGAAACCATATTTTCCAAATTCAGTTTTTATTTTGTCGGGGTCAAGTCTTTGCTCATCATTTGGTCCTGGAGATCCAGTTCCAGGTTTCCATTCCACAATTAGAATTTGCCCACCATCTTTTAAAACCCTGTCCGCTTCTTCGTAAATTGGTTTATGATTATTTGATTGGTATAAAACATTAACAAGCAAAACGGCGTCTAAACTATCATCTTTAATTTTTGTACTATTTGTTTGTTCTAAATCGGTCCAAATAGTTTTAATACTGGCCACATTATTTAATCTGATTTTACTTTGCAGGGCAGAAAGAACACTTTTTTGGACATCAACGGCGTAAACTTTGCCATCAACACCAACTTTTCTGGCTGCCGCAAAAGAAAAATATCCAGAACCACAACCAAAATCTGCAACTTGGCTACCATTTTTTATTGTAAGTTTAGATATTATGTTATCGGGATTGAGAAAATTATTTGTCATATATTTTTAATTTAAAGGCGGATTTCCTTTTTTAAGACCGATGTCTCTATTTACTACGCCCTCTTTGCCACCTTCTATTTCAACTTGTTTGGGAGGGAAATAATAGCCATCTTTTTCAATAGTTAAAATGTAACGATCAGGACCGACTAAGAATTGATATCGTCCGTCGCGACCAGTTACTTTCGTTAATAATAGTTTACCATATTGGGCGTCAAAAAGCCTTACGATAGCTCCTGACATCGCTTCGGTGGTATCAACATTAAAGACAATTCCCCAAGGTTTAACTTTGGCTCCGGTAGTTAGGCGTTTGAAAAGGAAGAATAACATAATGTGAGCAATAAGGAAGGAGCCAGTATAATAGGATGGAGATATGGCGAAACTGAGGATACCAATTGTTGGCCCAAGGTAGGCTATAATTTTGTTGAAACCAAAGCGGACATTGCGTTTTAGTATTTTACGGTTTTCTGCAGCAATTTTAGTTTTGTCTAGCTGGGCAATTTTGGCTAAAGTGTTATTTGTAGTTTTAATAATTTGACCTTGGTTAGCATAAAAGACAACATCTTCAGCTGGATCAAGAGGAATATTGTAATGAATATATGTTTGGGGAATGTCATTGCCATTGCTCTTTTCTTCTGCAGTAGCTGTAAAAGGATTGCCATAATATAATCTTTCAAAGACGCTATCCTTCTCAATATTGTTTAATAGTTTTGATGGAAAGACATAATTGTCTTTTTTAACGGTAATATAGTATTCCTTGTTGGGTTCAACAATGAAAGCATAACGACCCTCTTTGCCGGTAACTTGAGTTTCGATCAAGCGATTAGTGGCTTTTTCAAACAAACGTACAATGGCTAAATCGACAGGAGTTTTAGTAAGAGAATTATAAATTGTTCCCCATTTTTTACGTCTTTTAGCAGTACCGCCGAAAAGCAATTTAGGATCAGTAATAAAGCGTAGTAAGTAGGTGAAATATGGAGCAATTGATGAGGCAAAAGCCATCAAGCTATTCAATAAAGCCGAAGCGGCTACCAAAGGAACAGCAATTTGATTATTGACTCTTTGCAGGGCTTCATTATTGACGATGTTCTTATTATAAGCATCAGAAATGGCGTTTGTTAAAGTATTAAAAATATCTCTGGCGCCATCAATAATTCTATCAAAACCTTTCTTGTTATCTGCATCAACTTCAATTTCCACTGCTTCTTCTTCGGGAATCACGACTTCTTCCTCTTCTTGATCAGGATTTTTTGTGCCTACATTTAAACCGTATCCGAAATTAATAGCGTAGTTTTCACCGGCATATAAGGAAACGTAAATTGGTTCATTGTGTGTGGTATTACCGTAATCGTTTGGTAAACTATTTGAAGCGACATCAATTATATAAGACTGGCCACCAATATTGTTTAGGCTGAAATTTCCAGAGGTGTTGGAAGAGCTGGAGAGAATAAGATCATCAAGTGCTCTGTTTAATACACGATCACCATTGTCTTCGTACAGATTAATGGTTACATTTTGCAAACCATTTTCAGTTGAATTTTGACGACCGTCATTGTTTTTGTCGTCAAAGACAACCCCACTTATAGAGCCATTAACCACTGGATTACTGGTAGTGTTACTGCTAACTGTTCTGGCGCCGGGATCGAATGTTCCCGTGGCATTGTTGGAAATTGAAGTTAAAGCATTAGGATTAGGAACTTTGGCTCTAAACAAAACGTAGCCAGAGCTGCTGGGCGCAACACTTGATATAGAAAAGGTTGTGTCTGCTGATGATGGGCTGTAATGAGCACTGTCAGAATCTTGAATATCTGTTTGGGGAATGCTGTTTATAGAAATAGATGAGGAAATGAAGCTAAGTCCTGATGGAACTGGGTCTTGAATTCTAATATTATTTATTTCTTCTTGGCCAACATTGGTATAATCTATGCGGTATGTTAATTCGTCACCACCAGACACTATTTTTCCGTTATCATCATAAGGTGAAGCGAGAAGAACTCCGGGGAAGTTTAAGAGAATTAAAGGCAAAATTACTCCCACAGCTAGTTTAACAAGAGTTAGGGAAAGGGCTGAAGAAATTGTCCAAACCGTGGTTTGTCTTTCTTTTTTGAAGGTTGTAAAAGAATATTGATAGGTTCCTTGTTGATCTTTATCTTTTTGTGAAGCGATAACAAAAGTTACAGCTGGTCGTTTTGCTATATTATATATTATAGAAGTAATAACACTGAAGCGATGTTTTAAAACAGCAAGAGTTGGTTGTTTATGAGCAATGGCTTTAATTACTTCTCTGGTTAGGAATACTAATATGATAGCAAGTAGTACCCACAAAAGAATATTTATGGAAACATTTAAAATATATAAGAAGGTGGCGGCGCTGGTTTCTTGTTTGGCTAAAACATTTTCGTTATTTGATACTGCACCTAAAACACTACCGGTATTAATGCCCACGCTTTTGGAGAGTTGTAAACTTTCTTTGTAAAAGGTTATATCAATTGTGCCTTGTATTTCGTCTGCAACTTCAGCCGTAATGGTTTCGGTGCCATAAGCTTCATCGGCAACTGTATAAATTGTTTCCACAACACCATCAACAGTGGTAGCTGTTTCAACGTCAAGTGTGCCATTTCCAGAGGTGAATAAATTCACTTCAATACCATCTTCCACCTTGTTACCATATTGATCTGTTATTTCAGCATAAACTTTGGTGGATTCGTTTTGATCAACAACAAGAGAAATTAAATCAGCGGTCATGGTTACTATAGCTGGTGGGTCAGCAACAACGGGATTGGAAACACTATTAGAACTACTAGTAGAACTACTAGAGGTATTATAACCTGTAGATCCTTGTCCAGTGTCTAAAATTTCGTCGGCAGTAAATGATGATTGATTATCAATGGTTTCTGTTTCAATTACATTATTAACAGTTGCCTGGAAGGTAATAGCTTCTTCTGAGGTGTAATCAAAGGCAATGTCTCTAAGGATTGGAGTTGTGTCAGGGTTTAAAGTGGCAAGAGTAGTTTTGTACTGAATATAGCGCGTATTATCTAAATCTTCATTAATTGGTTGACCATCACTAAGATTTATCCACGAGGTTGTCCAATTATATTGCCCTTCACTAATTCTAGAGTCGGCAACTCGAGCAGCAACTTGCAAAGACGTGCCAGCTGGTACATTAGCGCTCCAATTAGAGGTGTTAAAGTTTACATATCCTCCTAAATCAATAACTGATGATTCCAAGGAAGCGGTATTATAGTATTCGTAATATCTACCACCATAATAAATCTTTTTATAATCTTCAGAGACTGGTTTTTCTTCCCAAACAGAATAAAAACCATTATTGGGCAATATGACGACCGAAGGATTGGTTTCGTTTACTTTTTCAATCTGCAATTCGATATTATTCTCATCAATTTTGTTTTCATTGTAATCAAAAGTTTGAGCATAGGTGCTGTTGGATGAGCCATTAACTCTCTGGTCATTCCAGATAACTACAAAAAATGGATTGGTCAAGTCTTCATCATTGATAGTGACTGATGAATAATCTTGAACGAAAGAAGTTTCATCATCATTAGCTCGTGTGGCGTATGTACTATCAACTGGACTTCCTTGTTTGGAAAATCTTCTGATCAAAATGTCTTTATCTTTGTCATTTAAACTTTTTTCAGCAGTCCAACTAAAAACCATGGATCCTACTCTATCCAAGGCAATATTAGGTTTTGACGGATTTATATAAGTAGTTCCAGGAATGTCGGCATTAACTTGGAAGCGAGAGCCGTTAAATGAACCATCGGTATTTATCTTGCGAGCATAAATGATTTGCAGTGAACCATCATTCTCTACCCAGGTGACAACAAAATTGGTTGTACGATCAATGGCGACTGCTGGATCAGATTGATTAGCACTAATAGTTTCCTCTGTACTGTCATTTAAAACCTGGACATTAGATCCTTTTTTATTTAAATCATAATCATATTGTTGAAAATAAATATCAGTATCATCATCGGTATATTCTTCTCTCATATCTTCCCAGACCACCACAAAATTACCCATTGGATCCATAGCAACATTAGGATTGTATTGACTTACGTTTGCATTATCATCATTGACTCGCACAGGAGCGCTGGCTTTATTATCATTTGCCAAAACAACTTGATAATAGATGTCTTGAGAAGAATTTCTGTTATCTTCCCAAACAACCACATATTTACCATTTTCTGAAACGGCCACTTGCGGATTGGAGGCGGAAACGGCGGTATGATTAATTCTTGATATTGAACAAGCATTTTGATTAACATCTTTACGAGAAGAATAAATATTGCCACCTTCTTCATAAACTATAATAATATTTCCTTGACTGTCAGCCGCAATATCGGGAGTAATCTGATCTACATCAACTGAATCGCAATACACAACTTCGTCATCATAAGTTTGAATTGTATCCTCGGAGTCGTGGTCAATTTTAATTACGGTTTGAGAAGCGTCTTCAATATTTGTTCCATTACTGTATTTGGCGGGGTTAGAAAAATCAGCTTGACCAGAACTTTCCCATTCGGTTTGTTCAAACTCACCAGCCGGTAAATCTCTAATTGCATAACCACTAGCTAGTGGTAAATTATCAGAATTTACTTGGGTTGATCCAATATACAAAGAATTGGGTACGTAAGTTGTTCCGGTCGGAACTAGGTTAGTTACATTAATATTTGTTAAATCTCGAGCTTGTCCCAATTCGTTATTAGCCAAGCTTATTTTATAGGTTAATAAATCCCCTGGTCCAACTTCCATGCCATTGTCTGTATATATTCCATCTTGGTTAGCGTCAACTGACAAAGTTATGGGATTACTGGTTCCTGGTAGGACAGTAAAGTTCTCTTCACTTTCAATTTCATATGATTCAACTTTTAATCTAATTGGACTAGCTCCTGCGTGTACGCCCGCTGGCATTTCTACTAACACTTTTGTGTTTGACCACTCCAATATTTCTAAGGCTTCTTCGAAAGCGGTGCCACGATATCTATAAGCATATCCAGTCGTGTTACCAAAATTTTCTCCACGAATCAAAACTTTATCACCGGCTGAACCTTCTGTTGGTTCAATGGAATTAAGTTTAAAAATATTATTATAATTAAATACCAAATTATCAACTGTAGGAGTTGTGGCGGGATCAGTGCTTGATAAATAAACTCGGTATTGTAGATATTTTCTACGATCATGAATTGATAACATATCTTGTCCGGAGGTTACATCTTTCCAATTAGTCCAATTTCCTGGTCCATTGCTTTTATCATATGGAACGGCGGAGTTACCTGTTCGTACGCTCACAACAGCTTCTGTGTTGGCAGGTTGAGTTGCTTCAAAACTAACTGTTCCGAAGTTGCTAGTTCCACCAGTATAATAAACTGAGGATAATAAAACTCCACTTGGTTCGTACCCAGGTTTAACTTTTACTCTATAAATTTCTTTATCCAGTGATATGACAGCTGGTTTTCTACTGAAAACTACTTGAGTATTATTGTTCTGATCAATGCCCACATCAGCATATTCTTCATTACTAATTCCAGTGTTGCCAGAAATTTTAAAATCATACGGATACAATATATTGCCACCCCAAGCTACCTTGTTGCCATAAGTATAGTTGTTTCTACCCCCATCTTTCCAAATTACTAAAGCATTACCACTGGTGTCATAGGCGATGTTTGGTGATGTTTGGTCATCTCTCCCAGCGTCTATTTGATTTATTTTGAAATCTTCTCCAACATTTTCAATGGCTACATTGTCATTATCATCAGAATAAGCAAATCTAAATCGATGACCATAAATATCGACGTTTCCATTACGAGAGTCTTCCCATACAATCATTAGGTTTCTATTGTCTTTAGCGAGAGCTACTTTTGGATTCTGTTTTAAACTCGTGTTGTTGTCACTTACTCTTGAGCTGGTAGTTGTTCCGTTACTATTCCCAAACTGCATCACCGCACCATCAGGTTTAACAAATCGATAATAAATATCACTATTTAAACCATTGCTATAATTACGATAATCTTCCCAAGCTGCTAAAAGATAATTATTTGAGCCAATAACTGTAACGTTTTTCTGGTCATTATCAACGGCACCTATACCGTCATTATCACTAACTAGTACGTCAGTATCGTACAGTTTAGTTACATCATTTTTCGTAATATTATAATAAATATCCTTGTTGCCATTTCTGTCATCTTCCCAAAACATTGCAAACCAACCATAGCCTACACCATTCATTATGTGTCCGTCAGGATTCATCTGATTATTATCATCTTGAGCGCTGGCTTGAACCGGAATATAATATTTAACTAATTCACATTCATCACCAACAAATCCTTCTCGAAAAGCATGAAAATTTACATCGTAGTTTCCGTCTTGATTATCATGCCAAGCTACAGCGGCTAGAAAATCATTTGCAACTGGTGTGCTACCTGTTTTTGTAATTACTTCAGTTCCTCCATAGGTAACAGAGTTTGTTTTTAAGGTATCTGATGAGGCGTCTTGAGCATTTGATTCAGCATCATAAACACGATAACCAATATTCTTTGTTGCCCCCGTTGATGACCAGGCAGTCAGATGATAATTTTGATTGGGTCCCTTTATAGCAGCGGTTGAAGGGGCGGTTTGAATTCCGGCAGAGGTTGAATTAGAGACCGCAACAGCTTTGTCAACTATTAACGAAGAAGCGCCGGTATCAAGTTGAATATTTCCCCCAGCTGTTATATTTTTGTCCCATAAGTATTTGGTCGAAGAAGAACTGGTGTAAGCAAATTGTCCTGTTCCTCCGCTCCAATTATTATTACTCCAACTAGAAGTGCTTTTTAGTTGTGTATTATCAGGATTTATTGGTATGAAAGCATTGGCAGGGCCTTGAGTTGCTAGAATAATAAAAAAGGAAACTAAAATTGTTCCTAAAAACATCTTCTTTAAATATGAAGAAATATTATTCTTTTTCATGTTTATTTAGCTATAAAATACGTAATCCTTATTATATTTATTATACGATATTACAACTCTTTGTACAAACTAATTGTTAACAGATTTTTGGTATTTATTAAGGGGTTTATAGCTAAATCGATGAAAGGCCAGAGCGCCGTGTTTTTCTAGGGCTAATTGGTGTTCTTTTGTACCATAACCTTTATGATTTTTAAATCCGTAATGAGAATATTTATCCTCATAATTCAATATATAGTAATCCCGGAAAACCTTGGCAATTATTGAGGCGGCTGAAATTTCCTTTATTTTAGAATCACCACCAATAATGAATTCAAAATTTATTTTTGGATAGGTAATTTCCTTTATTTGTCTGCCATCAAAAAGCACACTATTTGGCTTAATAGAAAGCCTTTCAAGTGTTCTTCTAACTGCCAAGAAATAAGCTGTGTTTAAACCATATTTATCAATTTCGTATGCTTCTGCTATTCCAATTGACCAATCATGAGCTGAAGCGACTATTCTGTCAAAAAGTTGTTCTCGCTTTCTGATTGAAAGAACTTTTGAATCAGTAATTCCAGAAATATTTTTGTCTTTTAAAATAACACAACCAATAACCAGTGGCCCCGCCCAGGATCCTCTGCCAGCCTCATCCATACCGGCTATAAGTTTTGAATTTGAATTTTTCATAGTTTAATTTTATCATAAAAAACACAAATAAATGTGTTTTTTTGGTGGACCCAAGCGGGATCGAACCGCTGACCTCTCCCATGCCATGGGAGCGCTCTACCAGCTGAGCTATGGGCCCACGTCGGAGTAATGCTCCTGCATTTGTAAATCCACTGTTGCGAATTTACTTCAACATACGCATTTCTTCTCTTTTCAGTCGAAATTCGTGATCGTCCCGCTTAGCGGGACTCTAATCCTAATTTCGAGTGTGTCTTTTTTATCTCTAATTATCTACGTGTTCGTACCACAAAGCGGTAAAACGTTTTTGAACTAATTAGCATTATCGACTGAAATTATTTATATACTAAAATATTGTGCAAGTCAATATGCCCCCGGCAGGAGTCGAACCTGCGATATCCACGTTAGGAGTGTGGTGCTCTATCCAGCTGAGCTACGGGGGCTAGCTATAACTCATTGTATGAGAGAATGCTATTGTTGTAAATGAAATTATAGTGATAGAATTAAATTATATGGAACAAGCAGTAAACAATCTCTTGAAATTGAGTCTTTTTGTACTAGGAACAACAGCCTGGTTTTCACGCAGGCATATTTTTAATCTTGAAGATAATTTAGTAAATGGAAGATTTGTTGAATGGCTTAATGTCGCTTTATATTATGCTGATATACTAATAATAGTCATCGTCATATTGTATTTATTTAAGACACTATTCGAGCACAATAAGGTAGTTTGGCAAAATGCTATAATCTGGTCAGCTATAATTCTAATCTTATATATATGCTACCAGAATTATAATAGCGACCATAATAACATATATAGTAGTACAAAGATAATATTCTATATAATCTTCCTTTTTACTTTAATAAATGTTTCACGTGAAACAAAAAATAGGAAGGCAATTATTTGGGGCATAATTTTTGGTGCTTTATTACAATCAATAATTGGAATTTTACAATTTGCTAACCAGTCTTCAATGAATCTTTGGATAATTGGTGAGCAAGCATTATCAACTGAAATACAAAATGTTGCAGAGATAGGAATTGATGGAATATACTATTTACGATCTTATGGGACACTTCTACATCCAAATGTATTAGGTGGATTATTGGTAGTATCAATCATATACTTGCTAACATGTTTTATGAAAGATAATGTTTCACGTGAAACAAATTTGAAAGATAATGTTTCACGTGAAACAATGTGGAATAAAATAATGTTTCACGTGAAACAAAATAAATCAATTTTGATACTAATTTACGGAATTCTTTTTAGTTCACTTATATTTACCTTTTCGAGATCAGCGTGGTTAGCATTGCTATTAACAACAGCTATTTATACCTTTACTGTTGCAATAAATAGAAAAATGTTTCACGTGAAACATTTGATATATGTTGCGGTAATATCTTTTATATTATTAATATTACTAAACAATTTTGTTTTCACTCGACTGGAACAAAATATTAACATTACAGAAAATGAAAGCGTAAGAGTAAATGATATTCAAAAATTTAGTGATGGATTTAAGAATAATGTTTGGTTCGGTACCGGATTTGGAAATTACATAGAAAAACTAAGCTCTAATAATCCAGAGATGGAATGGTGGAAGCTTCAACCAATTCACAACTCATATTTGCTTATTATAGTTGAAATGGGAATAATTGGTTCTATAATAGTATTCGGACTTCTAATATCAATATTTCTTATAACGTTAATTGTTTCACGTGAAACAATTAGTAATAAAAATGTTTCACGTGAAACATATACAAGAAATATTCTAAATTTATTACCCTTACTAGCATTATTAGTAATAATGATTTTTGATCATTATCCGTGGTCATTAGATCAGGGTAATATCTTATTATTTATTGTGATAGCCTTATCAATTACCAGAAATTACAAGGAACTTGACAATAAGCTTAATAATATGTAAAGTCCATTAATGACATACCACGTCATTTTTGTTATTATGTCAATATGATTATAGAAATCCCCTACAATTTAAAGAAGGAAGATGTCCTTAAAAAGTTAGGATCAAGTTTTAATAGTGGTTTAAAAAATAATCAGGTCGTTGAAAGAAGAAAAAAATATAGTTCTAATATGTTGCCTGAAGAAAAAAAGAAATCAAAACTGATTCTATTTTTGGGCCAGTTCAATAATATTTTTACGTACTTTCTTTTTGGAGCGGCCCTAGTTTCATTTTGGTTGGGTGAAAAACTGGACGTAGCTGTTATATTGGCAGTAGTATTTATAAATGTAATAATAGGATATTTTCAGGAAAACAAAGCACGAGAAACAATTAAGGAATTAAAAAAGATAATTAGAATAAAAGCCAAAGTTGTAAGAGAAGCAATTGTATCGGAAATTGATGCCGAAGATTTAGTACCAGGAGATTTAATTTTATTAGATGCGGGAGACAAGGTGCCGGCTGACATAAGATTGATAAAAACAAATAACTTTCAGACCAAGGAACACGTGTTAACAGGAGAATCAAATCCAATTAACAAAAATGAAGAAGAGGTTTTAGAAAAGCAAACTCCTCTCGGTGACAGAATTAACATGGCTTATACAGGAACGGTAGTTACAAGTGGATCGGCTAAAGCAGTCGTTGTTGCAACCGGAAAATATACCGAGTTTGGAAAAATAGCTACGCTTGTAAAAGAGGCTGAGGAAGAACAAACGCCACTTAAAAGAAGAATTTCTAAAATGTCATATTGGTTAGGAGGAATTGCCCTTATTGCTTGTCTAATAATATTTCTAATTGGAGTTGTAATGGGTAGATCGGTGGGAGAGATGTTTATTTTTGCTGTTACCATTGCGGTGTCGGCAATACCTGAGGGCATGGTGGTAATGGTTACAATTATATTAACCATTGGCATGAGAAGAATTTTGAAAAGGCAGGCAGTGGTTAGAGAATTAATTGCCGCCGAAACTTTGGGAAGTACCACTGTAATTTGTACAGACAAAACAGGCACCATTACAACCGGAGAAATGGAAGCTGAAATTATTGACACGATAACTGAAGAATATAAGGTCACAGACCTATCCCCTTTAGTTAGCCAAGATGTAGCTCTGACCAATGTGATGTTAAGTTCTGTTTTATGCAATGACGCAAAAATAGAAAATCCTAAAGAGGAACCTACGAGCTGGAATTTAATTGGTGAAGCCACAGACGTAGCGTTAATAGAAATGGCCAGTCGCGCCGGCGTTTATAAAAACGAATTGGAAAATAAATATTTGCGTCGTGACATTGTGCCCTTTGATTCGGATGTGAAATACATGGCCACTCTAAATTGCTCAGAAGAAAATAAGGAGTGTAAAATATTTGTAAAAGGAAGTGTTGAGGTTTTGCTAAAATATTCTCACTATGTTTATCAGGATGATCGCCGCCAGATTTTAGATGGAAAAACAGCTGATAAAATTATAAAAGAAGTTAACGAGCTGAGTGGAAAAGGATATCGCGTTATTGGGACGGCTTATAAAACAGTGTCCACTGACGATAATATTAACTTAGAAAAAGAATCTAGACGTAATTTAATTTTCACAGGTTTTATTGGAATCAGAGATCCGATTCGTCCGCAAATTAAAAATGTTATAAAGAAAACCCTAAGTGCTGGTATTAAAATTAAAATGATAACAGGTGATCACAAACTAACCGCTCTCTCTATTGCTGAAGATATTGGTTTAGATGTAAAGTCAGACGAAGTGATTACCGGTGAAGAATTTGAAACTTTGTCTACAACTGATTTGGAAAGTTTGGTACCGCGAGCAAAAATATTTGCTCGCGTTACTCCCAAACATAAATTACAAATTGTAGATATTTTACAGCGCGCAGGAGAAATTGTGGCCATGACAGGTGATGGAGTTAATGACACGCCGGCTTTAAAAGCGGCTGACATTGGTGTGGCGATGGGTTCTGGTTCCGAGGTGGCCAAAGAAACTTCCGATATAATTTTGCTTGATAATAATTTTAAAACCATTTCCGCCGCCGTCGAGGAAGGTAGATTAATTTTTGATAATTTAAAAAAGAATATTTTATATTTGTTGTCCGATTCATTAAGTGAAATTATTTTAGTTTTGAGTACTTTGCTTTTAGCATTGCCGGTACCAATTCTACCGGCTCAAATTCTGTGGATAAATTTAGTTGCTGATGGAGCACCTGGAGTGGCCTTGGCCTTTGAGCCAGCCGATAAAGATATTATGAATAGAAAACCACAAGAGAAGGATTCTCCAATAGTTACCTTTGAAATGAAGCTTTTAATTATAGTTATTGGCTTAATTACGGGATTTGGTGTATTGGGAATATTTTGGTGGTTGCTCAAAGATGGCTATAGCATTGAACATGCGCGAACAGTGGCATTTACGGCTCTTAGTATAGACTCACTTATATATGTATTTAGTTGTCGAACTTTAAGATATTCCATATTTCAGAAGAATATGTTCTCTAATAAGTATTTAATTTGGACAGTTCTTGGTGGTATTGGCTTACAATTTTTGGCCGTTTATCTTCCTCAGTTTCAGGCTGTTTTTCATACCGTGCCATTAAATTTATTGGATTGGGGCATAATAGCTGCTGTAGCGGTTGTAGTAATTCTCTCGATTGAAATCATCAAACACTATTTTATTATAAAAAAAACAGAGTCTTTACCAGCGACTTCTGATGCGGTATAATTCAGACAGATGAATTAACATTATGAATCAAACGATTTTAATTTATATCGCTTTAGGTGTAGGAGTAATAGTTTTACTATGGCAAGTTTATTTGACCATAGTTTTATTTAGGTACCAAGGGCAAAGAAAAAATTTAATAGCTGGAGTTAAGGGTGAAGGAGTTGAAAAATATTTGGAAAAACAAGCGAAAGATATTAGAAAAGCTCAAGCCGGAGTGGGAGATTTACAGGATGTGGGTAAGCGACTTAGTCGTGTGGTTAGTCGTAGTGTTACCAAGGTGGGAGTAATTAGATTCAATCCTTTTGGTGATACTGGCGGTAATCAAAGTTTTGCTGTGGCTTTTTTGGATTCTAAGAATAATGGTGTGGTGTTGTCCAGTTTATATGGACGTGATGGCACTAGAATTTATTGTAAAGAAATTCGCGGTGGAATTTCTGAACATCCTTTATCTGAAGAAGAACAAAATTGCATTATGCAAGCTCAACAAAATTCAACTAACAAAGAAGAATCTAATTCTTAAATAACATTATTATGGCTATGTTCAATAATCAAAACGAAGAAGATCAAAACACAACCAAAACAGAAGAAAGCAACGAAACAGTTGTTGGTAATTCTGTAAAATTAGAAGGAGAATTTGCTAGCCAAGGCAATATAACTATTCATGGTGAAGTAGTAGGAAAAGTCGTTACCGAACGAGAAGTTCATATTGGTGACACAGCAGTTGTTAAGGCTGATGTTGAAGCGGAAAATATTTTTGTGTCAGGAAAAGTAAATGGTAATTTGCATGCTCGCGATCGTTTAGAAATAAAAAACACCGGTAAGGTAAAAGGTGATATTCAAGCCAAAAACTTAACCATTTCTTCAGGTGCAGTCTTTTCTGGTAACTGTTCAATGGAAAAAGAAGTTGAGAAAAAAGAAGTAAAAGAAGCAAAAGTTACAGACAAAGTTAAGGCTAAAGAAAATCAGCCGGTTGCTTAATAAACCGTTTTAAAATATTAAATATTTAAAACGGCAATGTATTTTTTCATCTACGAAAATATTGGCAACAAAAGAAAGTTTCGTAAAGAAGCTGATAGAATCCAATTACAGCTGGCTAATTTTGGAATTGCTGATGAACATACCGAAAGCACTCCCTTACGTCCTATTAACGAAATCGTTAAAGATGCGCTGAAACGCAATATGAGTAATATTATTATGGTTGGGAGTGATAAGGCGGCGCATATAACAATAAATGAGATGGCAAAAAGTAAAACGCCGTCTTGTTTTGGTTTTATCCCCATGGATACCGATAGTAACATTGCCAAAGTACTTGGTATGTCCCATGGTCATAAAGCTTGTCAGGATATTGCTAAAAGAAAAATTAAAGATGTGGATCTAGGAAAAGTGGGACAAGAGTATTTTTTAACTACCCTAAGGCTGAATGCGGGTGAAGAAGAAACAGAAATTAGGGGAATGTTTAACAGAAAAGCAATGCCGTTGCCAAAATCTTGTACTATTAAAGTCCCTTTCAAAAAACAAGCGATTATGACCATTCCACTGCGCGAAGCCATGGTGGTCAATATTTCGCCTTATCACAAAGCAGGAGAATTAAAAATTGCTTCCGAGCAATCAGCAAAAATAAATCCTACTGACGGTCGTCTAGATTTCTTTTTCTTGCCTTCTGGGGAAAATGATCCCGATGTTTTTAAAGAATTTCGTCAAGGAAGTTTTACGAGTACAAATATTTCCTATTTTAATCGGGAAACTTTAAATATAAATACCAACGACAAAGTTCAGCTAGTAGCAGACGGTACAAAAATAAAACAGTTTCCAATTAATATAGAAACTGTTACAGGTGCCTTACGTGTAATCGTTGGCTCTAATCGGATGTTTTAAACTCGTTCTTTTTATTTTTTGGAGGAGAAAAATGACTTCTTTATCATCCTTTTTCATGTTAAAAAGACCTAAATGTGCAGCTTTTTTAAGCAGAAAACCACGAAAATGTGAAATACTACCTGGGTCAAAACGATCATCACTAGATAACCCACAGTTCACAGGGATGTTTACAGATGAGCCCCCCCTTAATTTTCTTTGTCGAGATATTATGTGGATACACAGTGAATTGATCTCGGATCCAAGAAAATATTTTGAGGATATAGGTAAGGGTATGAAAGAAAGTGACTTTTGTTTAGATTCATGTAGATCTTTAAGGCACAGTACTGGTGAAGATGGTTATTAGTTCTATTCAAAAATTATCATTTAGGCCTGCAAACGCGGGTCTTTTTTTATCCTAATATATTTCCTGGTCAAAGATTCCCATTCTGGCCAAGTGAGAGTTTCTGCTCGGCGCGTTTTATCAATTGCGCTAATTTTTAATAGTTGGATAATTTTATCTTTTTCCCATTTTAATCCCGACTCCAAATTGTTGTGAATCTGTTTACGTTTAGCAGCAAAAGCAATTTTAGCTAGATGGAAAAAATCTGCAATTAAAGTTTCTGCAATTAGTGGTGTTTGACGCAGTTTTAGTAAAATTACAGCTGAATCAACTTTAGGGGCGGGATAAAATGCTTCACTTGGCACAACAGAAATTATTTTTGTCTCAGCGTAAAGTTGAACTGAGAGTGTTAGCAAACTAACATTAGGAGCTTCAGCAGTAAGTCGGTCGGCAATTTCCTTTTGGACTAAAAACGCCATTAATTCCGGTCGGGTTTTATTTTCTAAAAAGAATTTGAAAAGATGCGAAGTTAAATAGTAAGGAATATTGGCGACAACTTTATATTTATTATTTTCAAAATATTTGGCTAAATCAAGCCGTAAAATATCTGCTTTAAGAATCTCAATATTTTCTTGTTGATATTTATTTTGCAAATAGGAAATTAATTTATCATCAACTTCACAAGCTAAAACTTTTCTTGCTTGCTCAACTAGTTTTTCGGTTAAAGCGCCCAGCCCAGGGCCAATTTCTAAAACCTTATCTTTTTTGGAAAGGGAAGCTGCTCCAACTAAATCGCTAACAACTTTATCGGAAATTAAAAAATGCTGACCTCGTTTTTTTAGAGGCGCAGTATCAAGTGATTTTATAATTTGTTTCAATTTCTCTTTATTCATAAAATATTTTATAAAACTCTTTGGTACATATAGTCTGCCAACTCAACATAGAAGTCTTGGCTGTTTTTGGTAAAGTTTGATTTCTTAATAATCTCTCTGGCTTCACCTGTAATTTGGGCAATACTTGAAGTCATCTGTTTATCAATATTTTTTGCCTTAGCCAAAGTTGTTACTTTGACCATTTTTTCACGTGAAACATTAGCTTGGCCAAAATCACTCATATCCTTTTTATCCAGTTCTGAAAATAAAACTTTAACCAAGGGCGTTAATTTGCCTTCTTTAAAATCAGAGCCTACTGGTTTACCAAGAGTTTTTTCGTCACCAAAAAATCCTAACAGATCATCTTGCATTTGAAATGCTTCACCAATGAGAGTGGCATAACTGGCCAGGATTTCTAGGTTTGTTTTTTCGGTACGTGCCAAAATTGCTCCCGAAATTATGGGGCTAAGAGTTGTATAGCCAGTAGTTTTAAGTTTCACAATTGTTTCAGTGGGAACATTAGTTAAATTCTTTTCGTTTGAATAATGAATATCAATAAATTGACCGATGCCGGTATCAAACAAACGATTTTGAATATAAGTTAAAGCCGGAACTTTTATTTCGTCTTCAAAATCACAATTTAAAATTACTGACATGGCCAGATGAGAAAGAAGGTCACCGGCCAGTAAGGCTACTTTGTAACCGTATTGCTTAGCTCTTTTTTCCTCGTAAACCACGTGAACTGTTTTTTCGCCGCGCCTTATTTCATCTAAATCAATTATATCGTCGTGAATTAAAAGGGCGGCGTGAGCCAGTTCTAAACCGGCGGCAAAATCTAAAATAGCTTTTTTATTTTCACCACCAAAAAATTCATAAGTGGCAATTAAAAGAGAGGCCCGAAAGCGTTTGCCGCCTCTGCTTACCAAATTGCAAGCTTCAGCAAACAAATCTTTCACATTTTCGTCATAAGAATCATAGGTTTTTGAAGCTTCATTTATAATGCTGTTCAAATGGGAATTAACCAAATTCTGGTGTTTGGTTAAGGTTGTTTGAAAAATGTTTTTGCTACTCATCATAAATTCTAGTAGAATAAGATTATGGTTAAGGAATTCATACAAAAACTGGAAAACAAAAATTACAATTTTGCCTCGTGGTTAGCACTAATTGCTAGTGTTATTATTGTACGCGTGATTCTGGAAAGTGTTTCGTCCAACGGCTATAATCCCTACAATCTAGTAAACATACTTCATCTTACCATTTTCTTTCTCACGTTGCTATTGTCTTTAATTTTAGTAGCGGCGTTTTTTACAAAAGAGAGAATAGAACAGATTTCGAAGTTTTTTGCCTTTGGTTTCTTTTTGTTGTGGTCGGCGCCAATTGTTGATTTGTTGCTTTCTTGGGGCAAGGGTTACCAAATGGCCTATATGTTTGTAGGCATAAATGATTTAATTTCCAACTTATTTTCCTTTTTTGGACCAATTTTAAGTCCCGGAATTACTTTTGGTATGCGCGTGCAAATTCTGCTCGCTATGCTTGCTCTTACTTGGTATGTCTGGCACAAAACTAGATCTTTATGGAAAGCGGTTTCCACTTTTATAGTTTCCTATTTAGTGGCCTTTTTTTACGGAGCTTTGCCTTCGCTATTTGTTTATGTTGCTCATCCGGCGCATTTAGATTCTGGGCGGGAAGAAATAATTGATACCTTGTTTACTCCTAAATCAATTTTTGCCATTGAATTTTTTGATACCGAAAAACTTTTTGATGTGCACATGGCTTTAGTTCTTTTGCCGATTTTAATTATCCAATTACTGATTTGGTACGGTTTAATAAGTAAAGAAAAATTGTGGGCCTTCTTGAAGAACTTGCGTTTGTTAAGATTATTGTTTCAGATTGTGGCTCTGGGCTCAGGAATTTATTTAGGTTCCATTGTTTTAAATCAGCCTCTAGATCTTTCGGCCGCCGGAATTTTGATGGTGCTGGCCTTGGCATTAGCAGTAATTTCTGCTTGGTCATTTTCTGTAATTGTAAATGACTATTATGATACTGCTATTGATGCCGTTACAAATAAAAACCGACCCCTAATTAAAAAAACTATCAGCCAAGAAGAATTTATTTATTTAGGAGTCGTTTCTTTTATAATTTCAGTCCTAGCCGCTGGCATTGTTGGTTATGTATTCTTCTTGCTGATAATGGGCATAAACGCGCTTTCCTATGTTTATTCAGCTCTACCATTGCGTTTAAGGCGCTTTCCTTTTCTCACTTCCTTTGTGATAGCCTTGGCCACTCTTTTTATTGCCATGTCCGGCTTTGCTCTATTTACTGGTGACAATAATCTGTCCTCGTTTCCTAAAAGCATAATTGGTCTTATTCTAATTATTTTCACTCTGGTTTTAAATGCCAAAGATATAAAAGATCGTGAAGGTGATAAGGCTAATAACGTTATTACTATACCGACACTTTTAGGAGAGCGCGCTGGCAAATTGGTAATAGGAACTTTAATTTTTGCCTCCTTTACTCTCTTTGCTATAATCTTGCAGAATTTTATGCTGTTTGTTGGTTCGCTGGGATTTGGAATAGTTGGTTTCTTTCTGGTCTATGATAAAAGGGCTAAAGAAAAATATGTTTTTATTCTTTATGCCCTCTATATGATTTTAGTTTTGCTGACTACTTTTTAATCAAGTTCAATTTCGTCGCCTTTGTTTTTTACGGTTAATGGTGCCACCGCTGCGGCGATTTTTTTATTGCCACTTCTTTGAAAGGTAATTTCTAAAATACCATTTTGATAGTTTTTAACAACGCCTTCACCAAAATATGGATGATCTATCACATCGCCTTTGTTGTAGTGAGGTAATTCTTCTAAGATTTCATCGGAGAAAGGGACAACGTCATTAAAATCTTCTGTACTGGCAAATTGATCACTTTTTATGGCGTCTAAAAAGCGTGACGGCATGCTGTAATTAGTTTGACCAAAAATTGTACGTTTATGAGTGAGTAGTAAAAAGAGGTTTTTCATGGCACGCGTAATTCCCACATAAAATAATCTTCTTTCTTCTTCAATTTGGCTTGCATCCATCATGCTATTGGTGTGCGGAAATAAACCTTCTTCTACTCCAATCACAAAAATAACCGGAAATTCCAAACCTTTAGCAGCGTGGCAGGTCATTAAAGTAACAGAATTCTTTTCGTCTCGCATTTGATCAATGTCACTCATTAAGGCAATTTCTTCCAAGAAAGTTGTTAAAGCTTCTTCTAATGGTAAGCCATCATATTTGGCGGCCAAACTTTTCAATTCCATAACATTTTCCCAGCGCGTTTCTCCTTCATCAGTTCCGTCCTGTAAATATTTTTTATAACCACTGGAAACGGTGATCTGATCAAAAACTTCAGTCAAAGAAGGTTTAGTTAAAGCCCGAACATTATTAAAAATGTTAACAAAATCTTTAAGTGAGTTTTTTGCTGTGGGGGTTATAGCGAGTGGTAGTTTGCCGTCAACAATATATGTAATTAAGGTTAAAAAGTCTTCGTGGTGCTCAAATCTGGCTTGTAGAAGACGATTGAGTGTAACGTGGCCGATGTAGCGAGCAGGCTCATTTATAATTCTGGCTAAACTTATTTCGTCGTTAGGATTTTGTAGAAGCCGAAGATAAGCAATAATATCTTTAATTTCTTTACGTTCATAGAAACGCACGCCGCCCACAATTTGATAAGGTGTTTGTGTTTGTAAAAACATTTCTTCAATCGCTCTCGACTGAGCGTTAGTGCGATACAAAATGGCCACTTCTGATAAGCTTTTTATAACGCCGCGCCTTTTTAAAGCTTCTACTGTTTCAATAATAGTTTTGCCTTCATCATATTCTGTGCGGACTTGGGAAAGTTTAACTTCTTCGCCAGGAGGATTTTTGGTCCACAATTTCTTTTCCATTTGTTTAGTGTTGGCGGCAATAACTTCATTGGCAACATCTAAAATATTTTTTGTCGAGCGATAATTTTGTTCCAACTTTACTACTACGGCTTCGGGAAAGTCTTTTTCAAAATTTAAAATATTCCTGATGTCAGCGCCGCGAAAACCATAAATACTTTGAGCGTCATCACCTACCACGCAAATATTGCGATGTTTGTCCGCTAGGAGCATAACTAATTTGTATTGAGCATGATTAGTGTCTTGATACTCGTCAACTAAAATATACTGATATTGTTTTTGATATTTCTTTAAGATTTCCGGATTAGCTTCAAATATTTTTACAGTTTTCATTAACAAATCATCGAAGTCGAGAGCATTATTAGTTTTTAAAATTCTTTGATACACTGGATAAATTTTAGCCACGATTTTTTCGATGTATTCTAAGTTCTTATCAGCCAAGTTCTCTGGTTCAATCAGCTCATTTTTATTTTTAGAAATTAGGGAGAGAATCATTTGAGGGGCAAACTGTTTGGTGGAAATGTTTACTTCTTTCATAGCCGCTTTAACAGTACGCAGTTGATCATCAGTATCATAAATTGCAAAACTCTTTTTAAAATCAAGAACAGTAATTTCTTGTCTTAAAATGCGTACACAAAAAGAATGAAAGGTTCCGACAAATGGTTGCGCTGAATTTGTTTTGCCAGACAATAAGGAGGCGACGCGTGTTTTCATTTCCCCGGCCGCTTTGTTGGTAAATGTGACCGCCAAAATTTGCTCTGGGCGTATACCTTGTTCAATTAAATAGGCTAAACGATAGGTTAGAGTTCTAGTTTTGCCTGACCCAGCACCAGCAATAATCAAAACAGGCCCTTCAAGTGTCTGGCAGGCTCGTAGTTGTTCGGGATTTAAGTCTTTCTCTAAATTCATGTTTTCCTATTATAACATATTAAAAATTTGGCTTCAGGTGGCTTTTTTGTGTACAAACGCCTTGACGGAAAAACCCAGTGTTGTACCATAATTATACCAATTATGTTTAAAAAAATAACTCTAAGCGAAGAACAAAAAAACGAGCTTTGGAAGAAAGTACGAAAGTATATGGCCCAAGGTGTTTTTATTATCCTAACATTACTTGTTACCAGTTTTAATGTCCAGGCCTATTTTGCCGAAGATGCCAATGAGGTGCGTGACGGAGGTTTTGGCGCCATTGACGAAGAAAAAAATGTCTTAGCGTTTTTAACTCAAGAAGAAGCGGTGGAGGTTATTCCCAATAATAATTTAACTTACGAAGAAAAAAGTGTAGAAGAAAGTTTTTCCGAAGAATCTTTAGCATCGGCTCAAGGTTTTGTGGCGGGTTCAAAAACAACAGCTACGGAAGATGAAATTGGTAGTGCGGTGGAAGAATTGGCAACTGTTCAAGGTGAGGCGCTACAAAAAACTAGCTCACCCGACGGTGACTTACCAGACACTCCCGGACAAGGCGATAGAGTAATTCAATATACAATTCAACCTGGTGATACTCTTTCAACCATTGCTGCTAAGTTTGGTGTTTCTACTGAAGTAGTTTATTGGGAAAATAAATCTCGAGGTTTATATATTGACAGCGCTCTAAAGCCAGGAGATGAATTGGGAATTCCTATATTTGAAGGCGTTACTCATCAAGTGGGTTCGGGTGATACAATAGAAAAAATTGCTGCCATATTTGAAGCTGATGCGGATGAAATAGTTCTATATAATGATTTAAATAATGCAGAAGATATTAGCATTGGCCAAATTCTCTACATTCCTGGTGGCGAGAAAGCTGATCCGGAGAAAAAACCAGTTCCCCAAGCACCAACCAGTATCGCTTCCAATTATGGTTACGGATCAAATACCAGTGTAGCAGCAACTAATTATGGAACACCGCAAGCTGCCACCGGATCATTGTTGTGGCCAACATCTTCACGTTCTTACACCACAACTTTTAGTTATCGTCATCCCGCTCTTGATATTACCACTGGTGGTAATTGTTCTAATTTACCTTTGTATGCCGCCGACAACGGCCGCGTAACCGTTTCCAGTTATGGTTATAATGGTGGTTATGGTAATCGTTTGTGTATTGATCATGGTAATGGTATTACCACTTGTCATAATCATAATTCATCAAATGTAGCTGGTGTTGGTCAATATGTGAGCAGGGGTGAAGTGGTGGCTTATATGGGACGCACTGGACGAGCTTACGGCAGTTGTGCTATTCACACTCATTTTGAAGTTATCGTCAATGGTAGAAAGGTTAATCCTCTGAATTATATTAGATAAGTTTGTAATTTCTATACGTTCTTTTAGAAGCGGTCCCTTAAACAGGAGGAGAAAATGAATATCAGGCAAAGGTTTGAAAGAGTCTTTAGAATTCTCGTAGATGTTCCGAATAGTGTCGAACAGTGGCTAGGGTGGATGGTTTTTTTGGAAATATTTCCCTTTTATTGTGTTTGCATGATCATTCCTTTGCTATTGTTAAAAAGTGTGTCTGGTGATGTTTTGTCCACAGTATGGTTAGTTTCAATGATCGTAATGATAACGGTGTTTTGGATAGTAGTAGGAACAGGCCAATATAATAAGCGTCTCGCTACTTACTACAAGCAGAAGAAGGAAGACACTGGGAAAAGCATGAACAATGAAACAGGGTGAAGCTGCTTACAATTCAAACACCCCTACTATTTTTGTAATAGAAGGGGTATTTTCAATTATATTTTATTCATTTTTAGTAACCAAGAGATTTGGCGATTGATAGAACGCGATTAACGTAGGAGTAACTATGGTTATAACTAAGTAAGGCTCTGTTAATGTTGTCTTTACCTCCGCTATGGGATAATAAATTAGCAGCCGAGTATATAGCATCATTAACATTATTGATTTGAGCGATGTTATCACCATTACCGTCAGTTCCGTAAGCGCGAAATGTTGAGGGGATGAACTGCATTGGTCCTTGCGCTCCGGCATAACTTCTTATAAAAGAATCACCAGAACGTTTTGTTTCTACGTAATGGACAGCTGACAGAACTTCCCAGGGCACATCATATTTTTTAGCAGCTTGGCGATAGATACGATCATAACCAGTGGTATCAACAAAAGCTTCCGCATAAACTGCTGGTTGCAAATAACTCTTGGCAGCAAGATTTTTGTTGTATTCAATTATTAAGGAATCTGAAGATTGGTTTAGAGGTGAAGTTAAATGGGTGAAAGAGTTGTTGTCCAATTTATTTAAATTCACACTTTGCCCGTTAGCAGCTTGAGGAAATAATAGTGTAACTATTATAGCCGACAAGGTGAGGGCGATTATTATGTTTTTAGACATAATTATATTTGGTAAGCTAGGGAAGATTTTGCGCTACTATAGTCGGGTTTTGATATAGTTATCATTAAGGTAAGCCTAAACATAGGCTTAACCGACGAGTGAGCGGTACTATTAAATAAGTACTTCTTTTAGCTTGTTTTAAACAAAAACAGGCTTTTACACCTGTACCAAATACTCACCAGATATTAGCAAATTATATGCTATTTGTCAATACTTTGTGGATCTTAATTATTTTCTCTTTTTTACCGCCTCTTTCCACAACATGCTTTCATGGGCTTTTGATTTAGAATGATATTTACTTCCAAGACGTTTAGTATATGGGGTTTCTACAGCTGATGACATCATTTCAAAAACAATCTGACAAATTCTCATTCCCGGACGTAAGATTACTGGCATGACACCAATGTTAGTAATCTCTAAAGTTAAATTTCCTTTGAAGCCAGCATCAACATGACCAGCAGTAGAGTGTACAATAATTCCAATTCTTCCCAGTGATGAACGACCATCAATTCGGACTGATAGGTCATTTGGCAATTCAATTGCTTCTTTTGTAACGCCTAAAACAAAATCATGAGGATGAACTATAAAACCCTTATTTTTTTCAATAACAATTTCTGAGGTTAAATCCTTAAAGCTGGCTGGATCAGAAACATCAATGCTTGATTTTTGAGTATGATTATAAACTCTGAAGACATTGCCTAACTTCATATCAAGTGAACCGGTAGAAAGCGCAGATTTTAGATCTGGTGCCGGAGTCATTTTTATTCTACCACTTTTTAAGGCTTTTTTAATGTCTTTATCAGATAAAATCATAGATTTTTGTTAAGTTTTTTAACTTTGACTGATTTTAAATTTAGAGCCTTAAGTTTATTGTAAGAAATCAAAGAAATAAATGAAAGCACAGGAACAAATAATAAATTGCCAATTAAATTAAATCTCAAAAAAGGTAAACCAGCCATAAAAGAAGCTAGTAGCCCAGACAAATCTTTGGTGTACATGGGGGTGGTTGCCCAAACACCAAAGTTAGTGAAAAGATAAAAGAAAATTCCCACCAGCAAACTAGCACCAGTTAAAGCTAAAGTTTTTTTACCAACTTTGTTATTAGAAATTCTTTTTAGGAAAATGCCTGAAAGGCCAATTATTATCCAAGCTGACCAAGTGAATATAAAAATATTAGAATTGCCAATAATGAAATCGGAAATACCAATGGTCAACAATGGTACAAAAATTGCATAAACGCCACCAAGAATTGATCCACCAAGCATGGAAATAGCAGTAATGGGTTCTACGTTAGGAAATGAAGCAAAGTATTCAATGCGCACAAAACGCAAAACAACACCTAGTACAACTAGGCTTAAGGCAAATATAAATTTCAGATACTTATTCATTTTTATTCTTTTAAAATTCTAGTCCTTGCTTTCCCATCTCCTTATCGTCAAAATAATGTTTAACACTTTTTACATCAGAAACGAGATCAGCCTTTTTTATAAAACTTTTAGGAGCATCGCGTCCAGTTAAAACAATTGTAACAAAAGAAGGTTTTTTAGCAATCACTTTTAGAACTTCTCTCGGCTCTAACAATTTTAAGGAACAAGCCACGTTTATTTCATCTAAAACAACAATATCATGCTTGCCGGCTGTTATAATTTTAGCAGTTTCAGCCAAAGCTTTTTTAGCTGCTGTTTTATGGTCTGAAAGTGGTAATTTGTCTCCCATTATACCCACAAAACCCAAGCCAAACTTTTTTAAAGTAATTCTGGGAATTGTTTTTACGGCCTTATCTTCACCAGATGGCCAGGGGCCCTTTATAAACTGAGCAAAGTATACTTTCTTTCCGTTACCAACCGCTCTAACGCTTAAACCTAGGGCGGCGGTTGTTTTTCCTTTGCCGTCACCGGTATAAATGAGAATTTTCCCTGGTGACTTATTCATTTTAGTGATCAGAACAAGATTTAGTTAACTGTCCATCCTTAAATTCAATTTTGCAAGCACCTTTGCCGTTAGCAGATTCGTCATTTTTCTTTTCCATATTGGCATCAGTAGAAAGAACTTGTTCAGAACGACTATGATCGCGATAAACTGTTACACCTTTACAACCGAGGTCATAAGCCATTTCGTAAACTTCTTTAGTTTGATCAACTGTGAAATCAGCGGGAGCGTTAGCGGTTTTGCTAATGGAAGAGTCTGTCCATTTTTGCACAGCGGCTTGAACTTTAATATGATCCAGTGGATCAAGATCCATGGCGGAAACAAAATAATCAGGCAAAGTTCCATCCTCTTTTTGGTATTGTTTAGCTAAAGGAATAGAAACTTTGTGGAAACCTAGTCGTGATTGACGATAGAATTCAAATTCATAAAATGGTTCAATACCAGTTGAAGTACCAAGCATAGTACCTACCGATCCGGTTGGAGCTTGAGTGGTTAAGGTAACATTTCTGATGCCATTTTCTTTAATGACTTTTTTAACTTTTTCTGGCAAAGTTTTAATAAAACCGGTCTCAAGGAATTTATCACGTTCATATTTAGGGAAGGTTCCTTTTTCTGCTGCCAATTCTGATGAAGTTAAATACATATTAGTGGTAATGCATTCATAAATTTTATCAATCATTTTAATTGATTCAGCACTACCATATTTTAAGCGCAGTTTAATTAACATTTCACCAAGTCCAATGGTGCCACCGCCAACTCTTCTTTCTCGCTTTTGGTTTTCTTCGTTTTCGGCGAAATGATAAGCTGATAAATCAATAACATTATCAAGGAAACGAGTTAAAACGCGAGCTGAGTGGGCTAATTTATCCCAATCAACATCGTAGAGCGGACCTTCTTTGTCTTTGCCAGAAACTTTTAGAAAAGTGGGTAAATTCAAATGTCCTAAATTACAAACTCCCCACCCAGGTAGTCCTTGTTCGCCACAAGGGTTGGTGGCAGTTAAGGTGTTGTAATAGGAAGAATTGCTTAATTTGTTGTAGCGTTCCATAAAGACAACTCCTGGTTCAGCGCTGGCATGGGCAGAGGTAATAATTTTGTCCCACAATTCTCTAGCCTTTACAATTTTATAAACTTTGGTTGGATAACCCTTGGCTTTCCAGGCCCAGATATCACCTTCCCATTCAGTGTCATAAATATCATTATAAGCTGGGTCTTCATAATCAGGATATTCCAGTGGCCAGTCAGCATCATTTTTCAAAGCTTCCATAAAATGGTCAGAAACCATTACTGAGATGTTGGCATTTTCCAAAGTTCCTTTATCCATTTTAGCTTCAATAAAATCTACCACATCTGGATGCCAATCAGCTTGCATTAACATTAAAGCGCCTCTTCTCGCTCCACCTTGTTCTACTAATCCGGTGGCAAAAGAGAAAATTCCACCCCAAGAAACACTGCCCGAAGAACGACCGTGTACACCTCGAACATAAGCCAAACGTGGTCGCAAAGAAGATAAAGACAAACCAACACCGCCGCCCCGAGCCATAATTTCAATTAATTGAAACAATGCTTCTTTAATTATTGATCCTCGTGAGTCAGCTGGATTTGGTATTACAAAGCAGTTATAAAGAGTTAAATTTTCTGTATATTTTCCATCTTCGCCAACATTGGCTCCGGTCATAATGCGGCCACCAGGTTGCAGATGTTTTTGACGCAATTGATCTAAAAATTCTTTTTCCCAATGTTCTTGTTGTTCTTCGGGTTCAATACTGGCAATAGCTTTAGCAATACGTTGATAAGAATCATCAATGGCTTCTCGAGGTTTTTCACATTTTAGTAAATCTTGAGTAAATTCAAAATTACTTTCTTTGTCGGCATAAACTCCTGTTACCATGTGTAATTTCACTTCTTGATTTCTAGCATCAATTTCTTTAACAATACCTAAATCTTTTTTAGGATATTTAATTTCGTCTTTAGTTATTACAATTACCAAATCACCTTCAGCAATATCATCACGTTTAGTTTTAATGGAATAACGATCTAAAAATATAAGTCTTCCAATTTCATCAAAATTAGCAGACTTGTTTAAAACATGGACGGCTTGGCGAGACATTTTTACGCCCAGTTTTTTTAGTTCCAAAACTTCTTTTACATCTTCACCAAGCTCGGCTTCTCTTTCTTCAGTTCTTTTAGCGCGATAAAGAATATAAGCTTTAGCAGTTTTAGCGTGGCCCTCTTCAATAAGAATCTTTTCTACCTTATCTTGAATTTCTTCTACTGTTGGTTGTTCAATATCCTGAACAGATTTAACTACTTTAGCAGCAATCTTCTCTGCTAATTTTCTATCTGAACCACCTACAGCTTTGGCCGCTTTAAAAATGGCTTCAGTGATTTTGTTATTATCAAAATCAACTACATCACCATTTCGTTTTCTTATTTTTAGTGGACCCTTCACAAATTTTGCTTGGGTTTGAATTTTGGTTGTTGTTTTTGTTTGATTGTCTCGCACATTTTTTGATTAATTATGTGAATAGAATTATTTAGTCTTTAGATAAAACTTTAATTTCTTTTTCAAAACTTTCTACATCCTTAAAATCTTTATAAACAGAAGCAAAGCGAATATAAGCAACCTGATCTTTTTCTCGGAGTCTGTTCATTACAATTTCTCCAATTCTTTTACTTTTAATTTCATTGCTATCCTCGTTTTGAATATCATGCTCAATGGTATTTATTAAATTTTGAACCTCATCTTCAGAAAAGGGTCTTTTTTCACAAGCGCGACGAATACCAATTTCTAGCTTTTGTCTAAGGTATGGTTCGCGATCACCATTTCTTTTTACAACGGCCAGATTCAAAATCTCGATATCTTCAACGGTTGAAAAGCGGGCACCACAATCAAGGCATTCGCGTCGGCGACGTATAGAAAAATTATTAATTGCTCTGGAATCAATAACCTTGGTTTCACCTTGTTGGCAGGTAGGGCATTTCATAAAAGTTATTAAAAATGCGACTTATTAGCTTAAATATAGTAACAAAGAGGAAGTATTAGTGAACAAAATTATTATACAACATATAGTAGTCGCAAGTATTATATTATCACAATATATAGTGGTGTCAAAAAAGTGTGATGAAGTAATATTTGGCTTATAAAAGCCTAATTGTAAATGGGCAACAAAAAATATGGAAAGTTATCCACATTTTTAATCAATTTCTACTTACTATTTTCGGATTTTGGCCAATCTTGCAAAACTTTTACCACGGTAATTTCTTTATTTGGAATATGATAAATATTTCCTTCTTGGTCTTCAATAATGGTTCTTCTTAAATTTAATTCTTTCACAATGCCAGTTTCTTTGGTTACGGTTATAATATCACCTTGACCATATTGATCTTCAATGATTATAAATAAACCCGAAATTACATCTTTTACAAGTCCTTGAGCACCAAAGCCTAAAGCTAAACCAGCAATACCGACACCGGCCACTAAAGCACTAATATTAATTGCCATTTCTGATAAAACGGTAATTACTACAAAAACTGAAAGTAGAACTTGAGAGCTCTTAACAATCACAGTTGATAAAGTACTGGAACGTTTATCAATTTCTTCTTCTGGCCTTGTTCCCTTAGCTTTTTTATAAAAGATTTTAAGAAGTCTTTTAGATGACAATCTCACAAAAGCTTGAAGAACTAAAGCGGCAATAATAATTAGAGCGATTTTTACACCGTGTTCTAAAAACCAGCTGGTTGTATCTGAAAAAATATTATCAAACATAATTTGATTTTAGCAGATTTTTAAATACTGTAAACTGCCTCGGCTTTAAAACGATATTGCAAACCTTCAGCCACATGACGTGAATATATTTTCTTACTGTTATCTAAATCAGCAATAGTACGACTAATTTTTATTAACCGATAATAGGAACGCGCCGATAAAAATAATTTGGCGGCTGCGGTAGTTAGAAGTTGATTAGCTTTTTTGGATAATATACAATGATGGTTAATATCAATGGTTTTCATTTCACTATTGGTTGTTAATTTAGATTTGGTGAATCTTTTATTTTGTAAAAGTCTAGTCGTGGCAACTAATTTTTGGATTTCAGCTGATTTTGTTTCTTTATTCACTTTATTGGCAAGTTGAGTAATTGGAACTTTAGGAACTTCAATAACCATATCAATCCTATCAATTAAAGGACCAGATATTTTCTTGGAATAAGAAATCATTTGGTGGGGACTACAAACACAATCTTTATCAGGATCGGTAGCATAACCACATGGACAAGGATTTTGCGAAGCAACCAACATAAAACTAGCAGGATAGGTGAGTGACATTTGCGCTCGCGAAATATGAACAATGTTATCTTCCAAAGGTTGACGCAGTGCTTCTAAAACGCGTCTTTCAAATTCTGGAAATTCATCCAGAAATAAAATTCCCCGGTGCGCCAAGGAGATTTCTCCCGGGCGTGGCCAAGAACCACCACCAATAATTGAAACTGAGCTGGCGGAATGATGAGGACTGCGAAAAGGAGGTTTGGTAATTAGAGCGTGGTTGTTGGTTAGTAGTCCTGCTACACTGTAAATTTGGGTAACTTCTAACATTTCTTCTTCCGATAAGCTTGGTAGAATACTGGGAACGCTTCTGGCCAACATTGTTTTGCCCGAACCTGGTGGTCCAATCATTAAAATGTTGTGACCACCACCAGCAGCGATGGTCAAAGCTCGTTTAGCTTGATTTTGCCCTTTAATATGGGCAAAATCTGTTAAGTCATCTTTTGTGTCAATTTCAATTTCCGATTTTTCATAGGGCTCTACACTAGAAGATTTCTTCAAATGATCACAAATTTCTTTTAAGGTTTTTGCAGCTATAATATTATGTCCAGAAACCAGACTGGCTTCTCTGGCATTACTTCGGCAAATAAACAGATTTTTTATTCCCTTATCCTTGCCCATAATAGACATGGATAAAACACCATTTACTGGACGTAAATTACCGTTTAAAGAAAGTTCCGCCGCAAACAAATTGTCAGATTTGGGCCAGGGAATTTGTTTGGAAGCAGCTAAAATCGATAAAGCAATTGGCAAATCAAAAGCTGGTCCTTGCTTTTTTATGTCGGCGGGAGCCAAATTTATTGTGATGTGAGTATCAGGAAAACGAAATTTAGAATTTTTGATAGCTGAACGCACTCGCTCTTTAGCTTCTTGCACGGCCGTATCTCCCAAGCCAACGATTTGAAAAGAGGGAAGTCCTTGTGAGATGTCAGCTTCTACTTTTATAGGATAACTTTCTAAACCAACAGTGGCGGCTGATAAAATGGTGGGCATATGTTTGCAATTAAAAAACTGGGGATGTCCCCCAGCGCACAAGGTTGTTATAAATCTATTTTATTGTCTTTAGTTCGTGAATCAATAATAGCACAGCACCATATAAAATTGCAAGATCAGCCAAATTAAAAATAGTAAACCCAGAAATAGTTATGTAATCAATAACTTGTCCATAAACAAAACGATCAAGTAAATTTGATAAACCACCCGCAAACAATAGCAGAAAAGCGAGTTGAATAGTTTCTGCGACAATTTTCTTTTGCTGTAAAAAATGCCAAAACAAAAGAATAAAACCTAAGGGTAGCAAAATTATCATCAAATAAGATGGCAGGGGTAATCCAAAAGCAATACCATCATTCATAAAATATTCTAAATACAAATATTTACCAAATTGGACAGGGTAAGGAGCAAAATAATTAATGGCCAGTTTCTTGAAAAGCTGATCCAAGATAATTATGAGACTGCCCAAAAATAAAAACACCACTAGATATTTAGGCGGTATTTTTAAATTCTTAATTGGCATTTATTTTTCCAAAGCAAATTTGGCACTAGGAAGAGCGCGCAAGCGATTTTCAGAAATTGGTTTACCAGTTTTTAAGCAGATACCATAAGTGTCGTCCTCTATTCTCTTTAAGGCTCCATTAACATCAGCCAAATGAGATTCCAAATTATGTTCAACAGAAAGAGAAGAATCATAAGAAGCAACCTCAGCGGCGTTGTCTTCTTCTGTGGATCCGTACTCAGGAAAGGAAGTATCATAATCCGATTCTTCATGCTTATCTTTTTTGGCAAAAGATTCAAGTTGACCTTCCAGTTTTAATTTTTCTTCTTCCAGTTTTTGCTTCATTTCAGAAATGAAGTCGGCGGATAAATGTGACATAGAATTTAATTAGTGTATTTATTATAGTCAGAAAGCGAAAATTATACAACATTTAGTAACAAAAAATCCCTGCAACGGGAATGTGTTACAGGGCGCTGATGCGCCCACATAGAAGAAATGGCGTCAGCGCCCTGTGATGGGCTTAAGCTGACTTATTAACCGCTAAAGAATTAGCAGTTCGTAAGATCATCTGTTTAAACCCCAAATAGGCGCTAAATGGTTTACGACTTAACCTTAGCTTTCCCTGGCCGCCTCAATGGCAGTCACATTATTTTGATGTTATGCCTTTTGTTTTTGTTTTTGATGAAAGTGTCGTTTTCTTTCTAGAAGAGCAGCTTAGGGGATCTAAGCTCAAATGAAGCGCAGATCGCCTAAGCCGGTTTCTTCCAGTGATGAAAGAGTGGCGAGGGTTTAATATTTTGATATTTGTTTATCAATGAAATGAGCGGTATTTTTCCACTTCTTTATAAACCTTATCATAAAAAAGAGAAAAAGTCAATCATTATACCCTTATTCAAGGTAAAAGGTAGACATGGAGAAGATTTTGGCTTAAACACTAGTAAAATGAAAAAACCCATCATAAGGTTTTTGAACAATAGAATTGTTTATCCACATGGCAAATTTTATCTTTTGCAACGGATGTCTAACTTATCCACAGAAATAAGTGAAAAGTTAGAAGTTTATAGTAATGTCAGACCTTAAAAAATTACGAGGTTTTTTAAAAATGGCAGTAATACTATCAAACAAAGAATTATAGTCCGTTAGATCCGTATATTGGAAAACATCACTATTTATATAATTGAAACTCACAGGTTTATCGAAAAAGGAAAAACTGTTGGCAATTTCGTTATTGGGTTCATGATTAATAATTGTGTTAACAATGCTTTCGGTGGTGCCAATAATAATAGTGGTTTCAGACCGAGCAATTGTTATAGCTGATACTCCTGGCTCCGAAATTTTATAAATTGTGAAGCCATTTTCGTTGGCGGTAGTGTATTTTTTATTTTCATCTGGCATCAACTCAATTACGCTTGAACCATCCGATAAAGTTGTGCTTATTTCAGTTGGATGCAAGGTGCCATAATACTCGGCAAAATAATTTGTCATCACGGTTATATCACTATCTGAAAAATTGTCAGATTTATTAGAAATAGTGGCAATGTCAAAACTATTTTTAGCATTTGGTAAACCAATAACAGCGGTATCACTGGTAAATAGTTTTGTAAAAGAGCCTGTAATCTCATTGCTGGCCGAGAAAGAACTTACTAATTCACTAAGTGCTTCATTGTCAGATACGATATTTAAAACTTCTGAATTTTGTAACAAATTATTTCCACTAAAAATAAATAAGGAATCAGAGGGGATTAAAGTAAACAGATCTTCATTAATGGCAGATAGTTTTTCATTTGTTAAAGTTGAAAAAGTAATAGCTAGATTATTATTTGTAGGTGTTATTGTGAAGGCTAATTCTGAAAGTGGTTTTATAAAAGTATCAGATAATAAACTTAGATTATTGATGTTAAGATCTTTGGTGAGATTAAGATAATGTTCCTCGGCAAATAAATCTTGTGGTTGTAGATAGGAAAATATAAAAGGTTGAGCAGACAAAGAGCGACGAAGTTTTTTGTAGTTAGAATTATATTTTAAGGAAGTAGCTCGTTCATATTTACTGTCTAACATTTCCTCAATAATTGTACGATCAGTTGAAAAGAGTAAATAATTTTTATCCAAAGCATAGCTTAAGGAATTGTCTCCCAATTTGGTAATTATAGAAACATTAAGATGAGCATCCGATCTAATACCAGTTTGTTTAGATTTGGCAGAAATAAAATCTTTACCAGTTTTAGTGTTACTTAGCTTCATTATTATATAAGGATGAATTAATTCATCGGTGCCGTTTTTAGCTTTCATTAATCCCAAAGCCATTTCATTATCAAGAGAATTTAATATTTCATCATCAACTAATTCAAATTCGCTCAAGGTTTTATCAAGGAGAGCACTGGCAGTGCCGATGGTATTACTGGCTTTTTCATTCTCAGCTAAATTAGAAACAGTTTGCAGAAAACTCTTATTATCATTTAAATCTGCCCACAGATATAACAAGGAACTAGCGGGAGCATAATTTACAGCCTTGTCTTTAATACCAAAAAAATAACTGTATTCCTGCCAAGCTAAAAATAAGGCAAAAATTACGGCGATAACTATAGCTAAAACACCAATAAGCAAATGTTTTCTTTTAGTCTTGTTTTTATCATTTTCTTCCTTAATATGAAAAACATTAGCTAAAACATTTTGCTTATACTCTTTTTTGTTCTTAATATCAGCAACTTTTTTACCAATTACAGAATCAGTTTTTTTATTTACAGAGGGAGATTTTGATACTCTTACAGGGACTGAACTTTTATTTTTGGATGTCATTATTTTGTATTGATTAAGCCTTTAAAGAATGATTTGCTTTTTTTAGGACCAGTAACGCCGGTAACATTTTTAATTTGTTTGTTGTCGACGTTGACATAGTAAAAAGTATGGATTTCTAAATCAGAAGCACTTTCGAAAGTGGCGTCGGTGTTCTTTTTAAAATCTGTTACTTTTGATAAAGATTCGACTTTGCCAGTTGTCACATCAATAATGTTTTTAATTCCTTCAATATTGGTGGCTAAAACAATAGTTTCTTGCAAAGGTGTTACATATAAATCCAACAAACCTGCTTCATAATGAGTTATGGTTGAATCGCCATATTTTATTTCTTCGTTTACAAGTTCAGTTGTTTCTCCTTCAGTAGTTGCAGATTCAGTAATTGCAGAATTGTTAGATTCAATTATTAAATTAATAATTGCATCCAGAGCATTCATAACTTTGTTTTCATCCTTGCTTTTTACCAGCAATGATACGTCCCAATAATTACTTACAGTGGTTAAGAAATAATTGCTAGGAATTGAGACATCCATATTAGGTTTTTCGGTGGCAACAATAGCAAAAGAATCACTAATGTTGTCTATAAAGTCAGCCTGCAAATCAACTTTCTTAGTTAAAGACAAAATAGTTTGTAAATTTCCAATAGTTTGAGTGGGATCTTCATTGCCAACAAACAAAGGAATAAGAATATTTATAATATTTGAACCCTCAAGATATAATTTAGAATTGGCGGGAGCAAATTCTGCTAAATTTATTTTGCTAAGTTTTGGTAAGCCGTTGCCTTCGGGATTACTGGCAGGTAAGAAAGCACTGAGTGATAAACCATTGGAATTTTGTGAAAGCATAGCTCCAAACTGCAAAGAAGCATTTACTGTTCCAGTTTCTGGAATTAAGCTTTCTAAATCAAGAGGTAAACCGAGTGATACGATTGATAGAAAATTTTTGCCGTCGGTTAGCAATGTGGCTAAAGTATCAGCGTTAATTTCTTTTTTGGTGGATTTGTAAAAATCTGTTTTAGCCAAACTATTTTTTGTAGAAGATGATTGGTCAACAATTTGGCGCACACCATCTATAGATTCTGAAAACACAACGTAATCCTGCAAATAAGTATAAGCCACATAAAGAGGATTACCGGATTGATAAATGGTGTGGTTATTAAATTCCTCTGTCGAAATATTTTTTAAGCTGGTTTCGAGGAAATTTTTAGCTCCTTCTTTGTCTTTCATATACATGATAATCGAAAAGACGTCTTTATCAGCACTAATTGGTTGTTTTACAATTGTTAAATTGTCACCCAACCAATCATAATTGCTCTCTATTCCACTCAAGGCAAAAGTTGAACCTAAAACCAATTGACCAATATTTCTTTCTAAAATTTCAACGCCTCCATAATTAGTTATCAGATTGGTTAAATCCTGATTGTTGCGAGCTTTAGTAAGATCAACTGATAAATAAAGAGTGGTGGTATCTTTTACCAATTCAGCCACATCTTTGGTACGAAAAAACTGCCAGTAAGCCAAATAAACAACAACCAAAATTACTACCACCATAAAAATGGCAATAATTATGTTTTTAGGAGAACGGTTAGACGTCATCTTTTTTAATTACTTTTTATTTCGAGGGGAAAAGAATTTTTTCTTGTCTCTTTTAGGAAAATCGCGCTTGTTGTTATCACGCTTGTCCTGATTTTTATTGAAGGAATCATTTCTCTCGCGCGGAGCACTATTACGCTCTGGTCGAGGCAGCATGGCGCGACGAGAAAGATTAATACGTTTTTGACTATCAATTTCAATTACTTTTACAGTTATTTCGTCGCCAACTTGAACTTCATCCTCAACCTTATTAATGCGCTTATGAGCCATTTCCGAAATGTGAACTAAACCTTCAACTTCAGGCAGAATTTCTACCATAGCACCGAAATCGAAAATGCGAGTAACTTTACCGGTGAAAATTTCACCCGCCTCAATTTCACGAGTTAAGTTTTTAACAATTTCTACAGCTTTTGGCACATCAGCTTCGTGCGTTCCGGTAATCATCACTAAACCACTGTCTTCAATGTCTATATCAACACCAGTTTCAGCAATAATCTCGTTGATTTTCTTACCACCTGGTCCAATTACATCACGGATTTTATCGGGATTGATGGTGAGGGAAACAATTCTCGGAGCAAATTCAGATAAATCTTTGCGAGGTTTAGCAATGGCTTTTTCCATAACTGCTAGAATTTTCATTCGTCCAGCTTTGGCATCAGCAAATGTTTGCTTAACAATTTCGTCAGTTAGTCCTGAAGTTTTGGTGTCTAATTGAATGGCGGTAATACCATCTTTAGTACCGGCAATTTTGAAATCCATTCCACCTTCGTTGTCTTCTAAATCTTGCAGGTCAGTTAGAATTTGGTATTTTCCTTCGGCGTTGGAAACGAGTCCCATCGCAACTCCAGCCACGTGTTTAGGAATATTAACGCCGGCATCCATTAAGGAAAGTGATGATCCACAAACTGCAGCCATGGAAGATGAGCCATTTGATCCCATCACTTCTGTTACCAGTCTTATAGTATAAGGGAATTTTTCTTTTGGTGGAATTAAAGATTCCAAAGCTTTTTCTGCTAGCGAGCCATGACCAATGTCACGCCTGCTAGGTCCACGCATCGGTTTAACATCAGCCACAGAATAAGGAGGAAAATTGTAATGATGCATGTAGCGTTTTTTGTATTCTTCTTCCATCTCATCAATTATTTGTTCGTCTCCAGGAGAACCGAGTGTAGTGACGGTTAGAACTTGAGTTTCACCGCGCATAAAATAACCAGTACCATGTGTGCGAGGTAAAATTCCCACCTCGGCAGTTAAAGGGCGAATCTCATCCATGGCACGACCACCAATTCTTTTTCCTTCATTAAGAATCTTGTCACTTATCATTTGTTCAACCATTTCCAGCAAATATTGTTTAGCTAATACTGCTTTACTTTCGTCTTCAGGAAATTTTTCTTTGACAGTTTTTGCTACCTCATTGTTTAAGTCATAAACAAGATCCTTACGCTTAAGCTTAGTTTCTCCAAACAAAACTTCTTCAATCTTTTTGCCAGCCAGTTCAGAAACTATGTTACAAACTTTTTCATCTTTAGCTGGTGCCGGAACATCCATTTTTTCTTTGCCAATTTCTTTTGTAACTTTGTCAAAGAAATCACACATTTCGCCTAAATATTTTTTAGAGTAATCGAAAGCTTCAAACATTCCTTCTTCCGAAACTTCCTTAGCTGCGGCTTCAACCATAATGACTTTATCCTTTGTTCCAGCTAAAACTAGGTCCAAATCACCTTCTGTTCTGTCTGAAAAATTGGGACAGAAAATCATAGTTCCGTCTTTTCTTCCTAGTCGCACAGCACCAAGGGGACCATTAAATGGGACATCAGAAATCTGACAAGCTAGGGCGGCAGCTAAAAATCCGGGAACATCTGAATCGTTTTCACCATCAAAAGACAGAACAGTAACAATCACTTGGAGATCGCGAGTTATATGTTGAGCAAATAAAGGTCTGAGAGCGCGGTCGATCATGCGTGCAGTTAATACTGCTTCGTCTGATGGGCGACCTTCACGTTTAATGAAACGTGAACCCTTAATTTTTCCGGCGGCGTACAATTTTTCTTCGTAATCAACCATAAGTGGAAAGTAGTTGGCACTTGTTTCATCACGACTCATAACAACTGTAGCTAAAACTACTGTGTCACCAAGTCGGCACACAACTGATCCATTTGTTTGATTGGCAATTTTGCCAATTTCAAAAAAGAAGTTTTTATCACCAACTTCCAAAGTGTAATTTTTTATTTCGTTCATAAATATGCTCCTTTACATAGGTGCATAGAACGTGAATTTCAGATATGAAGACTCAAACGAAGCGCGCTTGCTTAGATAAGTCTTTTATTATCTAACTTCCACATTTATATACACCAGCATTTAATAATTATAATGAACTTTTGTGTTTAGAAGTATAAATCATTTATGTTAAGTTGGCAAGCCCCGCTCCAGTTTTTTAGAACTTAGATACTTATAGTTAAGTAATGCTATTTAGTATCAATATAGTTGTTGAAATTTTTAAGTTCAATAAAACTGGGGCGGGGCAAGTCATTAGGGTTCATGTTTAGCCACACAATAATTTTGTTCAAAAAATAATCCCCAATCGATTATTTCCGATTGGGGACACTGACTAGAATCCTTCAAATATTGATGGAGCGAAAATTATCGTTACACCAATTACTTCTAGACTTGCGGGCTCATCAAGATACTCAAGATCGTATTCCTCTCTATAAAATGAGAGTCCGAATCCATATATTGGCTTGATTTGTATTTCTATGCGTTTACCAAATCCCGACCAGTTCTCCTTTTTTACTTCTTCCCAGCTAAGATATCGATCATGACCGGATCTGGCCGTGAAGCCGGTATATGGCCATCCATATTCGACTGATATCGATGATTTCCAGCACTTAAAAACAACAACATCAAGTCCAATGTGTGGAATGGCATCAAAGAAGACTGGAGAGTCAAAGTAAAATTGAGTGAAGACGAAAGCTGCGTCAAATGCAGGTCGTGGATCATTATCCTGTTGTTGATAAGTGTATATTCCACTTCTAAAGTCATCATCGCGCATGGGGATTCTTAAATCTAGCCCGAGAGTTAAGCGAAGCCGCTCTGATCCATACGATATGTCACCACCAGCCGTAGTTGCGCCAATGCGATAACTGTTACCGGCAGCTATATCAGTTGTTGTTTCTCCGTCAAAAAGCCAGTAATCGTCAGGGTGAGCGGGTGTTGTTTGGATTGTATCTCCAAGTTCGACATCGCAGATCATAAGATCAATAGAATATCTTAAGCTACCAGCAAAGAAAAGAAGCTTTTCCTCTTCTTTCGTTTCTTGACAAAAAGAAATTGCAGATGAGATAGTAAGAAAAATCAAAACTATAAAAAGAACACATTTTTGCCACATCTTATTTCCTCCTTAAATAAAAGTTGTTAGAGCAAAAAGACATATCAAATTACCAATAATGTTTGTTTTTGTCAAATAAAAATCCCCAACTGCGTACTGCTTGCAGTTGGGGTTTTCGTTACGCAGCCGGTTGGCTGTGAACGAGAATTTTGCGGCCGAGTGAGCGCAGCCACTGAGGAATGAATTCACTCAAGCTTTTTCTGGTCAGAGGTTGATTTAGTTCTTCCGGCGGTTTCGGCGGATTCACTAAATCCAGCATCTGCAAAAGTTCCCGTTTGATTTCCGGACCTTTCTCCAGATAATCAGCATAAGTTTGGCAACGGCTGATGATCAGAACCAGTTCGGCTAGAGAGTGCGAAGCAATCTCATTGCCGAAAAAGAGATCATTTTTGTCCACGCCGTCCGGTTCCCAGCGAATTACATAGAGAGCTGTCCTCGCCATATCGGCAAAAACCACATCGCTCTCATTGCGAATTCCCTTGGGAAGAACGAAGCGAACAAATTTCCAGTTGGTAGCTGGTGGTCCGTAGATCTTACCTTCACCCTTGGAATCAACTGCCACACCGCCGAGAATATCTCGCATCATGGGATCATAACCGGGCAAATTAGGGGTTACCTTCTCATCGCCGAGATGATAGTGAGGAGGTTGACCATCTTCGTAAAAAGCATGGAATTTTAATCTTTTACCCAGGCGTTGTAAAAGGCAAGCACTAAGCCAAGTTCCAGAACATACCAAAATCATAATACCTGTTAACAGTAGTCCGAACAGCACGTCCTGGTCAATGATTTTTTGCAAGTAACGGGCATAGTGATTACCGCTTGTGATCAAAAAATACCCACTTCCCAAAGGTATTATTACCAACAGGGAAATGAGAAACAGGATAAGTGATCTTATAAGCCCGCTGTGATGCAGGGCTGGTAGGATCAGTTTGTGAACTTGCGCAACGATCGTGTCGTTGCAGTAAACACAGTTAGTTTTCTGTTGAGTCATCGTTTTTCCTCCTTCATAAACGTGGGGGTTTATGATATAGGAAGATTTGTTCAGTAGTACAATATTATTGTACAACTGGGTATATAATCAACTCTGCCCTTATTTATGGGAAGTAGTTGTTATTTCAGATCATGGATTTTCAAGTGAGCAACTTAGAATATTATACTATATAAGCTGAAATGTCAAGTATTTGGAGCAAGAAAAAGAGCGGAAATCACGAGATTTCCGCCCCTGCTTAGTCAGTTGTTACTTTCTTGGTTTTTTGAAATTGGTGAATCGAACTTTGCCAGAAACACCTTTTCCTCCAGAATCTCTAGCTTTTTTTTGCGCCCTCCCCACCTTTTTTCAGTGCTTGATTAATGTCTTTAGGGGCCAGAATTTCTTCTTCTTTTTTATCGCAAAGATGAGAACCTCGGTTACCTGACCTGATTTGATCCATGAGGTTGCCGGGCCTGGGAGGGCGACCGAGACAATGTTTTGAATCGCGCACGCCATCGATTTCGGACACAATAACAGGCCTTTGGGTTGGAACCTGCTTAGGTGGATCCAAAACGATATCAGATACAAGGTCTAGATCCTTACTTTCTTTCGGTCCAATCGAAAAGAGATCATCGCCCTCATCTTCTAATGATTCCAAAGCTGCATCAGCGAATTCCTCGTCCGCATCATTACCTGCTAAAACAACTTTAGCACCACTGAAATCAGGAACATCAGCGTTCACTGGCGATTCATCATCCACAGTAGCCAAATCGGCTTCGGCGAATTCATCTTCTGCGTCACTCGGAACATCCAGTTCAGCTACCGTCAAGGAATAGGAATTAATGTATCTGAGTATTTCACTCATTATTTCCAGCATAGACTCATTGGGACTATTCTCAACTAGTCCATACAGATATTCATGACGAGGCCAATTTATCACCTGAGAAAAGTTTTCAAACAGTTTCATGATAATTAAAACCAGGGGAGAGAAGAAAGGGTAAATTAAACCAGCTTTTTTGTTATCCAATAAATGGATCGGGATAAGCCTAACATAGGATTCGAAAGTAGAATTTTCATTGGTTTTAATCTCAATGAATTCAGAATTAATAACCCAAGGGTTATTTAGAATGCCGGCGGTCCCAAACGATTTGATGTGTATTGTTTTGTCACGAAGATCGAAAATAAATACTACACCAGCAGTCGCGTTTCGTGGTTTTCCTATTAGCTTTTTGGAAATACCTAGATCATTATTTTTGAGAAGATGAAGCCTAGCTTGCAAATAGTCATTCTTATCTAAATAAACCATGAGTGATACATGATCGTTGTTTCTTACTTTCCGCATATATTTTCTGTGTAACATTTTTGTGCAGTAAGCCAGGATTAGTGTAATGAAAACTGCGAGAAAAAGAAAGAGATTAAACCTTTCCAGGCTGACCACTTTCGACAGCAGACTCTGCACAAAGGCCACATTCACTGTGTTCATGAAAATAGCAATCGTAAGAGTACTTGTAAGCAGAAAGAAAACAATCAGAAGAGAAGAAATTAAAAACCAAAATTCTTTAAGAAAAGACCATCTCCTTACTTTTCCGAAAATAGGGAGAACCTTAGTGGACAAAACTTTCTTTGTGATTTGCTGATCAGTCATAACAATTCTCCTTATAGTGGTATTTACAAAATTGAATATGTGAAAGGGCAAATTGCCAGAATTAGCAACGGTTTATAATATCATTAATTATAGAATTGGCAAGTAGCAGTCTTTTTAAAAAAAAGAGAGTCAAAATAATCTAGACTCTCGTATATGTTTTGAAATAAGTGTCATTAAATCCAAGCTCGATCTGAGTGAAATCTTTGTCCGATAAAATCTGTCACTTCCTTCGAAGATCTACAGTTTGCGATAATATGTGGAATTTTTTCAGCTGAGAAAATGAATTTCTTACCTGTTCCTTTCAATTTTATCACAGCTAAAAGATTACTCACAAGACCTGATTCACAAAAACAGATATTGAGATATTCTGGAGGAATATTATTATTGACAAAACCACCAAGAACCTCCCAAATAGATGAAAAATATATGTAAGAAGAATTATCTGTGTCTATTTTGTGTCCAAGAATACAGCTATTTTTTTTTCTGTTATTGGCGGTACCGTCAAAAGCAATTATGACAGTCAACTGTTGGTCTGTAAATACAGTGTTGGGGTACTTCACGTCATTATTTTTTGCAGAACAGGGTGGCGTGCTATGAATATGTGTGATTCCTCCATTATCGTTTTGTATATGCCCAATTGAATGAGTGAAGTTTCTCAAATAGTATTCACAAGTTAAGCAAAGAATTAAAATCCCGAAAATGATAATTCCAGATGTTGTGGATGTGTAGGGTATGTTAGCAGTTTTAGCTAAGTAGAAAAAGAACCCAAGTACAATCACCCAAAGTATTCGCCGAATCAGATTGGTACCAGATAAAGGTTTGAATTTTGTGATTCTTGAAATGAAGTTTGTACAACTGGAACAAATCGGATAGTCTTTTCCCGCTTTACGCATTTTGCTTCCTCCTTAATAAATTTTATAGAGTACGGTTTAATACTGGCAGAGTATCATAGATAAATAATTTGGCAAATAAAAATCCGCTACAAGTTCAGATAGCAGATTTTCTATTTTTTTATTTAAGTAAGAATTTTTTATTCTTTCCTAAATCCAGAAATTCGTCAGCTACATCCATCAATTTGGAAGAAGTTGATTTTTGGAAAGAGGCAACTTCAACTCGACAACCTTTGGCGTGACGCAAATGATGAACCAAATCAACGTAGTCGCCGTCACCAGAAGCGATTACAACGACATCACATTTTTCTGCAATCTCGATTGTGTCCATGGCCAGTCCAATATCCCAATCACCTTTTTTATTGCCACCATAAAAGATTTGAATGTCTTTCATTTTAACTTCGTAACCTTGATTAGAAAGTGCGCCGAAAAATGTTTGTTCTTCTGGTGCTTCGGCTTTGATAACGTAAGCAATTGCTCGAACCAATTTTCTTGGTCCCACAACTTCTTTTAATATTTCTTTAAAGTTAACTTTGGTTCCAAATAAATGTTTGGCGGAGTAGTACAAGTTTTGCACATCCACAAAAACACCAACGCGTTGGTCTTTAAATTTCATATCAGTAAATTAATAGTTAATTCAATCGGCCATAAGCCATAAGCCATTGGCCATTTGCAGGGCACGAGCCCTACACTTGTTTTATTTTTAGTTTTTTGGTGATGCTCAAATAGCGCTTTTCATCTTCTTTTTTTAGATGATTTAGTAACTTCACACGTTGTGCTACCATGCCGAGTAAACCTCGGCGAGAAGAGTGATCTTTTTTATGATCTTGCAAATGTTTTGTAAGCTCCTTAATTTCCTCAGTCAAAATTGCGACCTGTACCTCGGGGGATCCAGTGTCTTTGGCGTGAGTTTTATATTTCTTTATAAGATTTTCTTTCTTCTTTTGGCTAATCATTTTTATGGTTATTAAACATGTACGAGTATGATACAAGAAATTTATACTTTTGGCAATAGTTTGTTTATTTGGCAGAAATACGGTATTATTATAATGTCGTACAATAATTAATTACGCATGGCTACGCAAAATTCATTAAAAGGGCTTATCCAAGACTTCTTGGATTATTTAGAAGGGGAGAAAAACTGCTCTCCTTTAACAACCAGAAATTATCATTCTTATTTGACCGATTTTGCTAACTCTATGAAAGTTTCTCAGCCAGCCGAGATAACAGATAGTAAGTTGCGAGATTATCGAGTTGTTTTAAATAGAAGAAAAAATTCTAAGGGAGATTATTTAAAACATTCTACCAAGAATTATTATTTAATTGCTCTTCGTTCCTTTCTGAAGTATTTAGCCAAGCGCGATATAAAAAGTCTAATGCCTGAAAAAATTGAGTTGGCCAAAGTGGCTGGACGTGAGATAGATTTTTTGGAGCCAGAAGAACTCGCTCGTTTGCTTGATGCACCAGATGCAGGAACAATGCGTGGATTGCGTGACAAAGCAATTTTAGAACTGCTGTTTTCCTCTGGTTTGCGTGTCAGTGAATTATGTTCACTTGATACTAAGAAAATAAATTTGAAAAAAGATGAATTTTCTATTCGCGGAAAAGGAGATAAGTTGCGGGTCGTTTTTCTTTCTAACACCGCTAAGTACTGGTTGAAAAAATATAATGATGCCAGACAAGATGGTTTATCTCCACTATTCATAAGCTATCCAAAAGGGAAAGCTAGTCTCGATGTTTCCGATCCAGAAAAAAGAAGATTAACCCCAAGGAGTATTCAAAGGTTAGTTCATAAATATGCTCTTATTGCTGGAATTACAACCAAGGTTACACCCCATGTTTTGCGTCATAGTTATGCCACAGATTTACTAATGGGTGGTGCTGATATTCGTTCGGTGCAGGCCATGCTTGGGCACGCTTCTATTACCACTACGCAAATGTATACGCACATTACTGACAAAAGATTACGCGAAGTTTATAAGAAGTTTCACGGGAAAACTAGAAGAGGCGAGTAGTCTTTGTTCAGAGTTTGTCGAGGGGTTGTTAATTAGATGCTATAATGTTATAGTAACGCGGAAATTATTTGGCATATGGCATATAGCAAATGGCAAATAGTACATAATCGTTTACAATTCAAACGAGGAGAGCATCCAGCCCCAGTTTGAAAAACTGGAGCTGGAGAGCACGGATTCAAATTGAGAAGAGGAATAAATACAGTCGAAATTAGGAGCGCAGGTGAACGTAGTGAACCGAGCACGCGTTTAAATTGAGAGTAGGAATAGTACAGTCGAAATTAGGAACGGAAGGCGAAGCCTGAGTACGGATTTCGACTGAGAGGAGGAGCAATACGGAGGTCGGTGAAGTTCAATTAATTGAACTTCGTAGACCGCAGTATTGGTCCGACGAGTCCCCATAGTTCAACGGATAGAACGAGAGCCTTCTAAGCTCTAGATGTAGGTTCGATTCCTACTGGGGATAGGGATAATTATATGTAAGCAAAACTGTTTAGCTAAACCCTGTTGTAGACATTGATATAGTATTCTGATATGCTTTAAACATGAATGTAAAATGCAAGATTTGCTCAAAAGAGTTTTATGTAAAACCATCCCATAAAAAAATGGGTTGGGGAAAGTTCTGTTCATTAAAATGTGCATATATTGCAAGAAGAAAAGGTAAGGAATTAGATTGCGCAGAATGTGGAAAGAGAATATACCGATCCCCGAAGCAACTTAAGAAGTCTAAGTCACAATTATATTTTTGTACAAAATCATGTCATCAGAAGTATAAAAATAAGTTTATGTCTGGCGAGAATCATCCGCAGTGGAAGTACGGGAAATATTACTATCTTCCGCTAATGAAGAGAAAGAAGAAAATGATATGCATGAAATGTAATGAAAAAAATAAAAAAGTTTTGGTTGTTCATCATATAGATAGAAATAGAAAAAATAATGAATTGGAAAATCTGATTTGGTTATGTAGGAATTGTCATTATCTAGTTCATCAGTATAAAGAAAAGTTTTGAACGATATGGTGGCCATAGTTCAATGGTAGAACACTAGCTTGTGGCGCTAGCTACGAGAGTTCGATTCTCTCTGGTCACCCGGCAAAGACATCTTCGTAACAGAAGGTGTTTTTGTTTTGGATAAAAAAGGACCTGCGGACCGAGTTGGTCGCGCAGGCCTTGCCAAATTCATGTTGCATGTTGAGAAAGTATCAATAATCAGAAGTGATAAAGAAACTAACCCATCCAATTGCAGCAATGATAAAGGATATCCACCACCAGAGCAGAATTCCAACCTCACTTGGAAACCAGACGATGTGAGCTGGTAGAGTAACCTCAGTACCAGACTTTCCTTCGTCAAGGACAACTTCCCTGATCTTCATCAGAGCATTGTCTCTTACGAGTTGGGAGACCGATTCTGGGTCCTCTACGATCCTTGCAAGAAGATCACTGACGGTTTCGTTGGCCTCATTGATCTTGCGATACCAGATGCCAACATCCGTGACCTTAAGTTTGTTGAAAAAGAAGGCCGAGTTGCCGCTGGTGAGTCCTTGTTCTTCCATTTTCTCGATAGCGGCTGAAAGAAATTCGTTGGCCATCTCGAGGTTTGGAGCATCGCCAGCGTTTTTGAGGTGGTCACCGATCTCACTGTGAAAATCGTACCACCAGCTGATGCTGCATACCCCGACGATAATCAGGGACACTGCACCGACGATTCCTAATGCAAGAAATAATCCTCTCATCGTACTTCTCCTTTTGAAGGAGTGGATTGTCTATTGAAGACAAGCCACTCGGGTTTGAAAACATTGCTTGCCTACATTCGCATTTGAATCCGAACACAATGAACAAGACTTTGTAGACTACAAAACTTCCCCATATTTGTCAATAATTCTCTCTTGACAGAGTTATTAATTCCTGCTACATTACTTAGTCCAGTTTTGCTATACTAAAAGTGTAAATGTTTAAAGGTTAGAACTTTTACAAATTCAAAGTAAACACTTTGACATAAACATGAACAAACAATATTTGTTTCAATTAAGGAGGTGAAGATTGTTGACATCTTGGTTTTATGAAGTTCTCATTCTTTGAAATCTGGCCCGCCTAGGGCTTTACAAAAAGGAGACGAAAAATGAAAAGCTGTAATGCCATTCTGTGTCTCGTGGTGGTTTTTCTGCTGTCTGTTATGACAGCGGATGCCGCAGTTTTGCGGGTCCCTCAAAGCTATCCGACCATCCAGGTTGCTGTTGATGCCTCCGTGGATGGCGACACGGTGCTGGTGGACGAAGGCACCTACACTGGTGTTGGTAATCGTGATATCTATATCGAAAGGAAAAAGATAACTGTAAAGTCGGTGTCTGGACCCACTAAATGTATTATCAACTGCGAGAATAAAGGTCGTGCCTTCATGATCTATCTCGAAGGTGATGACTCTCCAACTATCAATGGGTTTACCATTGTAAATGCATCCAAGTTTGTTGGTGGTTTCTATGATGATGGCGGTGGAATCTATTGCCACTATGTCAATCCAACCATCAAAAACTGCATTATTATGAATTGCAACGGTGGTAATGGCGGTGGAATTTATCTCGATAATTCCAGTCCAGTCATTCAAGATTGTGTGATCGCGAACTGTGAAGCTACAAGATTTGGCGCTGGAATCTCTGGTCACAGCGAATGCTCTCCAAAAATTTTGGATTGTATCATTGACAATAACAAAACGAACGATGGTGGCGCTGGAATTGCTATTGGTTATAATGGAAAGCCAGAAATAACCAATTGTATTATTACCAACAATCGTTCTAAAGATTCATATGGTGGTGGTATCTCAATTTATCAAGATGCTGTTGGAAAAATTCAAAAATGTACAATCATTGGGAATTACTCTTACTCTGGAGGTGGAGGAGTTTACGTTGGTGGTTGTGGTATTGGTGAAAACCAATTAATCGAGAATTCCATTGTATGGGGAAATAGTGCAGTATCTCAAGGTGACAACATCTTTACCTATAATGAAGAAGACCTCATCGTCAAATTCTCTTGCATCGAAGGTGGTTGGGCTGGTCAGGGTAATATTAGTCAGAATCCGCAGTTTCGAGATGGTCCTCCCGACAATGCATGGAAAAACACTCACTGGCCGTCAGGTTTGAATTCTGACGCCTACTATCTGAAACAAATCGCTGCTGGTGATGCAGTAGATAGTCCCTGTGTAGATGCCGGTAATCCCGGCACAACTGTTACAGGAACTACGCGCAACGATCAGGTTATCGATTCTGGCACGCCCGATATGGGTGCTCATTACAGAGAATTTTTCATCGGATACAATCCGACTAACATGATTTTCACAGCTTCAGAAGGGGAAATCCCCGCGCCACAGTATGTGGAAATTTGGCCGGACGGTGATGGTTCAACTGGTATGAACTGGACAGTTAGCAAATATGTTCCATGGATTTCTCTTGATCCGCTTTCTGGAACTTCAACAGGAGAAGTTGATCAGGTGGCAGTGAATATCGACACTAGCAACATGAGTAGAGGAACCTACTCAGGCAAGATTTATGTTAATGCCAATGATGCTTTTTGGCCTACAGAAAGTATCCTGATTACAGTTAGCATCGGTGAAACGGTCACGGGCCCAAAGCTCGTTGTGGGGCCTGGCCCCGCTTACGGTAATGATTCTGTTGTTCGAGTTTTTCCTCCGCAGCAGAATGCAACCTATGAATTGGAGTTTGCCGCTTACGGCGTGCCCCATTATGGGGTCAACGTTACGGTAGGGAATTTCGGTGGTGGCGACATGATCGTTACCGGCGCTGGCCCTGGGGCTGTATTTGGTCCTCATGTTAGAGGATTCTTGCCCAACGGTATTCAACTACCTGAGTTTTCCTTTCTCGCTTACGGAACCAACAAATGGGGTGTAAACGTCGCTTGTGGTAATCTGGATGATGACGAAGCAGATGAGATTATTACTGGCGCTGGCCCAGGAGAAATTTTTGGCCCGCACGTGCGGGCGTGGAACTATAATGGTTCTACTATTTCTTCCATAGCGAAGGTAAGCTATTTCGCCTATAAAACCCCTAAATGGGGAGTCAACGTAGCGGCTGGTGATGTGGATGGTGATGGTTACGACGAAATCATTACCGGCGCAGGACCAGGTGCGGTATACGGCCCTCACGTCCGGGGTTGGGATGTGGACTCTGATTCCGCGGTAGCCATACCAGGAATCAACTTCCTTGCTTATGGAACCAATAAGTTTGGTGTTAATGTGACAGTCGGAGATGTCGACGGCGACGGCTACGACGAAATCATTACCGGCGCTGGTCCAGGATCTGTGTTTGGAGCTCATGTGCGTGGTTGGAACTACGACGGCGCGCAAATCACAGAACTTCCTAACTTTTCCTTCTTTGCTTGGTCGCCTAACGATATACGTTATGGCGCCAAGGTTTATGCCGGTGCTGATTTGGACGGTGACGGCAAAAATGAACTGATCGTTGGCGGTGGTCCTGATCCGAATATGAATACCGAGATCAAAGCCTACCGCTATAATGGAAGTATCGTTGAATGGTTCTCCATCTACGAAACTTTCGTCGGATATACGAAGGGAACCAGCATCGCTGCTGGTAACTTCTAAATCCAAAAAGTAAATCTCAGGGTGAGTTGCATAGCAATATGTAACTCACCCTTTTTCTTTATTTAAAATGCGCGCATCGATGGAGTGAGTGCGCGCAAAGCAAAGCTGGCTAGCAGAAAACATGGAGAGTTTCTCTGCGATTGGAGTTAAGCTATATTTGGGTTGGTATTCATTGATGTGGTAGATCAGGTAGATTTCTCCACATTTTTTATTTTGGTAGATCAAAGAGCATGCCGAGTTTGGGTCGGTGTTTGACGATGTGCTGAGTGAGCAGGATGCTTTTGATGAGATGTTCCCGGTTTTCACCGCTTTCTTCTCCATAAATGATGTCAGGATCATTCATGAAGTCACATGAGATATCGTGATTTTTACCTAAATCGACACCACATTTCGGGCAGTTTTCTGGAAGTTGAAAGTCTTCCGGAATCTCAATCTCTAACTGACCATGAACAAAGCTTGTCATTTTTCTACCCCCTCTATATAAAAGTTAAAAGAACAAAGTTTCACATCAATATACTAATTATATTATATAATGTCAAAAATTACACGTCTACTATTATTTCTGAAATTTGCTAAGATAAATTTATGTCAAAACAATGGAAAAAATTAAGTTCTAAAAAGGTTTATGAAAATCCTTGGATGAAAGTATTTGAGGATGATGTTGTTGGTCCCGACGGAAAGAAAAGTATTTATGGTTACATAGATAAACCTCATTACGTTTTAGCTATTCCAATTTATAAGAAAAAATTCTATTTAGTTGAACAATATAGATATCCAGTTCAGGAAAGAGGAATTGAGTTTCCACAAGGTGGGAATGAAAATGGGCGTGAACCTCAAGAGCAAGTTAAAATAGAATTGCAAGAAGAAACTGGTTTAATCACAAAAAAGATAAAAAAACTTGGATTTTTATGGTTATCAAATGGACATTCAACTCAAGGATTTTACATTTATTTAATCCATTGTAAAAAGAAGGGAAAAACCAATTTTGAAGGAACAGAAGCAGATATGAAAATTAAAAAATATTCTAAAAAGAAATTAGAAAAAATGTTAGCAGATGGAACTATAAAAGATTCTCCTACCGTTGCTGCTTACGGATTATATTTGCTCAAAAAGAAAAGGACTTAAGATAAGTCCTTTAAAATGTGCGGTTTAAGCTGGTTGATCCAGTTTATTTTTTTCGATTTCGTGATGCAGGTTTTCAGCCAGGGCGTTAACAACACTGCGAACATTGCTAGTGGTGATGTCACCTTTGTAGTGAACGCTCATAGGTCTTTTATACTCACCTTCTCTGAAAAAAGGAAAAGCAACACTCAACCTATTCTTTTCTCCAAATCTGAAAATGAGTTGGGTGCAGAAATGACTACGAACGTCAATTTTGGAGCTAACATTACATTCATAAGATTCTATCGGTCTGGCAATTCTTTTAAACAAAACAGGGTCATGTTTGTAGAGTCTATTAAACTCAGCTTCTAGAATTCTCAGTTCATGGGGATGCTTTGGTGCGCTCCAAAATTGGAATTTGTCCATAAGATTATACGGAGTTCTACCCATTATCGTTCCTCCTATGTGAAAGATTTCAATTACGATCTATATTTCGAACTTTAAAGATTGCCACAAGAATTTCAAATAGTCAAACAAAAAAAGCCCTCGCAGAAAGAGCTTATAATAATATAATTCTGCGAAGGCCGTGTGGCGATGCCTTGAGTCAGCTAAATTCGAAGAATCTTGACATGACGATATCGTCGACTCTGATGCTGAAGCGAGAAATTGTTGGCGATTGGTTTTCCAAACCACCATTTTCACTGAGATGCTTCAATGCACCCGTGACCTCCTCGTCAGAAAACCTTTCCGGATTTTCCAAAATATTTCTTGCTGCTCTTGTCCTTTCTTCCTGCATCGCTTACCCCCATCATGTTGTTTGAAAGATCAAACTATTACCCTAAAAACACTGATATATTTTTATCATACACAAACCAAAAAGTCAATCCCGCTTTCAAAAAATATAAATATTTAGTAAAATAACAAACAGATTACTAAAAACAAACAATGAATATTATAACTGCTGAAGCTTCAATTGTTAGAATAATTCAAGACACACATTGTGTAAAAAGATATCAACTGGAATTTCCCGAATTAAAAGATCTAAATTTTCAAGCGGGACAATTTATAATTCTGTCTTTGCCCGAAATAAAAGACGAAGAAGACAAGCCAATAAAAAGAGCATATTCAATTGCATCTTCACCTGACATGAAAGATTATTTAGAGCTTTGTATAAAAAACATGGCTACCGGCGGACTTTCCACTCAACTAAATGATTTACAAGTTGGTGACAAAGTAAATGTGCAAGGACCATTCGGTGCTTTCACTTTACAACACAAACAACCAAAATATATTTTCTTAGCTGGTGGTAGTGGAATTTCTCCTTTAATGAGCATGGTACGTCACATGGCTCACGAAAAAAGGGGTGAAGAAATTCTTTTTTTCTTTTCCGCTCTAACTCGCTGTGATTTAGTTTATGAAGAAGAACTTCCCGCTTTGGTGAAAGAGTTTCCCAACATCAAACTGATTTTTGGAATTAGTGAAGAAGAATGGCCAGCCATGTTTAAAGATGCGCCATGGGAAAAAGTGCAAGGTTTATTTAATAAAGACACTTTAGCAAAATATATGAATGGTATAGATTATGAAGCCTACATTTGCGGACCAGAGCCTTTCATAAATGCTATGAAAGATGGATTAGATGCACTTGGTGTGCCAAAAGAAAACGTTCATTATGAAGATTGGGGCACAGCCAACAAACAATTAGCCAAGTAATATAAATTGTGGTATAGTAATAAAAAAGTAAGCAAAACAAATGTCAGAACAAGAAGAAAAAACAATTGATCTAAACAAAATTGGCAATGAGCTTTTGTCTTGGGAAGCGAACGAGTTTGTGCAATATGATAGAGATCAAAGTTGGTATTTGGGTGGTGGAATTTTAGCTGTGCTTCTAGTCATATATTCCATTTTTACCAGCAATTATCTTTTTACTTTGATAATTGCCATGATTGTAGCCGTTGTTTATTTGTACACGCAAAAAAAGCCAGAAAAATTAAAGGTTGTAATCACAGAAAAGGGAATAGTTTTGAATAAAGAATTTCTTGATTACGAAGATTTAGAAGATTTTTGGATTTTATATAAACCACCCGAGCTTAAAACTCTAAATATTGGCAGACAAGGTTTTTGGCGACCACATTATGAAATTCAGTTAGAAGATATTAATCCGCTAAAAGTTCGCGAGATTTTGCTGGAATATTTGGAAGAAAATGTGGAACGAGAAGAAGGCGGAGTTGATAGAATGTCCAGGAACTTGAAGTTTTAGTTTGTTTCTTGTAAAGTAGTTTTAGTATCAGGAACCATTTTTGGTTCCTTTTACGATAGAAGTGGCAAATGGCACTTTGCATTTATTTTAAGAGGAGCCCCGCCCCAGTTTTATAGAACTCAAATGCTTTAAGTTAAAAATTACTTTTTAGCATTATTGAATTAGATTATATTGAGTTTTGAAAAACTGGGGCGGGGCGACGAGCGCTCGTAGCTCAGCGGATAGAGCATCAGATTGCGGATCTGAAGGTCGCAGGTTCGAATCCCGCCGAGCGCAGAAAATATCCACCATGATGGTGGATATTTGTTTTGTCCAAATTGAAAGAAATTATATAGTGGTTATAATTAAAGGAATTTTATTTTGGGTAGTTCTTTAAAAAGGGGGAATAGATGATGATCAAGAATAAGAGAATAAAGAAGGATTCTAATTGCCAACCCTGTCCTGAGTGTGGAAGTGAAAATGTAAGCGCTTCCAATATTAAGGACGTTGCTTTTTCCATCCATTATATTGATGATGTGGCAGATTTTCTCTGTCATGATTGTAAACACGTCTGGCACGGTCAGTATGGATATATGGGGTTAACGTGATTATGTGAGAGAAGGAGGGAAAAGATGCTTTGCATTATTTCTGACCAGGGATATCCTAAAGATGGTAATGTGATGGCTAGGGTTGAACTTTATCTTGATAATCCTTTTGAAGGTGGAATTATGATTTTAGGCAAGGACAGTCAAGAAAAAGAATTCAAACCAAAACATGAGCCTGGAGGATCATATGCTCTTCCATCGGGAAAGCAATTTCGTGTACCCGTAGGAAATCATTCGGTTTTGTATTTTCCTTTCGAGTTGAATTGTAGTATCGGAACCCAGGAAATTAAAAAGTATGAACATATTGATGACGAATTTTTTCGTCATTTTGACCTGGTTCTGATGGACGAATTCATGGAACGAATCGAACTCAACGATTCGGAAATCGAAAGGTTTTTCAAGAAGATGGTTATTTGGGGGAGGCTTGAATTGATTGGGGTACTGGCAACTCATTTTTGGGGTGAGGTTTATCAGGAGAGAACTCCCGTAGTTGAAGAGTTCTTGAACCGTTTTAGAAAACAAGAATAAATGTACTTTGACCCGCAACCATGTTGGTTTGCGGGTTTTCGTTTGCTGGAAGGTGTAAAAATTGATAAAATCTTATTATGTATATGAAATTATAAGAGAGGATATAATCTTAATGGAGGAGTGTCAGAGTGGGTTGCAAGCGAACTTGTGGAGCTTGTGACGGGTTGCAAAAGCAACCCTGGCATTTGCGAGATTCAGTTTTTTGCTTAAGACGAAGTCGAGATATAATGTAATCGAGCAAATGAACGGACCGGTCTTGTTACCCAAAGCGTGATCCGCCTTTGACAGAAAAACAATTATTTTATTAAAACGTCTTTTCTACTGAGTGGAGGGGTGACGGAGTGGACGATCGTGACAGTCTTGAAAACTGTTGTCTCTTCACGGGGACCGTGAGTTCGAATCTCACCCCCTCCGCTCAGTAGAAAAGTCTTGTCACCCAAAGGGTGATCGCCCTCTGGGCGAAAAACCGGAGTCCCCTCACGGGGACCGTGAGCCTGCCTGTCGTTAGGCGGGTTCGAATCTCCCTAGCCGCGCCTGTGGCTTGCCGCGGGCAGGCACCCCCTCCGCCATTAAAATATTAATAGCAAAAATATGTACAAAACAGCAACAAGATGGGTAGCGATTATTTTAACCGCTTCCGTAATATTATTTACTTTGATGGCGATATTGGCCATTTGGGACGTACTTGATGGCGACATAGCTTGGAAATCTCTAAGTACATTAAGTGTTATTCTTTTTGCTTCACTCATCTCTTTGGTAATCATAAAAATAATTAAAAACAAAGGCGGATCTGATAAAAATTTAGATCTATAGATATAAACAACTAAATGCTCATAACAAATTTTCTAATATTTCTAGTTTTAATTTTAGTGTCAGCAGTCTTTTCTGGTACCGAAACGGCTCTCATGACGATTGGTCCTGCCAAAGTTGAAGCTTTGATTGAACAAAATAAAAAAGGTGCTAAAGCCTTAAAAAGAATAAAGAAAAATACTCATCGTTTAATAATAACAATTTTAATTGGTAACAATTTAGTAAACATTGCCGCTGCCTCGCTGGCGACAGTGTTTTTTACTGATTTATTTGGATCAAAGGGAGTGGGTATTGCTACAGGAATTATGACATTTCTAATTTTGGTATTTGGTGAAATAACTCCTAAAACTTATGCTGCCAATAATGCTGTGAGCTTGTCTCTTATGTTGGCTAAACCAATGGAAGTTCTAATAATAACAATTTTACCTTTGGTTATGCTCTTTGAATATATTGCCAAAGGCATGTCATGGTTATTGCGTTCCAAAAAAGAAGATAAACTTTCTGAAGAAGAAATTAAATCTGTGGTAACCTTGGGACATAAAGAAGGAGTTTTAACTGAAGATGAAGCCGAAATGATTGAAAATGTTTTAGACTTTGAAGACAAAACTGTTAAGGAGGTAATGACACCAGTTTCTAATGTAAAAATGGTGGATGGCGCCAAACAGCTTTCTGAAGTTGTCGATTATGTGGCAAAAACTCCTCATTCTGAATATCCAGTTTATTTGAATAATAAAAACAATATTATAGGTGCCTTAGATGTTGATGATGTTTTAGAATATGTCAAAGACGATAAAGAAGATGTTTTGGTAAAAGATATTACGCGGGGTGTATTGCAAGTTACGGAAAAAAAGGAAATTGACGATTTGTTACAAGAACATGAACACGAAGACATGCCGTTAGTTATTGTGACAGATGATAATGAAAAAGTAATTGGGCTGGTAACTACTGAAGACATTTTAGAGGAAATCGTCGGTGAAATATTTGATAAAAGCGATAGAGAAGATGTGTTGGTGGAAAAAATTGATGCTAAAACAGCTCGCGTTAGCGCCATGATTCCGCTTGAAGAAGTAAATAAAAAATTAAAATTAAATCTGAAAGGGAGAAAATTTTTCACTCTAGCAGGCTTCATTCTTCACAGATTAAAACGTATGCCCAAGGAAGGTGAAATTATTAAGTTAAAAAATGCTATAATTGAAGTGGATGAGGTGACGGGCAATGCTATTGAAAGTGTAAAAATAATTAAGAAATAATTATGCCGAGAGAACTTAGAATCAAATGGTTATACTGGACACCGCGAATTTTAGGAATAGCCTTAACTATATTTGTTACCTTATTTGCTTTTGATGTTTTTGAAGAAGGTTCAGTTTTGGAGAAGTTTGTTGGTTTTCTAATTCATCTTTTGCCCACCTTTTTAATTTTATTGTTTTTATTTATTTCTTGGAAATGGGATAGTGTGGGTGGCACAATGTTTGTTTGTCTCGGAGTTTATTATATGGTTCTAGTTTGGGAGAGTTCACCTTACTCTTGGTTGTGGAGTTTAATTTTAGCTGGACCAGTAATGGCTATGGGAGTTCTTTTCATGCTCTCAGCAGTTTACAATAAATCTAAATTTGAACTTGATTTTCTGCGCCGTTTGAAAAGATAATTAGTAATAAATTTAAAATGAAAATAGAAAACAAAACATTTCTTATTACGGGTGGTGGCAGTGGAATTGGCAGAGCTTTGGTTTTAGCTTTACTAAAAAAAGGAGCACAAGTTGCCGTGGTCGATATCAATGACGCCACTTTGTTGGAGACTAAAAAATTAGCTGGCGTTGACGACGAGAAAATTTCAACTCATGTTGTGGATATTACCGATAAAGAAGCGGTAACAGCCTTACCTCAAGAGGTTGTTAAGTTTCATGGCCAAATTGATGGTTTAATAAACAACGCTGGGATTATCCAGCCGTTTGTAAAAGTTAATGATCTTGAATACGAAGCGATTGACAAGGTGATGAATGTTAATTTTTACGGTACGCTTTTTATGGTCAAAGCATTTTTACCATATCTTATTAAAAGAGCGGAAGCATATATTGTTAATGTTTCCAGTATGGGTGGATTTCTGCCAGTGCCTGGACAAAGTGTTTATGGCGCTTCCAAAGCGGCGGTGAAACTTTTAACAGAAGGTTTGTATGCTGAGCTGAAAGATACTGGTGTTCATGTTAGCGTGGTTTTTCCAGGTGCTACCAACACAAATATAACTAAAAATTCTGGTGTACAAGGACCAAGTGATGCAGAAGAAAGTTCTCAAAATAATTTTTCTATGACTTCTCCGGAAAACGCGGCCGCGACGATTATTACTGGTATAGAAAAAAATAAAACACGCATTCTAATTGGTAAAGATTCTAAAATGATGAATAAATTGTATCGATTGGCACCAAATTTTGCGACTAATTTGATTGCTAAACAGATGAGTTCTTTGCTAAAAGTAGACAAAAAATAAATTCTTGACAAAATATTAGAAGACAGTACAATGTTATATTGTGCTGTTTTAAATTAAAAAAGAAATCCCCCGTGACTTAGGTGGTTCAAAAAGGCAAGGCAGCTTTTGTAGACCAAATCAACTTAAGTTGCGGGGGAACAGGATAATGTGTCAGAGATTTGGGAAAGAAACGTCGCACGATTTCACGGTTGGAAAATTATACCTACTTGTGAGAAAGTGAGGCAATTGATGTGAGCCACGAAGTGGTTCTGCAATAAGCGCCCAAATCTCTGGCAACCAATTCCGAGTATTTTAGAGCTTGTATAGCTCAGTTTGGAAGAGCGCCTGTTTCTTATGCAGGAAGTCGTGGGTTCGAGTCCCACCTTCGGCACCAATCTTGTCCTGAGCTTGTCGAGGGAGCACTAATCGTACATTATAAAAAAATAATCTATTTCATAGTTTCTGTTATCGGAGTCTCATATTATCAAGGTTCTACACCTTGGCAGAGACTTGAAATAGAGTGAATCCAAAGCACGGTCAAGTATCGTGTATAGGTTAAAATCTATTGGACTCACTAATAAGTTAAGGCTGGCGTGTTAGCTCAATTTGGTAGAGCAACCGACTCTTAATCGAGAGGTCGCTGGTTCGACTCCGGCACGGGGAACCAAATCTTAGGGAGAACTATCGTCTAGATGGTCTAGGACTCCCGGCTTTGATCGGGGAACCCTGGTTCAAATCCAGGTAGTTCTCCCTTCTCCCAGCGGTTTTCCGATTACCCCCCTCGGACCAACCGCTTTTTTTTATCTCAAATTTCTATATAATAAATAAACCATGTGCCATAAGCCACATGCTATAAGCCCTAAGCAAACTAGTGCCCGAACTTCCAGAAGTAGAAACAATTAGACGTGATCTTAACAAAAAGATTGTTGGCAAAAATATTTCTGACATAAAAGTTAGAAAGAACAAAATGGTTATTGGATCAACTAAGTCTTTTATTGCGTCATTAAAGGGAAGGAAATTTACTAAAATAGACCGTCGAGGCAAATTAATGATTTTCAATTTAGATAAAAAGGATTTATTTTTACTGGCCCATTTAAAAATGACTGGTCAATTAATTTTTAAAAAGAAAAATCAAATAACAGCTGGTGGACACAGTGGTTCGGAAACAAATTTAGAATTACCCAATAAGTTTTCTCATATAATTATTACCTTTTCAGACAAGTCACAACTCTTTTTCAATGACATGAGGCAATTTGGTTACATGAAACTGGTTAATGAAAAAGACAAGGATTTGGCTCTAACAAAATTTGGTTTAGAGCCTCTAACAAAGAATTTCCAATTCAAAGATTTCGGCAAAGTATTTAAAAACAAAAAATCTTCCTTAAAGGCCGTACTACTTAACCAAAAATTAATTGCGGGATTGGGAAACATATATGTTGATGAAATCTGTTTTCGAGCTAAAGTTTTGCCAACCAAAAAAGTCTATAGAATATCACAAAAAAAAATTACAGAACTTTTTAAAGCTACCAACTATATTATAAAAAAAGCCATTCAAAAACGCGGAACAACTTTTAATGATTATGTTGATGCTGATGGAAAAACTGGAAATTTCATTAAGTATTTAAAGGTTTATCAACGCGCTGGTGAAACTTGCCTACGCTGCAAAAAAGTAAAAATAAAAAAAGTAAAATCTGCCGGCAGGGGAACTCACCTCTGTCCTTATTGCCAGAAATAACATTCTGATATTCTCAAGAATGTTGGAATAAAAAAGAGCGGACAGAAAACTTTATTGTGCACTAGCACAGAACGCTTTATGCAAACGTTAAAAGAATTTTCTATCCGCTTATTTTACTAAAGATCAAGGTGGGGCACTGACAGGTGTGCCGTCTTGGTTGCGCCCCGTATCTATAAACAATTCTGATAGTTTACGAGATTTTCCTAAGTGAGTTATTGTTGTTTCTCCTTCTTTAGAAACTTCAATAACTAAAGGTCCTCTTTTTCCAACATCAAGAAATGTTACAATTCCATGTTGTAAACAATAAGTTTCTACCATTTTTTCTTCCTTGGGTTTGTAGATCAGAACTTGGATAATGAAACGGGGAGTATCTATAGCCCATGTTTACATGAGCTATTTAATTTCTGTAGCTTTTCTTACATTGGCTACCCTCCTTGTTAAAAGATCAATTTAAATCAATAAAAAACTGCCAACAGCGGCAGCTTCCAGGTTATTTATACAAATATTAACCTAGCCACCGGTAGGTGAGACCAATTAGGATAATAATTTGTATAAGTTGATTTAGCATTATGATAATTATAGAGCATCAAAATATTTTCGTCAATAAAATTGTGGATAAAAATATTTTGAGTTATTTGTTGGCTTAAAATAGGCAATTTGACAGCCTTGAAAAATAAGAGTAATATTAATAGTAATCATTACTAATCTTTAATCATACAAAAAATGGCCATTGTCCACAGAAACACATCTCAAAGAACAATAATTTTAGATTATTTGAAAAGTATAAAAGAAACCGACAAACATCCAACCGCTGACGATGTTTACAAAAAGGTAAGAACTAAGCTTCCTCGCATTTCGTTGGGTACAGTTTATAGAAATCTGAATTTTATGAAAGAGCGCGGGGAAATTCAAGAAATTTCCGGACCCATGGCCAGATATGAAGTTATTCATGGTCCCCATGCTCACTTTGTTTGTGAAAATTGTAATAAAATTGTTGATTTAGAAAATGAATACGTTAACAAACTTTCTTGTCTTAAAACTAAAGTTGGAAAAGTAAAATCCTGCAGTATTTATTTATATGGAATCTGCAATAATTGTAAAAAGTAATTAAAATTATGCACAAATTACCAGAATTAAATTATGCGTATGATGCGCTAGAACCTTACATTGATGAGGCGACGATGAAAATACATCATACCAAACATCATCAAGCTTATCTTGATAAATTCAACATCTTGTTAGAAAAATATCCAAATCTTCAAGATTTAGAAGCAAAAGAGTTTTATGCCAAACTCAAAGATGCTGAAATGGATGAGAAAGATAAGCAAGGCTTAATAAATCAAGGTGGCGGTTTCTATAATCACTCATTATTTTGGGAGATTATGGGACCAGAAAAAGCGGTAGATGAAAAGCTAACAGAAGAAATCAAACGTGATTTCGGCTCTGTAGAAAAATTTCAAGAGGAATTTACGAATGCTACCGCAACTCACTTTGGTTCCGGTTGGGCTTGGCTTGTTCGTGACGAGGAAGGAAAACTTCATATCTATTCTTTATCCAATCAGGATTCACCATGGAAAAAAGGTCACGAGCCTATAATTGCTCTTGATGTTTGGGAGCACGCTTACTACTTGAAATACAAGAATGTTCGACCAGATTACATTGCCAATTGGTGGAAAGTCTTAAAACTAATCTAGAGTAAAACCCATAATTTTGAAAAGTTGCCTCATATTAGGGGCAACTTTTTTACAAAAAAGCAGCGTGCTAGAAGCAGCTGCTGATGATAAAAAGAATTCCTAGATTCTGCTCCATGAAGGCTTGTATGCAGAAAATGGACCCAACAAACATTCTTCGTTACATGGACCATAGCTTGATTGTTCGGTCTCAGTTATAAGAAGTAGAATAGCCGTGTTTGCATTATTTGGATCTTTTACCTCTATAACTTCGTGACCAATAGCTTGTGGATGGCGAGATAGTTCCTTATCTTTATCAAATGGAGAATAAAGCAATATTTTACCATGTTCAATTGTTATACTACCTACTTTGTCAGGAATTCCCAATTGAGTTTTCTAAGTGTATAATAAACAACAGTTTTTCCAGGCAGTCTTTCAGTACTTGTAATAGGCATAACTAACCTCCTTATGCTAAAAAGTACATATTCTTCTAAGTATAGATTCATACTATAGTTTTTTATCGTTAATGTAAAGAGTTGTCCACACATATAACTAGTAAAACCCTTGCCCCGCCCAAGTTACTTTAATTGATATAATCGCTTGTTTAAGCATAAATAGTTCTTCTATGGTTTTAATCTATCAATAAAATTAAACTGGAGCGGGGCTTGCCATAGTTGTTTTTTATTGTTAGACTTAAAAAAATTTATTATAAATTTTTTTGCCTGCCTGTTGGCAGACAGGCCTAATTTCGGGGGTTACAACCGAAAACGGCTCTTTTAAAAAAGAAATTATGCGCATGAGAGGATGCGCTTTAATTTTGCCTAAATATCAAGCGGAAAAGGAGAAAGCTGATGACATATGATCAGATTGCGGGTGTTCTCACTTTGGGTAGTTCACTATCAAAAAGTCATATCTGCATCTCTTGCGGATGCGATATAAAATCTCTGAAAAGTAATTTGTGTCCAACGTGTCAAGAAAACAAAATTGGAACTGAAACACACCATCCCAGTCTTTCCACTTATCCTGATCTTCCACCTGACAAACTTCTGTTTATGAACACCTTAGCACGTTTGGGAATTCTGAAATTTAAACCGCAAATTGCTAGCAGTATCGGTAGGAAAGTAATAAGTCTGAATGATTTCCGAATCAACTATGATATGTTGGTGAAGAAACCTGAATTGATCCAAGTGCTGGCTTATTTTTTCATCAAGATGATGTGGTTTCTCTCTGTCAGCGAACCTATCACTAGACTCATTGGCTTGAGCGACTTTGATCAGACCCTAGCAACAATCATGGTCAAGCTGATCAAAACCGGAGAAATCAACAAGCCTCGAGTTTTGAACGGCTCAATTCAGTTTATCAAAAAGCCAAGTACTGGCTACAACTGGTCCAGCACAGTCATTGTGTCAACTTGTCGTTCTGAAGAACTGACAAATAGTTATTTAATCAGAATGTGCCAAGTTTCAGGTTGGCCAACAAATGTTCGGGCCGCTGTACTTCTTTTCGATGAACCGGGAGCAGAACAAGCTTTCAGAAGCCTGACTTCAGAAATCGTTCATGTGATCGATCTTCGAAACATGTTGGCTGGTCTGTTTCGTTACGGCTCACAATCCCTTTCCAACCCCGCTTGATTTTCAGGGCAAATTCTGGGTGACGCAAAATTTGCGCCACCCCTTTCTTTTTAAGGATTGCCAAAGGCTAGAGTTACAGCTGAAATGTTTTTAGCACCAGCTTTTTTTAATAAGTAAGTAGCGTGTTTTAAAGTAGCGCCGGTTGTTACCACGTCATCAACAAGTAATATATTTTTTCCTTCAACGAGCGAAGGATTTTTTATTTGGTATGAATTTTTAATATTTTGCCATCTTTTGTTATGAGGAATGGAAGTTTGTGGGCGTGTGTTTTTAACTTTCAACAAAACATTAGAACAAACTTTCAAGCCATTATATTCTGACAAAAAATTAGCCAAAGCTTCCGTTTGATTAAAACCACGTATATTTAATTTTCTTTTATGAATAGGAATGGGAATTAAAATCGGTTGATACTTTTCTAACCATTCATAAAAATAATTTTCTCTAATAGTTTTTTGCATAAGTTCTCCCAAAAAATAGGTGATATCAAAACTGGCGCCAAATTTCCATTGTTTAATAGTTTCTTGCAAAAGCGGATGAGCATAAACTCCACAGGAAATAATATAAGACAAACTACTTCTTTTTTTACATTCAGAACAAACTTTTCCATTTTTCATTTGCTTGTCATGGCACAGTAAACAAAAATATGATCCTGCATAAGGGAGTTGAAAAAAACAAGCTGGGCAAAGCCAAGTGTCAAATTGACCACAACCAAGACAGCGAATAGGAAATAAACATGTTTTTATAAATTCAGTAAAATCTTTAAGCATTTTAGTAAACAAAAAACTGGGCCTACACCCAGTTCTTTGTGTATTTTATCAAAGAGCTATGCTTTCTGCAAATATAATCCTTTTTTATTTTTTCCAACTTGTACTAGGTCGCCATTTTTGAACTTACCAGTTAACATGAATTCAGCTAAAACATCTTCGATCAATTCCTGAATCACACGACGGAGTGGTCGAGCTCCCAATTCAGCATCAAATCCTAATTTTGCAATTTCTTTTTTAGCAGCTTTAGTGACCTGAAGTTTAATTTCTTGGTCAGCAATTCTTTTATTTAGTTTGTTAAGTTCTACATTTACAATTTTCTCTACACTTTTCTTATCCAGAGAATTGAAATACATTAGGCGATCGATGCGATTAATAAATTCTGGAGGAAAGGTGCTTTTTAAGCTCGATTTCATTTTTTCTTTAATCATTTCGTGATCAATGGCAGTATCATTTTCTGCTGGCGAAAATCCTAAATCGTTATCTTTGTCCATAAACAAGGAGCGAGTACCAGTGTTAGAAGTCATAATTATCAAAGTGTTTTTAAAATCTACTGTTTTTCCTTTAGCATCAGTAAGAATTCCATCTTCTAAAATTTGCAGTAAAAGATTAAAAACATCAGGATGAGCTTTTTCAATTTCATCAAAGAGAATTACACTGTAAGGATTTTTTCTTACCTGTTCAGTTAACTTGCCACCATCTTCAAAGCCAATGTAACCAGCCGGTGCACCAATCAATCTAGATATATTAAATTTCTCAGAAAATTCAGACATGTCAACTCGAATTAGTGCATTGTCATCACCATAAACCTCACGAGCTAAAACTTTAGCCAATTCAGTTTTACCAACACCGGATGGGCCAAGGAACATGAAAGATCCATTTGGTCGGTCGGGATTAGAAATACCGGCACGTGATCGGCGAATGAAGCGAGCAATATCTTGAATAACATGATCTTGTCCGACAACATATTTGTTCAACGATTTCTCCAAATTCATTAATTTGTTTTGTTCTTTTTTAACAAGTTTAGTAACAGGAATTTTTGTCATGGAAGCAATAATGTGAGCAATATCTTCCTCGGTAATTTCTTTCCAACCTTTGCGACTCTCACCAGATAGTTTGCCTTTTACTTTTTCGTACTCATCTTCTAAGGTAATTTCTTGTTGGCGCAGAGCCAAAGCTTCTTCATAACACTCATTATTAACAGCCCCTTCTTTTTGTTCGGAAATTTCGTCTAAGTTTTTTTCCAGCTCGGTAATTTTATTTATAACAGGAGATTCTTTGGCATGAACTTTTTTCTTGGAGCAAGCTTCATCAATTAAATCAATTGCTTTGTCGGGAAGATGGCGATCGTTAATATAACGAGCACTCATATGAACAGCGGCGTAAATTGCTTCATCAGAAATTATGACTTGATGATAGTTTTCAAAGTTATCTTTTATACCGTTTAGAATTTGAACAGCATCATTTGGTTGTGGCTCTTCAATCATTACTGGTTGAAAGCGTCTTTCTAAAGCTGGATCTTTTTCAATATGTTTACGATATTCATCAATAGTGGTGGCACCGATACAGCGAACTTCGCCACGAGCTAGCGATGGTTTAAGAATTGAGGCGGCGTCCATACTTCCGGAAGCATTTCCCAATCCAGCAATGGCGTGGATTTCGTCAATAAACAATATAATATCGTCATTTTGTTCAATTTCCTCTAAAAGCGCTTTCAAACGAGACTCAAATTCGCCTCTAAACATAGTGCCAGAGACAACTGAAGCTAAATCGAGGCTTAAAATTTTCTTATTTGCTAGTGATTTTGGTACATCACCGTTGGTGATTTTCTTGGCTAATCCTTCTACCACAGCCGTTTTTCCCACTCCTGGTTCACCAATAATTACAGGATTGTTCTTTGAGCGTCGTCCTAATATGTTTAAAATTCTCTCAATTTCTTTATCACGTCCAATTACGGGATCAATTTTCTTTTGTTGTTTATCACTTGTTAAATCTTTGCAGAAAAATTCTAAGGAATTGTCAGCTGCTTTTGGTTCCGCTGGTGCCTGTTGATCATGTTCATTAAACATAGAAGTAAGGTCAGAAAATTTACCAGTTGATTTCATAACCGCAAATATTTGTTGGCGAATAAAAACCAAGTTGGAATCAGTCGAGCGCAAAATATTTTCGGCTTCAGTTTTATTTAACATTAAAATACCAAACATTAAATGTTCAGTGCCAGCAAATTTATGATTTTGTTTTTGCGCTTCGGTGATGGCTTTTAATATTGCTTTGGCAGCTTGATTGCCCAGTCGTAAATGATTCTGATCAGATGCAAGCTTCATCAATTTATTTGGGTTAGAAGCTTGATCTTTAGTTTGAATATATTTATAAATTGCTTCCGAGCTGGCGCCAGCTTTTTTTAGGATCTCATAAACAATTGAGCCTTCGTTTGTTACTAAGGCATATAAAAGATAACCAGTGCTGACTCTTACACTGCCATTTCTTTCGGCTGTATCTCGGGCGAGGGTTAGAACGTTGCGAAGTCGAGAAGAAAGTTTGGACGCAACACGAGGGGTTTTTTGTTTCATAGTTTTAAATTGTGTTTTTGTTTTAGAGGTTGCCCTTTTGGTTTTGCAAGATTGAAGAAGACTTGCTAAACTAAGGGTACAAAAAAGAGTTATCTACTAGAACAACAATCTTGTTCGCCCTTCCTGTCCTTGTGCATAACTCTTAGTGTCTACATTAAGTATAGCAAGATGACAATAAAAAATCAAGAGGGAGCTGGGGATGAGCTATTTGAAGCTGAATTAAAGGCGGAAAAGTATTTGGCCTTAAGACAACGAACAATATTTGAAATAGAAAAATATTTGCTGAACAAAAACTTTTCACGTGAAACAATTACTAAAGTTATAAATATTTTAGTAGAGAAAAAATATTTAGATGATTCTAGATATGTAGATGACTATGTTCGGACAGTATTGCCACACAAACCAATGGGAAAAATATTGACCAAGCAACGTTTAATGAAACGTGGTGTGCCAGTTGATATTATTGAAAAAAGATTTGCTAAAATATTTTCTGAAAAATTAGAAAATCGTTTAGCAAAAAAGTTAGCGGATAAAAAACTAAATATTATAAATCATTACCCCCGACAAAAAAAATACGAAAAGCTGGCAAGATATTTAAACAGCCGAGGTTTCCCGGCTGGAATTATTAAAGAGACTTTAGATAATGTTATGGCAAAATAAAAAACACCACGCTCAGTTTTATAAATTGGACTTAATAAAACTAGGGCGGGGTATTTAAAGAATTTATTGTCCTTTAGAATAGAGATATACACTGGTTGGAGTGAATTCTTCATAATCCATGATGTTTCCATCGTATCGTACATATAATGTATCACCAATTTCTATATCATCAATGGTAATGATAGTAGTCTTGTTATCTTTAGATCCATTTTCAAGAATTGCGCTACGTGCTGTTAAATTAACGTCAGTAAGATCTAATGTTCGAGTAATAACAATATTGCCAGGATTGAATATATTATAAGATCTTACATAAGCATTCACAGTAATTTTAGAATTGTTAACTTCAGTTACGGTGCCAGTAATATCATCCAATATTGTGGATTCTCCAAAAAGCTCTTCAGAGTTGTTTTCCAATGCAGTATCTACCATGGAATCATAATTGTTGTAACCAATATAGTATCCTCCCACAAAAATAGTGCACGCTATAGATATAGCAATAATAATGTAAATTAATTTTGTTGTTACATGTATATCTTTCATATTAATAAAATAATTATAATATATATTATTGTGTAATATAAAACATAATTTGTCAAAGTGGATAATAATGATTATGTTATAAACTTATTTTTTGTGGTATAATTAATTAACTGTTTTAACAAATTAACACAAAAAATATGCTTAAAAAGTATACATCGAAATATTTAATTTTTTTATTATTGTTGTCTTCAATATTTTTATTTACACCAACCTTGTCAAAAGCACAAGATTGGGCTGAACCAACAGCAGATCCTCCTGAAAGCAATGTTTTTGCACCTCTTAACGTTGGTAATTTAGATCAGACTAAAACTGGAGCTTTAAACATTGGTAGTGCTGCTTCAGGATATCAACTACGAGTTATGGGTTCAGGTGATTATGGCGCACAGGTTTATAGTGATGGAATTACTTCACCTGTAGCTGGTTGGACCAGTGGTTTATTTGTTGGCAATAATGGGATTGTTTATGATCATGCCGCTGCTCTCTACGCAGAATCAAACAATTTTGGTTTGGTAGGAGTGTCCAATTCAAGCGGTGATGAGAGTGTGCGAGCAGGTGTACTGGGTGTTATAGAAGGTGAGCTTCCCTATATAAATGACGTTTCCAGGTATGGTGTTCATGGAATTTTGGCCGATGCTAATTTCCAAGGTGTTAATTATTATCATTCTAATGGTTTATATTACACTCCATTTGTAAAAAAGGCTGCTATGGCTGCAGAAACTTCTTTAACTAATTCTGTTGGCTTGTATGCATTTTCAGCGGAGAGCAGCGGTATTCAGGCGGTTAGCCAGGTTTTAAATTCAGAATCTGATGAGATAAGTAGAGGTGCTATTAAAGGAACTTTGAATTTTAAACCCAATCTACCATCAAGTCCAGGACTTGGTTATGACTCAATAAAAGGACATTTAGCTTATTTTGATTCAACTGGTAATGATGAGGCTTTTGGGGTATATGGAGAAACTGATGAAATCGGATATGGTGTAGCTGGGCGAGTAATTGGTTCTAATGGAAAAGCGGGTGTTTATGGTTATGCTGAAGAAAATGAATTTGCTAATATTGGAGTAAGAGGAGGTGTGGGTGGATCTGGAATGCTTTCTGCGGCTCTTCCAGAAATGGCAGCAGGAGTGGCTGGCTTTTCAAGTTATACAAATAACGCGCCTGGACTTGGTGAAGAAGATAATGATTATGGGTATAATGATACTACAATCAGGAACTTTGGAGTTACTGGAAGATTAACTGGAATAAATGTAGCTCAAGTAGATGCAATGGAAGGTTTAGTGGAAAGACATAATTATGCCGGTTTTTTTCAAGGTCCACTGGTAGTTTCAAGTCAATATGAGCTATGGGCTGAAGACGAGGACGGAAATGATGCTTACGATACAGGCGAAACAAGGTATGTTAATTTCGCTGTAGATCCACTAGATATATACGGAAATGAATCTGACAATAAGTCCGGTGTTGTAGCTATTGGTACAGCTGCTATGGACTTCATCCAAAGAAAAAATTATTTGGTAAGTGAAAATCTCTCACAATATAGATTACAAGGTGCTTTGTCGGTGGCTGAAGACTCAGCAAAGAATGCAATTTATGCTCTTGTTGGTAGGGAGGATATGGGAGTTGGTTATTGTCCAGATGGTGAGTGTAGTCCGACTTTTGGTACAACAGGTGATAATGAGGTCGGATTTGATAATACTATAAGCACAAGTGTTTTTGATGAAATTCCTTTAGGGAGGGCGCCAATGTATGCAATTAACATGTTGACTGCAGATACTGGCGGTGAAATAGCGGCCATGGTTGCTCGTCATGGAGGAAATGTTACAGGAACAGGAAAAAGTTATGGTTTATATGCTGGTGCTGGAAAAATTCTTGATTCTACTCCTCCTAGTCAAGGAAAGGTATATGGTGTATATGCCAGAACAAATGAGGCAGAGGATCAAACAACAGGAAACTCATATGCTATTTATGGAGACGCAACTTCAGGACTTGGTTCTGGCTTGACTAAATGGGCTGGTTTCTTTGACTCATCTATAGATCAGGCTGGAGAAATTGCTAAGGTTGGACTTAGGTTCACAAATGGTCAAATAGCAAATTCGAGACTTGAAATACAAAGTCAAAATGGAGATGTTATAGCAACATTAGGAATTGCACAAAATAAACTTGTTATTACACCTGGAGCAGCTGGTGAAGTTGTTATTCAGGGGAGTTTGCGCGTAACTGGAGACATTATTAATCCATAATTTATAAAATGCAATCATCAGAAAATCAGTCACAGCGGGAGGCTTTTGACTCAAATTCAAAAAAAGAAAAAAATCCTAAGCAGAAAATTCTAATTTCTGCTTTGGTGTTGCTGGTAATTTTTGCCGGTTGGCTTTTTTATCGCGAAATGCAAAAACAAGTCACCGTTGATGTTTGGGGAACTTCTGGAAGTGCATCAACGCAAAGCTTGGAAGATAATTTATCTTTACTAAAAGAAAAATTTGGCAGTCGCTTAACCATCAATTTACATTTAACTGCCAACTTAAATGGTGAAGAAACTGTCAGTTTACTTACAGGTTCTGTGGAAGATTCGGTGGCCCGACTTGATTTAACAGAAAACGAGCGCCAACTTCTGATAGCAAAATATGAAAAAGATAAATTTTGGGAGTATTTGAAATTTAGAAATGCCAACATAAATGATTTGGCTTGGGAGCGCTATGCCGAAATCGCTGGTGTTAATACCAATAAAATTAAAGAACTTTTAGATGAAGGCAAGGGCAAGGAACTTCTAAAAGAATCTGCCGATGATTATAAAACTTTAAATGAAGAACAAGTAGAAACTTTAGCTGTGCCAGCTGTGTTTATAAATGATGAACTTTATGTCGGTTCTTACGATTTACTTTCCTTGTCAGCTGCGGTTGTAAAACCGGTCTTAAGAATTGGCAAAGATAAATTAACAGTTCATCCACGTTGGGGATTATTTGATGATGCGCTGTCCATTGGTTTGCCTTCCCGCACACAATATAAAGGTATTAACGAGTGTTATATTGATTTGGATTGTAATGATAACGCCGATAAAAATGGAGCTTGTACCGACGCCAACACCGAGTCAGCCCATTGTGAGTACACCGAACCAAATTTTGTGGAACTGACAATTTTGACTGACGACGAATGTTTGTCCTGTAACGAAAGTGATGTGTTTGATGTGCTAAAACTTAGCTTTAAAGGCTTAACCACAAAAACTGTTGACATTGATACCGAGGAAGGAAGTAATTTGGCTGACACCTACGGAATCACACTTTTACCTTCCTACATTTTTTCTAAAGACATTGAACAAACGGTAGCTTATGAAAGTTTTTCCCAAGCGCAGTACATCTCGCAATTAACAGACGGAAGTTATCTCTTAACTCAAAGCACGCCTTACATATCGCTCGAACGAACTTACACCGATAACACTTTGGATTTATTTGTTATGAGTACTTGTCGTTATTCCATTGCTGCCACGAATGCCATTACCAAATTGGAAGAAGAAAAATTGGCTAAAGGAGAAACTTTTCCTAAACTAACTCTCAATTATGTTTTGCCATTTGAACTGGATGAAAATAACGAGCCACAAATTAAAATGGAAAGTCTGGGTGGCGATTATGATTTGAACGAAGATAAAAGACAATTGGTGATTCAAAAATATTTTCCTGATAGATTCTATGAATATTTGAGAAGTCGAGCAGAAAATATTACCGACGAAGAAGGTTGGAAAGAAGTAGCAGAAAACATGGGTCTGGATACTAAAATTATTGAAACCAGAGTTGCCTCTGAAGGCGAAGCTTTGCTTCTGGCTAGCGCTGAAAAAGGTGCCAGCATCGGTTTGCAAAATGTTCCTGCATACTTACGCAATAATGTAGAAATTGTAAATTCAATTCCTGACTTAAAAGAAATTCCTGGATTAGAAGAACTTAGCATTAACGATGCTGAAATTGGACTTTGTTCACAAGTTGCCCAAACTCAATCAAATTAATGTTAAAAATCCTCACGGATAAAAAATTAAGAAAACTTTTTTTCACATCACTTATCTTTGTGGGGTTTGTTTTGGCGCTTAGTTTTATTCCCGCTCCCGATAAATTTACTCAAGCGGCGATTGATAATGAAGGTGCTGGCTGGGCGTGGTCAGAAAATATTGGTTGGATGAGTATGAATGATATTAATCCGGAAACTGCAACTGATGGTGAATATGGCTTAGATATAGACTTTTTTGGCCAGACGATGAGTGGTTGGGTTTGGTCGGGAATTGATGCAGGTGATGGTGCACCAGCTGAAGGCATGGGCTGGATTTGTGTTGGTGCTACTTGTCTTGATGAAGGTAATGAATACGGAGATTTTCCTGGAAAAGGAGAAAATCCACCTGGAGCATCAATTGAAGGAACTGAAAATAATGATATTAATGTGTCTTTTGATGAAAACGGTAATTTTGTAACTGGTTGGGCTAGAATAATTTCTTTAGCAGAATATGAAGACGATATTTATAGTTCAGGCTCTTCTTGGGGATGGATAAGTTTAGCAGATAACAATGCGAGTGCGGATCCAGATTACGGTTTATATTTAAATACTTCCACTCGCCAAGTTGAAGGTTGGGCTTGGAGTGGGAATGGTTCAGATGCTTCAGAAAATCAGGTGGAACATACAGGTTTTGGTTGGATTACATTTAACGATGTTACAACTGGAACAAATGTAGGAACAATTACTGGAACGGTAACATATTTAAATGATGAAGATGTTAGAGTGCCAATTGCTAACGCTATAGTTACAGCGAGAATTGGTAATAATGTTGTAAGAAACGTAACTACTAACTCCAATGGTGATTATGTTATTTCGCAATTAGTTGATGGTAGTTACTCAATTGATGGATTTGCTTCAGGATACGAATCAATGATTGGAGCATCAGGGCTTTCATGTCCATCAACTAATATTTCAGGTGGTTCAAGTCGTGAATGTAATTTTAGTCTGAATTTTAATGATACAACGGGAGTAGAGTACCAAGATGTAGTTACGGGTCATGTGCAAGATAATGATGAAAATAATATTGTTGGAGCATTAGTTTATTGTTCATCTTCAGTTTGTGCAAATTCAGATTTGAATAATGCCGCAGTTACTGATGTTAATGGAGATTTTGTAATAAAATGGCCAAGCGATATAACAGCCATTAATCTTGAAAGGGATTTTACAGCTGTTGCCTCAGGTTATTCACGACACGATCAGACAATAATATTAAATTTGCCAGGATCAAATTCATTTCCTACTCCGTTTGTTTTACAGAGAACCGGCTTTCATACCACTTCCGGTTTGCCGTGGATGATGACTTGGGATGCTGATATTCATAGTAATAAGGCCGTGGGGTCAATTGCCACTTCTGGTCCTCCACTTGGCTTTGGTAATGCTACTTTCTTAATTACTTCCGGTGATGTAATTTCAGGTGGTGAAATTGTGAATTTTGACAGTTGGTCGGAACGTTATGCACAAGATCCAAAAACTTTGCAGGATTATCGCGAATTTAAAGCTGAATCCGTAAATGGCTCTTATGCTGATTTAGGTTTCCCATCCGATGGTGATGATCCATTTAGTGAAATCCCTTTTAATCAATATGTAGATATGTTGATTAGTGATGATGAGACCATACAGTATAATAATACAATAGGTGGACAATCATTTGATTTACAGTATATACCTGAAGGAAATAATGTATTACATATTTCAGAAATATCAGAGCCTATTGCAAATGAATATGTTGCAATTAGAGGTGGGACATTACGTCCTGGTCATCACACAATAATTGCTGAAAATATAAATGTAATAATTAGAGGAGATATGTTTTATGAAAGTGATCCATTAGGATATTTACCAGACGATCTACCATCACTGGGAATAATTGTTAGAAATGGAAATATATTAATTGTGGGCACTAGTGATGATCCGGATAATATAGTGAAACATACAATAGGTGCTTGGTATGTAGACGGAACACCTGATGGAGGCGCAACACCTGATGGTGAGTGTAATGATCTGGTCGTAGGTCTTAGTGGATACTATTTAGGAACAGACACAGGATGTATAGAAACTTCTATATATAAAGAAGATGGATATCATGATCAATCTGAATTTCCGAGTCATAGTCCAATGCAACTTGTTCACGAAGGTCTAATGGTAGCACGTGGTTTTGCTTTCAATCGACAAATCGATTATAGTATCGCTGGAAATTGTGATGATATAGAAATAAACAACCAAATCATTCCAACTGGCTTCAGTTGCGCAGCCCAAAATTCACCATCCGAATTCATTTTTTACGACGGCCGCGTTGTAGTAAATCCACCAGCCGGTTTCACCGATCCAACTTCCGACAAACCACATTTTCAAGAATCAAGATAAATGAAAAATAAATGGGATTTTTCTCAAGGCAAAGTAATAGTTTTGTGGGCGTAGACATAGGAACCGCATCCCTCAAAGTAGTCGAACTAGAAGATAAGGGAGGTAAAGCGCATTTAAAAACATACGGCATCACTCAAATTCCCAACGACCTAATTCGTAGTGAATCAGACAAGGTTGTACAAGAAATTGCCGAAGCGCTTAAAAAAACTATGCAACAAGCCCGCGTTTCATCAAAACAGGCAATCACCGCTTTGCCTGGTTTTTCGATTTTTACAGTTCTTTTGGATCTGCCCAAAATTCCTGAAAAAGAACTTCCTCGCGCCATTAAATTTGAAGCAGAAAAACATATTCCAGGTGCCACCTCAGAAATGGTTTTAGATTGGGAAATTGTTAATGAAGGAAGTATTAATAATACTGATACTAATAGCACTACCAAAGTAAAAGAATTCTATAAAATTTTGCTCACAGCTGCTCCTAAAAAATTGGTTAACAGATATTTATCCATCTTCCAAAAAGCTGGTTTAAAACTTGATAGTTTAGAACCAGAATCCATGTCACTTGTTAGATCACTTGTTGGTGTGGATCCTAATCCCGTGATGCTAATTGATATGGGTGCTACGGCTACTGATATAATCATAGTTCTTAATGGTTCACCCCATTTAACCAGAAGTATTGATATTGGTGGTAATGTCATTACCGATTCTATTTCTAAAAGTTTAAATATCAGTGTGGAAAGAGCCGAGCAATTTAAAAAAGACATGGGTGTAAATCATCAAGCAGACGAAGGAATTCCTCAAACAATAATTCCAGTGGCGGAAAGAATTGTGACCGAAGTGAAACGTATCAACAATATTTTTTCCGAAAAAGAAGGCGGTAAAATTGTTAAGGTAGTTTTAAGTGGTGGTAGCGCCAAATTACCAGGTTTTGCCAACATGATTGCCAAAGCTACTGACACCAAAGCTTATATTGGTGATCCGTGGGCTAGAGTTGTTTATCCAGATAAGCTAGCCTCAGTATTGAAAGAGGTAGGACCAGATTTATCTTCAGCCATCGGACTGGCTATGCGCAATATTTACTAAAAATTTAAAATAGGCTATAATTATATAAGATTTTAGGAGACAGAATAAAACAAAAATGCCAATACTAAATCAAGAAGAATTCACCGGTGATATGCCACCAAAGGGTACGCAAACTAACCCTGTTTTGGTAGTTATTTTTGTGGTTATTGCCATTATTTTAGGTGGTGCATTAGCAGGGGCTTTTTTGCTTAAAGCAAGGCAAAACAACGAATTGGAAAGACTGGATACAAGACAAGCTGAAATTGTAAATCAAGCCAGCTCCATTGAAGATACAATTGCTGAAGCCCAAACCCTACAAAGTAAATTACAAATGGTTAAGGATATGTTGGATACTCACATTCATTGGACAAATTTCTTTGCCATGATTGAGAGATCAACCCTTACCGACACTTATATTGAAGCAGTTCAATTAAGCGACAGCACAAACAAGTTGGGGATAAGTGGACACACCAAGAGTTTTGATAGTGTGGCTGAGCAGGTTAAGGCTTACGAAACTGACAAAGAAATTGATGAATTTGATTTAGAAAGTGCTAAAGTAAATATTGGTGAAGATGCTGGAGTTTATATTGTTGATTTTACCGGGACACTAACTTATAACGAAGCACTAATTTATAATTTAAATAATACAGAATAATGGCAAACAACGATGGTTTAAAAATGGTTTCTGGATATGGAAATTTAATCTACGGTGTTCTAATTGTGGTCTTACTTATTGGTGGCTATTTTTTGCTTAAACCACAATACAATTCTTATCAGGAAAACGAAACAGCCATCGAAGAAAAAACGGCCGTAGTAGAAAGTCAGGATAAAATATATCAAGATATGATTCGCCTTAAAAAGCAGTATGAAAGTGTTTCAACTAAAGCAGTTGCCGAATTAACCAACTTTTTACCAGAAGAAGACTTGGCTGAAGAAACCATGTTAAAACTGGACGGGATTGCTACTGACAATAGTATGTTAATTTCCGATTATGGTTTCACCAAAGAAATCGTAGTTGATAATAGTTCCAGTGATTCAACAGAAGCCACAGCAACTTTAGACAACGATTTAGAGGATGATTTATTATTGGAAGAAACAACAACAGAAATCATCACCACTGAATACAAAGAAAAAAGTTTAGCCCAATTATCATTAAGTCTTACAGCAGAAGGTTCATACGAAAACTTCAAAAACTTCTTATCAGAAATTCAGGACAATTTAAGACTTTATGAAATATCTTCTTTTACCTTTGCTGAAAGTTCAACTGAAGAAAATGTAACAGGTGTTTATACCTATCAAATTAATCTTTACACATATTATTTAACTGACGAAGAAATAACAGCTTCAGCAAAATAATGAATATTTATAGCAATAAACAATCACAAAAAGGAGTATCTAGGCAGGTTATACTGGTTGTAATTTTAATTGTGTTAATTGTTGGTTTTGGCTTTTTTTGGTATTTCACATCCCGAGAAGGAGGATTTAGTTTATTTTCATCAAGTGAAGATGAATTTTTGGGAACAAAAACAGAAATTCGTTTAGCACCAATTGATGCCAATTTAAATGATGGTGTATTAGATGATGAAAGATTTAAAGCTCTAAAAGAAGGCGAAGACATTAAAATTGAAGTGGGCGAAACTGGCAGAGACAATCCTTTTGTACAATAAAAGCAGCTCAAAGATTAAAAACAAGAGTTAGCTTTTGGAATTTGATCTACTTTTATGTCTAATACAAATAGTAATTCAAAAAACCTGGCCAGCATTTTGCTGGCCCGTGGTAATATTACCCAGGCTCAACATGACGAGTTTTTGAAAGAGGCGGAAAAGCCCAACATTTCTCTAACTCAGTTAATTAAGGAGTCTGGTTTTGTGCAACCACGCGATTATGCTGAAGCTAGAGCCGAACTTTTGGAAATTCCTTTTATGGATTTACAAGGCAAACAATTGACTGACGATATTTTAAGTCTCATACCTTATGACGTGGCTTCTAATTATCAGTTAGTTCCTTTTGATATTAAGAACAAGGTAATGAAAATAGCCATGCTTGATCCGGAAAATTTTAAAGCTATTGAAGCTTTAGAATTTGTTACCAAAAATAGTGGCTATGACACAGAAATTTATCTAACATACAAAGACAGTTACGAATTTGTAATTAAACAATACGCCAGCTTAAAATCAGAAATTGGCCAAGCTTTAGCTAATGCTGACATTGGTTTTAGCAAAACAAAAAAAGAAAAAGAAGCGGATAAAGAACAAATTGATATTACCGAACGTGACAAAGAATTGGAAAAAGTTATTCAGGAAGCACCAATTTCTAAAGCTGTGGCTGTTATTCTGCGTCACGCAGTTGATGGTCGTGCTTCTGATATTCATATCGAACCCATGGAAGATGAATCTAAGGTTCGTTATCGTGTTGATGGTGTTTTGCATTCAACTTTAAAACTTCCTAAAGAAGTTCACTCGGCTATAATTTCTCGCATAAAAATTCTTTCCAATTTGAGAATTGATGAACAAAGAGTTCCCCAAGATGGTCGTTTTCGTTCTATAATTGATGGTAAAGACATTGACTTTCGTGTTTCCACTTTACCAATTGTAAATGGTGAAAAAGTGGTAATGCGTATTTTGGACAAATCGGAAGGTATTAAATCTTTGGAAGATCTGGGACTTTATGGTCGCGAACTAAAAATTATTCAGGAAAGTTCCAAAACTCCCCACGGAACAATTTTGGTTACTGGACCAACTGGTTCTGGTAAATCCACCACCCTTTATTCCGTGCTTTCAATTTTAAATGCAGAAGGTGTAAATATAATTACTTTGGAAGATCCAGTCGAATATTTTATTCCGGGAATAAATCAATCACAAATTCGTCCCGAAGTTGGTTTAAGTTTTGCTTCTGGTTTGCGTTCCATTTTACGTCAGGATCCAGACATTATAATGGTCGGTGAGATTCGCGATAATGAAACTGCAGAAATGGCTGTACACGCTGCTCTAACTGGTCACTTAGTGCTTTCAACTCTACACACCAACAATGCTATTGGTGCCATTCCCCGTTTAATAGACATGGACATTGAACCTTTCTTATTAACAGCTGCTTTAACGGTAGTTTTGGCCCAACGTTTGGTAAGAAGCATATGTGATGGTTGCAAAGAAGAAATAGAAATTCCAGGCAATTTTAAATCAGAATTTGAAAAAGAAATTGAAGATATTAAAAAGGTCAGTCGCAAAGATATAAAAATTCCGAAAATGCGCATGTTTAAAGGAAAAGGTTGCCCTAAATGTGGTGGGCAAGGTTACAAAGGTAGAATTGGAATTTTTGAGGTTTTACCCGTTACGCAAGCAATTCGCGATCTGATGGTTACTAATGCGACAGAAGATGCTATAATGGAGAAAGCTGTAGAAGAAGGATTTTTGAATATGAAGCAAAATGGTATATTGAAAGTATTTCAAGGATTGACTACAATGGAAGAGATAATACGTGTTACCAAAGCCGAAGAGGAGGATATAACAACAAATTTGCAGGAGGAAGCAAAAGAAAAACCATTAATAACACAAAATGGCGGAGAAGAAGCAACCTCTAAAGAACAATAATAAAATTAAAATTGTTATTGTTGAAGATGATCCATTTCTATTGGGTATGTATGTTACCAAATTGGAAATGACTGGATTCGATGTGTCCGGAGTTGAAGACGGCAAAGAAGCTGTACCGATGGTAGAAAAAGAAATGCCGGATTTAGTCCTTTTGGATATAATTTTACCAAATGTTGATGGTTTCGAAATTTTAAAAAAATTGAAAAAACAAGATTCCACTAAAGATATTCCCATAATTATTTTCACCAATCTTGGTCAGCAAGCAGATGTTGAAAAGGGGTTAGAACTAGGAGCGGTGGATTATTTAATCAAAGCCCATTTCACACCATCAGAAGTTATTGAAAAAGTAAATAGAATAATTAAAAAATAAAATCAAAACACATGTCAACCAAAGGAATTTTTGCTGGTGCATCCATCAGTGAATATTTAACAAATGTTGCAAAAAAAGGCGCTTCCGATTTACATATTAATGTTGGTAAGCCTCCTGTTTATCGTATTGACGATGAGTTAGTTCAGGGTAATTCTCCTGTGCTCACTCCCGATCAAACTAAAGACTTGCTTTTTCATTTGCTTTCACCCGATCAACTAAAACGTCTAGAAAAAGAAAAAGAATTGGATTTTGCTTATTGTCATGAAGATAAGTTGCGTTTTCGTGCCAATGTTTATTATCAAAGCGGATATTTGTCTGGAGCTTTTCGATTAATTCCCAATGAAATTAAAACTTTGGAACAATTGAATTTACCTCAAGTTTTAGCAAAATTTCCCGAACACCAACAAGGTTTTGTTTTATGCGTTGGTCCGATGGGACATGGTAAATCAACTACGTTGGCTTCTTTAATTAATATGATTAACAAAAATCGCAACGACCATATTGTTACCATTGAAGATCCAATTGAATATGTTTTTACGCCAGAGAAATGTATAATTGATCAACGAGAATTGTATCGCGATACCAATTCTTTTCCCCGCGCCTTAAAATCTGTTTTGCGTGAAGATACCGACGTCGTTATGGTTGGGGAAATGCGTGATTTGGAAACTATGGCAGCAGCTGTAACGTTAGCAGAAACTGGTCATTTAGTTTTTTCAACTCTTCACACTAACGATGCTCCCCAAGCTATTGATAGAATAATTGATGCTTTTCCTCCTCATCAGCAAAACCAAATTAGAATGCAAATCGCTAATACTTTATTAGGTGTAATTTCTCAACGCTTGATTCCGCGTATTGGTGGTGGCAGAATCGCTGCTCTAGAAATTATGATGAGTAACGCCGCCGTTAGAAACCTGATTCGCGAAAACAAAGTTCACCAAATAAAATCTGTTATTCAAACATCGGCTGAAGAAGATATGATTTCTATGGACAAATCACTGGCTAATTTGGTGGCCAGCGGTGATATTCAAATGGAAGATGCTCTAGCCTTTACAACTGATCAAAGGAATTTTGAATTATTAATGAAGGATTAATGCCCGTATTTGCTTATCAAGGAAGAGATTCCGAAGGAAAAATTAAAGCGGGGAAAATTGACGCTTCCTCACCCAAGGCTGCTAGAGAGCAACTACAAGGTCGAGGTATTATAATAACTGCTTTGCAATTGCAAAGTACGGAAAATTTTAAGGATGGTTTGGAAAAAATATTAAATCGCGTTAAAGGAAAAGATATAGCCGCTTTTGCCAGACAATTTGCCACCATGATTGAAGCTGGCTTACCTCTGGTGCAGGCAATTAATGTATTACGCGATCAAACCGACAACCCCTATTTTAAAAGAGTTATTCAACAAATAGTCATTGATATTGAAGGCGGTACTAAATTATCGGTGGCGATGCAACAGTATCCCAATATTTTTACAGAGTTTTTTATCGCTTTAATTAGAACTGGTGAAACTTCCGGACGTTTATCAGAAGTTTTAGTTTATTTAGCTGATCAACTGGAAAGAGACGAAATGATAAAATCCGAAATTAGAGGCGCTCTTACTTATCCTATATTTATTTTTTCTGTCATGATTGTTATGGGAATGTATGTTTTTATAGCTATTATTCCCCAGCTAGAAGATGTTTTAACTCAAGGCGGGGTGGAATTGCCGATTCAAACAAAAATAATGGTTGCCATTTCTCATGTATTAGCTTCTTGGTGGTGGCTAATCATTATTGGTTTGGTTATTAGTGTTTCTATGATTGTTTATTACATTCGCCGAACAATAACTGGTAGAACGCAATGGGATGCCTTAAAATTACACCTCCCAATTTCCGGCAAGTTTTCCACTCAACTTTATATGGCCAGATTTGGCAGAAGTTTATCCACCTTGTTGATTGGTGGCCTTTCCATTGTGCAGGCAATTATTATTGTTTCTGATGTGGTTAACAATGTAATTTACAAAAACATATTTTTAGATGCAGCTAACAAAGTAAAAAATGGTGATTCCATTACCGATTCTTTTAAAGGTAAGAAAGAAATTCCTAATTTGGTAACGCAATTGGTGAACGTAGGTGAAAAAACAGGGCGCTTATCCGATGTGTTAAAAAAACTGGCAGATTTTTATGAAGATTCTGTAACGCGAGCCATTAAGAATATGGTAAAGTTAATTGAACCGTTTCTAATTGCTCTAATTGGTGTAGCGATTGGGTTTGTAGTAATTTCGATTATTCAGCCTATTTATTCCATCAGTTCCGCTTTTTAAAATAAACAAGTGTACAAAACATTAAATATTTGCTATAATATAATAAAATCTACTCATCGAAAGGAGGTGAGAAAAAAATGAAAAACAAAAAAGTTATGGGTTTTACCCTTATTGAGCTCTTGGTAGTTATCGCTATCATCGCTATTCTCGCCGCTGTTGTGTTGGTTGCTTTAGGAAACGCTCGTGCTGGCGCTCGTGATGCATCACGCAAGAGCGATCTTAATTCAATGATGACGGCTGCTGAATTGTATCTTACAGGTGATTCTGCGCCAACCTACGCTTCTTTAGCTGCCAATGATTGTGGTGCTGCTGGAACATATTTATGTGATTTAGATGGTTTAGTTGTTTGTGAAGGTTTAGCATTTCAAACCTATTTGGCAAAAATTCCTGCAGATCCCGGTGGAACACTTCACTACGGTTGCACAGTTACTGCCAATGATTATACTTTAACAGCGCAACTTGAAGGAGATGGTAATTGGGCATGTAAAAATGGAAGTTGTTATGCAACACCATAAATTTGATTGAAATAATTAAAGAAAGTCCTTAAAAAGGGCTTTCTTTTTTTTGCAATTATTGTATAATTAATATATAATTAACTTTCTAATTATGCTAATAAACAAACATAAAAACAGAAAAATTATGGGTTTTACCCTTATTGAGCTCTTGGTAGTTATTGCTATCATCGCTATTCTCGCCGCCGTTGTGTTGGTAGCTGTTGGCAATGCAAGAGAAAGAGCTAGGGATGCTAAACGTAAGGCTGATCTGGTTGAAGTTTCTAAAGCTATTGAACTTTTTAGGAATTCAGCAGAAACAGATGAATTATTAAACAGACTTATTCCTGATGGTACTAATTGTGAAAATGCCGATTCAGAAATTTTGTGTGATGGTGACAGAGAGATACGATATCCTGGTGGTTCTAATGAATATTATAGACCAATGTGTAACTCGTATTCTTCTGGTAGTGTAGACACTCCAAAAAGTTTTGGTATAAATGGAGGAGAAACTTTTTTAGAACAAATACCTGTTGACCCTAACAACGTTTGGGTATCATTACACAGAGAAGCGTATCTGTGTAAGACGGGGACGGGAGTAGGAGACACAATTTTTGATAATAATGGAAATTATAACATTCTCGTTCTTGACTTAGAAAGTGGCGGTGGCGGTCGGTTTGCATGCAGTAACGGTGGTTGCGAATAAAAATGAACATATTTGTTAATAATAAGCGTTTACCAGCCTTAGTAATAATCTCCTCAATTCTCATACTAATACTTGGTGGATTGATTGCTTATCAATACTGGTATTTGCCAAAACAAACAACTCTTTTCTTTCAAACTGAACCATCAGAAGCAACGGTTTATATAGACGGCAAACAAGTTGGTAAAACACCATATGAACAAGATATATGGAAAGGTGAACATACTATAAAATTGGAAAAAGACGACTTAGTTTATGAAGAAACAGAAAATTATGATCAGTTAATGTATAGTATAAATCGGGTTCTGACAGAATAAAAAAATCTTGTGGAGATATTAAACGAATATAAAATACTAATAGCAATATTTATCTTCTTATTCGGACTCGGAATGGGAAGTTTTTTAAATGTGGTGATTTTCCGCGTACCAAAGAAAATTTCGGTAAATAAATCACGTTCTGCCTGCCCATATTGCCATCGCCAACTGACTTGGTATGACCTAATTCCTTTACTAAGTTTTCTGTTGCTTAAAGGGCGTTGTCGCTACTGCCAAAAGAAAATATCTTGGCAATATCCCATTGTCGAATTTATTACCGCTACATTGTTTGTAGTTTTATTTCTTTTTCCACCACTAAACGGAACCAGTCAGATTTTTGATTTAGTATACTTATTTGCAATTTGCTCTTTGCTTTTAGCTCTCTTCGTGATTGATTTAAAAACCTATTTGCTCCCGAATGTTCTAACATTTTTAGGAATTGCTATTTCTATAATTTATTTGTTGATAGAAGATATTATTTTATTTGCCAATCAAACAAATATAGAAATTTTAGACTGGCATATTGTAAATGGATTATTGGCAGCAATAATCGGCGGTGGCTTCTTTTGGATTTTATATTTCTTTTCCAAAGAGAAATGGATGGGCGGTGGCGATGTGAAGCTGGTAATTTTGATGGGATTATTTTTAGGATACCCAGTAATTCTAATTGCCTTGTTTATTGCCTTTTTTACCGGCGCTATTTTTGGTTTAGTTCTAATTGCGCTGGGAAAGAAGAAAATGAGCTCCAAAATACCATTTGGCACCTTTTTAGTACCAGGGACTCTAATCGCTTTATTCTACGGCCAAGCAGTAATTGATTGGTATTTGGGGATGATTTTATAGCCTAGGCAAAAGAACGATTTTATTGTAAAATAAAAGTACTTAGTTCCTCATTATGGAAAAAAACAAAAAAACATCAAAAGGATTTACACTCGTAGAATTACTCGTTTTTGTAGCTATTTTAGCTATCGTTTCAGTTACAGTTACAGTTTCTTATAGAGAAACTGCCAAAAAGGAATTTGTGTATTCCGAAGCACAAAAATTAGCGCAATTCATTCGTAAAGCACAAAACAATACAGTTAATGGAATTGAGTGTGTGGAAGATCCTGTTTATGGAAATGGGCCAACCGCACCAAATTGTATTACAGACAAACCACCGGAATGGGGTTATGCTGTTTTGATTGATGAGTCACTTAGTAATATTGCACGAATGCGAGGAAATTTTGGTAATTCAGGGATTGTTGCCGAAGAAGATCCAATTGTTGAAGTTCTTACATTGGACACCGATACATCTCTGTCACCCGGATCTATTTCCAAAGGGGTTGTATTTGAAAGACCGTATGGGAATCCAATTTATCGGGGGAATCATGATCCTTGGATTGGTGATTGTGCCTACACTGTAGAATACGCTAATGATCCAAGAGATTCCTATTATGTATATATTAATGGCGAATCAGGAAGAATATTTATAAGCGATGATCCAAGTTTAGAGCATGAGGCTTGTGATCCAGAATTTGGCGGAACACTAAAAGATGGAGAAAAATAAAAATAATATGATAACTTTTAAAAATAAAAAAGGATTTACATTAATTGAGGTTATGGTAGTAACCGTTGTTTTAGTTGTGGGGTTGCTCGGGATTTTAGGAATGTTGGTTTATTCTATTCGCGCCGGGGCGACCAGTCAGAATCGGGCGGTAGCAACCTATTTAGCCCAAGAAGGTTTAGAAGCTGTTAGAAATATTCGCGATACTAATGTTTTTATTGATGGACCTGAGGCTTGGGATGATAGTTTTAGTGAATCAGATGATGAAAGGTATTACAGAGTAGAATTTGATTTTAGTTCAAATCGTAAATGGTCATTAGTTGGTGGCGTAGGACCTACACAAAGGTTGAATGAAGCTGCTCCTCAAGCTGGATACAGACTATATATAGATCCAGATTTGAATGGATATTGGAACCAAGGAAATACAACTGATGAACCAACAAATTTTTACCGTGAAATAGCTGTTGACAGAGATTCGGCTCAAGACTTACTTGAAGTAGTTTCTAAGGTTCTCTGGATTGATCAATACGGAACTCACACTATCAAAATGCAAGAAGATTTATATAATTGGTTTTAAATGAAAAGTTTTAAGAAACAATTTGGTTTTTCAACTATGGAAATGCTCGTGGCAGTAACAATTTTTGCTATTGTTGTAACAGTTGTTACCTCAACTTTTATATGGATAATTAGATCCAAAGAAAAAACTGAAACTTTAACTAAAGTTGAACAAGATGCCAGATTCACTCTAGACACTATTGCCAGAACTGTTAGAGAAAGATTTATTGATTATAATGCTTATGCGGGCGGAGAAACTTCAGACACAATATGTAGTACAATAAATCTAGAGGATCCATCACAAAACCCGGTACAAATAATTTGTTTGCTAGGAGAAGAAAATAATTCCGATCCGTTTGTTATTCAATACAAACCGGAGGATAACGAAATAACTTATGGTTATGATCCAATTTTTGATATTATAACACCAGAAGATATTGATATTACCAGTTTTTATGCTTACATATCTCCAACAAGTTCACCTTATTTTTTGGCCAATAATCCTCAAGGATCAATTACTATTGTAATTGAAGCCACTGCTCCGAACTATCCTGACATGTCTAGTGAATCAGTTCACTTGCAAACTACCGTTTCCGCGCGCGATTATACACGAGCACCAAAAGAATGAACGAAAAAGGTTCTATCATTTTTGGTATAATTATTCTCACAGCTGTTCTGGTTACAGGTATAGCAGCTGGCATTTTAGTTGTGCAAGAGGTTCAACTCACAGCCAATTTTGAAAATTCCGTTACTGCTTACTATACAGCCGAATCGGGAATCGAAGACACTTTATATCAAATTAAAGTTGATCCAGAAAGTATTCCCGAAACGGTTCCAGGAACTGTTTTAGGTGGGGATGGATCATATTTAGTCACAATCACCAATCCACAAACAGATTGTTTGATAAAAGACAAAACTCAACAAATATATATAGATAGAACTTTAGACCCAGAGATTAGTTGTGTAAAAATTACTTGGGTTCCTCCACCTGCTCCATATTTAACTTGCGGTTATACTAGCGATACACCAAATCCTTGGATAGAATATAAAACTTACAGTGTAAATAATTCTCTTTCAACAAGCGGAGTATTGGTAGAAAAAGACAGCGGTACGGGGTTAACAGATTTTGGTACTGTTGAAATAAAAAACTTAGAGGCTAATAAAAACTATTATATTCGTTTCAAACCTTTATACAACGATGCGCAAGATGTCGTAGTTGAAGGCTTTGCTGCCACAGATTGTTCTGGCACAAGTCAATTAATCCATACCGAAATTCAGCTCAATGCCGAGGGAATTTACAATTTCAATATAGACAATAACAGACAAGCTATCAGAAATATTCAAGTAAACAAAGGTTCCAGCTCACTACATGGTGTTTTCGATTATGCTATCTTTTCTGACTTAGACTTAGAAAAAGCGCCATAAAGAGCTTCAATAAGCTAAAAAAGAGCCTTTTCAAACAAAGGCTTTTTTGTTACTATAAATATATTAGACCTTATGAATAAAACCCAGGCGCGCGAGCGCATAACCAAATTAAAGCAAGAAATCAATCACCATCGTTATCTGTACCACGTACACGATAAGGTGGAAATTTCTGATGCGGCGCTGGACAGTTTAAAACATGAACTGACACAACTGGAAAATAAATTTCCTAAATTTTTAACACCAGATTCTCCTAGTCTGCGCGTGGGTGGTAAAGCACTAGACAAATTTAAAAAAGTCTCACATTCTAAGAGGATGCTTTCTCTCAACGATGTTTTTTCCGAAGAAGAGTTTTTGGAATGGCGGGAAAGAATACAAAAACTTTTAGCACCATCGGAAAAATTAGACTATTATATAGAAGTTAAAATGGATGGTTTGGCTGTTACCTTAATTTATGAAAACGGAATATTTGTGCAAGGCGCCACCCGTGGCGATGGTAAAATTGGAGAAGATGTCACTCAAAATTTAAAAACCATTGAATCGATTCCGCTTCAGTTTCCGCTCGTTGATCTGGCTAAAAGAATTTCCGAATTACAAAAAAAAGGAATCGTTTCTAATTCTAAATTCTTTACTGATATAAAAAAGGGCAAGCAACTACCAAAGCGTTTAGAAATTCGTGGCGAAGTATTTATGACCAGAAAAGTTTTTGCTCAACTTAACAAAAAATATAAAAAAGAAGGCAAGGCATTATTGGCTAATCCCCGCAATGGTTCGGCCGGTTCTATTAGGCAACTGGATCCCGCCATTGCGCGTGAAAGAAAACTTTCTTTTATGCCGTATGATTTAGTTACGAATTGCGGACAAGAAAAACATAGCGAAGGTCACGAATTAATATCAGCTTTTGGTTTTTTGCGCAACAAAGAGAATTCTTTTGCTAAAGATGCCAAAGAAGTTTTTACTGCTATCAAAAATATTTCTCAGAAACGGGACAAACTTTCCTATCAATCTGATGGCGTAGTTATAAATATCAATAATCTACAAATTTATAAAAAGTTGGGTGTGGTGGGAAAAGCTCCTCGTGGTGCTATCGCTTTCAAATTTCCAGCTGAACAAGCCACTACTGTTGTGGAAGACATTGAAGTAAATATTGGACGTACAGGGGCAGTTACGCCTCTAGCTCATTTGCAACCAGTGCAAGTTGCTGGTACCACCGTTTCTCGCGCCACTTTGCATAATGAGGATGAAATAAAGCGTTTAGGTCTAAAAATTGGCGACACAGTGATAATTCAAAAAGCTGGTGACATAATTCCTGATATTGTAAAAGTTCTTGTCAATTTGAGAACTGGCAAAGAAAAAACTTTTCAAATGCCAAAGAAGTGTCCAGTTTGTGGATCTGGGGTTGAAAGAAGTGAAGGAGAAGTGGCTCACTATTGTACAAATAAAGATTGTTTTGGAAAATCACGAGAACAGCTTTATCATTTTGTTTCTAAAAAAGCTTTTAACATTGATGGAATGGGACCAAATATAATTGATCAATTGCTAGAAGAAAAAGTAATTTCCGATGCTTCAGATATTTTTACCTTAAAAGTAGGAGATTTAACTCCGCTAGAAAAATTTGCTGAGAAAAAGGCAGAAAATTTATTGAAGTCTATTGAAGATTCAAAACAGATTTCTTTAGCCAGATTTATTTATGCTTTAGGAATTCGTCATGTGGGAGAAGAAACTGCTATTGACTTAAGCAACAATTTTGGTAGTCTGAACAGAATTGCTAAAGCCAGTCCCGAAAAATTAGAAGCAGTTTCTGACATTGGAGAAGTGGTGGCAAAAAGTATTTCCAAATATTTTCAAAATAAAGAACACCAGCATTTGATTGAGAAACTTTTACAAGTTGGTGTGAAAATAGAAGCTGTAAAAAAAGTTGCAAAAAAACTAAACGGCGAATCATTTGTAATAACTGGTACCTTGGAAACTTTAACTCGCGATGAAGCGAAAAAAAGAGTAAGAGAAGCGGGAGGAAACATCTCTTCTTCAGTTTCAGCTAAAACCGATTATGTTGTAGTGGGAGAAAATCCTGGCTCAAAAGCTAATAAAGCTCGTGAACTAAAAGTTAAAATATTATCAGAAAAAGAGTTTTTGAAACTTCTATAAAAGTTCTTTTCAGGGAGGAAAAATCATGTTAGTTGATTGGAGTGAAATAGTAACTTGTCCAAATTCCGCATGTGGATCAAATGTTCCCAAGCCTAATATTATGATTTGCCCCGAATGCGGAAAAGGTATGTGTCCAATTTGTACCAAATCTGCTTTTGCAACTGATAGCAGTCAAGTTATATGTCCACATGAAAGTTGCAAAAGAACAATAAAATTAAAAGTGAAGCAAGTATTCTGTCTGAATACATAGAATCACACAATTTCCGACCAGAGCAATCTGGTCTTTATTTTTATCAAAATTTGAGTTAAAATAATAACATTATGCCCGGTAGTACAACCGGGTTAGTAAAGAATAGAATAATCCTTTTAATGAATTATATACAGAAGAAAGGTTAGCTAATATCAATTAAACAGTAAGTTGTACTACCGGGATGGCAAAAATCACTAAACAAGACATTGAATATCTGGCTCGCCTGGCGCGGCTGGAATTATCAGAGGAAGAAAAGGAAAAATTCACATCAGAAATATCCTCAGTTTTAGAGTACATCGAAAAACTAAATGAGGTTGATACCAAAGGAATTGAAGATTTAGATCAAGTCACCGGTCTTAAACAATCGGGCCGAGTAGACTCTGTTCGAAAAAGCATTTCACGTGATGAAATGTTAAAAAACGCTCCACATAAAAAAGATGGTTTGGTAAAAGCAAAGGCAGTTAAATGAATTTACACGAACTAACAATTGCCGAAGCCAATGATAAGTTGGAACAAAAAGAAATTTCTTCTCTTGATTTAACAGAAGCTGTTTTAGGTCGGATTGAAGTTGTTAATGACGATTTAAACGCCTATCTTAAAGTTACAGCTGACGAAGCTTGCGCTCAAGCAAAAATAGTTGACGACAAGGCAGCCCGCAACGAAAAATCAACTCCGCTAGGTGGTATTCCTCATGCTTTGAAAGATAATTTTCTAACCAAAGGAATTGTAACCACCAATGGTTCCAAAATTTTGAAAGATTATATTCCACCTTATGATGCGACAGTAGTGGCTAGGTTAAAAAAAGAAGAAGCGGTTTTGCTCGGAAAATGTAATCAGGATGAATTTGCCATGGGGTCTTCCAATGAGCAATCGGCGTTTGGTGCTGTAAAAAATCCATACGATTTGGAAAGAGTGCCCGGAGGTTCGTCTGGAGGTTCAGCAGCCGCCGTGGCAGCTGATGCCGCCATATTTGCTCTCGGAACTGACACCGCCGGTTCCATCAGACAACCAGCTTCTTTTTGTGGCGTCGTTGGTATGAAACCAACTTATGGTCGAGTTTCTCGTTATGGTGTGATGGCGCTTGCTTCTTCATTAGATGTAATTGGACCAATTACTAAAACTGTGGCCGACAATGCTCTGGTTTTAAATTATTTGGCCGGTCAGGACAGACAAGATTCTACCACCTATCCTGAACCAGTTCAGGATTACACTTCCGCTTTGCGCCCTGATGTTAAGGGGATAAAAATTGGCATTCCTAAAGAATATTTTGCCGAAGGTGTTGATGCCAAGGTTAAATCAACAATTAAAGAAGCTATTAAAAAATTAGAAGAACTGGGTGCTAAAACAGAAGAAGTTAGCCTACCAACTTCTAAATATGCGGTTCCTTGCTATTACATTATTTGTCCCGCCGAAGCTTCTTCTAACCTTGCTCGCTATGACGGCATTCGCTATGGACATTCCACTAAAGAAGCCAACGAATTATACGAAGTTTATACCAAATCGCGATCAGAAGGTTTTGGTGACGAACCAAAACGTAGAATTATAATTGGAACTTATGCTTTGTCGGCTGGTTATTTTGATGCTTATTATGGGAAAGCCCAAAAAGTGCGAGCCAAGATAAAACAAGAATTTGAAGAAGTATTTAAAAAAGTAGATGTGTTGGTGGCGCCAACCACACCAACTACCGCTTTCAAATTGGGAGAAAAAGTTACCGATCCTTTATCACTTTATTTAGCAGATATTTTAACTGTTCCGCAGAACTTAGCCGGCGTGCCCGCACTTTCGGTTCCTGCTGGCTACATCGACGGCTTACCAATTGGAATGCAAATCATGGGACCGCAGTTTTCCGAAAGCAGATTGTACCAAGTGGGATTTGCCTACGAACAAGCCACTAACTGGCGTAAACAAAAACAATTAAAAGTTTAGTTATTTTACATTTTTATCTTTACATTTTAATCTTTTAATATGGGCAGAGCACAAAAATTAAAGGAGGAAAGAAAACTGCAAAGAGAATTGGACGAGCAAACAAAGCAGGATAAAAAATCCAAGTTCGGTCTCCTCTTTTTTATAACATTAATTGTGGTATTAATTGCTTTAGGCGCAATTGCTTATTTCAATCAAAATGATGCCACCGAGGATGAATCAATGGCAACCACTACCGAAAACACTTCCGATAAACCAAATAAATGTATCACAGCAGATGTGATGGCAAAAAATGAAATTACCGCCACCATAAAAACTGATAAAGGTGATATTAAATTGAATCTCTTTAAGGACAACGCTCCCCAGACCGTTGAAAACTTTGTAAAATTAGCTTGCGAGAACTTTTATGATGGTCTAACTTGGCATCGCGTTGTTGATGGTTTTGTAATTCAAGGCGGTGATCCATCTGGTGATGGTTCGGGTGGTCCCGGATATTCTTTTGAAGATGAAATAAATTCTCAAAGTTTAGGATTATCGAGTGATGCCATCAGCGCTTTGGAAGCAGAAGGTTATATGTATAATTCTGAATTGGAATCAAAGAAGATGGAAAAAGGATCGTTAGCGATGGCCAATTCCGGACCAAATACCAATGGCTCGCAATTCTTCATTGTAACTGACGAAGCTCAACCTCATTTAGACGGCCGTCATACTGTTTTTGGAGAAGTTTTAGAAGGAATGGATGTTGTAGCGCAAGTTCAGCAGGGAGATGTAATAAATGAAATTATTGTAGAATAGACCAAGATTTAAAATTTATTGTCCCGCTCCAGTTTTTGTAAAAATTGGAGCGGGGGTTTATTTAATTGACAAAAACAACAAAAACTATATATTAGAAATAATTATTCGTACTTTTCAATCAATAGGGAGGTAGAAAATGAGTGTAATCAAAAAAAGATTGCAGCGCATGTACCGACCGAAAATGAGATTAAATATTGCCTTTGTTTTGCTGACGACATTTCTTCTTATTGTGTCATTTTGTTCTCAACATAATGTACAAGGAGCAAACAAAGAACTGAAAGACACTGAAGATGAACAGAAATTTTTACAAGCACAAAACGAATTAAATCGTATTATTCTCAATCATCCTAAATCAGAGATTAGTAGCGATTTAAAAAAATTTTTGCAGAAAGAGGAGGTAAAGCTTAGCATAAATGTTGGTGATGTGCCATATAACCTAAAGACAAAACTGGTTAAAATGAGACTAATTGTTCTTACTGCAGAAATGGACTATTTAATCAGTAGTAGGTGGTCTGATTGTCATAAGTTTTGCTCCATTTGGCATGAATATCAGCACATCTTGCAAATTCAGGCAGGTCATTACCCTGTCTTTGATAACGATAGAAAAATCAGTTGGGAAGACGTAAAGCTCAATTTCGAAAATGAATTAGAAGCGTACGCGGCGCAATTTGAATTAGCTACCGAACTTGGTTGTTTAGAAGAATTTGATGCCGGCAAAGCTTTCATGAAGAATGGTAAAAAAGGTTTGATTTTGTATCTCATGTATAGAGGCCGACCCGATCTATATCTGAAGTATGAAGATAAACTGTTAGAAGAGTTTTTGGAAAAGGAGGAATTATGGCTAAGATAAGACACGCTTCAAATAAACGCAAAAGAGGGAATCGTTGGCTCAAGGGTCGAAACAAAATGATGGAATTATTTGCGGCGATAGAAGATCGTCCTTTCAAGGAAGAAGCAGAAAGAACCAGATTTTATCATCCTGAGTCACGCAGACACAAGCTTCCCCTTCCTCCTGGGTCCACGCAGACACAAGCTTCCTCTTCCTGAAGAAAATGATCTCTGGTAACAAAAATTCCCCGCTCCAGTTTTTGCTTTCGCAAGAAACTGGGGCGGGGTTTTTCTTTTCTGTAATAAAATCCGACAAATCATTACGACTCAATAAACCTTGACATTTTAAACCCATATGCTAATATACCTTGATTCGCAACTTTATAAGTGCGGATTTTTAATAAGACAATTTGGCTTAAAATAAAGGAAAAGTGATAATAAATCGCTTTTTATTATTGAGGATAGCGAGTGAAGTAAGCATGCTTGCATGATTACTTCCAAGCGACGCAAATGACAAAGGATCGAAAATCCTTTCTTGTGGGGTAAAAGCCCACAAATAAGCCAAAATGCTAACAATTAGCCTTCTTCCTGGAATACGAGTGAAACCCAGTCCTACACTAGAAAACGCGCTACAGGAGGAAATAGAGGGCTTAAAAACCCCTCACACATATGCGTTTATCTGAAAACCGTTTCAGAATAAACAAACAAAAAAACATTCTAAATAACCTAGCGAAGAAGTCTAAATTCTTGCTAGTTTTTTGTAGGAAAAATTACAAAAAAATGTTGGCATTGCGCATGACTTATGTTATGTTAACCGCCATGCCACTAGGATTTATTGGTTCTGTTGGTGCTATAGATTCTAATATTCTATTTACGAACCCAACTGAAAAAGTTGTGATAGAAACAGTTAAGGTGGACAATCTTGCTTATCACTCAGATTCATTCACTACCGATTCTCTAAAATCTGCTTCTGGATTTATTGGATCAACAATGAGCGTACAATCTATTAATGATACCGAACCAATTCTTCTAGCATCCGTTCAAGGAGATTCCTTAATGAAATTTAGTTCCCCTACTGGTGAATTAATTTCAACTGGATTTGCAAGTAAGCAGGCCAAGATGATTAATTATATTGTTCGTCCTGGCGATACGTTAAGTTCAATTGCTTCTGCTTATAATGTTTCACCTGAAACAATTTTTACTCAAAACAGAAACAAGCTGGCTTCTAGCGACCGTATTTCCATCGGCGACGAATTAGAAGTTCCTAACTATGAAGGTTTAGCTCACACCGTTAAGTCTGGTGAAAGCGTTGCTAGTATTGCATCCAAATATGGAGTATCAGAAGATAGTATAATTTCTTTTAATGATTTAAATTCTGCTTCAGATATTTCTGCTGGCGATGTTTTGCACATCAAAAATGCTAAAAATATACCCTCAGCATCAACTTCTATTAAGAAAACCACTGCTACTCAAATTACCAGATCAGCTGGGTCAAATTCATTTCCTTATGGTTACTGTACATACTACGTTGCTTCTAAAAGAAATGTAGTTTGGAGCGGTAATGCTAAAAGCTGGTTAACAAATGCAGCTAGAGCTGGATACGCCATTGGCAAAACTCCCGAGACTGGATCTATTGTTGTAACTTATGAATCAGGTTGGGGACACGTTGCTTATGTTGAATCTGTAAATGGAGATGGAAGTTTTACGGTTTCGGAAATGAATTATGTTGGTTGGGGCGTGGTAAACACCCGCACCATGAGCGCCGGAAGTGGAATGGTAGCCGGATTCATTTACTAAATTTGATTTTAAAAACCCCTTCAAGAATTTGAGGGGGTTTTTGTTATATCTATTTAACTATAAAATTCACTTTTTGACAGCAAAAGGTGGTAGATTAAAATAAATGGTGAAAAAGATATATTATTATAAAATTATGATAAAAAATATTCTCCTTAAGAATATTTTAAATTATTTATGATCCTTCTGGTATTCCGCATCATTCTCCATCATTTCTTTTAAAAGTTCACGCAGATAAACTGCTTTAGATTTTCCTCGGCCCGTAGCTTTCCAGTGCAAATAACTTTCAATCCGTTCCGAAATGCGCAAAGTAAATTTAATATTAGGAACATCTTTAGCTTGTGATTTTTGAACCTTGCGTAAAAATGAAATTAATACTTTGGGTAAATTCTCTTCAGTATAAGGTTTTACTGCCACTCCACTTATTTTGCCAGCGTTTTGCAAATTTTCAGGAATTCCTTGAGGCTGGCCAGATTCTTTATATAAACACAAAACTGGCTTCTTTTGCAAAGCCGCAAATGCCAGAATATAAGAAACTTCGTTACTTAGAGTAGAAACTTCAATAATAAAGCCATCAGTGCCGGCAAACAGTACGCCATTTTTCTTACTATCTCGTTTTACAGTTTCAGTTGAAAAGTTTTGTTCCTCACCAATTTTTCTGGCGTACTCAATATTTTCGCGATCCAAAGTGTGCTCTGCAATTTCGTAAGCAGCTTTTATTTTATAATCTTCAGTTTGTGGTCCGTAGAAGTAAACTCTCATAATCTATTTTATAAAACTTTAGGTGGTGGTAATTTCACCAGCCAAATTTGTTTGCAAAAATTCACTGAAGCGCGATGGTGTTTTTGTTTGCGCCAGTGCCAACATCGATTTAATAAGCGTACTTTCCAAAGTCATATTATTTACAACTGTTGCTTCAATTCCCATTTCATCCAATTGTTTCACCAGATGTTGTTTGTTATTTTCATCCAACATAATGTCGCGATAAATCAAACGTTTTCCTTGCTTGGTAATTTCAAGCATGGCTTTTTGGTGCTCTGGAGAAATGTTAGTTTGAATTGTGGACTGAATTAGAATTGCCCGAGCATCAGTTTCAGCTAAATTTTCCAAAAGTTTAGCCGGCAGAGAAGGATACAAATAAATTACCTGAATATTATTATCCATTTCTGTTGCGATATTAGTATTTGTTTGTTCAGTTTTCAAAATGTTATTTGCTAACTTTACTCCAAAATCAATTTGTCCAATTGGATCCATGCGAAAGCTGGAAAAGATATTTATAGGATTGTTGGGTGAGCGAAAAGCCCGGTTGGCACGCACCAACTGATTGCCAAACATTAAAGAAACATCGCGGTGCGGAAGAGTAGCCACTTGAACGGCGTTGATTAAATTTGCCTTAGTTCCTAAAAATTCAAATTTTTGCAGAGAAGTTTCATCGTACTTATTATGAATCGCAAAATTGTAATTTCCTGTGCAGACAAGTGGTTTGTTAAAATCTGCCAAAAGAAAAGACAACGCCGTTGCGGTGTAGGTGATATTTTCAATATTATGTACCAGCACAAAGCCATCAAAATCATTTTCGTGTTTTTTTATAGTTCTCGCAAAATCAATCCAGTCGGTTTGGCTAACTTGTTCAGGTTCCTTTGGTAAAAGCAAAATTGGTTGAACATCACAAATAAGCTCAAGTTCAGGAATGAATTTAAGCCACTTTTTTATATCTTTCTCGTTTTTAATGGAAGTAGACTCTGGGTCGTTGTAAGAAAGCGTTGTTCCAGAAGAAAGAAATAATCCAATTTTAGTATTCTTTTTAGGCAAAATACAAGTTTAATATTGACATACCTTTTGGCTCTGCTATAATGAAAACAGTATATAGGGCCGTCGCAGATAAAGAGCCGTCTATATTATATCAAAAAGATAAATCTTTGTAAAATATTCAGCACATTTCAAAATATTATTGGAAAAATAGAGCCGTCGCAAATTTCTATAAAATTGTTAAAAAGAGTTGTGGATAAGTTTAGATTATTAGCAATCTGTGAGGTTTTTAAATTCTGCTCATAGTTCTCCCGTCTTCCCCCAGTTCAGGACGGGAGAACTATGAGCAGAAAAGATGGCCATATCGGCCAGCGCTCTTTTGAAAATAGGAGACTATATGGAGAAAGTATTTTTCGAACTTGTCTTAGTATGAAGTATGCGCCTAGGACGTAACCAACAACAGACCAAATTATAGGAGCAAGAAAAATGCGATCTTTCAAAAACCTGTTTTGTCTAGTGGCGCTCATTATGTGCACGCTCATGTGCATGATGGCGCCAAACCTGGTCACCGCTCAGCAACTTCAGAATGATGAACGAATGATCGACGAAGCCATGGCAAACTTAATGGCTGCTGAAGAAGGTGAGGAAACCATTGATCTTTTCGCAAGTTATCCGCAAGAATTGCGAAAGAAAATTCAGGAAAGAATCGTTGATGAGGGAATAGAATTGCATCCGGACGTTCCTGATTGGACATTGCCCTCTGCACAAGTAGTTATCGAGGAGATGTCATTGAATCCTGATGATGTCATCGCGGTTCAGCACATGGTATTTTATGATGAGGATGATACCATTTTGGGTGATTATGATACTGTTATCACTAATAACAATTGGTATTATCTTAATCTTAATACTGGCTCCATCAGGTTAAAAGAACCTCGAACCACTGATGGGCGAGTGATATCTGATGTTTATGGTGTTAGCTGTCAACGAACTGAAGGTTCGTGTACATCATCAGAATGGGTTGTGAATTTCTGGTTTCCAACTTGTTTTGAAATGCACCCAGACTATGACGGTAGAATTAGTGGTGTAGTTGATGCTTGGTTCAACTTATCACCGAATTGCTGGATTTGCTGTGGTCACCCATGTACATATGGTTTTTGTAGCAGTAAAGCTTGGCCAGAATTTGGATATGATGGTTGGTACTCTTTTCAAGATTGTAGTCCGCGCTGGTCAATAAAGAATGGTAAGCAAGTACAAAAACGTTGGTACTACTCACTAAGAAATTGTGGGTTTTCCAGTCGATATATCGCCAGTAGGATTCATACTAGGATCGAGTACACTCCATAAAAACAATGATGTCACCTGCTCAATAAAATGGGCAGGTGACACTTAAAAAATAAAATCACATGGTTAAGAAAATTCTATATCCATTATTAGCAATAATTTCATTTATGCTATTTAGCCTAATAATATCTTATGTTATTGGGCTTGGTTTTGCTTTGTACGATCATTTTAGTGGCCAATCTATCAATGAAGATTATTTGTTTAAAATGCACTATTATATATCTTTATTAATGACATTAATAGTAGTTACCATAATAATGTTAAGCAAGAAGCCGAAGTGGTTGGCATATTGTGCTCTTATTGGTTTTTTTATTGAGTTTTCGTTATTCTCGGGATTTCCATTTATTTAATTAATCAAAACATGAAATATAGGCACATAATAAATATAGGGTTAACTGCTTTCTTTTTAGCATTAATAATTGGTGGTTGGTATTTTGTTAATTATCACTCTCTCTGGAGTTTTGGTAATAAGGTTGTAGAACCATACAAAGATTTTCAATATCAGAATGAATTGACTTGTTATATTGTTCATTCAACCAGAAGTGATGCAACCGCTTGGCAACGATACAATTTTATAGAGAAAGAATTTAAATTAAAAGATTTAAATTCTGATAATCCCAAGATTAATATGAGAGAAGATTATTGGTATGATCTAAAGAAAGTAAATGATGATGAATACTATGTTTTATTGCAGAACACTGATCCTGGTTTCTTAACTCAGACAATAGGAATAATGAAAGACAATGGATCAATGGTAAGAACAAAAACTGAAACAAATGGAGGTACGTGGAAATTTCATGACGCCGTTGCTCAAAAGGGTAGATGTTTAAATAAATAATTAATCAAACAAAATGAAAAAAATCTTTCTAACACTTTTTGTAATAATTGTTTGTGGTTTGGGGATTTACATATATCTAGATTCCTATAATCCACCAGTAGAAATAAGTGCCCAATTAGACGAATTGGAAATAAAGAAACCAGTTTTAGTTTACATGAATGCTGTTGAAGGCGCAGATAAAAATGATGTTAAACCTGGTGTATATATTAAAAGCATTGATGGAAGGGTTTCTGCTAGGTTTAATACTTTTGCCTATGCAAATATGGAATTTATAACTCCGACCGAAATGTTAATCTATGGAAATATGAATGACAATGAAAAAGCTGGTTTGTATAAAATTTCAGTCAGCGGTATAGAAGAAACTGACGTGGCTGATAATTACGTTTTTGAAAAACCGTCTATTTCGCCGACAAAAGAATTTATACGATCAGGAGAAGATGAAAATTTGTGTATTGCGACTTATGATGAAAAAGAAAAATTAGTTGGTTCTTGTCAAAAAGTGGTAGATAAAATTCCCGGTGAATGGAATTGGGAAGATGATTATTATGTTGATAGTAACTGGAAAACAGGAGTAGATGAATATGTAATAAGAATTAGAAGTAAGAAAGAAAGCTATTTTGAATCATCACCAAATTCCGGTCAGCTTCCATTGCAACTACAAAAAGAAGTAGCTCGCTATGTTTATAATGCTAAAAGCCAAACACTGGTAGAAGATGATTTAGACAATCCAATATCTTTAAAGGGTTCTAACGAATTTATGCAAGAAAACGATTGGCAAAAAATAAATAAATTTAGAGAAAACTATAAAATTACTGGAAATTATAAGGAAAAAGCTGTTATAATCAAAGATCTAAATACTGAACAAGTTGCCAAACTATTTGATGCACCGTATATGAAAGACATTCCTATTTTTGATATGAAATACTTCGGTGGATATTTGTAAAATAAAATCCCTAGCACTTTTGAAAAAGTCTGGGGTTGATATAGAGTCGAATATAATCTAAAACCTAAAACTTCTGTCTAAAACCTAAATCAAATTTCAAAAATTCTGGAGGGTGAGAAAATGTTGAAGAAAGTTGCGTGTTTGTTTGTGTTGTTGATGTCGGTTTCGTTTTCAATAATAACTGGGGAGCAATATCTCCCTTTTATTATTGACGAAATTTGGCGATGTGATCAGGGTAATAATTCTAGTCCCTCTCATTATGGTCGTTTAGCCTACGCTTGGGATTTTAACCAAGGGAGTGGTTGGGACGATTTCAAAAAACCTTGCATAGCAACTGCTTCTGGCTCTATAGTTTATAGAGGTTGGAAATCTGGTTGGGGCTACTGCGTTGTGCAAAAATTTGGTGATTTCCAATATGGTTTGTATGCGCATTTGCAGGAAATTTTTGTGCATACCGGTGAATATGTGGATCGGAGTCAAATAATTGGTTTGATAGGAAATTCTGGAACCAGTTCACCACACTTGCACTATCAAAGACAAAAAGGAGCTGACCCTAACAGCTGGTCAATCCCTTCAAGTTTCAATGATGCTGGCGTTCCAATTGAAGGAGGTTACTACACTTCACAAAACAGACTTCTACTTGACTGGGCCTTTAATCGTTATGGGTCAAACAAATTAGGTTACTACGAAGGTGGTGGCGTAAATCCCAACCATCCTTGGTATGAATCATGGGACAGATTCAATTTACGCGATGTCAACCGAGGCAATGTGGCCACCAATTGCGTAATCAATCACTACAACGGAGGTGACTTTTGGGATTCAGCTTTAGTTTATGATGCCATCAACGGAGCGCGCGAAGCGCGCGTGCTTCATTCTGGTTTTTGGGTTAATTGGACCAACCAAGGTGGTCCAAATTCTTCTTTGGGGATGCCAATAACTGATGAATATGATCAGACGCATTTCGGTGGACCAGCTGAAGCGCGGCAGGATTTTCAGCTTGGTTATTTATATTACAAAGACGGGCAGGGAATATCACAGCATCAATATCCATATGGCAATTGTCCAGGGATGTTTGAAACTGGTTGGATGCCGGAGTTTTCTTACCTTTTTGCCGATGAATATAATCGGCAAGGTGCGCGCAATGTGGTAGGAGAGCCGTGGTCAATGAATGGTGTGACGGCCGCTGCTCATTTTTGGCAAGGAATTCCTGTTCAAGATTTTTATAATCCCGAAACTGGCCATTGGTCACTGCTGATGTTTTGTCCGGAAACTGGTGATGTTTATCGTATCAAAGAACCTTTTTGGTCATGCTACCGCGGGCAAAGTGGAATGGATGGTTGGATGGGATATGTAACTTGTGATGAATTTTCAGTCGGTAGTAATCCGAATCATCTGCAACAAAACTTTCATCATGGTTACATTGAAGTTATAGATGATATAGCTGAAGTGCATGAATGGGGAGGAAGAATTCATAGTGTTAGTTTTGTTGACCGCAGTGATGTAATTTCAGACTAACTCGTTCATTTAAATAAAAAAAAGCGGCGGTTTCTATAAAAGAAACCGCCGCACTTCTTTAAAACAATCATTTCCCCAACCTGGGATGAGCCCTCCTACGCTAAAGCTTCGGGCGGGCAGGGTCGAGCTGATAGTGAGCTTCAAAAATCAACCACCGCGAGGCGCTTTTAGCTACCTTTTGGCGGTAAAAGGTAGAGGAAAAACATTATTGCTAAAGAGTGAAAATCTCAGAAAAATTAAAATACCTTTCGTTTTAAGGCATATTAATTTGAATTATTTATTTCTGATCACTAGCTAATAAGTGAGGGGAATCACTTTTTGGTGCTTTAATAGGCACCAATAATGTGAAGGTGGTTCCGTGTCCTTTCCCTTTACTATTAACAACAACCTTGCCACCATGAGTCTCAATAATTTTCTTGATAATATATAATCCCAAACCAGAACCGTCAGCATTAACTTTAGCAATTCCACGGGCGCGCACAAATTTTTCAAACAGTTTATCAACTTCATTCGGATCAATTCCCACACCAGTGTCTCTCACATTTATATGAACATATTTTTCGTCAATATCACAAGTCACATCCACACTTCCTTTTAGTGTATATTTAATAGCGTTATCTAAAAGGTTGGTAACAGCAATGCGCATTTTGTCTGGATCAACAAATAGAACTGGATATTTTTTGTGAGGTTTTTTCCAATTTAGTTTAAGACCTTTGTTTTTAGCGCGAATTTGAAACTCGCTTACCACACTGGTTACTAAATCTGTTATTTGAATTTCGGTTCTATCCAAACGGAAACGACTGGATTCTATGCGGGAAACATTTAAGAATATATCAATAAGTCGGACCAAGCGTTCAATATTTTCCAAGTTAGTATTAACAATTCTTTTTTGTTCTTTGGTCATTTTACCGAAGTCGCCTTCAGAAAGCATAGAAAGATAGCCTTTAATTCCTGATACCGGTGTGCGCAATTGGTGAGCAGCCACCGATAAAAATTCTGACTTGGCTTCATCAAGCTCTTTCAAGTGAGCATTAGCTTCAGCTAATTTAGCGGTAGCTTTCTTAACTTCAATTTTTAGTTTATCAGCAAATTGTTGAGTTTCACTATAAAGACGGGCGTTTTCAATAGCAATAGCTGCTTGGTTAGCTAAAGCTTTTAAGATGCTTAAATTAATCTCTGAAAGCGGACGGTTTGTTTTGGCATTATCAACTCCAATTACACCCAAAACCTTATCTTTGGTCATCAGAGGAAGGGCGATAAAAGCCTTGGTGCCCAGTTTCTGAATATGTTCTTTATTAACAAATTTATTTGCTTCAGCATTTTCGACTACTACAGTTTTACGGCGATCAATTACTTGGCCTAAGATACTAGTTTTTGGATCAATGCAAATATTTTTGTAGAGATTTTCATCATCACCTCGTCCCATGGTGGCATACAGGCAATTATCTTCTTCTTTAAGTAAATAAAGCAAAGCGCGGTCGGAATTGGAAGAATCAATTACAGCATCCATAACATAATTTAAGGTTTTTTCTTCTTCCAAAGTAGCGTTAATAGCCTTACCTAAATCATACAATGTAGAAAGTTCCTTAACGCGTTGTTTTGTTTCTTCGTAAAGATTAGCGTTGTCTATGGAGGTAGCAATTTGTGGTGACAAAGTATCAAGTAACTCCAAATCTTCTGGCGAAAACATGTCTCCGGAAAGTTTGGCACCAATTACCAATGTTCCAATTAAGCGACCTTTCAAAATTATGGGTGTTACTAAATCTGAATCTAAATCTCGTAAATAGTCTGTAACTTCCTCAACTGTTTTTTTGTAAGTTTCATCTGGAGAACTTTCCATTTTGTGTTCCAGCTCATTAAAAACCACTGTACTTTTTTCTTTATTTAAAAATTTGTACAGTGGGGAATTGAATTCAAGTTTTTCTAATTTTTCATGCTTAAAACCATCGTTAGCTATAGCTTCGTTACCAGCCTGATGATTCCAAAGTACCAGTGCAATGCTGTCTATTTTTAATATGTGTTTTAAATCTTTGATTATGCTTTTTGAAAGTTGTTTTAATTCAATGGTTTGGCTTACTTTGCGGCTTAAATCTTTCAAAGTTTCGTTGTAATCGTATTTGTCTTTGAAAAAGATTTTATCAGTTGCCTTACGCAACCAATCACGTAGGGGATTATACCCAATAGCAACTAGTACAGCGCTTATAATGGCACCAGTCATAGTTCCGCCAAACAACTGACCGAAAAATATAATAGACACAGCAAAAACGGAAGTAATAATTAGAACCAGAACCGAATATGTTATAGACCGTACGATAAAGATTCGAATGTCCATTAAACGGTGTTTTACAATTGCGTATGTTGCAAAGGAAACAAAAAATACTAAAGCATAAGGTCCAAATTTACTATATATAAAATTTCCTGTAATACTTGGCAATATAAGATTTGTAAGTAAACCAATGGTTAAGCTAATAAATAATCCTAATGCAAAATACTTAAATTGAATTCTAACGTTACCTTTTGTTTTTATATAGCTGCGAATTAAAGCATATATTGATCCTATGAAGAAAATTAAAGCATATATCAAGAAAAGGAAATATAGTTTTCCAGTTATAACTGTTACCCCAGATTCATATCTTTCAACATTTTCAATAATCAAATCGGTTAGAAGTAAAATAGAAATTAATAAAGGTAATATATTTGTAAAATAGAAGAAGTACTTATTAAGATTAAATATTCTTTTTGGAAAGATAATAGAAAATCTTAATAGTGACCATGCAATGAAAATTGCAGCCATGAATGTAATCCTTGTCCAAACTAAGCCATTATTAAGTGAATTATCAGACATGTAATTAGATACTGACCAAAAAATAATAAAAAGAATTAACAGGGCAAAGTAAATATTAATTTTATTTTTCCTGTTTTTATACAAGACAATAGCTCCAAGGGAAGCATTGATTATTTGTAGTATTATTAAATAGAATATTTCACTCATCGTAAATAAGCAATATAATAAGTAATTTATTATATTTTACCTTTTTCATTATATAAAAACAAACCAGACTCAACCTTGTGGATATATTGTCTGGTTATATAGCAATCTTCTGGAGGACGATTCTTTCTGGATATCTTCTTGAATAATGTTCCACCGCTTCATATATATTTATATATATAGAAACACTTTTAGATCCCATATACTCTTTTTTCCCTCCTAAGCGATGAAAAACAATATTAAGACTTCGAAGTAATCTGATCAAACGTACATCGGCAGCAGCATACCAATGAACAAGACCATGATTGAAACCAACCTCACAAGCTTTTATGAGTAATCCAATCATTACATCGTGATTCTCATTGCTGCCCTTTTTGACTACTAGGCGCGAAACTTCCACACTGGGTACTTTCTTGTCATCAATTGGAAAATGGGATTCCATTGGGAACGTATCACAGACAATCAACCTAACTCCTCCAACTACTTTATCCCTTTCATTATTCAAACGTGCAATAATGTGAAGTGACTTTTTATCGAACTCGTCGGTTTCAAGAGGTTCTGGATATATCGACGGATCGATATAATTCTGTTCCTTATATACTTCGTATCTCAGTTTGTAGAAAAGTTTAAGATCCTCTGGCGTTGCAAGCCTGAACATTATTTCTTTAGACACCTAGTCATCACCTCCTCTCAGTACTTTGCAATCACTAAGTAGTCAGAATCACCGTATGTTTTGGTGATTTTTACATGGTTAAAGTTAGAGAACAACCTTTTTATGTCATTCTCACTCATAAAATCATACGGACCTCTTTTGCAAAGAAAGGTTAGTATTGAATCAAAAAACCATACAAGAATAAGCGAAGGTATCGCTTTCAGGCTTGTGATTTGATTCAAGGGATTTTTTGAGATTAGTTTTTTAATGTTCCAATCCTTGCTTGGAAATGTTGCTATGACCACCCCGTTTTTATTGAGAATGGTATGTAATCTGTTAACAACTTGAAGTCTATTAGGTTCTGTATAAAGAGAATCAATGATGATAATTCTATCAAAACTGATATTCTGATCATGAAAATGGCTTATCCCTTCAAAAAAATTACCTCTAACAAAGATCCCATTAGGGCAATTTTTCCTAGCAAACTTAATCATAATTTCCGAGATATCCACACCAAACCATTTGGTTTTTATATAATCAGGCCATCTTTTTGTAATCGTGCTTGTGCCACAACCAAGGTCTAAAATATAGCTATTATTTAGCAGGTTATGCTGGAGATGTAAAATTACATCATCAAGTTTCTGGATATAGGGCCTAAAGTAATATAGACCCCCATATACAATTGCATACAGGTTCCAAAAAAGCTTTAACATTTTTCTACTCCCTATGTGAATGTGCGTATTTTTCTTATTTTATAGCCAAAGCATAATACAATAGTTAGGAATTGTCAATACTTTGACAAGACCTTATAAAAATATATAATATAATCACAATCATGAAAGCTTGTTTCAACCATAGAATAGGGAAAAGGTACATGTTATAATATCTGGGGAACAGCTTTTTTATTTTATAGATTTTATGAAGATAGATTTTATATATATTTTACAAATTATCGTAGCTGTTTTTGATTTACTTTTAGCTTTATATGTTTTTGCCAAAGGAAATAAGAATAATAAAAATATATTTTATGCTTTAAATATTTTGGCGATTATTTTTTGGACGATTGGATTAATTTTGTTCCAATCGTTTTCTTTTGTTGGAGATAAACTTTGGATTACTATTTTGTATATAGCACCAACCTTTACAGCTAGTACATTTTTAGCATTTTCATATTTTTTCCCCACTAAAGATAAGAGATATTCTAAAACAAAGATTATTTCAATATTTATTATAAATTTATCACTAATTATATTAATTCTAATACCCGATTTAATTGTAATTGAAGGAAGTGTTTTTGATGGAATTAAGGGAATAACACTTGGTCCTGCTTATTTTTTATATGTTTTATATATTTTTGGATTTTATACAATCGCATTTACAAGAATATTTTTAAAACATTTTCAAGTTAATCGAATAGAGAAAAAACAGATAAAAATTCTATTAATTGGTTATATGATTGCAGCCAATGCAGCATTTATTACAAATCTATTTTTACCATGGATAGGCAATTTCTATTTTAATAGATTCGGACCAATGTTTTCATCAATTATGGTAGCAGTTGTTGCAATAGCCATCATCCGTTATCGCTTCATGGATATTCGAGTGGTAATTAAAAGAAGTTCAATTTACATTATAACGGTTGTAATTGCCTTAGTTATTTATGCGGCGTTAATATTTTTATTTCAAACAGAAATATTTTCCAATTTAAATTTAAATAGCACAACCGCCACTCTAATTTTAACTGCTCTCATTATTGCCGGTGTGCCACTAATTCAAAAAGGAATTAAAACATTAACAGAAAAGGTTTTTACTAAGGAAGAATATGATCCGCAAAAAGCATTAGACAAGTTAGAAAAAATTACAATAGATAATCAATCACAAAATGTTATAGAAAAAGCAGAAGAAATTATCAAAAAACAATTAGGCGTAGAAAGCGTTAAAACAGAGACCAAGGATTTTAACAATGATCTTCTGACTAAATATTTAAATAAGAGAGGGGAGTCTGTGATTGTGAAAGAGGAGTTGGAATTTATTCAGCAGAGAAATTCTGATTTGAAAGAAGTTTTGGAAAGACTAAAATTATGGTTTAAATATAATCAATCTGATGTTGGAGTGATTCTTCAGAATCAGCAAAAAATTATTGGAGTGGTGTTGCTTGGACCCAAAGAAAACAAAAAACCATATTCCGTGCAAGACATAGAATTTTTAAATCAATTCCAAGTACGAATTTCTATCGTGCTGGCCAATACACTTTTATATGAAAGTACAATTAATCAATTAAAGAAATAGCATGGAGTATGTTGAACATATTTTGTTTAGTTTAATGTTAATTGCAAATTTTGTAATTGCTTTTTACGTTATTTTAAAATCAAAAAACAGAATTATTGGAGGTTTGTATTTTATAATGTCATCCAGTTTGTCAATTTGGGGTATTAGTTCATATATTTTAGACCTTTTTCAATCTATACAAACAAGATTATTTTTAGCTAGACTAGATTATGTTTTGGGTGTTATACCAACATTATTCTTTGTAATATTTTCAATATATTTCCCAAATAAGTTGAAAAACCTGAAAAGCAAAATATTAGAGATAATTTTATTCTTAATATCTTTTTTTGTATTAATACTATCAATCACAGATTTAATTATAAAAAATATTAGTATTGAGAATAATTTCACAATTATTGAAAGAGGGTCGTTTCATATTGTATATACTTTATTTTTATCTTTGTTTATATTATTTGGTAGTTTTTTGATGCTATACAAATATAGAAAAAGTGAAAGTATAGAAAAATCACAAATATTTTATTATTCCTTAGGAGGTATTTCAACTGCTATATATATTGTAATTTTGGATCAAATTCTCCCTTATTTTTATAAATATCCAACAAAGTGGGGATTGTTAGCAATACCAATATACATTGCAACAGCTGCCTATGCCATAATTCGCTATCGTTTCATGGACATTCGAATAATTATCAAGCGTAGTTCTATTTATATAGCTACCGTGGCCTTGGCAATTTTGATTTATATTTTGATAGTTTATTTATTGCAAACATATTTTGTGACTAATAGTTTAAATAATAATGCCACAGTTATTTCTGCATTAATTGTAATTATTGGTATTCCCTTCATTCAAAAAGGCTCAAAGAATTTGGTAGAAAAGGTTTTTACCAAAGAAGAATACGATCCACAAAAGGCCTTAACCGAACTTGAAAGCAAATCAACAGATCGGCATTCGGCAGAAGTTATAAAAGAAATAGAAAACATTTTAAAGAAACAATTTAGTCTGGAATTTGTAAAAACAGAATTGGCTGATGTAAATAAAAACTTATTACTGGATTATTTAAAACAACAAGGAGAATCTATCATTATAAAAGATGAAATCAAGTTCTTGCATCAAAAAGATCCTCACAGCAAAGATTTATATGAAAAATTGGCCATGTGGTTTAAATACAATAAAGCTAAGGTTGGTGTGATTCTAACAAATCAAGAAAATATTATTGGTGTAGTTTTATTAGGTGCAAAAAAACAAAATGAAACCTACTCAGTCCAAGACATAGAATTACTAAATCAATTCCAAGTACGAATTTCTATCGTGCTGGCAAATACGCTTCTTTACGAAAGCACAATAGCTCAACTGAAAAAATAGCCAAAAAGTGTTATAATAAAACAAAACATTAACATCAAAACTATGAGTATGGTTTTGACTATAGAATGTTATTTTGATAAACTACAAATTACTGGGGTATTTTGCCCCATTTTTGTTTTTTGAAAATGCTCTCTTGATAACTCAATCCTCAGTACACAATGTTAATTTAGATGCTCATTATGAGTAGCTAGCTTAGGATTTGCAGTTATCAGGTTAAGCAGGAAAGGAGGATAGCGAGATGGAAGAGTTAAAAATGATCCAGGAACAAGAAACGGAGTATCAGGGAAGTCGGTTTGCCAGCATGGAAGTATTCGACACCGATACATCCTGTTGCGATTGTGACTGCGATTGTGATTGCGGTGACACCGACAACTACTGATCCGATTGTCCGGCGTGGGAGGGGTCAATAAAATGACCCCTCCCACAATCATCTTATGAAAGGAGGTGTGAAATGATACCAGCATTAGCCCAATGGGAAATATCAGATAAGTGTCAGTATCGATGTCAACATTGTTACTACACTAGTCCGGAAGAGGTTTCATTATCACCAGGCATTTTGAATGACGAGCAAATGTGGCAAATTGCCAATATAATCGTATATCACCAACTCTTCTTCGTAACTTTTACAGGAGGAGAACCGCTAGTTATAAGTGCATTACTTGTACAGTTGGCCAAGTATTTGCATGAGCACAATGTCTCGTTGTCTTTAAATACCAACTTGGCATTAATGAATGAAAGTCTTTTTGCAGATTTGCATGTTGATCGAATGTTAATTTCCTGTCCAGCAACAGATCCTTCGGTGTATCGAGAAGTAACTGGAAACGGTAATTATCACCTCTTCGAACAAAAGCTCAAGCTTCTGATTGAAGCTGATGCAAATTTCACTGTAAACATGGTTGTTAGCAAATTAAATCACTTACTAATCAGAGAAACAGCTTCTCATTTAGCAAACCTGGGAGTGAAAAGATTTGCTGCAACACCGACAAGTATCAATCCCACAAATCCAAATTTTTCGTTGTTGCTTGATTTAAATGAGGTCCAACAAGTTATTTTTGATCTCATTTGGGCTTACGAAGAATTGGGATTAGAAGTTGATATTATGGAGTCAATTCCGAAATGCGTGATGCCGCTTAGAGCATTCGAGCTCGAGTTGCCGTTTGTATATAGGTCTTGTCATGCCGGTAAAAGAAACGGCACAATATCTGCCAATGGTGACGTTCGTCCTTGCGGACATAATCCTCGTGTTTTCGGTAATATACTTACAGATAAAGTTGAAACTATTTGGAATCGAATGCACGATTGGAGAGAAGCCAGTGGTAATTTTCACACAGACTGTCTTGGTTGCGATATTTTCAGCAATTGCGGTGGCGGATGCCGAGTTGATGCCGCTACGCGGGAAGGAGAAACAGCAGCTAAACACCCTTATATGACTCATAAGCTGACAGCTCCACCTGTAAAGCCGAAAGAGATAACTCTTTTACCAGACACGGTAATTCGGCCGTCTAGATCTTTCCACTTTAGATCTGAAGATGGTGGGTGGCTCGTTGCTCCTGGATCGCCGAGAAACATAATTCATGTCAACCAAGTATTGTATGAATTCTTGGTTTCCAGCAGAGATTTGAATCCGATGCCAGTTGCAGAATTGGCAACTAAGTATAATACCACAGCAAACGATTATAATTTTCAGCGAGTTTTAAATGAAGTGATCAAGAAAAAGTTCTTTGTTATAATGTAGTCTTATGGGGAAGTATGTATAATAGCATCTTCCCTGTTTCTTTATGGAGCTGTATAATAAATATGGAGTAACTTAAAAACATGAATAAATATTTACAACTTGGAAAGTATTCTAAAGATTGTCCGAAAGAACTTTTAGTTGAAGTTAAAAAAATTAAAAAAGAAAATAATCAAAAGGATTATATATTGGAGATATTTAAATTGGTTAAGGAAGAATTTAATCCTCAAAAACATGACATTACGACCACGAATGATTTTAAAATATCGCGTTTTATATCTGCGAATGAGGTATATAAAAAAAGACAACGGTCATGTGGTTCAATCGCTACAGTTATGGCTTCGTTGTTAAGAACTCTTGGATATCCAACAAAGCTTGTTAATGGATTTTATATTAAAAACAATCCCCAAATGCGTCATGCGTGGAATGAAGTGATGATTAATGGAAAATGGGTAGCAATTGATATAATGAGAAATGATTTTAAATTAGATAAGTATCATGTTAGAAACGATGAGTGGGTAGATTGGAACGATTTGGAAAAAGAAATGCAAAAAAGTGAGAAATAAATTTTATAAGATTGTGCTATAATAAAACAAAACATTAACATCAAAACTATGAGGAGAATTTTAAAATCCGTAGCCATCTTCACTTTAGTAGTGGCTTTTATTTTTGGCATAATGCCTTTTAATACTAAACAAGCAAAGGCGACTTCATTTGGAGATGCTTCAACCTTTGTTGGTAGAATTTATGCTGGCGATGGCAATACTGGCAATAATGCTTATTTGGACTTTGCTCGCGGTATGGATATTGATGATGACGGCAAAATCTATTATGCCGACACCTATAACAATGTCATTCGCAAACAAAGTAAAATTTCTGGTGGCACCGTGAGTACTTTGGCTGGCACTGGTGATTATGGTGATATTACAGGAGCAACATCCAAAGCTAAATTTGCTTATCCTAAAGATGTTGATGTTGATTCAGACGGAACAGTTTATGTAGCCGACACCTACAACAATAAAATCAAAAAAATAAAAAATGGACAGGTAACAACGCTCGTATCTTCTGGTTTGAAATATCCTCAAGGTTTACATTTGGTCGGTAGCTATCTGTACATTACCGACACCGGCAACAATCAGATTAAAAGAGTCAATAAAAATGGCGGCTCGGTAACAACCCTAGTAACAGGATTAAATGCTCCAGAAAAATTGCGAGTTGATTCTTCCCAAAATTATGCTTACATTGCCAACACCGGCGCTGGTTCAGTTGTAAAAGCCAGATTATCAAATGGCAGTAAATCTACATTGGCTTCAGGATATCAGACAGTGACTGGTGTTGAACTTTACAACAACAAGGTTTATTTTTCTGACGAAAAAAACGAAGCAGTGAGAAAAGTGAGCATTAACGGCGGTAGCGTATCTTTATTTGCCAACGATCCCGGTCAAGTTCAGGTTCACAAACCAACCGATCTAAAAAGACGAGGCAACTACATGTATGTTTTAAACACCGGATCCTCCGACATGCGTCGTTTTAATTTAAGCAACGGCAATTACGATACAAAAATTACTGGCGCAAGAGTTTTTCAATATCGGAATGGTTCTAAATCATCAGCCTTACTTGGTCGTCCCACTGATATAATAATGACTTCTGATAGGAAATATTTGTATGTGGCCGAAAATAATCAAATTAGAAGAATTACCAGAAGCTCAGGATACACAACTCATATTGCTGGTAACACCTCCGATAATTTTCGTGATGACGTCGGCTTAGCCGCCCGCTTTTCAACCATCGGGAGTATTGTTATTGATTCCAACAATCATTTTATTTATGCCACTGATCGCTGGAACAACCGTATCAGAAAAATTAATGTAAATACTGGCCGAGTAACTACTTTGGCTGGCGGCGGTTTAATTAACACTACCGGTTCCCAAAGAAATGGCTACAAAGAAGCCACTGGAACGGCTGCTCGTTTTGATAATCCCGTTGGTCTGGCAATTTCTCCTGACGACAAATATTTATATGTGGCCGACACCAACAACAAACGCATCAGGCGCGTTATCATTGCCACCGGCAAAACCGAATTTATTGCCGGCTCCGGAACTGATGGTTTTGCCGACGGCACAGGCTCTACTGCCAAATTTAACACACCTTATGGTTTAACCATTGATAGCAGTGGCAATAATTTATATCTGGCTGACCGCAATAATCATCGTATCAGAAAAATAAATCTAGCTACAAAAGCTGTAACCACATTAGCTGGCACTGGAGAAATTGGTGCTCGCGACGGATTGGGTGACACCGCAGTCTTTTCTTATCCTACCTACGTTAAAATGGGCTCGGACGGAAATTTGTACGTCAGTGAAGCTGGCTCACATAACATTCGTTTTATAAAAACTTCTACCACCAGCGTTAGATTACTGGCCGGATCTGGAACTAAAGGATTTAAGAACAGTACTCGTTTTGCTTCCAAATTCCACAATCCTGCTGGTATGGTTTTAGATGACGCTGGTGATACGCTTTACGTTTGTGATTTTTACAACGATCAAATTCGCTCGGTAGCAGTTACGGGAGAAACTCCTTTTGCTGAAGCTGCTCCTAATATAAATTCCATTTCACCCAATAATTACGCCGCCCAATCACAATCACTTAAACTTGGATTGGCAATTACTGGTTCAGGATTTAGAATTGGTGCTAGAGTTTATATTGGTTCTCATGAAACTTCACCAACTTATGTGCAATCCGATTCCAGCATTGGTGGAGAAATTGACATTAATAACTGGTCGCCTGGTTATTACGATGTGAAAGTTACAAATCGTGATGGTCAAACAACCACCATGTCGCAAGGTTTTGTAATTAGAAACGCCGACGGTTCTTATCCACCAAGACCTGTAGATATAATTCCACCTGCCCCCGGCGATTCTTTCATGGCCTACACCGATAATTTACGTGGTGGTTACTATTTGGGCAGTGGAAATATTTCTGGTTCTAACAAAGCAGAAATTATTACTGGCACCATGCAAGGACTTGGTCCGCAAGTTTTGGTTTACAACAACAGCGGATCATTGATGAGCAATTTCTTTGTTTATGCTACCTACTTGCGTTCCGGTGTTCGTTTAGCAACAGGCAATGTGGATGGTAGTGGCACTGATGAAATAGTTACTGTGGCCGGCCCAGGTGGTCGACCACACGTTAGAATTTTCAATTCTGATGGTACACCGCGCTATCCCGGTTTCTTTGCACTTGATGGAAAATTTATGGGCGGTTCTCATGTCGCAGTAGGCGATGTGTTGGGTAGAGGTTATGACCAGATTCTAATTTCGGCTGGTTCTGGTGGCGGTCCGCAAATTACAGTTCATGATAAATTGGGAAATGTCTTAGGAATCTTTTATGCTTACGAAAGTACTTTCCGCGGTGGCGTGCGTATAGCCACAGCTGATTTTGATGGTGATGGCATTGATGAAATTATTACTGGTCCCGAAAATGGTTCTTCTCATGTGCAAATCTTTTCCATGAAGAACGGTATTAAAAGACTAACTCCCGGCTTCATGGCCTTTCATCCTAATTTCAACGGTGGCCTTTCGGTAGCTGGTGGAGACATTGACGGCGACGGCCGAGATGAAATAATTGTGGCTCAAGCTAAAGCTGGCCAAGCCTGGGTAAAAGTTTACAACGGCACCACACAGGAAATTAGAAAAACTTTTATGGCCTACGCTTCCAATTTTGAAGGGGGTGCCAACGTGGCTGCTGCTGACGTCGATTCTGATGGTAAAGCTGAAGTTATAACTATGCCGGGTTCAAATGGTTCACCGCAAGTCAGAATTATGCATTTAGACCAGTTTTAAACTTTGTGCTAGAATAAGGCATTATTAAGAGAAAAAAAATGAGTAAAATTTATGAACAGATAGAAGCTGACATTAAACAAACTATGAAGGACCAAGACTCAGAAAAGCTGGTTGTTTTGCGAGTCCTAAGTTCCGATCTAAAAAACGCTCTAAAAGAAAAAGGTAAAGAATTGGAAGACAAAGATGTGACGCAAGTTTTGAAAAAAACCTTGAAGCGCTTAAAAGATACAATCGATTCTGCTACCCAGGCTGGTCGCGATGATTTAATTGCTAAAGCGGAAAAAGAAAAGGAAATTGTAAATGTTTATATGCCCGAACAGATATCGGATGCAGATTTGGAAAAAATTGTTGATGAAGTTTTAGAATCTATGGATGAAGGCGCCAAAGCAAATTTTGGCAAAGTTATGGGTGCTATTATGGCCAGAACTAAAGGCGAGGCTGACGGCAACAAAGTAAGTCAGCTGGTAAAAAATAAATTAGAAGAACAGTGAAATATTTAATAATTACTGTATTTGTAATTGTTATATTTGGAGTTTCTTATTTTGTTGGTTCAAGAATTGTAAGTTCACTTATGGACAAAGACACAACTGAAACTAGCGTTAATATCCCTGAGAAAAAATCTATCACCACCACTATCGTCTGCGGTGGTGATGTTATGTTATCACGCACGGTTGGTGCCAAAATTGTGGCCGCCGGTGATAATGTTTTACCTTTTAAAAATATTGCTGAAGAATTTTCTGCAGTAGATATTTCTTTTGTAAATTTAGAAGCTCCTTTTTACGATCAAGGACCGAGCGTTACCGAAGGCATTGTTTTTAAATCTGAACCAGAAACAATTGCTGGCTTGAAATTCGCGGGCATTGATATTGTTTCGTTGGCCAACAATCACTTTGGTAATCAAGGACAAGCGGGAATGAAATACACTTATAATTATTTAGATGAAAATAATATTGCTTATACTGGTGCGGGCAATAATTACACCGAAGCACACACAGTTAAAGTTTTAGAAAAAAATGGTATTAAGTTTGGTTTTCTAGCCTACAATGGTATTGCTCCTAGATCTTATGAAGCCACCGCCGATTCAGCTGGCCTAGCTTGGTCTCATCCTGATGAAATTGCAGCCGACGTTGAAAAAAGTCGTCCTAATGTGGATGTTCTACTTGTTTCTATTCATGCCGGCACCGAATACACTCATACTCCAAACGAAAATCAAATTGTGGTAGCTAGACGTGCCATTGATGCCGGTGCTGACATTATAGTTGGTCACCATCCGCACGTAGTGCAAACAATTGAAAAATATAAAGAGGGATTAATAATTTATTCTCTAGGCAATTTGGTTTTTGATCAAATGTGGTCTCAAGCGACGCGCGAGGGAGCATATGTAACTCTAAATTTTGAAAACAAGAAATTGAAAGATTTGAAAATTACACCAGTTGTAATTGAAAATTATAATCAACCTCGTAAGGCAAATAATGAAGAAGCTAACAAAATTTTGGCTGATATGCAATTAGATTCAGCTGAACTTGAAATTTAAAGAGATTTTTAGTATGCTAATTAAGCAATTATGTTAACTTATTTACTTCCAGCTATACCATATTTTTCTTTCATCCAGTTCGAACTGGGCCCTTTTCGTGTTTATACTTGGGGCTTAATGGTTGGTTTGGGATTTTTAGTAGGTATTATAACTATTGTTGTTTTAGCCAATAAAGACAAAATTGATATTGATCATGTTTTAAACTTAGCGATCTATATTTTTATTGGTTCATTTATAGGTGCCCGACTTTTTTATATTCTGCTTTTTACTGAAGAGTTTTCTGCTGATTGGATGGAAGTGTTTAGAATTTGGAATGGTGGCATGGTTTTCTATGGTGGATTAATTGGCGCTTTGCTAGCTAGCTACATTTATATAAAAGTGAAGAAACTTAAATTTTGGGAAATGGCCGATGTTTTTACTCCCGGACTTGCCATTGGAATTGCCATTGGACGCTTAGGCTGTTTCTTTATTCATGATCACATTGGAAAAGAAACCAGTATGCCGTGGGGGTTATCATATTTTGAAGACACTGTTCGTCACGAACCATCTATGTACGGGGTTTTAAGTGCGCTAGCTATGTTTGTAGTATTTCTGATTATTAGAAAGAAAATGAAATTTCACGGACAACTTTTTGTAATTTTCACTCTCTGGTATTCTTTTGCGCGTTTGATCTTTGATGGTTTTCGTTCTACCGATTTACCATTTTCTGATCCGCGTTTCATTGGTCTAACAATCTCCCAACACATTTCAATTATTCTGATAATTATTTTTGCTTATCTATGGTGGGAACGTGATAGATTTCTTACTCCTAAAACTTTAAGTAGTGCAACTAAAAAGGATGATTAATGAATAAATTCTTACCAATTTTTATAATCATTATAATAACCGCTTGTGTGATAGGGGTTATTGTTTTCTTATCTAATAATAAAGACAACGAAACATCAGACAATACTGTTTTCAATCAAGATTATAGTCAGGATTGGAAAAAGGGAGCAAAAGATCCTAAAGTTGTTTTAGTTGAGTACGCTGATTTTGAATGCCCGGCTTGTGCTAGTGTAAAAGGTGTTCCTGACGCACTGCTTAGAAAATATCCTGACGAATTACAATTTGTTTACCGGCATTATCCTTTGCAAAATTCTCACCTCCATGCTTTTAAGGCAGCCGAGGCTGCTGAAGCGGCTGGTGCGCAAGGAAAGTTTTGGGAAATGCATGATATTTTATTTGATAATCAAACTGATTTAACCGAAGATTCTTTGAGAGTTTATGCTTCCCGAATTGATTTAGATATGTCCATTTTTATCCGCGATTTGAATAATGAAACTTATGCTCCTAATGTCCAAAGTGATTATGATTCTGGACGTGCAGTTGAAGTTCGCAGAACACCAACATTTTTTGTAAATGGTGAAGAATATACTGGCAATATTACCTTACAAGGCTTAAGTTCGGCCATTGAAGATGTTATTTCGACAGCTAATTAATATGTTATAATATCAATATGAATAAAAAAGTAATTATAATAATTATAATTATTGCTACACTGATTCTAATTGGAATCGGATCGTTTGTTTTTATAAGGTTAGGAAAGAACGAGGTTGTGCCAGCAGAAATCGTTACCGAAGAGGTTTTTACAATTGATGATGACGAGGAAGATTCAGTCGATTTGGAATCAAGTGATACAGAAGGAAGTGATTTTGATGATGTTGATAATGATGGTTTAACAGCTGATGAGGAAGAGGAATTAGGAACTGATCCTAAAAAAGTTGACACCGATGGTGATGGTTATAATGATGGTCTGGAAGTAAGCAAGGGTTTTGATCCTTTGACCAAATCAACTGCCACTGGAATTGTAACTGAAGTACCAGACGAGGACGCTAATTTAAAAACTACTGCTACCAAAGTATTTGCCGATACTGCCAACAGCGGAGCTACCGGAACAGTTTCAATTCAAAAAGATGGTGACATTGAATATCTTTATATCAAAATTTCAAATTTGTTTAGTGACGGTGAAAATAATTGGTTTATTCCAGTTATAACCAGTGGTGAAAACAATAGTTTATTAAGACCATTTACGGTTGACAATACTGGCGTAGTCGATCATACTGTAAAACTAAGCGGAATTAGCCCCGAGGTTTCAACGGACATAGATAAATTAGAAATTATAAATAGTACCGAATTTTCTCAAAGTAATCCTGGAGGATTAACGGTATCTTTAACAGCTAACTTTAAATAAATGAAGAAAAATAATTTATATGCGCTCGTTTCGATAATTCTCGTTTTGGGTTTTATTGCCGGGTACCTAACACAAATTTACAATTTATGGTTTATGGTTACAGCCATTTTTGTAATTGGTGTGCTAGCAATTTTTATTGTGGGCATGAAAAAAACTAAATCTGAAGTAAGAGTTGAAAGTAGCTCGACGCCGTGGGTAATTACAACCTTGTTGTTTGCGGTCCTTACCATTGGTTCGTTGATGGTTGATATTGATTTGTCAAAAACAGACACTTTAGCAGGTTCGGCCGATAAAGCAGCTGATGATGTTGTTGCTGCTACTGCTGATGATGATGACACAGTTAAACCAGAAGCCGTTAAAGCTGATGTATCTGTGGATGATGATTATGTTTTGGGAGATGCTGATGCGCCAGTTACGATGATAGAATTTTCTGATTATCAGTGTCCTTATTGTGAACGTCATTTTTCTCAAACTACTCCAGAAATAAAAAAGAATTATGTTGATACTGGCAAAGTAAAACTGATCTTTCGTGATTTTCCGCTTTCTTTTCATCCTAACGCCTTTCCGGCTGCAACTGCTGCCAATTGTGCTGGTGAACAAGGAGAGTACTGGAATATGCACGACGCTTTATTTGAAAGTCAAGCTGATTGGACAGAATTAGCCGATCCAAATACAGAATACAAAAAACTTGCTTCTAACCTTGGTTTAAATACCTCGGAATTTGCTACTTGCTTGGAATCAGGTGATCAAGAAGCAGAAATAGAAAAAGATTTTAAAGATGGTCAAGTGGCTGGCGTAAAAGGCACACCAGCTTTCTTCATAAATGGCGAATTTATTTCTGGCGCTCAACCTTACGCCAATTTCTCTGCTGTTATCGACAAATATCTTGCCAACTAAAAAAGTTTAAGTAAAACACCAATGACATACTGAAATAAAACTGAATTAGAATTAATTGGTGTTTTAACTTAAATTAAATGACAAAAAATCAACAGAAAAAATTCACTCTACTAACTAGTATTTTTATAACCGCTTTGGTAGCGGCTAATTTATTAGGGAGTAAAATTACTGTGCTGGCTGGTATTTCAGTTTCGGTGGCAATTTTTGCTTACCCACTGACATTTTTAGTGACAGACATTGTAGAAGAAGTACTGGGCAAAAAGGTAGCCAAACAATTAATAGTGGCTGGTTTTCTATCGTTATTTATTTTATTGTTCCTAACATGGTTATCAGTGATTTTACCGGCAGCTGACAGATATGAATTTAACAATGAATACAAAACAATATTTTCCAGTTCATTGCGCATGATAATTGCTTCGCTAGTAGCATTTTTGCTTAGTCAGTTTCATGATGTGTGGGCCTTTAATTTCTGGAAAGAAAAAACCAAAGGAAAATTGCTTTGGTTGAGAAATAATTTTTCGACCGTGATTTCTCAGTTTATAGATACTTCAGTTTTTATGTTTATCGCTTTCTACATGATAACGCCCAAATTTGATGTATCTTTTATTATTTCGCTCATAATTCCTTATTGGTTGTTTAAAATTGCTTTTGCAGTTATAGACACGCCGTTTGTTTATTTGGGTGTTAAATGGTTAAAAGAAAAAGAAGAACTAAATGAAACTAAATAAAAAACATTATTTGTACTTAACCGGATTTTTTTCCGGCATGTCGGTAACCGCCATAGAAATTTCTGCTTCGCGTTTACTGGCGCCATATTTTGGTACTTCTGTTTATGTTTGGACTTCGGTGATTGGAATAACTTTGTTAGCCTTGGCACTGGGATATTATTTTGGTGGGAGATTTATTGACAGAAAACCACAAGTTGGTGTTTATTTTATGGTTTTATTAATGGCGGGAATTTTTGGCATGTTGATACCAGTTCTAGCTAAGCCAATATCTACTTTTGCTATTGCAGTTACGAGTAATATTTTTAATACTTCAGCTGTTATAATCTTGGGCTCCTTTTTGGCCATGTTAATCTTGTTTGCTCTGCCTTTAATACTTTTAGGAATGGTAAGTCCTTCTCTAATAAGGCTTATTACCAAAGATAAAGAAGAATCGGGTAGAGTAGCAGGGTCGGTGTTTTTTATAACCACGCTTGGTAGTTTGGTCGGAACATTTTTGCCCGCTCTTTTGTTTATTCCTTTCTTGGGAACCAAAAAAACTATTGTAATATTCTCTGCTGTATTAATATTTTTTGGTTTAAGCTTTTTTAGTAAGTGGCAACGCTGGTCACTGGTGGGAATTCTGCTTCTCGGATTAACAGGTTCTATGTTGTCACCAAGTGTTGTTCGGGCTGATGTTTTATATGAAACAGAAAGTGCTTATCAATATATTTCAGTGCTGGAAGCGGGCGGCAATCGTTATTTAACTTTTAATGACTCCAGCGGTTACCAGTCAGTTTACAACGCCAACAATTTACTCATTGATAACACTTACTACAATTATTATCTAACCCTTCCGTATTTAGCTCAAAAAAATCCAGGTGCAAATCTGGATGTTTTAATTATTGGACTGGCTGGTGGAACCATATCTCGTCAATACCATGAATTGTTAGCAGACGAATTTAATTTACACATTGATGGAGTAGAGATTGATAAAAAGGTTATTGATGTGGGGAAAGAATATTTTGAATTGGACAACCCGTCTCTAGATATTATAAATGAAGATGGCCGAATGTATTTGGCGCAAACTGATAAAAAATATGACATTATAATTATTGATGCTTATTCGCAACAACTTTATATTCCTTTTCATCTTTCCACTAAAGAATTCTTTACCAATGTAGCAGATCATTTGCAAGAGGGAGGATTAATGGCTATTAATGTAAATGCTTTTAGTAACAAATCGCGTCTTCTAAATAGTTTTTATGCTACCATTGAGGCTGTTTTTAAAAACACTAATGCTTACAAAGCTACAGCCTATTCCAATCATATTATTATTGGTAGTAAAGATAATTATTTGTATGATGATGTTTCAGATCCTGACAACCAACAAATAAAAATCTACATAAATGATTTATATGATCAAAAAGTTGATATGGAACCACAAACGGAAAATATATTTACAGATGACAAGGCTCCAATTGAATTATTAACTGACAAAGAATATTTCAATTATTGGTTGGAAAATAGAAAATAATGGCTTATCCCCTTGACTTTAGATAAAAATTATAGTATACTTAAAGGAGTTACATACTAATGAGGGGTATGTCTCCAAAAACAAAAAATCACAATTCGTTATCAAAAACACAAATAGCTTTCCAGCCGAAGGGAGCTTTTATTTGTAAATAAACGAGCATTTAAGCTCGTTTTTCTTTTATCTAAAATTAAAAACAAAAATATGATAAAAATTATCAAAAAATCATTCATCAAAACGTCACAAATTGCCCTAGTTGGTATTGTGGCTTTTAGTATGTTAATGATTCCTACTCCCAATGTAGGAAAAACTGAAGCCGCCAGTGCTTCCGCAATGACTGGCATTCAAAAAGTGAGTGTTAGTTTAGCCAGTAGCACTAAAAGTGCTAATACAAATTACATCTATACTTTACAGGGTGTGGGACCAGTAGCTGACAATTCTGATATGCATATCAATGCTCATTTTATGGGTGATCATAATAATGGTGGTCATGTCAATTTTAACAATGCTACCTTTTCATCTGCTACTATCAGCGGAACTGTTTTTAATCATGATAATGATTACTTGATGGTGAGAATTACTTCTGGAACAAACGATCCCAATTGGAGTTTTACTTTATCTGGTGTAATAAATCCATCAGTTGAAGGAGCTTACAACACAGAAGTTAGAATTTATGCTCCCGGTGAACAACCAGGACAAAACGAAATGGGAACTAGTGCCATATTTGCAGTTGGTAATCCTAGTGTTATGGGTACTGTGAGATTGGCAGATAATTCTCCACTAAATGGTGGATATTTGAACTTATTCTCAGAGAATAATCCTGAAGCTAACTACGGATCAAATATTTCCGATGGAAATTATATGATTTTTAATGTCCCAGCTGGAACATATACAATGAATGTTTGGGCAAATCCTGGTGATATAATTGGTCAAATTGCTCCGATGGGACAAAAAGTCACAGTGGTAAATAATCAAACCGTAACTAAAAACTTAAAATTTACTGAAGCAACAAAATATGTAGTCGGAAAAGTCCAAAGAAAAAATGGAGAAGCAATCACCAATGCTACAGTTGAAGCTCATAGTAAATCAGGCTCCCATGTTGAAGCTAATACAAATTCTAATGGACGCTTCAGTTTAGCTTGTGGTCCGGGCGAATGGGATTTGCAAGTTAGCCCTCGACGTAACAATCAGGGTCAACAAATAGCAGTTGATTGGATATTCAGTAATAATGGTCGTAATGTTGTAAATTTTGCTAATAATTCAAGCGATGAAACTGTTACACAAAATTTTAAAGTTGACACCACCGACGCTCGTCTTAAAGGAAAAATTGTAAAACCAAATGGTCAACCCGCTAAATGGGGCTGGGTTAATGTTATGAATCCTATGAGTCATGGCGGTTCTGGAATTAGCACCAATGAACAAGGTGAATTTAATATTTCCGTAATGTCAGGAACTTACATTCTAGAATATAGTAGTCAAGATCAGTCAATGTATTTAGATTCTGTAAAAACAACTGTGGGAACAAACCAGACAAAAGATCTTGGTACTCTTACTTTAAAACAAAAAACATCTCGTCTTACTGGAAAAATTGTTAACAAACAAGGTCAGGGAATAAGTGATATTGAAATGAATTTTTGGTCACCTAGAGGAGCTGGCTGGGGACGTGGTATCTCTAATGGCAGTGGTGAATTTTCGGTATTAATGGCTCCTGGAACTTATGAAGGTCAACCTTGGATGGGCGACAATGCCGATTACGTTTATATGGGTGAGCCAAAATCTGTAACAGTAGTTGCTAACCAAACTAAAAGTTTGGGAAATGTTGTTTTAACAGATGCTGATGCCACAATTAATATTACAGTTCAAAACGCAGAAAACAATCAAACTTTAAGTGATTTATTTGGCTTCGCCTTTGTTATATCTGAAAACGGAGGTTTTATTGGATCCGATATTCAAAGAGGTCAAGTTTCTCTGCGCGTCCCCCATGGTACGTATAAATACAATGTTGATACTTGGGATTCTGAATATACAATTCTAAGTGGTGATCAACTAACCGTTGCTAAAGACGCATCTAAAAATGTAACAGTTAAAGCTTATCCAAATAATTCAAATATCTCTGGACATTTAGTTGATGAAAACGGCAAAACAATTACGGGAGTACAAGCATTTGTTTTTGCTGAAACTGCTGGTACTTGGAAGGAAACCATGATTGATCCAAAAGACGGGTCTTATTCCTTAGGCGTACTTGGTGGTGATGATATGAATTATTTCATAGGTGCTCATAGTGAATCTCAAGACTATATAAACCAGGAACCATTTGGAAAACCTCCAGTTAATGTTCCTGCCAATAAAACAGTTGCCAACGATATACTGATGCTAAAAGCAGATGCAACCATTGAAGTAGAAATCCTTGATCCTGATGGTAATAGAATTCCTTGGGGATTTGCTTGGGCTTCTAACCGTTTCCATGTTGAGGAAAATGATTTGGATGTTCCAGTGATTGACACTGGTAGTGAAGGTAAGGGTGGAAGTGCCTTAATCGGCGTAAAAGGTAATGCTCCTGGTACTAATAATTATGTTTATGAAGTAGGTACGGGTATGGGACCAGAATTTTCAACCTACCTTCCTCCCGAGATGCAGGAAGTCACACCAGCTATTGGCGAAACTGTGAAAATAACAATGCAGATGGAAAAAGCAGATGCCTATATAATTGGAACAATTACAACTTCTAGTGGTTCATCAATTCGTGATGCAGGTGTTTGGGCTTACACAGAAAATGGTCGCGATACTTTTGTACCAACTTTTGGTGGTAACACCTACCGCTTGCCAGTAAAAAGTGGTGAGACTTGGTATATAGGTGCCGATGCTATGGCTAACAAAAAACATTATCGTGTTTCACCAGAAGCTGTTGCGGTTCCAAGTCCGGGAGAATATTCAAAAGATTTAGTGCTTTTAGAATCAAGTTATATTCTACCTGATCCAATTACTGTAAACTTTGATTCGGCCAGTCCCTATTCTATTCTTTTAGATGAAGAAGGTTTGAGTCGAATTGAAATACCAGCTGGTGCAATGGCAGACGAAGGCAATGTTACCGTTACTGTTACTCCGAAAGTTGATTTAATGCATGAAAAAGGCAAAGAACCTCTGGCATTTGCGCTTGATATTGAAGCTCGTGATTCTGATGGACAGGAAATAACCCAGCTAAATCAAAATATCTCAATTACTTTTAAAGTAACTGATGCTATGTTGGCTGAAGCTGGTGCAAATTCAATTTCTGAATTATCTGCCGCTTATGTTGACGAATCAACTAATCGCTGGAGTAACATTGACCGAGTTACAATCGATCAAGAAAATTACACAGTTACTATGAGCGTGAATCACTTAACAGTATTCTCACCAATCACTTCTTCCGGTTCACAAGGTCAAAGAACACCTAAGAAAATTGTGACTGGCGTAGGAACTGGCGATGGTCCACACGTCCAAGTGTTTGGTGATAAAGACGACGGTCCAATTGCTTCCTTCTTTGCTTACGATTCCAATGCTCGTTTTGGTGTCAATGTTGCTTCTGGCGATTTAAATGGTGATGGTAACACTGAAATTATAACTGGTCCTGGAGAAGGTGGCAGTCCCGAAGTTAAAATATTCAACGATCAAGGTTCGATTCTAGGACAATTCATGGCTTATGATTCCAATTCTCGCTTTGGTGTTAGGGTTGCAGTTGGTGACACTAATGGTGACGGTACAAAAGAAATTGTAACAGTTCCTGGTGATGGCGCCCCTGGTCATGTAAAAGTTTGGAACGATTCCGGTACTCTCCTTTCAAGTTTCTTTGCTTTTGACACAACCGACACTAATTCTGCGCACATTGCTTTAGGAGATACTTCTGGTAATGGCAAAGAAGAAATAATTGTTGGCTCCGGTGGAAAAGGTGAAGAGCCAGCTCATGTTCGTATCTATAATGATAGTGCAGCCTTAGTTTCCGAATGGAGTGCTTATGAAGATGATGGTTGGAATACTGGAGTAACAGTTGCTGCTGGCGATTTAAATGGCGATGGTACAACTGAAGTTGTAACCGGAACCCAAACTGGTAAAGGGCCTCATGTTAAAGTATGGAATCCGATTAATGCTCAGCTACTTTCATCCTTTATGGCTTATGAATCTACCGCTCGCTTCGGTGTTAATGTTGCTGTTGGTGATTTAAATGCTGATGGTAACACAGAAATTATAACCGCTCCAGGTCAGGGCGGTGGTCCTCATATTAAGACCTGGGATTATAACGCTAAATTGCTAATGAGTTTCTTTCCTTATAATTTCAATTTGCGTAGTGGAGTGAACCTTGCTACTGGAGACCTTTAGAATTTAAAGAAGTAAAAAAATTTGATCCCAGCCCTTTCCTAATTAAAGGGCTGGGTTTCTTTTAAACTACTGGGTGTGGATAGTTGCCCTTGAAAAAGGTTAAAATATTTGCTATAATAAAGGTAGAAAGTGAGTAAAAAGTAACTTGCTTTCAAATGGGGTTGAAAACTGGCAAAAAAACAAAAAGACAATTGAAGAATGTACAATGCCTCTTTCTAATGAAGGAGGTATTGTACTTTTAGGGCAAAATTAAAGAGCAAAGAGTGAAATTTCGAGTTTTTATTCTTTGCTCTTTAAATTTTGAATTTTAATCTAGCTATTACCAGCTACCGCCACCACCACCACCAAAACCACCACCAGAAAATCCACCACCGCCTACACCACTACCACCACTGGAAGCGGTGGTACCTAAATTGCTTTGTGAAGCAGCAGCAAAATTGGAAATTGATGATGCAAAGAGAACAGAATTAAATGTTCCGTAGTTGCCATGGTACCAATCTGGTTCTGACATTTGTAAATCCTTAAAAGCTTCAGCCCATTTTTCTTCAACTCCAAGAGCAATAGCATAGGGAAGTAATCTTTCAAATTCTTTGGGCGATTTCTCGGGAGCATTATGAAATTCTAAACGATCTTTTTCGGCTACTGTTAAATACAATTCCAAACCTTTAATATGTTCTTTCGCCAACACTCCTTTTTTTGTACGCTTGCCCATAAAGAAACTAAAAACAGTAATAATAGCACCACAAGTTACAACACTAAAAACAGTTACACCTTGATTAAGAAAACCACCCAACATCGGAGCAACGAAAGAAGCTACAATTATTCCTACAACCAAATACAATATTTTACTGGTGCTAGGATTTTTTATAAAGTAACCCTTGGTGATTACTGTTTTGTAAACTTCTTTTAGAAAGTTTTGGACATGAGTGGCAAATTTTTGTTTATGATCTGAAAGATCTTTGGTTCCACCAGGAGTAGGAACTAAATTATTTAACAAATCAGTTTCATATTGAGAAAGTCCCGCCACTTCTTTTTTGGTTCTCGTGAAAGAGAAATCTTTTTTACCTTTTTGTGCAATTGTTAAATATCCTTTGACAGCCAAATTAATTATGGTGGAAGTTAATTCTCGGTAGCTAGCTTTTTCATCTACTATTGTTCCCACTTCTTCTGGATTTAAATTATCTGGGGGATCAAACTGCGCAATTATTGTACCTCGGCCTTTGGGGTCGCGACCTTTTTTCATATACAGCCAAATCATTAAAAACAAAGTGAAGGGAATAAGAATAATAGACCAGTTATCTTGAACAAAAAATATCCAAACGCTGGGATGTTCAACAATTCCTTTAGGCCAAGCTGCCGAAATTGTTAAACCTTCATAATGAGAAAGAGGGGAAGTAATAGCAAAAGCATATGTGTCTTCAGCAAAAACACCCTGACAAAGACCAGTATTTTCACCATAAGCACCAGTGTAACAAGAAACTTGCGCTTCTTCATTATTAATTGTCTGAGGCAAAACCACGCGAGCGCTGACTTGATTTATGGGCACTTCCCACATATCGCCAGTTACGTTCCAATAAAGTTCATCATAAGTTTCAGCTGATCCAATAGCACGCAAAACATTATATTTTATAATATAAGTTTGTTCGCCGGTTACCAACGTATTAGCATCACCAATCTTTATATATTGATAGCCGTTATTTTTGTAAGTTTCATAATTCCAAGGAATATCGTTTTCATCTTTTACAGATTGAACTTTCAATCGTAACTTAAAATCTCCTTTGGCATCCTGATATTTATAGGGAATTGATCTATAAATGCCGTGACTTTCCTGATCGCCGAAATTGTAGACTATGGTTTCCGTAACATCAAAAGAAGCGTCCTCGTTTATTTCAATTAACACATCAAAACCATCAATTTGCTCTTTATAACTTTGAGCTCTTGATGATAGGGGCAAGAAAAATAACAATAACACCAGAAAGTAAACTATCTTTTTTATATTCATTGATTTGAGTTACTTTTTAGAAAAGAAAAGGGAAATTAAATAAATTCCTGTACCGACTAAAATAATGGCTGGACCAGAAGGAATGTCAAAATAGAAGGAAAAAACAATTCCGGTGATGGTTGAAATTAAGCTTATGAGAATTGCTAATCCAACCATTTGTCTGAAACTGGAAGCAATATTTTTTGCAGCAGCAGCTGGAATTATTAAAAATCCTGTGATTAAAACTATGCCGATAATTTTAAAACTAAGAGCAATGGTTAAGGCGGTAATTAAGAAAAACCAGTATTCTAATCTTTTAGTTTTAACTTGAGCCACCTCAGCAAATTCTTGAGAAAAAGTTGAGAGCAGAAGTTCGCGTGTAAATCTAAATAAGAAAATTAAAATTATAGCAGCAATGGCTAGTGATAAATAAATATCATTTACTGTAACGGCTAGAATGTCACCAAACAGCAGGGTAAACAAGTCGGTTCTGTAGCCTGATAAAAAGCTAATAATAACCACACCCAGAGCAACACTGCCAGCAAAAATAACACCAATAACAGTATCAATTGAAGCTAAGGACTTATTTTTCAGAGCCACAATTCCTAAAGCTAATAAACAACAAAAAACAATAGCAGAAATAAAGGGAGAAATATTTAGCAATAAGCCAATGGCAACACCAGCTAGAGCGGCATGAGCGATAGCGTCGGAAAAGAAAGACATGCCGCGCAAAATCACAAATGTTCCTAAGAAAGCTGTAGTGGTTCCAATCAGCAGACCGGATACTAAAGCTCTTTGTATAAAGGGAAAATCAAGAAACTCAATCATGGGCGTGGTCTTTATGTCTTTCTAGTTTGGTTAGAGGCATGCCATACATTTCTTCTAAAACTTTAGCATTTAAAACATCGCGTGGTTTACCTACACAAACCATTTTTTTGTTTAAACACAAAACTTGGGTGGCGTAGGTGTAGGCGACATCCAAATCATGGGAAATCATTATAATGGTGGTTTTTTCGTCGCGATTCACTTCGGCTAAATAATCAAACATGTTTTTTTGTCCACCCACATCAACTCCAGCAGCAAACTCATCTAAGAAAAGCACTTTTGGTTTTTTAGTTAAAACTGCAGCCAGAAGAATTCTTTGAAACTCTCCACCAGATAACTGGCCGAGTCTTTTGTTAAATAGTTTTTCTACACCAAAAATTTCTCTAAATTTGATTAATTCTTTTGGCAACCAAAAACCGCAGTCCTTCAAATAACTGCGGAAGAATTCTTTAACAGTAATTGGAATGGTGGGATCTACCGCCAAACGCTGGGGGACATAGCCAACTTCATCCAATGTAAAATTTGTTTCTAAACCTCCACTATTGGGACTTTGTAATCCCAGCATTACTCGCATTAATTGTGTTTTGCCGGCACCATTAGGACCAATAATTATGGAAAAACTTTCCTCAGGAACAGAAAAGCTAATATTGGAAAATATTTCTACCTCCCCATATTTAAGGGAAAGACCCTTGAGATTAATCAGATTATTTGTATTCATACTTTATATTATAGTAGGCAAAAAGCTTTTTGTATAGCAACTTTACAAATTACCAATTTAAACTTAAACTGAAAAAAGTATGAGGAAAACTATTCAAAATCTACCAGCCTTAATTATGCTTTCAATATTTGTGGGTGTTTTTTTGTTTATGTCTTTGGGATCAATCTTTGCTTCCGAGTTTTGGTATGATGAAGCCTTCACCGGCATTGTCATAAGACAAGATTGGGGAGAAATGTTTAAGCTTTTACAAGGTGATGTTCATCCGCCACTTTATTATACTGGTTTAAAACTTTATAGTATGTCTGGTGCCGGCGGCGACGGACTTTTACGCAGCTTTTCTATTTTAGCTGGAATAGGTCTTATTTTAATAGCTTACTTTTTAACCAAAAAAATAACTGAGAGTAGAAGAACTTCTTTAGCCGCTGCTTTTGTTTTTGCAGTCAATCCTTTCATTTTGCAGTATGCTACCGAAGCCAGAATGTATACTTGGGTAGCTTTATTTGTATTAGTTGGTTTTTATTTCTTTTTGGACGCAATAAAAGTTGAAAAATTAAAACCTGACAAGAACTGGTATTTAGCAACCTTGTTTTTTAGTTTAGCTTTTTTAACACATTACATTTCTGTTTTTGTAATATTTATTTTGTGGTTGGCCAGCTTATTTATCTTAAATAAAAAAGTAAAAGTATTTTCTAACTTAGGGAAATACTTTATTTTCTATTTCAGATCATATTTGCCCCTTATAATCACACTTATTCTATGGGTCAGTTATTTTCATAATCATATTAAAAAAGCCATATTTTGGATACCACCAGTTAATATTTGGTCAATTCCAGAAATGTTTTATGCTTGGTTACTCGGAACAGAAGCAAAGGTTGCTGGTGTGCCGAAAGTAAATGAATTAGCTCTTACCTTAGATATAAAAGTAATTTTTGTGATCCTCACAGTTGTAATTGTTTGGTTGTTATCAGTATTAATCTTTCGTAATCATTCTGCCAATAGAAAAGATGTTATTCTATTAGCAGTTACTTGGCTATTTCCTTTGTTGTTTCTATTTTTTGGATCTTGGTTTGGTATTTTTAATATGTTTGTGAGTAGATACTTTTTGCCAGTAGCATCGTTTTTCCTAATTAGTTTTATTATTTTACTGGCCAGATATTATAAAAAAGTTTTGCTATGGGTGTTTCTTTTCTTTTATATGATTGCTATGTTTTTGGTAAATTACAAATTACCAGAAACACATTTTGCTGAGCTGGCAGCTATTATAGAAGAAAATGCACCAGCAGAAAATTTAGTTTTTGGTGATGGCTACTCACTAGTTATAACCAAATATTATTTAGGTAATGATGATGAGGACAGAATTTTACTTTATAATATAGATGATCCTTATGAAGACTTTGATTCTTGGCAAGTTATAAATAATAAAATGAGGCTTTTAGAAGTTGAGGATATTCCGGAAGGAAGTTTAATAATAGCCCAAAAAGATTTTTCAGAAGAGTATTCAAAGATAAACGAGTTTTGGAATTACGGGTTTTATAAGAAATAATATTATTACTACAAAAATAACAAAAACAAAACCACCATATAGGTGGTTTTTTTATGGCGGGATTTTCCCCCTTCAGGGGATCACCCGCAGGGTGAAAATCCCCTTTTCAAACAATTTCATCTGGCGGGGCGGACGGGATTTTCCCCCTTCGGGGGATCACCCGTAAGGGTGAGAACCCGCTATTATTACATTTTGTTCTTTTGTAGATTCTAATTAGCTATGCGGGGCGGACGGGATTTGAACCCGCGACCTCCTGCGTGACAGGCAGGCGCTCTAACCGAGCTGAGCTACCGCCCCGCAAAGACAATTAGAATTTGTTTAAGTATATAGAGATTTTTATCTAAAGAACAAAATGTAATAACTCCTGCGCCTGACAGGCTTGTAATCATTCGGAATCTCCGAATGGTTACAATCAGGCGCTCATAACCTTGAGCCTAAGCTTCGTCGGAACAACATTCCAGCTTCCGCAACCAAGTAAACTTGATTGTTGCAGCTTGCATGTGGTTCCTCCTCTCAATCAAAATATGTGCTCATCTGCCTATCGGCGGATTCCGCCTCATATTTTGATTGTATTGCTACCAAACCATTATAAATGGGTACTTCTATACTAAATATAATAAGCGAATAATACTCCGTAGGCAAGGATGAAAACAAAAAGCTGAATAGTAAGTCCTGTTATAAAACTTCCTTGCGGTAAAACATTTTGAATATTGGAATGAAAATCCCAGAACTTTTCTAAAATAGAAATCTTCCAATTTTTGGTTTTAAAAAGAAAAATTGCACCAGTAATTAGATCAGGAAAGATACTACCAATTATTCCCCAAAACATTGCATCGGAGTATTCAATAACATTGAATGTTGAAGTGAATAAAATAATGAAGATTAAAATATAAGCATCAACCAAACCTTGTAATAAAATGCTGATTAATTTATTCTTATCACTAAATTCCATTTCTTCGTTTCCGTGCGGAAGAAGGTCAAAAATAAAATGGAATATAATTCCAAATATAAATGCTAGTATTGGATTTCCGGTGGCAGCGCCGATTACAGTACCGACAGCTGCGTGTGAAGTGCTGAACATTAAAATTCTTATTTATTTCCGTAGCAGGGGTGGGGATCGAACCCACGACCTCGGGCTTATGAGTCCCGCGCTCTAACCAACTGAGCTACCCTGCCGTATTGGCATGTGGCCAATAGCTTATTGATTAGGGCACTTGATTTCTAAATTGAAAATGATTATAAACCGTAAGCTATTAGCTATATGCCATATGCTCTTTGCCATTTGGTTGCGGGGCCCGGACTCGAACCGGGAACCTTGAGGTTATGAGCCTCACGAGCTGCCAATTGCTCCACCCCGCGTCGTCGTCGCCCCGCTCCAGTTTTATAGAACTCGGAATATCTAGACTAGATAAAGATTAAAGTATTTCTAAACTTTAAAAATTTGAGTTCTGCAAAACTGGGGCGGGACTCCTCTAAAATTAAATACGTGCTCGTTTCGCTATGCTCAACTTGCGCACCATATTTAATTTTGACTTTCGCCTATTCTTTCTCATACGAAATCCGTACTAACCAGCTCCAGTTTTCAAACTGGGGCTGGGCTCCTCTAAAATATTTAATAGACTTTAAATAGTATAACGATATTCTAAAAATTTATCAAGTTTTATCGTATATTAATCAAAGTTTGGGGAAATGGCTAATTTTAGCTATAATTAAAAGGAAATTAGCCAATATTCTCTAATAAATGAAGATAATCCCATTAATCAAAAAGCATTGGTATTTAGTGGCCCTAATTACTTTTTTTATTGTCATTACAAGCATAATAAACATTTTCACTCCTCCTTGGGCATTTCCAGATGAATCAGCCCATTTTTCTTATACTGAATTTATTATTGAACACCATACTTTACCATCATATTTAACTAGCTTAGATTTTTGGGAAGCTCATCAACCGCCGCTCTATTATTCACTGGGGGTCTTAATAAAATTACCAATTCAAAATCTGGCAGTATCCTTGCAACTTATTGTTTTAAGATTATTTTCAACACTATTGGCAGTGGGTACAATAATGGTTTCTTATTTAATAGGAAAGAAAATTTTCAAAAATAAATATTTAATATTATTAGTACCGACATTGGTTGCACTTTTGCCGATGCAGATTTATATTGCCAGTTCGTACAACAATGATAATTTGGCAAATTTGCTCGGAGCTCTGCTAATATATTTCTTTTTAATATTTTGGCGAGAAAAGATATCTCAAAAAAACATCATTTGGTTTTCCGTGATTGTTACAGCTTCGATTTTAACAAAAGTCGGTTTATATCCGATTGTGGCTATTGTTTTCATATTTCTAATTTATAAATTAATTAGACAGAAAAATTGGAGGTTGTTGTCAATTATAATTATGGTCCCACTTATTTTAAGTGGCTGGTGGTTTGTTAGAAACTATTTTGTTTACGGCGATCTGTTTGGCTGGTCTCAGACTGAAAAATTGTGGGCTTTACAGAAACAAGATATTTGGCAACGAGATATTTTTATAAGATGGTGGCGAACAACTTACGAAAGCTTTTGGGGAATATTTGGTGGTTTAAATATTGCCATGCAACCTTGGGTTTACAAAATCTTAAAAATTATTGGTGTGCTAGCATTTTTTGGCAATCTGATTTTCTTCTGGCAAAAAGAAAATTCTAAAAATATTAAAACCAAACTAATTTGGTTGTACGGAATATTTGGTATCACACTTCTCAGCGTTTTTGTTTACAGTATAAAATTTTATCAACCACAAGGAAGATATTTATTTATTGCTCTCATTTCAGCTGTGATATTTCTGGTTGTTGGTTTGGGAATGATTACAAAAAATAAAAATTATAGAATGTTTGTTTTAATTCTGGCAATATTGTTTTTTGGAAATCTCAGTTTTACCAACACAGAGTTGTTAAGAGATTATAATCAAAAGAAATATAAACCAATGACCGAATATGAAATTACCGACAAAGCTACTTTTGCAGTTGGCGAAGAAAGATTCAAAAAAGAAGGTCCGGCTACAATAACAATTAAGGATTCTGAAAATGTTTTACTGGAAACAATGTTTTCCAACACCAGAGCTGATACTTCTAAAATTAAGCAAGTAGAACTGGAAATAGAATCTTACAGCGAAATAGAGGCAAAATTGCTATATAGAAATTTGGTTGAAAAGGAATTTATGCTGGAAAATAGTACAGATTTCACGGTAAAAGAAGGTGTAAATACTTATACACTAGCGCTACCTGACAATAGAGGTTATCCTAATATTACTAGGGAATTTGCCATATATTTAGATGGTCAAATTGGGCAATTTAATTTAAACAAATTCAAACTAGTTTTTAATGAAGAAGTAAGATCGTTATGAAAATAATTCATACAGCCGACATACATTTGGGAAGAAAATTTACCAAGCTGGGCGAAAAAGCAGGTGAGCAACGTCAACTATTACGCGACGCTTTTACAAAAGTGGTTGATTTAGCTTGCGCCGATGACGTGGACTTATTGCTGATCGCTGGCGACTTGTTTGATTCCAATAAAGTTTCGAAAGCAGAGATAGAATTTGCGCGCGAACAATTTGAAAAATTGGCCAGCCACGAAAAATGGGTTTGTATTTCTCATGGAACTCACGATGCTAATGACGGTTTGTCGGTTTTAAATCGCGACAAGTTTTTAAATACATTTAATAATGTGATATTGTTCGACAACAAAAAACAAAGTCATAATTTCCCCCATTTAGATTTAACAGTTTATGGAATTTCTAATTCAGCTAACAAGGGAAAAGATGACCCGCTAGCTAAAGTTCAAAAAGATGATAAAGCAAAATATCATATTGCTATGATTCACGGCTCGGTAGCAATTGAATCTAAACATGCACCCGACGATTGGCCAATTGATCCCGAGAAAATAAAAAATAGTGAATTAAATTATATTGCGCTTGGTCATTGGCATTCCACGCAAGACATGAGCCAGGGGAAAGTTCAAGCTTGGTATGCCGGGGCCCCAGAAAGTATTGATTATGATGAAAAGGGTGGTAATGCGTTAGAAGTTTCTATAACAGACAAGGAAACAAAAGTTAAGGAAATCAAAGTTGGACAAAGGAATTTTGACAAAATAGAAATTGACGTTGCAGAATTTGCTGATTACAAAGATTTGAAAAAAGCCATGATAAAAGGAGCTAACAAAAATTTAGCCAGACAAATTATTTTAAAAGGTTTGGTTGGTCCCGAAAAAATGGTTGATAAAAAAATGCTCCAAGAAGAATTAGCAGCAAATTTCTATCAAGTAAATATTGATATCAAAAATCTTCATTTAGATATAGATAACATAAACGAAAAAGATTATCCGGAAGAATTGGTAATAGGTCAGTATGTTAGAGCTTTAAAAAAGGAATTGTCCAGCGCTAAAAATGATGAAGAAAAAGCAATTTTAGAAAAAGCTTTGCATAAAGGCGTGGCTCTGCTTTCTGGAAAGGAGATTCTGTAAATGTTTATAAAACTTTTACAACTTAGACGTTTTAAAAAGTTTGATGAGTTGGAACTGTTTTTTACTTCAGGAATTAACGTTATCAAAGGTCCAAATGAAGAGGGGAAGTCAACTTTGGTAGCCGCTCTATTGGCTGGACTCTTTTTAGATCCTAAATCTCGTTCGCAAAGCAAAGTTCTGCCCTTAAAATCTTGGCATCACGAACAGCTTTTTGAAACCAATACGGTTTTTGTGACTGATGCCAACAAACAATATTTATTGCAAAAAGATTTTGAAAATAAAGAAATTTTGTTACGTGATGAAAACAAAAAAAATGAATGGAAGACTTTTGATGAAGTGAGAGAAATTATTGCCACAGAAACTGGACTTTCATCGCCAGAGTTGTTTGCAGCTACCGCCATGATTGAACAAGACAAAGTGGCAGAAATTTCATCGGGCAAAAAGGAATTGGAAAAATCTTTACAAATCTTGGTAACGGCTGGCCAAGATAGTGCCAATGTTCAGGATATTTTAAAAAGTTTAGATAAAGAAATTAAAAATTATAATCGCGGAGTGGATAGACCAGTTTCTAATCCCGGATTAATAAGAAAAATCTCAGATGAATTAACCAGTGTAACAGCCGAAATTTCTAAAGAAGCTGGAGGAGTGCAAACAATTGATAAAGTGAGATCAGAAAACGACGAGTTGGTTAAAAGAACAGAACAGAACAAAAAAGATTTAGATCAAAAGAAGGAATTAAAAGATTTGAATTTGCAGTTTAGAGATTTAAGTGGCAAGTTGGAAAAATACGAAAAAGATCTAACAGACGTTACAACTACAATTTCTGAACTTGAAAAAATAAATAATGAATTAAGAAATAATAAAAAATCCTTAAGTATTTTTAAAGATTGGGAAAAAAGGAATTTGGATAAAGATGAAGACAGTTTAACCAGACTCTCCGAACGGGTAGCAATGGCTAAAAGTATTGTTACCGAAGAAATAAAAGCTAAACGACCAACTTGGCCCTGGCTGGTTGGTGGCGCGTTAATCGTTTTAGGCTTGATAGGTTTAGCCATTTATTGGTATACAAGCTTGTTAGCTCTCATCGGAATTGCGGTTATCATATTTGGTTTTACTCAAAAATCTCAAAAACAAGTTGCCATTCATGATAAACATGAAGCTGACAAGGAAGATAAAAAGTTGGCAGAACTTTTAAAAGACTTGGGTGTTAAAACGTTAGAAGAGTTTAAAAAGAAGAAAGAAGAAATGGTAAGTATACATAACAAAGAACAAGAATTAATGTCGGAACGTAAAGGAATTTTAAGAGATCGCAAAGAAAATGATTTGGAAAAACAAAAAACAGTCTTGGCCAGAGATATTGCTGTAACTGAAGCTAAAATTACTGATGAAATGAAACAAGCTAAGCTTTCACCAGAAGAATGGCATAAGCTGGATAAAGATATTGAAGAATTGGACAGACAATTTAGAAATGATCGCGAACATTACGAAAAAAATCTAGGAATAATTGAACAGTATGAAAAAAGTAGTCATGATCTGGTTGCGATGGAGGAAAGGCAAGAACAACTACAAGGAAAATTAGATTTCGTGAAAGAACAAGAGCAAGTTCTAGAAACTGTAAAAAACTTTATGCTAAATTCCAGTGTTGATGTTGTGAAAACAAGTAAAACCAGATTACAAAAGAATTTAAATGAAATATTGCCAACTATTACGAATGGAAAATACAAGAAAGTTGAAGTCGCCGATGATTTATCTTTTACTGTTTTTTCAGATGAAGCGGGGGATAAAATTGTTCCCGAGAAATCACTTTCTCGAGGAGCGATTGATCAATTTTATTTAGCAGTGCGGTTTGCTTTTATTGATTTAATATCTGAAGGAAAAAAACCACCAATTATTTTAGATGATCCCTTTGTAACTTTTGATAAAAGTCGGCGCGCTGCCACTATGGGATTATTAAAAGATTTAGCCAAAGATTATCAAATATTTTTATTTACTGCATCTGATGATTATGACAAATATGCCAATAAAGTAATTGCTCTCAATGGATAATATTGCTGTCAAGAAACTGAATCGCGAGCAAAGAAGGGCCGTAACCGCAGGAGGTGGCCCACTTTTAATCGTGGCTGGCGCTGGTACTGGTAAAACGACAGTTATTACTCAACGTTTTGCTTGGCTTTTAAAAAACAAGAAATTAGAACCAAAAAACATTTTAGCCGTAACTTTTACCGAAAAAGCGGCGGGAGAAATGGAGGAGCGCATCGATCAGCTTTTGCCACTGGGTTATTCTGATTTATGGATTCACACTTTCCATGGCTTTGCTGATAGAGTTTTACGTTCTCATGCCTTAGAAATTGGCCTGGATCCATTTTATAAAGTTTTAACTCAATCCGATCAGTGGCTTTTCTTACGCAAACATATTTTTGATTTCAACATTGATTATTATCGGCCCCTGGGCAATCCTACAAAATTCTTGCAGGAAATTATAAAACACATTAGTCGTGCCAAAGATGAAAATGTTACGCCAGCAGATTATAAAAAGTATGCCAATACCAAACACAAAGATAAAGATGGAGAAGAAATAAAAAGATTAAAAGAAATTGCTCATATTTATGCCAAATATCAGCAAAAAATGGCCAAGGCTGGATTCTTGGATTTTGGTGATCTTATTATGTACACCATGAAGCTTTTTAAGAAACGACCCAACATTTTAAAAGAATACCAGCAACAATTTAAATATATTTTGGTTGATGAATTTCAGGATACTAACTGGGCGCAATACGCCATGATGAAGATGATGGCGCGTCCAGAAAACAATCTAACGGTTGTAGGTGATGACGACCAAGCAATTTTCAGGTTCCGAGGAGCTTCCGTTTCCAATATTCTACAATTCGAAAAAGATTTTCCCAAAGCAAAAAAAGTTGTGATGTTGCAAAACTACAGATCCACGCAAGAAATTCTGGATTTAGCATATAAATCAATCCAGTTTAATAATCCTGATCGCTTGGAAGAAAAATATGGTATTAATAAAAAATTGCAAGCGCAAAAAAAGGATGAGAAATCTGTAAACTGGATTCATAAAAAAACTATGGAACAAGAGGCGGTGGCTGTGGTTGAGGAAATAATTAAATTGAATAAAAAGCAAAAATCTTGGAATAAATTTTGTATTTTGGTACGCGCTAATGCCACGGCTGATGTATTTTTAGCAGCTCTTAGCAAAAATAACATTCCCTATCAGTTTTTAGCTTCACGCGGTTTGTATCAACGCTCAGAAATAATAGATATTATGTCCTATCTTAGAGTGTTAGCAGATTTTTATGACAACATAAATTTGCTAAGAGTTTTATCAATTGAAGTATTTGATATTCATATTTCTGATATCACAAAAATAATTCACTATGCCAAAAAGAAAAACATTCCCCTTATTGATGTTTTGTTGAATATCGATAAATATTTGAAACTATCAAGCGAAACTAATCAAAAAGTAAATAAAGTTACCAATTTAATTGAAGAGCACAGTAATTTGGCCAAAAATCGTCCCGCTTCAGAAATCTTGGTTCACTTTTTAGAAGATTCTGGTTACATGAAAGATTTGCGCTCTCAAGACACGCCAGAAAATGACGAAATAATTTTAAATATTGGTCAGTTTTTCAAACAAGTTCAAGAATATCAGCTGACGGGTAATACTTTCTTGGTGCGAGATTTTATTGCGGAAGTGGATTTAGCAATAGAAGGGGGCGAAGATCCAGCGCCAGTTGTGCCCATGGAAGGACCAGAAGCTGTAAAAATTATGACCATTCACGCAGCTAAGGGTTTAGAGTTTCCAGTAGTTTTTGTAGCTTCAGTTGTGGAAGAAAGATTTCCAGTGCGTCGGCGTTCCGATCTTATTCCTCTGCCCAATGATTTTGTAAAAGAAATACTACCAGAAGGAGATGAACACTTGGAAGAAGAGCGGCGTTTGTTCTACGTTGCCTGCACTCGGGCTAAAGAAAAACTTTATTTTACAACCGCTGAAGACTACGGTGGTAAGCGCAGTAAAAAAATATCACGTTTTTTATCTGAAATTTCAAAACCTTTGACAAAATTTGTGAAAGAAGTACCACCAAAATTATCTCCGAAAGAAAAAGAAGAGGCTCTAGGGTTCATAAAACCTGAAGCAGCTGTAATAGTTAAAAGAACGGGAACTAAATTTGAAATTCCCAAAAAGTTTTCCTATTCTCAAATTAGAGATTTTAATGATTGTCCGTTACGTTATAAATTTAAATATCTGTTAAAAATTCCTCAACGAGGTTCTCAGGTTTTTTCTTATGGTCAATCTTTACACGGCACGTTGCGAAAGTTTCATGAACAAATAAAATTGGGCAAGCAGCCAAAGGAGGAAGACTTACATAAATATTTAAATCAAGAATGGGTGGGTGATTGGTATTCTTCTCGGGCTCATGAAAGAAAAAGAAAAAAGGAAGCCAAGGACACCTTAAAAAAATATTATCAAGACAACAAAAGTAATTTCAAAAAGCCAGTTTATTTGGAAAAAGGTTTTAGTGTAAAAATAAACAAAACTTCATTTTCAGGATTCATTGATCGCGTAGATGATTTAGGTAAAGGGAAAGTGGAGATTATTGATTACAAAACCGGTTCTATGCCAAAAGCCAAAGCAGATATTGAACAAGCGAAAAGACAGCTTTATATTTATGGTTTAGCTATGAAAGAAGTTTTCAAATTACAGCCAGAAAAAGTAACCCTTTATTATTTAGACAAAGGAGAACAGATTTCAGATTCATTATTGCCAGAGAGAATGAAGATAGAAATGAAGGAATTAGTGACTACAACAAAGGAAATCAAGAAAAGTAAATTTAATCCCACACCTGGTTATATGATTTGTAAATATTGTGACTTTCGTGATATTTGCGAAGCGAGACATAGATAGCATATGGCTTATGGCTTGTAGCGAATGGCTAATGGCACGGATTTGAGATGAAAATAATTGTATAATACAAAAATTAAATATGGTGCGTAGCTAGCGAAGTGAAGCGAGCACGTGTTTCAACTAAAGAAAGTAATACAATTTGAATTTGGAGCGCATCCGCCAGCTGGCGGAGAGCACGGATTCAAATTGAGAGGACAAACAATGTGTAAGCTGAAGAGATTCAACCTGTTGAATTTCGTAAGCTGGAAAGTTGTTTGGACGAAGAGGGCTTGTAGCACAGTGGTAGTGCACCGCATTCGCATTGCGGAGACACGGGTTCGATTCCCGTCAAGTCCATTTATTATACAATAAATCTTTACTACAATAGCCTTATATAAGCCTAATAGTGGCGTAGAGCTTGACAGGAATTATATTATGGTGTAGTATTGGACATAAGTAATTTGTACCTAAATATCAAGTTTCAGGAAAATGCTAAAGAAATCTAGCACAAACAAGGAGATCTATCATGGCCAAAATGGTGCAGTGCATTGTGTGTATGGAAATGTATCGCGAAGGGAGTGGGCACATAAATCAACACAATAACATGGACATCGAGCTTGCGATCCTTCGCGAGCAAAAGACGACCGGAACTGTACTCAAAACACGGCGCCAGTTGTTCGAGGAGAACGCTTCTCAAAATGGCCGTCACGCCGGCTCGATCGGCCACACCGGCGACGACAGCGACCGTTAGGTCGCAGTCCATCAAATCCAGCCGTACCTTTCGAAAGGCGAACCGAGTACATCATGTGCACGGAACGCCTTTTTTCTTTGCCAAGATTTCTAAAATTTCTCAAAATAAGTTAAAATGTATTTATGACAAACGAAACTACATTTTTAATACTGCATGGTTATCAAGGCTCAGGAACAAAGCACTGGCAAACTTGGTTAGCATCAGAATTAGAAAAAGCTGGTAAACAAGTTTTGTATCCAGCTTTACCCAGTAAAGATCAGCCCAGTAAAAATGCTTGGCTACAAAAACTGACAGAAACCATAAAAGACATTGATTCCGAATCTTTGGTTGTTTTAGCTCACAGTATAGGTTGTTCGCTGTGGCTTCATTATGCAAATAAAAATATTACCAAAGTTCCTAAAATGGTTTATCTGGTTTCTCCCACCACACCTGACGATAGAGGAATTGAAGAAATAAGTTCTTTTTTCCCTTTACCAAAAATTAATCTGTTTCCCCAAAGAGAACATTATTTAATGGTTGCTTCGGACAATGATCCTTATATGGATATAAAAGAATTTAAAAATTTGGAATTAAGTTTATCTATTCCATTTTTATTTATACCAGACGCTGGTCATATAAACGTGGATGCTGGATATGGTGAGTGGCCTTGGATTTTAGAAGAGTGTTTAAAACATTAAAGCAAAAGAAAACTCCGCCACAAATCATTTTTGTAGGAACGGAGTTTTTTATTGGGCACAGATATTTATTTGGTAAAAATGGAAAGAAGTAAGATTCCAGTGATGAAAATCACAACGGTACAGTCAGCACAAAAATCGAGGAGAGTGTATTTCATAAATATTCTACCTCCGAAGATTTAGAAGACATGCACAGCAAAAATCCCAAAAACTTCATTTAACAGAATAAGTACAATAAAAATTAATAAACAAACACAACCAATTGCGTCACCAACATTTCTTTTCGATTTTTCTTTTTGCTCACTCACCACACTTACCTTAAATAAGCCAAAATGTGTACCTATGTTTAAATCTAAAGAGCATTTTTCAATATTTGAATTTTACCTTAAACTAGCTAAAAAAGTCAATTTATATCAACTTGCCACGCTCCAAAAAACTTGGTAAAATACTCTTACAGTAAACTAAAATAAACATAAAATATGAGACTGAGAAGTTATTTAATAGGCATGGCGCTCGCAACTGCATTTTGTTCGTTTTCTTTTGGATTAATTCTATTCTATGTAGATCCGAATGAATCGGGAATTGTGGGAGTCATTTCGTTTTATGCCAGCTTACTATTTGCCAGCATTGGAACATTTACCATTTTAGGTTTCTATTTACGCTTGTTTTTTTCCAAAAACGAAATAGTATTTGCCCATGTTGCACCAGCCTTCAGGCAAGCTGTACTACTCGCCTTAGCCTTAATCGGCTCGCTGTTACTGCAAGCGTTTCGTTTGTTAACTTGGTGGGATGCGGCCCTTCTCGTTTTAACTCTGGCGTTATTTGAATTTTATTTTTTATCAAGAAAAATAGGTGTTAAGAACTAGATTAAAAAGAACTGTCATTGCCAGTTGTGTGAAAGTTCAAGAGCTTATTGGATCTGCTCAAAGAGAACAGATGTACAAAAAAGCTCTCACCTTTGATTTACGCAAAAATGGTTTTAAAGTAGATACCAACAAAAGATTTTCAGTTGGTATTAATGACGAAAATTTGTTTTATTACAATTTGGATTTGATTGTAAATGAAGAAATGATTATTAAAATTGCCGCCCATCCTGGTGAATTACCAAAAGAAATTGTGACAGAAGTTTTAAAGCAACAACAAATTTCCGATCTGCCTGTAGCTGTGGTGGTGAATTTTGCCAATACAGAATTAGATATTAGAATTTTTGAGAATGAAAAATGAACTAAATAAAATTCGTAAAGAAGCTAAAGAAAAAATATTTCAAGCTAAAAACGAAAAAGAATTGAATTCTTTGCGTGTTTTGTATTTGGGACGCAAAGGAGAAGTTAGCAAGTTGCTAAAATCCATTAGTCAATTGAATAAAACCGAGCGACCAAAAATGGGAGCAGCTATAAATGAATTAAAAACATTCATCCAAGAAACTTTAGCAGAAGCAGTAAGAGATTTGGAAATGGCTAAGTTTTCCCATTTGGCAAAAAGCGAAAGATTAGATGTTACAAAACCGGTAGGAAAAATAACTGGTGAAAATCATTTGGTTACAGACATGACTCATAAAATCTGGCAAACATTTCAATTGCTTGGTTTTAAAGTCGTGTTGGGGCCAGAGATAGAAACGGACGAAATGAATTTTAAAGCTTTAAATGTTCCGGACGATCATCCTGCTCGTGATATGCAAGACACTTTTTATTTATCAAATAATTTATTACTCAGAACTCACACTTCTTCTGTGCAAGGAAGAATTATGCAGAAAGAAGATCCACCATTACGTGTAATTTCTACCGGCAAATGTTTTCGCCGTGATGATGACATGACGCACACGCCAATGTTCCACCAGTTTGAAGGTTTTGTGATTGATAAAAATATAACCATGGCCGATTTAAAAGGAACGCTCACGCAAGCCATGCGCCTTTTGTTAAACGACGACAAGTTGAAAGGTCGGTTCAGAATTTCTTATTTTCCTTTTGTAGAACCGGGAGCAGAATTTGATGTCACTTGCACAATTTGTGGAGGTAAGGGCCTACCCGCGGGCGCGGGGCGCGACCAGGGTTGTCGCACCTGCAAAGGAACTGGTTGGATTGAAATGGGCGGTTGCGGTATGGTGCATCCTAATGTATTGGAATATGTTGGTTATGAAAAAGGCAAATGGCAAGGTTTTGCGTTCGGATTTGGCATCGAAAGACCACTTATGATAAAACACAGAATTCCAGATTTGAGAATGTTTTACGAAAACGATATCAGATTTTTATCTCAATTTTAAAGCCCGGTAGTACAATCCGGGTCAGAAAATAGAATAAGTCTTTCTATAAGTAATTAATTTATAAGATAGTCAAACATAATAATAATCATTAAATTGTACTACCGGGATGATTGTTTCTCTTAACTGGTTAAAAGAATATACGGATTCAAAACTTCCAATTAACAAATTGGTAGAAGAATTAACTATGCGTTCAATTGAAGTTAATAGTGTAACTAAATTGGGCAAATATTTGGATAAAATAATAATTGGTCAAGTTAAAGAAATGAAAAAACATCCTAACGCTGATCTACTTAATCTGGCTAAAGTTGATATTGGCAACAAAACTTTGGAAATTGTTTGTGGCGGCAAGAATTTAAAACCAGGACAAAAAGTAGCCGTAGCACAAGTTGGAGCTAAAGTAAATTTTGATGGCGAGGAATGTAAAATTTCCCCAACCAAAATTAGAGGAGTAGAGAGCATTGGTATGATTTGTTCGGCAAAAGAAATTGGTTTGAGTGATGAATCTGAAAATCCTAATAACGAACCGCGTATAATGGTGCTTAATGATGACGCACCGGTTGGAACTGAACTAAAAAAATATGGTAGCTTCAACGATAAAATTTTAGATTTAGATATTCAAGCCAATCGTTCTGATTTAATGGGGCACATTGGCATAGCTAGAGAAATTGCTGTTTTAAATAAACAGAAACTTTCTGTTCATGAATATAAATTGCCATCAACTGTCAATTCCAAGTTGCCTTTAAATATCTCTGTAACTGCCAAGGAATATGTACCACGTTATTCAGCGCTGATAATTTCTGGTTTAAAAAATATTGCTACTCCTAAATGGATGAAGGACAGACTGGAAGCAATCGGGCAGCGTAGTATTAATTATGTTGTCGATCTGACCAATTATTTGATGCATGATACCGGCCAACCACTTCACGCCTTTGATTATGATAGAATTGCTGGTCACCAAATGACAGTTAGAGAAGCTGAGGAAGGAGAAGTAGTACAAACTTTGGACGGTGAAAAAAGAAAATTGCAAAAAGGAATGCTCGTTATTACTGACGGCAAGGGTCTAATTGATCTAGCAGGAATTATGGGTGGTAAGAATAGCGAGGTTGATATCAATACTAAAACAATTGTTTTGCAAGCAGCAATTTTTGATCCTATTAGAATTAGAAAAACTTCTAGGTTGCTTGGACACAGAACTGACGCTGTTGCTCGTTATGAAAAATCAGTTGATGTTACCGGCACTTTAAATGTTTTAGCTAAAGCTTTAAATATAATTAAAAAAGATCAACCCGGAGCTAAGTTAGAAAAAATTATTGACCATGACCTTTCGACTTACCAAGAAAATGTAATAAAATTTGACTCAGCTATGGTGAAAAAATTAGGCGGAGTGGATGTTTCTAACAATGAAAGTAAAACAATTCTTACACAACTGGGAATGAAAGTGGCAGCCAAACAAAATTTATTGCACGTTACTGTTCCATCATTCAGATCAGACATTACTAAACAAGAAGATTTAGTTGAAGAAATATTAAGAATTTACGGTTATGATAAAATTCCTGAAACCAATTTGGTTCATGATACATCAGCTTCGCATTTAGACAAAGATTTAGAAGTAAAAAAAGCTATTCATTCATTTTTGTCTGCTCGAGGAGCATACGAAGTTATAAATTATTCTTTCGTTGGTAATAAAGAAGTTATAGATCTAGGACTTGATCCCAATAAACATATTCGTATAACTAATCCAATTGATGAGCGCCAGAGCATAATGCGCTCGGAATTAATTTCGGGATTACTTAAAAACACTAAAGATAATTTACGCTTCCAAGAAAAGTTTTTTATTTATGAACTTGGTAATACTTTTATTCCGCAAACAGACGACGATGTCAGAGAAATTGAAATGTTAGCTGGAGTTTGTGCGATCGCAAACAGCGAAAAGAAAAAAGGAGAAGTATTTTATAAAGCCAAAGAGACAATTGAAGAATTACTTAATCATTTGAATTTTGAAGATATAAGATTTGTTCCGAAAAACTTTTCTAAAGATGAAAAATCAGAAGATTATATTTATCATCCTGGACGCACAGCAGAAATTTGGGCAGGCAACAAATATTTAGGTCTAATAGCTGAAGCTCATACCATTGCTTTGAAGAATTTTGGTATAAAAAGCCGAGTTGCAATTTTTGAATTAGAGCTGGAAAAACTAGTACCTTTAGCCATGAATTACAAAGTATATAAAGAAATCTCAAAATACCCTCCAATTTCCCTTGATTTAGCCTTTTTATTACCGCAAAAAACCTTGATTTCTGATGTAAAAAGTGCTATGCTTAAAGCAGGTAAACCTCTGCTTGTACAAGCAGATTTATTTGACGAATATTTTGGTCAGAGTGTTCCCCGAAGTGCAAAAAGCTTAGCTTTCCACTTGTATTTTCAAGACATGAAAAAAACTTTAAATGAAAATGATGTGGCCGGGGTTAAGAAAAATATTATAAGTGAATTAAAGAAATTATTTGGTGCAACCTTGCGCCAAAAAAAGTAAGGGGTCAATCTTTTGCTTTTTAAATTGAATTATGCCCGGTAGTACAAACCGGGTAAAAGAAAGAAATAATTCATTTTGCAGAGAATCATAATAAAATAAGTATTAATTTATAAAAATCAGTAAGTTGTACTACCGGGATGCCCAAGAAAAAAACTACAAAGAAAAAACCGGCAAAGCGTAAACCGGCTAAGAAGAAAGTTTCTCGAACTAAAAAACCAAAAAAAGCTACTATTAAAAAAGTAAGTAGTAAATCTTCGTATTCTGCTAAAGACATCACAGTTTTAAAAGGTTTAGAACCTGTGCGTAAAAGACCAGGAATGTATATTGGTGGAACTGGGGTTGAAGGTTTGCATCATTTGATTTGGGAAGTGGTAGATAACTCCATTGATGAAGCGATGGCCGGATATTGTACCGAAATTGAAGTAGTGATGGAAAAAAACAATCGTGTGAAAATTTCTGATAATGGTCGTGGTATTCCAGTGGAAAAACATAAAGCTACCAGAAAAAGTGCTCTCGAAACGGTTTTAACAACTTTACATGCTGGTGGAAAATTTGGTGGCAGTGGTTATAAAGTTTCTGGTGGTTTGCATGGCGTTGGTGTTTCGGTTGTTAATGCCCTATCTGTTTGGCTCAAGGCCGAAGTTAGAAGAGACAACAAAGTTTATGTACAAGAATATAAAAGAGGCAAAGCTCAAGGAAAATTAAAAACTGATGGTAAATCGGATCATACTGGAACCATAATTTCTTTTGAACCTGACCCAGAAATATTTGATACCATTGAATTTTCTTGGAAATCAATTCTTACTCATTTACGTCAACAATCTTATTTAACTAAAGGCGTAAAAATTACTATCATTGATGAACGCGGAGAAGAACCTAATTCCTATAGTTTTTATTTTGAAGGAGGAATTAAATCTTATGTGAATCATTTGAATCGCAAAGCCAAAGTGGTTCACCAAACTCCTTTTTATGTTGAAAAAGAGCAAGATAAAATTATGGTGGAGACAGCTTTGCAATATCGGGAAGATGTAAAAAGTAACGAAGTAAGTTTTGCTAATAACATTCATACGGTTGATGGCGGGATGCATTTGGTGGGATTTAGAACTGCTCTTACTCGCGTGCTAAATGACTATGCGCGTAAAAATGGCTTAATTAAGGACAAAGACGAGAATCTTACCGGAGAAGATATGCGCGAAGGACTAACAGCGGTAGTTTCTGTAAAATTGCAAAATCCTCAATTTGAAGGTCAAACTAAAGCCAAGCTTGGGAACCCAGAAGCTAGAACTGCTGTTAACGGAATTATTGGCGAAGAGTTTGCTAACTTTTTAGAAGAACATCCAGCTGAAGCTAGAGCTATGATCGGCAAAGTTTTAATTGCTGCAAAGGCGCGCATGGCTGCCAAGGCTGCTAAAGATGTTGTGTTAAGAAAAGGTGCTTTAGACGGATTTGCTCTTCCTGGAAAACTGGCGGACTGTTCCACCAAAGATAGTTCTCGGGCAGAATTGTTTATCGTTGAGGGAGACTCGGCTGGCGGTTCTGCCAAGCAAGGCCGCGACAGAATGTTTCAAGCAATTTTGCCGTTACGCGGAAAAATTTTGAATGTAGAACGTGCTCGTATTGATCGTATGCTTTCGAATAAAGAAATTAAATCAATTATAATTGCTCTAGGCACTGGAGTAGGTGAAGAAGTTGATTTAAATAAACTGCGTTATAACCGAATTGTAATTATGACAGATGCTGATGTTGATGGTGCTCACATTAGAACTTTGTTGTTAACGCTTTTCTATCGTTATTTCCCAGAACTAATTGAGGCTGGCCATTTGTATATTGCTCAACCACCATTATTTAGAATTCAAAAGGGGGCCAAATTTGAATATGTATATTCTGAGAATCAAAAAGATGATGTGGTAGCTAAGTTTGAAAAGGATGCTTCGACAAGCTTAGCACAAGATGCTAAAAAAACTATAGAAGAAGAACAAACAGAAGAAAATGAAGAAGGTGAAAAAACAGAAGAGGGAGAAGAAGAGATAAAGAAAAAATCTGGAGTTTCTATTCAACGCTACAAAGGTTTAGGTGAAATGAATCCAACCCAATTATGGGATACTACCATGGATCCAGAAACACGTTCTATGTTGCAAGTAAAAGTAGATGACGCGGAAGCAGCTACAGAAAATTTTGAAATTCTTATGGGTGATGAAGTTGAGCCACGCAAACGTTTCATTCAAACTCACGCTAAAAAAGTAAAAAATCTGGACGTCTAATTTGATCGTGGGCAAATTCTTGACCCAGCAGTACAACGCTTTATATTTTCAAAGTCTCGGACAATTGATATTTATTTCTATGTTATAAGTTGATTATGCAGTAAAAGTTGTACTACTGGGTTGACAAAAAAAACTTATCTTGTAGAATAAAGATAAATAAAGCCCGCGGCCAAAGGGCTTTTAAAAATCAAAAATTATGCCCGGTAGTACAACAATTGTTGCTCTACTAAGGTATAATCCAAAAAAAATTAAGTTGTACTATCGGGATGAGTATTTTCAATAAAATTACAGATTTCTTTAAGGAATCTTACATCGAACTTAAAAAAGTAGTCTGGCCATCGCGCTCAGAAGTTATTCGCCATACTTTAATAGTAATTGGCGTTAGTCTGGTTGTGGCTATAATTCTAGGAGTTTTTGACTACGTTTTCACTTATTTAGCAGAAATTACCCTAATTTAAATTTATGCCAAAACAAATTGGGAAAAAGGAAAAAAATTGGTACGTTTTACATACCTATTCAGGTTATGAAGAAAATGTGGCGCAAAATTTGCGTCAACGTATCGATTCTATGGATATGGAAGATAAAATCTTCCAAGTTTTAGTACCTAAAGAAAAGAAAATTAAGATTAAAAATGGTAAACGTTCAGTTGTTGAAGAAAAGATTTTCCCCGGATATGTTTTAGTAGAAATGATTGTAACAGATGATTCTTGGTATGTGGTTAGAAATACTCCTAACGTTACAGGTTTTGTCGGGTCAGGAACTACGCCAACTCCAATTTCCAATGATGAGGTTTCAACCTTGCAGAAAAGAATGGGTGTTAAAGAACCTAAATATAAAGTTGATGTGGTGGTTGGTGAAGCTGTAAAAATTACTGATGGTCCCTTTAAAGATTTTGATGGCAAAGTTAACGCGGTTGATAATGAAAAAGGTAAAATTAAAGTTTTAGTTTCAATATTTGGTCGCGAAACACCTGTCGAACTAGATTTTTTACAAGTAAAAAAGATTTAAACAAGTGTGGTTATTTTTTCTCCAATGCTTTTATCTGATTCTACCTGGAGGATTTGCCAATGCTGTACCACCGGTCGGGAAAGATATTTTAAAACCTCTAGCGCAACCAATTGATAGAGGTAAAACCTGGCGTGGTCAACCATTGTTGGGTAAAAACAAGACTTGGCGTGGCGTGTTGCTAGCAATAATTACCTCAGTATTATTTGTTTATCTGCAAGCGTATCTTTACAAGTTTGAAGTGTTTCAAAAAATCTCATTTATAAATTATAACGAAGTAAATTTATTGTTATTAGGTATCTTGATTGGTTTGGGCGTGATGCTCGGCGATGCGGTTGAAAGTTTAATAAAGCGACAAATGAAGATTGCTCCGGGCACAAAATTCTTTCCTTGGGATCAAATTGACTCTTTGATTGGTGGCCTGGCATTAATGGCTTTCGTGTATGTTCCTCCTTGGGAAGCAATACTATTTCTAGTGTTCTTTGCTCCTGCTCTGCATGTAGCCGTAAAACATTTTGGATATTTAATTGGTGTGAATAAAGCGCCTTGGTAGTTCTTCGACAAGTTCAGGATAAACACAATAAAGAACAAAGCTTATAATTTAACAAATATATGGTAAAAGAAATTAAAACAATTGTAAAATTACAAATTCCTGCTGGTAAAGCAAATCCAGCTCCTCCTGTTGGTCCAGCTCTTGGTCAGCATGGTCTTAACATCCAAGAATTTTGTACTGCTTTTAATAATCAAACACAAGATAAGGGTGGCGACGTTATTCCGGTTGAAATTACCATTTATGAAGACCGATCCTTTGATTTTATTTGTAAAACTCCACCAGCAGCAGAATTAATTAAAAAAGCGCTGAAATTGAAAAAAGGTTCTGGTGTTCCTCAAAAAGATAAAGTAGGAAAACTCACTAAAGCTCAAGTTAAAGAAATCGCCGAAATTAAAATGGTAGATTTAAACGCTCGTGATATAGAAGAAGCTATGAAAGTTATTGCTGGCACAGCTCGTAGTATGGGTGTTGAAGTTGAAGAATAAATATTATTAATCTGTGGGACCCCACCCCAGTTTTGATTTCACAAATCAAAACTATATAAATGATTTTTGAAAACTGGAGAGGGGGTTCGCACCACGGAGAAAACAATGAACAAAAGCAAACGCTTAAAAGATTTAGTGAGTAAGATTGAAAAAAAACCTTACTCGGTAGACGAAGCAACAAAACTTGTTATTGAATCAGCTTTGGAAAAGTTTGATGCTTCAATAGAACTTCATATTCGTTTAGGAATTGACCCCAAACAATCAGATCAAAATGTCCGCGGCACCGTTTCCTTGCCTCATGGTACAGGTAAAGAAAAACGGGTGGCGGTTTTTGTTGCCGATGAAAAAAAGAAAAAAGAAGCCAAAGATGCTGGCGCTGATGTAATTGGTGGCGAAGAACTAGTGGAAAAAATAAAAGAAACTGAAAAATGCGATTTCGAAGTTGCCATTGCTGAACCAGCTATGATGAAACATGTTGGAAAAATCGGCAAGGTTCTTGGTGTTAAAGGTTTAATGCCAAATCCTAAAACTGAAACTGTAACCGATGATATTGCTAAAGCTGTTAAGGAACAAAAATCTGGCAAGACTGCTTTCAAAATGGATGCTTCAGGAAATGTTCATCAGGTGATTGGTAAAAAATCTTTTAAGCCCGAACAAATAAAAGAAAATTTAGAAATCTTTGTAGAAGCGGTAAAAAAAGTTCGTCCCGACGGAGTAAAAGGAGAATATATTAAAAAAGTTTCTCTGTCATCAACTATGGGACCAGGAATCGTGGTAAATATTTAATACAAAAACATGACCAAGGCAAAACTTAAATTCAAGAAGTTAAAAGACGATGTTAAACTTCCAAGTTATGCCAATCCAGGTGATGCCGGAATGGATATCTATTCTCTTGAAGACAAAGTTTTAAAACCAGGGGAGCGTTATGCTTTTCAGGTTGGTTTCACAACAGAATTTTCAGACGACTTTGTGGTTTTAATTAAAGATAAAAGTGGTTTAGCAGCTAAATCAGGAATAACAATTCTGGCTGGAGTAATTGACTCTGGTTATAGGGGAGAATATGGAATTGTAATGTTAAATACAGGTGATCAACCACACGAAGTTAGACAAGGAGACAAAATTGCCCAAATGCTAATTATGCCACTTGTAACAGCTGAAATTGAAGAAGATTTAAATTTAGGAGATAGCGAACGCGGAAAAGGTGGTTTTGGTAGTACGGGAAAATAAATTAAACAAAATATTGTGGCGAAACCAAAAGGAAAACTTATCGTCATTGAAGGTTCTGACGGGGCTGGTAAAAGTACTCAAATAGAACTGCTTATTTCCAGACTTAAAAAATCTGGAAGAAAAGTTTACAAAATTCATTTTCCTAATTACAAATCCTACTACGGACAACAAATTAAAAAGTTAGCTCATAAAAGCACAGGGTACTTTCGGAAATTAGATCCGCATTATACCGCTGTGCTTTATGCTTTGGATAGATACAAACTTTCTGATAAAATAAGAAGTGAGATTAAAAAAGGCAATATTGTAGTTTGTGATAGATATGCATCAGCTGGTTTTGCCTATCAAGCCGCGCAAAACAAAGTTGGTAAAGCTAGAAATGATTTTCGGAAATGGCATATCGATTTTGAATATAATCATTTACAAATCCCCAAACCTAACATGGTCTTTTATCTGTATGTTCCCCTAATAAAATCAGCAGCTTTAATAAAGAAATATAGAAAACAAGACGGAGTGGAAAGTGATAAGAAGTATCTGAAAGAAGTTGAAAAAGAAATGCTGAACTTAACTAAAATGCAGAAGTGGCAAAAAGTTAATTGCTTAAAGAAAAATGAACTAATGCCAATTTCAGAAATTCACGAATTAATTTGGCAGAAAGTAAAAAGGTATATCTAATGCAACCAGTAATTGGTCTGGAGATTCACGTCCAGCTAAAAACTAAATCAAAAATGTTTTGTTCTTGTTCCAATAATGCAGAAGGAGCTGAGCCAAATACTTTGGTTTGCCCAGTTTGTATGGGTCATCCGGGAACTTTACCTGTTTTAAATAAGCAGGCTTTTGAATATGGTTTAATGATGGCGCTAGCACTAGAATGTGAAATTCCTACAGAAACAAAATTTGATCGCAAGAATTACTTTTATCCCGACCTTCCTAAGGGATATCAAATTTCACAACATAAAAGTCCAATTGGAAATAAAGGAAAATTAGAGTTTGCTTTTAACGGCGGTCACGAAACGGTTAATTTTGATCACATCCATTTAGAAGAAGATGCTGGAAAATTAATTCATGAGGGAGGAGATAGTTTGGTAGATTACAATCGTTCTAGTACACCACTTTTAGAAATGGTTACCAAGCCTGTTATTCAATCACCAGAAGTGGCTAAAGCCTTTTTACAATCTCTAAAAACTCTGGTTAAAACTTTGGGAATTTCTGATGCTGATATGGAAAAAGGTCATTTGCGTTGTGATGCTAATGTTTCTTTGCAGGAAGATGTTAAAGTATTAAAGAATCCAAAAGCAGAAATCAAAAATTTAAATTCATTTAAAGCCATTGAAAAAGCTCTCAGATATGAAATAAAAAGGCAGAAGGAGATATATAGGCTTGCAAAAATACCTAATACTTCAACAATGGAATGGGATACAAAACTAGATATAACAAAGGAAATGCGTAGTAAAGAAGATTCACCAGATTATAGATATTTCCCTGAACCAGATTTACCGCCAATTGTAATTGCTCAAGGTGAAGACACGAAAGAAAAAGTTTTTATAAATTTAGAAGTAATAAAAACTCATATGCCAGAATTACCTCAAGATAAAATCAAAAGAATGAAGGATGAATATGGTTTGAAAGAACAAGATATTGTAACAATAACCTCAGATCCAAAATTAGCAGAATTCTTTGAGCAGGCATTAAGTGAAGCATATGAGTGGGGAGACAAAGATGACAAGGAAATTCCTAAGTTAGTAAGTAACTGGTTGTTGTCAGAAATGCTTGGAGTTTTGAAAGATAAAAAAATGTCATTAACAGATTTGCCAATGACACCGGAAAACTTTGCAGAGTTGGTAATTATGGTTAAAAATGGAGACGTGAACAGCTCAGCTGGTCAAAGTATACTTCTGGAAATGATTGAAAACGGTGGTGACCCATCGCAAATTGTGGAAGAAAAAGGTTTGAAACAAGTGAGTGATGAGGGTGAATTAGAAACAATAATTTCTAAAGTGATTAAAGCTAATGGTGGGCCAGTTGAAGATTACAAAAACGGCAAAGAAGCTGCTCTTCAATTTTTAGTAGGGAAAGTAATGAAAGAGAGTAAAGGTTCTGCCAATCCACAGAAAGTGATGGAAATGCTGAAAATGAAGCTCTAATATATTTAAGAGTCAGGGATGGCTTTCATCCCTGGTTTTTTTATCTCAAAAATTGGAGACTAATTAGCTAAGAACTTTTCTACAAGATTATCAGCCTCGGACAAATCACCAACCCAATGAATGTTTTTATTTCGTTTAAACCAAGTCATTTGGCGTTTGGCATATTGTTTGGTGCGAGTGGACATTCTTATTTTTGCTTCATCTAAATCAATAGCACCCTGTAAATATTCAGCTATTTCTTTATAACCAATACCAGACATTGATGGAAGCATTAGTGAATAATTTTCATCTAACAGCTGCTTCGTTTCCATAATTAAATCAGTATTAGTTTTATTATTCTCATTAACATTTCCGACTTCTATCATCTCATCAATCCTTTTGTCAATCCTGTTATAAAGTTCTTCTTTAGAAATATCAAGCCCTATTTCCAACAAATCATATTTTGGTTTCCCTTGTTTTCTTTGTTCAGAATAGGGACGACCAGATTCAAGACAAATTTCAAGAGCGCGAATAAGGCGACGCTTATTTTTTAAATCAATCGTTTTAATAATCTCTGGATCAAGAGTTTCCAGTTGTTTATGCAACTCTTCAAATGATTTATTTTCCAATTCAGAACGAAGTTCATTATTTGGTTTAATTTTAGGAATAGTTAAGTTTTTGCAAACCGCATCAATATAAAGACCTGTGCCACCAACCAAAAAGGGGAGCCTTTTTTTTGAAGAAATAATCTTTTCAGCTTCTTTTTTAAATTGACCAACAGTAAATTCTTCATCCGGTTTTACAAAATCTAACATAAAATGGCGAACATTATCAATTTCTTCTTTAGTGATTTTTCCAGTGCCCACATCCATGCCTTTGTAGATTTGCCGAGAATCAGCTGAAATCACATAACCATCGTACTTTTTGGCTAACTTAACGCCTAAAAAAGACTTCCCAGAAGCGGTGGGACCGGTAATAATTACTAGTTTTTGTTTATTTGTTGGGGTCATAGCCTTGACAAAATTATAGTTTTATTATAGTATATTTGCACCCAGATTTCCATTTCAAGTTGTACGTTAATTCAAGTTGGCCGCAAAAAAGAAGGGGAGGTATAGTATGAGAATTTTGTTAGTTGATGATGAAGATTGTGTGCGTGGATTTGTCAAAGACATGTTGACTGAAAATGCGCACGAAGTAGTTGATGTCAATAATGCTTCTAAGGCACTGGATGTAATTAAAGGAGGAGAGAAATTTGATGCGGTTGTGACAGACCTAATAATGCCAGGAATGGATGGGGTGGAATTAACAAAGGAGCTTCTGCAATACGGAATTGATAATTCCTCGGTCATTATGATCTCTGGCGGTGCACCCGATGGCAAGGAAGAACTTTTTAAAATTGCTAAGGGATTCTTTGGCAAAAGATTTCTTAAAAAGCCATTCGAAATTGATGATCTTTTTATACTTCTCGATGAAATCGGGGAGAATATCGGCTAAACCTTGGTCGCGGCGCGTTTTGGAATATATACCTGTAATAACCCCCACAGGCAAAAATCCATTACGTCGTCGCGACCTTCTAATTTCCGAGCGATGCAGGCGACAAAGAGTAGTCGAAAGATTAAGTTAAGATTCAATACCCTTTATTTTGCCAAATAACGAAAGGGGCAAAGCTTTTGTAACTAGGATGTTTTGCCAACTACCAACTAATTTTGGGAAGCCTTCAAATTGAATTGATTTAAAATTCTGAGTCTTTCCTTGTAATAAAACTTGACCATTTTTATGTTTAGCCATTTCTACCAGAACTTTGAATTCTTTTCCCACATAGCTTTTATTAATTTCGAAGGCATGTTTTTTTAAAACTTTGGTTAACTCCAATTCTCTTCTCTTTTTCTCTTCTTTAGAAACATCATCGGGAAATACTTTAGCTGAAGCCGTTCCGGGGCGAGGGGAATACATGGCTGTATAAGCCATATCAAATTTAACATTATTAAAAAGCTTTAAGGAATCCTCGAATTCCTTTTTAGTTTCCCCAGAAAAGCCAACAATTAAATCGGTAGAGAGATTGAGATTGGGAATTTGTTTTTTAAGTATTTTCACAATTTCTAAATAGTGTTCTATAGTATATCGTCTGTTCATTCTATGAAGTACGTTGTTGTTTCCAGCTTGAACTGGAAGATGAACAAAATTACCAATTTTAGGTTCAGTTGCAATAATATCAATGAGTTCATCGGAGAAATAATTGGGATGAGAGGTGAAAAAGCGAATCCAATAGTCACCAGAAAATTTTGTACAAGCTTTAAACAAATCGGCTAGGTTTTCAAGGGAGCTATTTTTATCAGGATTCTCATATTTATCTATTGTTTGCCCCAGCAGTGTAATCTCCTTATAACCTTTTTTCACTAAATCTTCAAATTCAGCAAGAATTTCAGATGCGGGACGAGAAACCTCGCGACCACGAGTAAAAGGAACGGCACAATATGTACAAAACTGATCACAACCGGTCATGATGGGCAAATAGGCTTGAAAAGAAGATTTATATTTAGGAAATATTTTAAAATAATCAGAATCGGGATTTATATCATCAAATGTATCAGTTAGCTTGGAGAGAGAGGTGGGAAGAGAGGGTATGTCTTTAATGTCCAAAATAATATCAAAATTGCTTTTCATTTTTACTTTGTCAGTTGGTAGAACACAACCAGAAAGAATTGTTATGAGTTCACGGCGACGTCGACGCTTCTGCCAATTTCTAGATTTGCCAACAATTCTATCAACTGCTTTCTGACGGACTGAGCAGGCGATAACCACAATAATACCAGCCTCTTTTTCTGAGGTGGTTTTAGAATAACCTATTTGTTCAAGCAAAGAGGAAATTCGTTCGGCATCAGACTCATTCATTTGACATCCTAGCGTAAATAGGTAATATTGCTTAGATAATTGCTTTTGCATCCCGGTAGTACAATTAATACTAAATAAATATAAAACTTTGTAATTTACCCCGGATTGTACTACCGGGCATAAGTAGAAGTAAGTTTATCACATATAAGCGAACAAGCAACGCGCACTGTTGACTAGGATTTGATATTATGCTATAATTAGTACAGATAATCCTGCAGTGCCAGGATTCTTATTTTTAAGGGAATATCCCTTAAAAAAGCCCAGTAGTACAACAAAAAGAGATAATTATTGTTAAAATTAGAAGATTTAATTATCTTAGGTTTATAGAAAACATTAATAAATCAATTTGGTTGTACTATCTAGGAAACCAATATATAACAAAATATTATGCCAATAAACCCGTTTTCAGGAAATAGAGGTGGTGGAGCTATTCGCCCTGGACAACCAATCCAAGGTGGTAGTTTTGGTAATTCAGATAATAAAAAGAAGGATGATATTGATAAAGAGCCAGGTTCCGTTATTGGTTCTACGCAAGTAATGCCAGGTTTGGGTAGTGCACCTCAATCACAACCTGAGAAAAAGACAGCTAGAAGTTTTAATTTTGGTCAGTTTGGTCATAAAGATAAAAAGGATGATCAACCAAATTTCAAACCTAAAGCCGCTTTTAATTTGCCTAAAAAAGAAATTCCAACAAGTCCACCAGTGAAACCACAAGAACCTTCTTCTCCAAAGAAGTCTTCGGGGCTAGGAAAAACTCTTTTAACAATACTAATAATTGTTGCTTTACTGGCTGGCTTTGTTTATTTATGGTTTGACCTAAGCAGTTTGAAGAATAATTTGGATATAGATAGTATTAAGGAATTAAATAAGGTTACTGCCGAATTAAGAGATAATATTGAATCTCTAACAACTTCTGCTGAACTTGATAATCGAATAGATCAATTGGAAGGAGATATGGATAATGTAAAAGAAGCATTAGGTGACACTTCTGAAGATAGTTTAGCTAGCGTAATCGCTTTGCTTAAACAATATGACACCGACGGTGATGGTTTGAATGATTATGAAGAACAAGTTACTTATAGAACTGATATAAATAATAAAGACACCGACGGTGATGGTTATGAAGACGGTGTGGAAGTTGACAATGGCTATAATCCTAATGGCGAAGGTCGTTTGGATGAAGGAACAGAAGAAAACAACACTGAGGAAAATGAAGATACCGATGCAGCCACAGCTGCCAGAACTGCATATGAAAATTTTATGGATTACAGACGTCAGCAAAAGCAAACTGAAACAGAAAATTTAATGACAGTAGCTGCTTTAGAGGCAATTTCCGACAATGATTCTTTATATGGTCCAGGCAACGGTGTTACCTTTGCTGAATATGAAATAACTTCGGCTGTAGGTGAAAGTAAAACAAAAGCTAAATTTATTGCGAAAGAATATTTATCAAATGCTTCCGATGCCGAAGATTATGAGTTGCACGAAACTACTTTAGAGAAAATAAATGGTTCTTGGCTGGTTACAAATTATAATGAAGAGGCTATAGAAAAAACAACTCAAAGTGAAAGTGCTGTTGTGCAAGAACAGACAAGTAAGTTTATGAATGCGCGTATGGTTTCCAATCGCGCTACTGCTTTAGAATTTTTGACCGATGCAGCTAAGAACAAATATCAGTTTTCTGATATTTTACTTGGTCAGTCTGATCCGCATTATGAATCATACCGAATTATGAAAATTGAAAATTCTGGCAATAACAAATATACTATAAATATTGAAATAAGTGAGGCTTCAAATGGAACGGTAACAAGAACTTTTGAAGAAACTTTATCTGTAGAATTAGTTTCATCTGAGTGGTTGGTCAGTGCCATAAGTGGTAATATATATGATGCCAGCTAAGAGCTCGTTTGAGAAATAGGTTTTCACGAACTCTAAATATCATGACAGACAAACCAAACAACAATCCATTAAACAATGCTGCGCCGCCGTCAAATCTACCAATTGATGAGGGGCGTAATTTGAATAAAGAAGAAAAACCTCAATCAATACCAAATAATATTCCCGAACCGAATAAAAACAATGAAAATCCTAAAGATAATTTTCGTCAGATTCCTGTTAAAGGAGAATACAAAATTCTTCGTCCTGCCAATGTTCCACAAACTCCTTTTTCTAAAGTTGTTAAAGCTGACGATAAACCTATTCAAGCTAAATTTGGTCAAGGGGAACTTAAAAAGACCCACAAAGGACTATTTCGAAATATAGCATTATTGGTGGTAGCAATTCTAATCATTTTTGGCTTAATTGCTAGTTTTAGGTCTTTCTATCCTAAATATATTCAACCTATGTTTTCTGATTTACCATCCATTTTTGGTGGTAATTCTGAAAATTCAACTGAAGAAACTCCAACAGAAACTGCAACTGAAGAAACACCGGTTGTTAATAATGAAGGCGATGATGATAATGATGGTTTATTAAACGAAGAAGAAACACAATATAAAACTGACCCCAATGACCCAGACTCCGATAATGATACTTTACTTGATGGTTGGGAAGTATTCTATGATTTAGATCCTAAATCTGCTAAAGATGCCGATTCTGATAAGGATAATGACGGATTAACTGCCATTAAAGAATCACAAAACGGAACGGATCCGACTGATTCTGACTCCGATAATGATAAACTTCCCGATGGCTATGAAGTTGAACAAGGTTTGGATCCTTTAAGTGATTCCAACACTGATGCTGATGATGACGATGATGGATTAAAAAATGCCCAAGAATATATTTTTGGCACTGATCCAACAAATCCCGATACTGATGGTGATGGTTTTGAGGATGGACAAGAAGTTTTCTATGGCTTTAATCCTAATGGGGAGGGGAATTTGTAAGATGTAACCCAGCACTTTCTAAAATAAAACGACAATATGATAAAAAATGTACTAGATTAGTACATTTTTATTGTTTAGAATCTACAAGAAAGGCTGGGTTTTATTCTCTATTATCCCTTTCTTTTACAACTTCTTTCACAAACGAGGTTGTTTTTTTAATTCCAATGTCACCATCTTGCAAATGACGAACGGCCACAGAATCAGCTTTCATTTCTTTCTCGCCAACAATCAACATATAGGGAATTTTGGCCAGTTCCGCTTCACGAATTTTCTTGCCTAAAGATTCTGAGCGATCATCAATTTCTACTCGCAAATTTTCTTTCACAAATTTCTCTTTTACTTTCTTGGTATAATCATTAAACTTGTCTGAAATTGGAATTATTTGAATCTGAACAGGGGACAGCCACAAGGGAAAAGCTCCACCAAAGTGTTCTATCATAATACCAATAAATCTTTCCAAGGAACCAAGAATTCCGCGATGAATCATAATCGGACGAACTTCCTTGTTTTTATCGTCGGTATATTTAAGTCTAAATCTTTCTGGCAAACTGTAATCAATTTGAATTGTTGTTAGTTGCCATTCTCGACCCAGAACATCAGTTACCAGAAAATCTATTTTTGGTCCGTAGAAGGCTGCCTCACCAAGAATTTCCTCAGATTGCAATTCGTTATTTTTCACAGCCTCACGTAAATCGTTTTCTGCTTTTTCCCAGAGCTTATCATCACCAATATAGTTCTTCTTATTTTTAGGATCGCGCAAACTTAAAGTCACTCTGAAATTTGTGAATTGCAAAGCTTTATAAGTATCTTTCGTTATTTTTATTAGATCGTTTAATTCATTTTGCAGCTGATCAGGTGAAACAAAATGATGAGCATCATCAATAGTAATGCTGCGCACTCGAGTTAAACCGGAAAGTTCACCAGATTTTTCGTTGCGATAAACTGTGCCAAATTCTGCCAAGCGCAAAGGAAGTTCACGGTAGGATCTTTTCTGTGACTTATAAATTTCAATATGATGAGGGCAGTTCATTGGTTTTAGCATCAGTTCTTCACCATCAACCTTAATGGGTGGAAACATGGTGTCAGAATATTTTTGGTAATGTCCGGAAGTTTTATAAAGTTCTAAATTTCCCACGTGCGGAGTGGTAACAAATTTATAATCTTGCTGCAAGAGTTGTTCTCGCATCAGTTTTTCTAACTCTTGGCGAATTATTGTTCCTTTAGGAGTTAGAAGGGGGAAGCCAGAACCGACATTTTTAGAAAGCACAAACAAATTTAATTCTTTGCCCAGTTTTCTGTGGTCTCGCTTTTTGGCTTCAGCTAGAAGTTCTAAGTGTTTTTTCAGCTCCTTATCCGTAGCAAAAGCGACGCCGTAAATTCTTTGTAACATTGGCTTATTTTCATCACCGCGCCAATAAGCACCACTAATTTTTGTGAGTTTAAAAGCCTTAATTTCGCCAGTAGAATCTAAATGTGGTCCGCGACATAGATCAACAAAATTACCAGTTTTATAAACAGAAACTTTCTTCTCACCCAACTTACTTAGTTCCTCAATTAGTTCAACTTTGTAATTTTGGGAAGCTTCAGAAAATAATTTTTTTGCTTCTGCTATAACAACTTCTTCTTTATCAAAAGGATGATTACCGCCGATAAGTTTTTTCATTTTCTTTTCTAAAATGGGCAAGTCTTCGGGAATCAAAGTTCGGGGCAAATCAAAATCATAATAAAAACCATTGTCTATTATTGGACCAGTGCCAATTTTAGCTTCAGGAAACATTTGCAAAACTGCAGCTGCCAAAACGTGCGCGGTTGAATGGCGCATAATTTCAATTTTATTCATCTTTTTTGGACTTGGGTCTATTTCTGACATTTATTTAACTTTAATATCAATATGATCTTCTAAGGTAGGAACTGTTTTTACCCAGAAAGGGGAGAAAGATACTTCAATATCTTTTATATCCTTGTACTCTTCATAATACTGTTTTATTTCCATTTCGTTAAGGCCTTTAAGCTTTTCTTTTTCAAACAACTGATTGGAAAGCTTAGCAATTACATCAGCCGTTAAGGTGGCTTCAACTTTAGCTGTTCCGGCCACTAAATCATAGTCGGTAATTTTATAGGTAAAACTATCATCTTGAATTTGGACCAATTCTTGGTCAGCAGGAATAGAGGCTTCTAAATTATTTTTGGCATATTCTTTTAGAGTTTCTTCATCGTAAGTAATAACGGTGATTTTGGCTTTAACTGTAACATCGAAAGTATCTGCTTCAGTATCCTTAGGTACACTAAATTCCTTAGAAATAAGCTCTTTTTGCGCTTCTACTTCAAATATTGCTTCACCCGATTTTAAGTCTTTAGAGAGTTCTTTGATGGCATCTGTAGCTGCCTGATCGAGTGCTTCTTCTTCACCACGAGCCATTTCTTTTTCCGTTACAACTTTGGCTTCGCGGTAACCGCCGGTGGTAGCAGTTTTAGTTTCTCCATAAATTTTTTTTTGCCAATCGGGGAAGAGTTTTATGATATTAAATCTTTGGGGATCCAAATTTCCTGTTTTTCCCGGTTGATCAGCTGTGATGTCTACTGTAACTTCTTCACCGGCTTTAGCAACAATGCGCTCGTCAGTTCTAAACAAAACATTATTTTCTGACATTAATTGCGAATTAGGAAGTAGAGGTTGGTCTTTATCACGCTTATTATAAATAGTAATTGTACCGGTGGCTTTTTCATCAAGGCCAATAGTTTCTACATTATTTACTGTGTAGGTGGATTTAACTTCAGTGGTAAGAACTCGGCCGGTAATAGTAACTCCCAGTTGTTCGGAATCATTTATATTATCTGGTGCAATCATAGCATTAAAAGAACTTGTTAAAGTATCGTCTTGAGGAACAAGATTAATAGCTGCCCTAGAAAAAGAAGCATAAATTACAAAAGCAATTAAAAGAAGACTAGCGAGCACAAAAAATACAAGCAGCTTTTTATATGATTTACCGGTTTCGATTTTTCCTATATACATATGTTTATTTTACGATACTGTGCCCTGCCCGACAACCACCTCAATATTTTTAATCAATTCATCGTTGCGGTTGATGGCGAGCGAAGTAGTAACTTCTTTATACTTACCATTTTTCGTAGGAATTTTCAAAATTACAGGTTGTTCACCAGGGTAACGTTGCAGAATCTCTTTCAGTTGATAAAAAGTGTCTTTTTTAGTGTAAGGGGGGACGGTAATTTGCAGAGGGTCGCCACCAGTGGCACTAATAGGTCGGGGATTGTTATTTGCAGAGTGAGAATAGGAAGGGATATTGGAATCAAAGGAAAAACCTCTTTTTTCATCCTGGATTTCTTCCGTAGTTAAAACTTTAACTTTATTAGCTAGAATTTTAGGTATAGAATCACGAGCGGAAATTTTTCCAGAAACCATGACAAAATTATCTTCTTGCCAAACATTAGGAGTTTCCGCATAGAGATTAGGGAAAACCACAATTTCTATGGCTGAAGTAGGATCTTCAATGGTAACAAAAATCATTGGGTCACCCTTTTTAGTTACAATTCTCTGAACAGTAGTAATTAATCCTCCCACTACCAATTCGCGCGCCCCTTTTACTTCCTGCTTAATTATATTGTTTAGCGGTGTGGTGTATTTATCTAAAAATGGCTTAAATTCTGATGTTGGATGTTCCGTTACATATAAACCGAGCAATTCTTTTTCCCAATTTAGGCGTTGTCTTTTGGGCGCGTGGGGTGCATCAGCTAGTTGTAATTTAGGAATTTCGGATTGGCCAGTTAAAGCAAAAATAGTTTCTTGGCCTGATTCCTTATCCTTATGAATTTGTTTAGAATATTTTAAAATTCTGTCCATATTTTCCAGCATTTGATTGCGTCGACCAAAAAAATCCATGGTCCCACATTTAATTAAACTTTCCAGCGATTTTTTATTGATAGCTTCGGGTGGAATACGATGTAAAAATTCTTCTAAATTGGCAAATTGTTTTTCTTTTCTTTCATCAACAATTATATCCACCAAATTGTGACCAACATTTTTTACAGCATCCAAACCGAAACGAATTCCTTCTTTTCCTTCCTTAGTTTCTATGACAGTAAAACCACCATAACTTTCATTAACATTTGGGGGGAGAACAGATATTCCCATTTGTTCACATTCATTTACTTCAATAGCGACGCGGTCAATATTTTCTTGGTCAGAAGTTAAAAGTGAAGCCATAAATTCAGTAGGGAAGTTGGCTTTTAAATATGCTGTTTGGTAGGCAATCATGGCATAACAGGCAGCGTGAGCACGATTGAAGCCGTAACCAGCAAACGGTTCAATAAAAGCAAAAACTTTTTCTGCCACCGATTTATCCACACCATTATTTATACAACCGGAAATGAATTTAACTTTTTGTTCAGCTAAAAGTGAAGCAATCTTTTTACCAACCGCTTTACGTAAAATGTCAGCTTCCCCAAGTGAGAAGCCAGCCAAGTCTCGGGCAATCTGCAAAACTTGCTCCTGATAAACAGCTACACCATATGTTGGTTCCAAAATTGGTTTTAATTTTTCGTGTAAATATGAGGCCGAGCGCTTCCCGTGTTTACCGGAAATGTAATCGGGAATCAATTCCATTGGACCTGGCCGGTAAAGGGCTACCATGGCAATAATATCTTCAATATCAGTTGGTTTAAGTTGTTTCAAATATCTTTTCATTCCAGCTGACTCCAATTGAAACACACCAGTAGTCAAAGCTTTTTTAAGCAGCTGATAAGTTATTTTATCATCCAGGGGAATATTATCTAAATCAATATCAACGTCTTTGTTGCGTTTAATAATTTTTAAAGTTCTATCAACAATAGTTAAGTTTTTCAGTCCCAAGAAATCCATTTTCAAGAGTCCCATATCTTCTACCGGATGCAGAGAAAATTGAGTAACGATGGTTTTGTCGCTAGCTGAAGCATATTGGCGGGGCATGTAAGTATCAATCGGATCTTTGGTAATAACGACGCCACAAGCATGAGTTGAGGCATGACGAGCCACACCCTCAAGTTTTTTCGCCAGATCCAGTAGTCTTTTAGCTTGAGGATCAGTTTCGTACATATCTTTCAATTCGGGAACAGTTTCTAAGGCTTTAGCTAAGCTGGAAAACATTGGGATGAGTTTGGCAACTTTGTCGCAATAAGCATAAGGATAAGCCAAAACACGTCCAGTGTCGCGCACCGCAGCTCTAGCCGCCATAGTTCCAAAAGTTATAATTTGTGCCACCTTGTCACTACCATATTTTTCGGAAACATAATCAATAACTTCGTCGCGGCGATCATCAGCAAAATCAATATCAATATCAGGCATAGAAATTCTTTCTGGATTCAAAAAACGCTCAAAAACCAAATTGTATTTTATGGGATCGATGTTGGTAATGTTCAAAAGATAGGCGACAATACTACCAGCAGCAGATCCTCGTCCCGGTCCCACCACAATACCATTATTTTTAGCAAAGTTAACGAAGTCAGAAACAATTAAAAAGTAGTCAGCATAACCAGTTTTGGCAATAACTCCCATTTCGTACTCAAAACGGTCCAAGATTTCTTGTTTATCCTTTTTTTGTTCTTCGGATAAATCTTTTCCTGGAAACAAATCAGGAAACCTAATTGGCAAAGCTTCTTCGCAAACTTGGCGCAAATATCCTTCATGATCATCTCCGGGAACTTCAAAATGAGGTAGTTTTATTTTTCCCAGTTCAATTTCCAAATTACACATCTCTGTAATTTTTTGGGTATTGGCAATGGCTTCGGGCAAATCAGAAAAAAGTTCTTGCATTTCCTCCTCAGACTTTAAATCCAAATCTGATTCCATCATTGTTAAACGATTTTGCTCATTTACTGTTCTTTGGGTTTGAATGCAAACTAAAATATCTTGTACTTCTTTGTCGGCGGGGCGCAAATAGTGAACATCGTTAGTGGCAACTAGGGGAATTTCTAATTCCTTAGATAGTTTTACCAATTGCTGATTAATATTTTGTGAGAGTTCATCATTAGTATGTCGCTGGATTTCAATAAAAAAAGAATCTTTGCCAAAAATGTTTTGCAGTTCTAAAGCTTTATTTTGAGCTGCTTCCTCATCATCTTTATGAAAAGTTTGACTTAAGGGACCTTGTAAACATCCTGACAAAGCGATTAAGCCTTCACTATGTTCTTTTATTAATTCCATATCAATTCGAGGTTTGTAATAAAATCCCTCCAAATGAGCAATGGTAGTTAGTTTAACTAAATTTTTATAACCGGTTTCATTTTTACAAAGAAGAGTAAGGTGATAAGGAGAGGAGTCTAATTTGGAGGATTTTGATAAATGGCTTCCTTTAGTTAAATAAATTTCAGAGCCAATTATTGGTTTGATATTTTTTTCCTGGCAGGCTTGATAAAATTCGATGGCCGAATACATGTTGCCATGTTCTGTTAAAGCTAACGCTTTAAAACCCTGATCTTTGGCATAGGAAACTAACTCCCCAATTTTGGGGAGTCCATCTAATAAACTGTAATGACTGTGAACGTGAAGGTGGGTGAAGGGCATAATATTGCTTAGAGCTTATAGCAGGGAGCAAATAGCAACGGCATAACTATTAGCCATTTGCCATATGCTAGATGCCAGTTACTCTTCTGTTCTAATTTTTGCTTTCTTTTTTCTACCTTCAAAAAAGAAAATGCTGCCAATTATAATTCCGAGGATGCTGACGATTAGTAGGGCAGTTAGTAAAAACCAACTAAAAATGAAATTGGCGATAGCGACAACCAAATTAACTACACTTAAACCGATAGCAGTTTTATTTAGCAACCAAACAACAAAGAAAAATATTATTAGATAAACAGAAAACTTCTTCCAGTTAAAACTTTCTTGATGGAAAAGATTGTTCCAAAACAGTTTAAATTTCAAAGAAATTGTTTTTCCATGCTTCTTGTTTTTCATAATATCTCGGATGGCTTCATAATAGGCTTCCAGTAACTTATCAGCTTCTTTGGTAGTAACAGTAATATCAGTTTCTTCTTTTACTTTCTTTACCAAATCGTGGCTAATTTTTAAATCTTTATAATTTAAAATTAAAGGTTTGGCCAATTGAATATTTTCATCAACAGTTTTTCCTGGGTAACCAAGTTTAGAGAAAATTTGTGCTAATATTTTCTCTGTCTCCAGCAGAGCCATAGCCGCACTACCATTTGACTTTTCCGCTAAAAATTCTTCTACTTTTTTCCACGATAAGTTTTTTTCAGTCATGTAATTGTAATAATGTATATAAATAACCTACCTTGTATAATACAACACAAAAACAGGGTTGTGAACCACCTAATAGTTTATTGTGGTCATCCTCTGTGAGGAGGGTAAAAACCCTGTTTTTGTATTTAATACGTAATATTAGCTATCGAACTTTTTCTTGATTTGCTTAACTTTTTTATTCACCTTGCCTTTGGCTGATTCTGCTTCCTCCTTTATTTCTTCCAATTTTTCAAGCAAGGCTTTTCTAGCTTCTTTACCAGTCATAGGAGCCATAAGAAGAGCTGATAGAGCTCCAACAACAGCTCCGAATATGGCGCCGGCGGCAAATCCTTTGCCATTGTGTTCACTCTTCTTGGTCATATATTTAGATAAAACTTTCGCCGTAGCGCATTGCGAATATGAAGGCATTGAAAGCAATACCTAAAGATCCGGCAAACGCAAACAGTGTTAAAGCTCCTATCAAAACCTGAATTTTGTCTTGCACCTTTACAGGTGCTTCAGTTTCGTTAGCAACTTTGTTGATTTCTGGAACTGGCTGTTCCATAGTCTCATTTTGCATGGGGTTTTATTAATAATTATTTGTTTTTGTTTTTACTGGACTTTATTTTTTTAGCAGTTTTTACAATATTGTTAACTCCCTTAATAACAGAGGAAACATTGGTTAGGGGACGCAAGATGTTATTATTAATCATTTGCACAGTTTTATTAACATCAGCAATTGTGTCACCAGTTTCTTCAACGGCATCATCTAAATGACGCAATTTATTATTAACATTACGAACAGTTTTTCTGGATTCTTGAATTACCTTAGTTAGATTGAAAATAAGGTGAGTTGTATAGCCTCCTAAAGCCAAAATTACTATAGCTAGGGCAATCCACAGCAGGTCTGTGCTAGTTTCTAACATATAAATATATTACCAATTATACATTAATTTTAGCATATTTTGATATATTTGTCAAAGGCAATTGGCACATTTAGGCTTAAATAAAGGAATTATATTATCTATGGCTTTTTTCTTAAATATTAAGTAAAATATAAGTATATTAAACAAACATATGGTGGAAAAAAAGAAGCCAATATTACCTTCTCCCAAAGATCTGTTCAAAGCATCTACAAAAAAGAATCAGGACAAGCCAACAGAAATTTCTCCTGAAGATAAGAGAAGGGATGACATAAAAAAGAAAATACAATCGGTTGAGGGTGAATATAAAAAAATGATTTACCGCGAAACTCACAAAGATCAAATTGTGAGAAATTGGATTGTCATTATTATTGGTGTAGGCTTAGCTTTAATGATGTTGATTGGCATTGGAATTGCCGTACGTTACATTCCTTTCATAAAAGAATTACTGGAACCACCACCTCCACCACCGCAAATTGAGCAACCACCAGATGATTATGCTTTGGAAATTCAGGAAGTAACATTATTACCACGAACCAATCAAGAAGGTTTCTTCGATTTTGTGGCTAAAGTTTATGATAACAACGTGGAGTGGGGAGCCAGTGAGTTTGATTATAGGATTACATTACTGGATGATAGTAAAAACGAAGTGGGGTTAGAAACGGGCAATAATTACATTTTACCAAGTCAAACAAAATACATCACGAGGTTTGGAATTAATGCTAAGGGAGCAACGAGTGCAGAAATGGAAATAGTTTCTTTAACTGCTCAGAAAATGACAGAGGAAAGAGACTTAGGTGTAGAAATTTATGGTTTAGATGTTAAAGCCTCGGCCTTAGAAACTTCAATATTTGGTTTTGTGGAGAATAAAGGAATTTATGATCTTGATGAAATAAAATTCATAATTCTTTTACTAGATACTGAAGGAAAAATTGTAGGAATAAACACAACTACTAAAAACACCTTTTTGCATGGAGAAAAGAGAGAATTCTTTCTAACTTGGCCATATCAAATCAATTCCAGTTTGGCTGTTGTAGAATCATATGTGAACGTATATAATTCAAATACTTTCGCTGATATTCTTTCAGGTAAATCAGTGGATCTTGAATACTAAATTCTAAAATGGCCAGAACAACTCTATGGTTTCGACAATTTGATTTTTGGTTGTTGGGAGCAATAACTTTATTGGTGGGACTAGGGATGTTAGTAATATTTTCTACCACCGTTAGTGATGAGGGTTACCGCTCAATTAATGTCCAAGGACTGGCTTTAGTTCTTGGTATTTTTGTTTTGTCTTTTTTAAGTGCCCTGGATTATAGGTATTTAAAAAATCTTTCTTATATTTTATACGTCCTTACAATAGTGGTTTTGGTTTTGTTATTATTTTTTGGAAAAACTGTTAAAGGAACAACAGGTTGGTTTAATTTAGGATTCATTCAAGTTCAACCATCTGAGTTTGCTAAAGTTACTATGTTGCTAGTGCTCGCGCGCTATTTTTCCTGGTGCGTAGGCCGTCCTTCTCGTCTTCAGTTTGTTATTGTTTCCGGAATTTTAGTGGGAATTCCCACTATAATTACCATGTTACAACCAGAATTTGGGTCAGCTCTGTTACTTGTTTTTATGTGGTTGGGAATGTTGCTTTTTACGGGTATAAAAAGAAACTATGTTATTGCTTTAGTGGTGGTGTTTTTAGTAACCGCTTTACTTGGTTGGAATTTCTTTTTGCAGGATTATCAAAAAGAAAGAATTATGACTTTTATGCAACCACAAGATGATCCCTTGGGTGCGGGCTGGAACATGAATCAAGCTATTATTGCTGTGGGTTCTGGCGGTTTAATTGGGCGTGGGTTAGGGGAGGGCTCGCAAAGCCAGTTAGATTTTTTACCTGAACAACACACCGATTTTATTTTTGCTGTTATCGCTGAAGAGCTAGGTTTAGTAGGAACATTAGCTGTGATAATTTTATTTGCCTTTCTTTTATACAGGATGTTGCGCATTGCTTATCGGGCGCGTGATGATTTTGGATTAATGTTAGCCATTGGAGCTAGTGTACTTTTAATAGCTCAGATTACTTTAAATATTGGTATGAACTTAGGCATTTTACCGATTGCCGGTGTACCTTTGCCACTTGTAAGTTCTGGTGGTTCAGCCTTACTTGCTATGATGATGATTTTTGGCATTTTGCAAAGTGTGATAATTCGACACAAAGGAGTGGTTTTTAAATAATATAAAGAACAATTCTATTGCTCAAGGATGATTGACTTGAGGGTCGCAATTTGATATAATAAAGTTAGAAACAAAAATAAAAATACATATGAATAAATCAGATTTAAATAATCTATCAGAAGAGGAACGCTTTTTATCAGCGTGCCCATTGTGTAATACGCGTTATGAACCTGAAGAGGCTAAAATTGTTGAGGAAAAAGACGACGCGTATTTATTGTATACAATTTGTGAAAAATGTGGTTCCAATATTGTGGCAACTTTGACAACCAATTCTTTGGGCGTAAGTTCTATTGGGTTGGTTACAGATTTAACATATGAAGATGTGGTGTTGTTTAAAGATGGTGACGGAATATTTGCTAACGATGTTGTAGAATTATATGAACATCTAAAAGCCAACGACGGTGATATGAAATTTTTGACCAGCGAAGCATAAATATAAATTTGCAAACCTCTGTAAGTCAAGTGGCCAGCAGAGGTTTTTTGTTTGTAAAAATAGTAGAAAAACAGCAAAATTTAGCGTTTAGAATAACATTGACTAATATAATAAATTAGTTCCTAATATAATATTTAACGAAACCCTTGCAATTATTCAAAAAATCGCTATAATAAATTCTGAATTTTTAAAACAGATTGGATAAATATTATGGACATAATTACCTTAAATATAAAGACACGAGAATTGTCTACAAAAGAGAAAAAAGCTCTTCGAAAAACAGGCAGAGTTCCTGCTATTGTTTATGGTAAAGAAGCCAAAAACATGCCGATTTCTGTTGATGCCAAGGAATTTAATAAGGTCTTTAAAGAAGCTGGAGAAAGTACAATTTTGGAGCTTACAACAGACGATAAAAAGAAGAAAAATGCGGTCGTAAAAGATTTTCAAAGAGATCCTGTTCGTGATGACTTTATCCACATCGATTTTTTGGAAGTAAGCATGACTGAAAAGATGACCGCTGAAGTGCCACTAAAATTTGTTGGTATTTCAAAGGCAGTTAAAGACGATGCTGGAATTTTAGTTAAAAACGTATCTGAGGTTGAAGTAGAATGTTTACCAGCTGATTTGCCCCGAGAAATTAAAGTTAGCATTTCTTCTCTAGATACTTTTGATGATGTTATTAAAATTAAAGATATTGAGGTTCCGGAAGGCGTAGAAATTTTAGAAAAACCAACTGAAACCATTGTTGTTGTTACTCCACCTCGATCTGAAGAAGAATTGGAAAGTCTGGAAGAAGAAGTGGAAGAAAAAGTTGAAGATGTTGAAGGTGTAACTAAAGAAGAAGAGGGTGAAGAAGGAGAAGAAGGTGAAAAGAAAGAAGATGGTTCGGCAGGTTCACCACAAGATAAAGATGCTCTCAAAGAAGATGGTTCGGCAGGCTCACCACAAGATGGTTCGACAAGCTCACCACAGGGCAAGAAGGAAGATAGTTCGAAATAACTCACCTCGATAAACTCGGGGCAAGCACCACAAGTAAATAATAGAATTACATGACAGTAAAAGATACAATTCAAAAAGTTAAAGATGCCGAAATTAAGGCCCGTAAAAATATTTCTAATTCTGAAGAAGAGGCCAAGAAAATTATTCTCGAAGCTAAAGAAAAAGCAGTTAATAGACTTGAGAGTGTAAAAAAAGATGCTAATAAACAAATGGGTAGCATTGTTGATGATGCTAAGAAAAATGCTGAATTAGAACTCAAAAAAATGAAGGAAGAAAAACAAGCTGGGATTGATAAAACAACCGCTAAAATTTCTAGTAACAAAAAAGAAGCAGTAAATTATATTTGGGAGAAACTTATAAACTAAATGGCAGTAGCAAAACTACAAAAAATCAGGCTCATATGTCACAAGCAGAAAAAGGAAGAAGTGCTTGATTTTTTACATACGGTTGGTGTTATGCACGTTGAATTGGAGACAAAAGAAGGAGAAGTAGTTGGTGAAGCTTCAACTTTAGAATACGATTTGGCAGAAGTAAAATTTGCTATTGATTTTCTAACCCCTTTTGAAGTTATACCTAAGCAATCTTTGTCCCAAAAACTTGATGGCAAGAAAATTCGTTTAACCAAAAAAGAATTTAAGAAAGCAGTTTCCGGATTTGATTGCAAAAATCTATTAGTTGAGATTAAGAAAGTTGATGAGGATTTAAATTATGCAGAATCAGAAAGTATAAGCGAGCAAGAAAAAGTGACTACCTACAAAAAATGGATTCCTTTGCACGAAAAGCTATCTGCTATAAAAGATAATGGTTCAACAAAGTTTATACTGGCCGAAGTTCCCCAAGTGCATTACGATTTCTTTTTGGAAAAGTTTGATCAAGAGGTGAAATTGGCTGAAGTTAAAAAAGTTAATAGTCTGGATGGATTTGAACAACTTCTAATTATTGTAAACGAGAAGTTTAGAGAACAAGCTGTTAATGTGCTTTCTGAATTTGCAGGATTGGAAGTTGATTTACCAAAAAATGGCAAAACACCAAAGGAATTGGTCGATATTCATTCCAGAAGAGCAAAGTCTTCTAAAAAGGAAATCGAGAAATTAAATGAACATGCCATTAATTTGGCAGAAAATTTGCAGAGTTTTAGAATTTTATTTGATTATTTAACTTGGCAACAAGAAAAAGAGGAAGTGCAAAAGGGGAGCGTAATGACAGATAGTACGGTGGCCATGACCGGTTGGATTCGTGCTAAAGCTTACGGAGATATAAAAAAGGATTTAGCCAAGATTACCAAATTGCTAACATTAAAGAAGATTAAGCCTAAAAAAGACGAAGAGACTCCAGTTTTACTTGAGAATAAATCTGTTATTAGACCCTTTGAAGCAGTTACAAATATTTATGGTGCACCAAAATCATCTGAGATTGACCCGACATTTTGGTTGGCACCATTTTTTATAGTTTTCTTTGGACTAGCTTTAACTGATGCTGGTTACGGAATTGTTTTAGCCCTATTTGCTTTTATTGGTATGAAAGTAATGAAAGTTCCTGGAGAAAAACAGCGTTTATGGAGACTTTTAATTTATGGTGGTATTTCCACTTTTGTAATTGGAATTCTGTTTGGTGGTTGGTTCGGAATCGTGTTGGATGACTTACCAGATTCAATTGGCTTTATAAGAGATTTCCTATTATCACTCAGAATGATTGACCCAGTAGCTGATCCAATTACCTTTATGATCTTATCTTTTGCCCTAGGAATTCTGCATGTTCTAACTGGAATCGCTATTGATATTGTCTGGAAGATTAAAAACAAAGATTATGTTGATGCTATTTTGGACAGCGGATTGTGGTTCTATTTCATTGTAGTATTATTACTTTTCGCTCTAGCAGCTGTTGGTGTTTTGCCAGAGAGTTTCTCCGGACCTGCAAAAATCGCCGTCCTAATTGGCGCTGGATTACTGGTTGTAACACAAGGTAGAAAGAGTAAAAATATTGTAGCCAAAGCTGGTATTGGTGCTCTTAGTCTTTATAATATTGTTGGCTATTTTTCTGACATCCTTTCTTATTCTCGTTTGCTAGCCTTAGGATTGGCCACCGGAATAATTGCTATGGTAGTTAACCTAATTGCTGTTATGTTTAAAGAGATGATTCCAGTTGTTGGCTGGGTAGTTATGATTCTAGTTTTGGTCGGTGGACATTTGTTTAATTTAACGATTAACGCCCTCGGAGCTTTTATTCACTCCGGTCGTTTGCAGTTTGTAGAATTCTTTCCGAAATTTATGGAAGGTGGCGGCAGTCGTTTCAAACCGTTTGTCAGAGAAGGGAAGTATGTCATTGTTAGCTAATAAACCAAATTATTTGGTAGTTAGAAATTATTTATAATTAATTCAAAAAATATGGAAATGGGAATCGCACTAGCCATTCTTGGTGCAGCCCTCTCAGCTTTCTTGGCCGGTATTGGATCGGTTCTAGGAGTTGGAGTTGCTGGACAGGCTGGATCAGGAGTTGTCTCTGAAGATCCAGAAAAATTTGGTAAGGTATTGCTTTTGCAAGCTTTGCCAGGAACACAAGGAATCTACGGGTTCCTCGGAGCCTTCTGGGTAATTTTGAAACTTGACCTTTTGTCAGGTGGAATTCCAATCTCAACCAGTATTGGTTGGCAAATTCTTTTTGCCTGTCTACCAATTGCCTTTGCTGGCCTAATGAGTGGTTGGTTTCAAGGAAAAGTTTCTGCAGCCGGTATGGGCGTAGTTGCTAAAAAACCAGCAGAATCTGGAAAAGCAATTATTCTTTCCGCTTTGGTAGAAACTTATGCTGTTCTTGGTCTGCTTGCAACAATCTTGCTGATCAATGGTATTAATGTAGGTGAATAAATGGCACTTAAAAACGTCATAGAAAAAATTAGTCAAGATGCTAACACTGAAGCTTCTAAAAATATAAAAGAAGCTGGTCTTCAGGCTGACAAAATTTTGCAAGTGGCTGATAAAAAATCAGAAATGATAAGAACCAAAGTTTTGGAACAGGGAAGAGTGAAAGCTGATAAAATTCATGAGCAAGCTGTGAGCGCTGCGGTTATGTGGGAGAGAAACGAAATTCTTAAAAGCAAACAAAAAACTTTGCAGGAAGTTTATGAAGAATTATCAGCTAAGATGCAGAATCTATCTGACGAAGAACACAAGCAGTTGCTAAGCAAACTACTAAAAGGTTTACCAACTGAAGGTGAAATTGTAGCCACAAAGAAGAGTCAAAGTTTACTGCGTGATTTAGTTTCACAAGCTGGGCTAAATTTGGCCAGTGAAACTATTGCTGGCGATGGTGGCTTCATGTATCGATCTGATGAGATTGATATTGACCAAAGATTTGAAAGTGTTCTGAAATCTTTGCGCGAAGAAACTGAAGCCGGAGCAGCTAATAAACTTTTTAACTAACTTAAGCCCAGTAGTACAACCATAAAGTTGTTCTGCTGGCAAAACCAGTAATTATTAATCATTAAGTTGTACTACTGGAATGGGTGTAACAAACGATAAATATTTGTTTGCCACCGGCCGGTTGAGATCACTGGAGGCAAAAGTTTTGTCGCCAACTGACATTGATCGCATGGTGGATGCTAAAGATGCAGAAGAAGCATTGAAAGTTTTTAATGACCTTTCTTTAGCAGACGAGCGAGTGGACATGAAAGACGCCACTTCTTTTGAGGCGGCTGTTATGCACGACTTGGGTCAATTAAAAGATGAAATCGCTGGTCTGACACCTGATAATGTTTTATTGGAATGGTTGTTTTTAGCAGAAGATGCTCACAATGTGAAGTTGCTTCTAAAACTAGCCAAAGGTGAGTTAGTTGAAGAAAAATATTTAGGTTCATTTTCCAACTTAGCTTTGTTACCACTGGAAAAACTAAAAATTCTTCTAGACGGTAAAAATGAAGAAGTAAGTGAAGTTTATAGAAATTTTATTACTGAAGTTTTGGAGAACAAAGCAAAAGCAGAAGAAGCGATTCAAATTGATATGATGGTTGATAAGGCTTACACAAAAGCGCTTGGTGCCATGTCAAAAATAATCAGAAAAGATTTTGTTAAGAAAATTACCGAGTACAGAATTAATGCTGCTAACATTAAAACTTCTATTCGTCTAAAACTTATGGACAAACCAGTTGGAGTTTTAAATGAAGCATTTAATGAAGGTGGAAACCTAAAGTTAAATGATGTAGTAGAAGTGTATGGTGGACAAACAACAGACTTGGCTAAAGTTTTGCAATCTAGTATTGATGGTTCACTGAAAGAAAGTATCAGTAAAGCTTTGGAAGAAAAACAATTGAGCGAATTGGACAAAGCTTTGGAAGAATATGAATTGCAACTCTGTGCCGAAACTACATACATAGCTTATGGACCAGAAATTGTTGTGGCTTACACAATTCTAAAACAAGCAGCGCTAAAAAATATTCGTTTAATAATGAGTGGCAAAGTAAATGACATTCAGCCAGCTGAAATCAGACAATACTTAAGAGTCAAGCAATAAAATGACAGATTATAAATTAGCTATAATTGGTTCCAAAGATGCCATCGCCGGGTTCTCAGCACTGGGTGTTGAAACTTTGAATGTTTTGGATGCCGACGGTGCTAAAAAAGCTTTGCTAGAAGTAACTGAGAAAGATATGAACTTTGCTGTCGTTTTCATCACAGAGGAATTTGCCATGCAAGTTGAAGATGAAATTGCTGAAAATTCTAGCGGACCATTGCCAGCTATAGTTCCTATTCCTTCTTATCAGGGAAGTAAGGGAGCTGGCACAGCCAAACTCCGTCGCATAGTCGAGCAGGCGGTAGGTTCAGACATACTCTTTAAAAATTAGTGTGAGGTCGGCGAATTCATTTCGCGACCGAACTCCAAGGAAGGGGAGGAGCGAACTGCGATAGCAGTGAGCGAGTCGGAAGGGGAAACCCCGATTGGGTTTCACCTCCGAGTGGATTTAAAGAATAAAACTTGTTTCTATTTGGAGACAGATTTAATTCCTTAAATTAGTAAAATTATATTATGAAAGAAGGTACCATTATAAAAGTTTCAGGCCCTTTAGTAGTTGCTGAGGGTATGACCGACGTCAATATGTATGACGTTGTTAAAGTATCAGATAAAAAACTGGTTGGTGAAATTATTGAGCTGGATGGCGACAAAGCTTCAATTCAGGTCTATGAGGATACCGCAGGCTTAGGGCCGGGTGAGCCAGTTTTTGCTACAGGCGAACAACTTTCAGTTGAGCTCGGACCGGGAATCATTGAATCAATTTACGACGGTGTGCAAAGACCATTACAGAAAATTATGGAAGAATCTGGTGCGTTTATTGCCCGCGGAATTGATGTTCCTGGACTTGATAGAAAAAAGAAATGGAAGTTCGAACCGCAAGTTGAAACTGGTGCAGATGTCGTAGCTGGTGATATTTTAGGAATTGTGGCTGAAACTTCTTTGGTAGAACATAAAATTATGGTACCAGAAAAAATGGCTGGTAAAGTTAAAAGCATTGCCAAGGGTGAATTTACAGTTACCGATACAGTTTGTGTAATCTCTGGCAAGGATGGAAAAGATTATGAAGTGCAAATGCTACAACGTTGGCCAATTCGTCGTCCCCGTCCCATCAATAAAAAACTTCTTTCTACTAAACCTCTAATCTCTGGTCAACGTGTTATTGATACTTTATTCCCAGTTGTAAAAGGTGGTGCCGCTTGTGTTCCTGGACCTTTCGGTGCTGGAAAAACTGTGGTGCAACATCAGATGTCCAAATGGGCTGATGCTGATATTATTGTTTTCATCGGTTGTGGTGAACGCGGAAATGAAATGACAGACGTGTTAATGGAATTCCCAGAACTAAAAGATCCTCGCAGTGGTGAACCTCTAATGAAACGCACAGTTCTTATTGCCAACACTTCTAACATGCCGGTGGCCGCTCGTGAAGCTTCTGTTTACACTGGAATTACTATTGCTGAATATTTCCGCGATATGGGTTATGATGTAGCACTTATGGCCGACTCAACTTCTCGTTGGGCTGAAGCTATGCGTGAAATTTCTGGACGTTTGGAAGAAATGCCTGGTGAAGAAGGTTACCCAGCTTATCTTGGTTCCCGAACAGCTTCTTTCTATGAAAGAGCCGGTTCGGTTGAATGTTTGGGAGCAGACAAAAGAAAAGGATCACTAACAGTTATTGGAGCAGTTTCTCCTCCTGGTGGTGACCTCTCAGAACCTGTTACCCAAAACACACTTCGTGTTACCAAAGTTTTCTGGGGACTGGATGCCAACCTAGCTTATCGTCGTCATTTCCCAGCCATCAACTGGTTAACCAGTTATTCTCTATATGTAGATGAATTAGAAGATTATTACAAAAATGAAGTGGCTGAAGAATGGCCAGCTCTAAGAACTAAAACGATGACATTGTTGCAGCAAGAAGCTTCTTTGCAAGAAATCGTGCGTTTGGTTGGTGTTGATGCGTTGTCTTCTAAAGAGCAGTTAGTTTTGCAAACTTCAAAATCAATTCGTGAAGATTATTTGATTCAAAATGCTTTTGATGATGTTGATACTTATACTTCCATGAAAAAGCAGTACTGGATGTTAAAAGCCATTTTGACTTTTCACGATAAAGCTCTGGAAATGATTCAGAATGATGTTCCGCTAGCAAAACTTATGGAATTGCCAGTGCGACAAAAAATGGCTCGTTCTAAAATGATACCTGAAGATAAAATAAAAGAACTGGAAAACATTATTACTGAAATACAGAAAGAATTTGAAGGAGTTGCGATTCAAAAAACTAACGCTTAATAGAAAGGACTACATACTATGTTAAAAGAATATAAAACAGTAAAAGAAATTGCCGGACCACTAATGATTGTGGAAAAGGTTAAAGACGTTAAATATGAAGAGCTGGTAGAAGTGGAACTGGCAAATGGAGATCGTCGTCGCGGAAGAGTTCTCGAAATAACTGACACTCAAGCGGTGGTGCAGATGTTTGAAGACACGCGCGGTGTGTCAGTTGCAGGAACAAAAGCAAAATTTCTTGGTAAAGGAATGGAGATTGCTGTTTCTGAAGATATGCTCGGTAGAGTTTTTAATGGTGCGGGCCGACCAAAAGATGGGGGACCAGAACTGGTTTCATCTGAAACTCGCGACATCAACGGCAGTCCAATTAATCCCTATGCTCGTGATTATCCCAACGACTTTATTCAAACCGGAGTTTCTACCATTGATGGTATGAACACTTTGGTGCGCGGACAAAAACTACCAATATTTTCTGGCGCTGGACTTCCTCATTCAGAATTGGCTGCTCAAATTGCTCGTCAAGCAAAAGTTATGAGCAAAGATGGAGAAGGGGAATTTGCTGTGGTTTTTGGAGCCATGGGAATTACCTTTGCAGAAGCAGAGTATTTTATCAATCAGTTTAAAGAAACTGGGGCTATTGAAAGAGCCGCTGTTTATATTAACTTAGCAGATGACCCTGTTGTAGAACGTATTACTCTTCCTCGCATGGCTTTAACCGCTGCTGAGTATTTGGCTTTTGAAAAAGGAAAACACGTGCTAGTAATTTTAACTGATCTTACCAACTACTGTGAGGCTTTGCGCGAAGTTTCTGCTGCCCGTAAAGAAGTTCCTGGACGTCGTGGTTATCCCGGTTATTTGTATACCGACCTTTCAACCATCTATGAAAGAGCAGGAAGAATTAAAGGAAAGCCGGGTTCAATTACTCAGATTCCAATTCTAACCATGCCTGAAGATGATAAAACTCATCCGATTCCAGATTTAACCGGTTACATTACCGAAGGACAGATTATGCTTTCTCGCGAACTTCATAAGGGTGGAATTTTTCCTCCCGTTGATGTGTTGCCATCACTTTCTCGTTTGAAGGATAAAGGAATTGGTGAAGGAAAAACAAGAGAAGATCATTCTGGAGTTCTCAATCAGTTATTTGCAGCTTATGCCCAAGGAAAAGAAGCGAAAGAGTTAGCAATAATCTTAGGTGAAGCTGCTCTATCTGATGCTGACAAAAAATATGCTAAGTTTGCTGATGAATTTGAAAACAGATTTGTAAGACAAGCTGAAATTGAAGATAGAACAATTGAGGAAACTCTAAATCTTGGTTGGGAATTATTGTCCATTCTACCAATGGAAGAATTGAAGCGTGTAAAACCAGAGCAAATTGAAAAATATCTACCAAAAAAGTAAAAGAGCAAATAGAAAAGAGTAAAACATCGGCCGGTATAATAGTTTCTTTACTCTTTAATCTTCAAATTTTAATCTTTCTAAATGGCTAAACTAAACGTCAATCCAACACGAATGGAGCTACTGAAGTTACGTAAGCGCGTAACTACTGCTAAACGTGGTCACAAACTGCTTAAAGAAAAGCGTGATGGTTTGATGAAAAAATTTATGGCCATAATCAGAGAAGCAAAAGAAGCACGCGAGCAAATTGAAGTAGGACTGGCAGATGCCTTCAAAAAATTCTTATTTGCTTCAGCTTCCATGCGCTCAGATGTTTTAACAGAAGCTTTGGTTCTGCCATCACAAAAAATATCTCTGACAACTGATACAGAAAATGTGATGAGTGTAGAGATCCCCATATTTGATATAAAGCAAGAAGGCGATTTCTTATCATACGGATTAATAAACACAGCCTCAGGACTTGATAATTCTTTACAGAAGTTTTCTGATAATTTATCGCAAATGGTAAAGTTAGCACAAATTGAACACTCGGCTTTATTGCTGGCTCAAGAAATTGAGAAAACCAGGCGCAGAGTAAATGCCTTAGAATATGTTCTTATTCCCAATTTGGAAGAGACGGTTAAATATATTGAAATGAAACTAGCTGAGCAAGAAAGAGCCAATGTTGCTAACGTCATGCGCGTCAAGGAACTCATTTCCCAAGAATAACGACTTTTGCTATAATTTAGCTAGTTAAAATAAAATTAAATTATTTCTATGAATAAATTCTTTCAAAAAATTAAGGAGGATAAGAGATGGCAAATGGGTTTAGTTATTGCCATCGTTTTATTAATTACTATAATTGTATTTCTCTACTTCAGGTTTAGTGATACTGATAATCCTTTTGAGCGACTCGTAAGTGGTGATACCTATCGCAAGCTTGACGGTGTTATGGTTGATAAGGAAAAAGTTAATCCGCCAATTGTAGCGGTGATGATTGAAAATTTATCTACTATCAGAGACACTCAAGCTGGACTTGATACAGCGCCGGTTGTTTATGAGGCTTTGGCTGAAGGTGGTATAACCAGGTTTTTAGTCATCTTCCCAGACTTAGATGTTGCCGATATTGCAGCGACTAGAATTGGTCCAGTACGTTCTGCTCGTCCTTATTATTATGAATGGTCATCAGAATATGATGCTCTCTACACTCATGTTGGTGGTAGCCCAGAAGCTTTGGCGGGAATTAGTGGTCTGGGAATTCCCGACCTAAACGCTATGTATTCTGATTCAGTTTATTTCTGGCGCGATACTGCCCTGGCTGCTCCCCATAATTTGTTCATCAATGGCCAAAATTTAAGTTTTGCTCTGCGTGACAAAGATATGCTTGATTTGCAGCCTGACTATCAAGGTTGGAAATATGAAGATGAAGCAAGTTCAGATGATCGAGGAAGTGGTGAAAATGATGTCACAATTGATTTCTCTTCTATTGGCTATGTTGTTAAATGGGATTATGATCAGAATGATAATGAATACTATCGTTTTAATGCTGGTGAAAAACATATAGATTTCAATACTGGTCAGCAAATTACTGCCGATAATGTAATTGTGCAATATGTAAACGCAACTGACACTGGAGACAATGGTCGTTTATCTATGGACGTTACTGGTAATGGCACCGCCGTGATGTTTAGAAACGGTATGACATATGAAGGAACTTGGGAAAAAGATTCACGAGAAGACAGAACTTTGTTTTACACTGAAGACGGCAAAGAATATACCTTAAACCGTGGTACTACCTGGGTGGAAATTATTCCTCCCGACCGCGATGTCGAATATAGTCTTTAAAATCTAAAACCAAAATGGCAGAAGAAAAACCAAAAAAGAAATCTAAAATAAAAGAATTTTTTAAGAAACTGGGCGAGGATAGACGCTTACAAATTTATGTCAGCGTGGCAGTTTTAGTAATTGTCGTGGCTGTAACTTGGGGGATTGTGATCGCCGTGAACGACAAAGATGATGATGACGTAAAAATAAGTTCTAAAAAAGTTGTAGAAGAAGATGTTAATATTAACGAACGTCGTTTGGATGGCATGATAGTTGCTCCCGAAGATGCCAATAAATGGCCAGTAGCTATTATGATTGAAAATCTAATTGCTGCCAGACCACAAGCTGGTTTGATTGATGCGCAACTTGTTTATGAAACATTAGCTGAATCTGGAATAACTCGTTTTATGACAATATTTTCTGGTGATATGCCAGACAAAATTGGACCAGTGCGATCATCAAGGCGATACTATTTAGAATGGGCACAACCCTTAGATCCTGTTTATGCTCATGCTGGTGGCAGTCCACAAGCCCTGGAACATATTAGTGCTTTTGGGATTAAAAATCTAAATGCTATTGCTAGCGCCGCCGCTTATTTCTGGCGCGGTGAAGGTAGTGCTCCGCACAATCTTTATACTAGTTGGGAAAAAATGACCTTTGCAGTACGCGATAAAGAATTAACGAATGCTACACCAGAATATACCAAATGGTTATTTAAAGATGCCACAGAGGATTTACCCACAGAAGAAAAAACAATTGATATAGAATTTTCTTCAGCCACTTACAATGTGCATTATGAATACGATTCAGCCACTAACGATTATAAAAGATTTCATTCTGATACTCCGCACACCGATAGAAATACCGGAAATCAAATAAAAGTTAAAAACGTGGTGATACAAAAAGTCCCAGCTGAAGTAGGACTTAGTGAGAAGGGAAGAATTGATTTGGATTTGCATGGTACTGGTGAAGCGATACTTTGTTCTGACGGTGTTTGTGAGCAAGGTACTTGGAGCAAACCAGATTTAGATACACGTACTGTATTCACAGGCGCCGGTGGTGAGGAATACGAATTCACACGAGGAAATATTTGGGTGGAAGTTGTTCCAGGAGAAAGAAATGTTAACTATACCGAATTACAAGCCACTGAATAAACTACAAATTAACAACAAAAAGTCTTGGTCGTTTGGCCAAGTCTTTTTTTACTTTAATTTTAACGTTAGGGTAAAGTATTTTGATTTTTAGAGCAAAACGATTTATGTAACTCGGATCAATTTCCATATAAATTATGCCATCACGTTTTAATTTTTTAACTGCTTGTTGTAATAAATCTAAATATAGTTCAAAACCTCTTCGTCCACCAAGTAGTGCCTTAAAACTTTCATATCTTTTAATATCAGTGGGAAGATCTCCCCAACGGCGATTAGGAAGATAGGGGAGATTGGCAACTATAATATCAAATTTGCCGTAAATTGATTTTAGCAAATTGCTTTTTTTGAATTTGATGCGAGAAGAAACTTCATGTAGTTTAGCATTTTCTTTTGCTATGCGAAGTGAAATGTCATCTATATCGGAAGCAACTATTTTACTTTTTGGCATACTTTTTGCCAAAGCAATAGCAATGCAACCAGAGCCTGTGCCCACATCACAAATTTTAGATTTAGGACGCGAATTTTTTATAACCTCCTCAACCAGCAGTTCCGTTTCGGGTCGAGGAACTAAAACTCCACGGCGAATTATAAATTCTAAACCATAAAATTCTTTCTTGCCGGTAATGAAAGCAACCGGTTCTCCTTTGCGGCGTCTCTTGATTACTCGGCGAAAATTTACAATTTCTTTTTTAGTCAGCTCGTTTTCCGGATGAGCTAATAAAAATTCTTTTGGTCTTTTCGTAATATAAGCTAAAAGAATTTCCGCATCTAAATCTGCCGAATCACTAATTTTAATTATTTTCTTCTCAGCGTAAGCCAAGGCTTCTTTAATTGTCATAAATATAAATTATCCTACCCAATAATTATTTAGAAACATATTGAGGAACAGAGCGTACAGTAAAACTGATGTTACTAATACCATTATATACAAATATTCACGTTTTAACACCCTTGCCAAATAAATGAAGGCAGGGAAGAGAACAATGACATATCTGGTGGTGCTAATTAGTGTTCCGGTTACAGAACTGGCTAAGAGAAATAAAACCATCATTAAACCATAAGAAACTCGAAATCTAATGGCAATAATTATAGCCAATACAAAGAATAAAACAAAAGCAATAAAATCAAAACTGTTGGCCAAGTGATAAGCCTGCCCGCCAGTTAGCATGGTTAGAAAATCATTAAAATAAGTTGTCAGTGTTGAAAAGAAACCTATAATACCTTCACCAAGCTCCCGACTCCAAACTTTCTGCGCATTTATAAAAGTTAGGGGATCACCAAATTTGTTCCACAAAAAAATCATATAGGAAATTATCCCCAGTGGTATCAACAACAAGTTTAAAATATTTACTTTTATATCTCTAAATTTGAAATTTCTATATTCCAAATATTCCACCAGCAAAACTATCAGCATTAAAATTCCCACACTGCGGGTGGCGGCAGAAAACATCGCCAAAATTGAAGCCAGTAAATATTTATTCTTGCGAGCAAAATAAAACGAACTGGCAATTAAAAACAAAAATAAACTTTCTGTATAAACGGATAGAAAGAAAAAAGCAGTGGGGAAAAGTAGTAAGAGAAAAACTGCTCGTAAAGATTTTTTCTGGTTTAAATCTAAATTCGCTAATTTATAAAGAAAAATAATTGCTCCGAACAAGGTCAGATGAGAAATTATTAAACCGGAAATTAAAGGATCAATTCCAGTTAAAGATACAAACTTCATTAAAAGAGGGTAGAGGGGAAAGAAGGCGGTGTTGGAGGCAGTAGCAGTATAATAATAACCATGTTCTACAATGGATAAATACCAACCCGAATCCCAATGAATCAAATGCGTCATCCAATCGGGTAAATAAGTTGGCAACCAAGGATTATCGGGAATCCAAGGATAAGCTTTGTCCAAAGAAACAAAAAGGCGGCTACTGGCCACCAAACTAAATATGAAAATTATTAGGCGATAAAAAACAAATAGAATTGAAATCTCTAACCATTCTTTACGGGAGAGAAATTTAGACATCCCGGTAGTACAACTTAATGATTAATTTAATTGTCAGACGTTTTGCCAAGCAATACATTTGTAAAGAAATTAACTAGTAAAATATTTTAGGGTTGTACTACCGGGCATATTATTTATCTGTTAATCTCTGTTTTTTGAATTCTTCTTTTACAGCTTCCAGCATTTCGGAAATATCTCCACCCAAATACTTCTCAACATCATGCATAGTTTTTTTAATACGATGATCGGTAATTCTATCTTGAGGGATGTTATAAGTACGAATTTTTTCCGAACGGTCACCAGTACCAATTTGAGCTCTTCTTTTGCTACCTTCTTCCTCGGCGTGTTTTTCTTCTTCAGAAGCTTTTAAACGAGAGCGCAAAACTTTCATGGCTTTATCACGATTTTTATGCTGAGATTTTTCATCCTGACAAGTTACCACAATTCCTGTTGGCACGTGAGTTAAACGGACAGCAGAATCGGTGGTGTTAACACTTTGGCCACCAGGACCTGAAGAACGAAAAACATCCAAACGAACATCTTCTAACTTTATTTCAAATTCTACATCTTCCACTTCGGGCAAAACTGCCACTGTAACAGTTGAGGTGTGAATGCGACCATTCTTTTCTGTTTCAGGAATGCGTTGCACGCGGTGGACACCAGACTCATGGCGCAAATCTTTATAAACTTTTTCACCTCGGACAGCAAAAATAATTTCTTTAAATCCACCCACACCACTTTTATGTGAATTCATAATTTCAATTTTCCAACCTTTGTCTTCGGCAAAACGTGAGTACATGCGAAAAAGATCAGTCGCAAAAAGTCCAGCTTCATCACCACCGGCGCCAGCTCTAATTTCCATAATAACGTCTTTGTTTTCATCGGGATCGGACGGTAATAATGCTTCTTCAACGTCCTTTGCTAACAATAATTCTTTTTCTTTTAGGGTTCCCAATTCTTCTTCTGCTACCATTCTCATTTCCTCGTCAGTTTCTGAAGCTACCATTTCTTCTGCCTCACTAATTTGTTTTTTAATACTCTCAAATTCTTGCAAAGGTTTCAACTTTGCTTCTAAGTCGGAGTATTCCTGCGAAAGCTCTTTATATTTAGCGGGATTAGAAGAAGTCGCAGGATCGGCTAAATCCTTATTTATTTCTTCCAAACGCTTACTAAATAATTCTATTTTATCCTGCATTAGATAGGGGATTAAAAAATCAGCCTATTCGAGAATAAGCTGACCTTTGGTTATTTTTTGGCTGTAGTTTTCTTGTTCTTATTCGGTTTTGCTTTTTTTTCTGTTTTTTTTATAGCTTCTGTTTTAGCAAAACGTTCGCGGAATTTGTCCACCATTCCGGCGGTGTCTACCAATTTTTGTTTGCCAGTATAAAAAGGATGACAAGCAGAACAAATTTCTACTTGAATGTCTTTTTGAGTTGAGCCAGTCTTGAAAGTGTTACCGCAAGCACAAGTTACAGTAGCTTCAAAGTAATCTGGATGAGTTTTTTGCTTCATAATTAAATTCTAAATATCAAGACGAATAATATCACAGTATTTTAAGTTTGGCAAGACCCGCTCCAGTTTTATAAAACTAGGCATAATTTTGTATTATATTGCTAAATAGTACTATTAAACTAAAATCTTTGAGTTCAATGAAACTGGGGCTGGGCAAGAGTCTTTAATTTTGTAGGTATTCTTCGGCCAATCTTTTTACAGCCTTTTTGTCAGTTTCAGAAATGGCGTTTTGTTTGCGTAAATCCATCAAAATTTCGCGCAATTCCCAGGATGAAACTCCGCCAGAATCAAGCTGTTTTTTTAGGGCTCCCAAAACCAATTCTCTCTCGGTTTGTTTTAGGGATGGGGCAGCGGAAATTAGGCGCCTTTCCATCTGTTTTAGCTCGTCGTAATCTATTTTACCGTCTTCCATAAATTTAAGTTAATTGTGGCTAAATTATAGCAGAATAAGGGAAATTTGCTAGTTTGCACAACGTATAGATTAGCGGTAGTATATAAGCAATTAGTAAACAAATATACAAAATGAATAAGGTTATTAAGACAAAGAGTGTTGGTATGGGCATAACAGAGGTCACAGAGGATTTCATTCTTTCTGAGGAGCCTATGTCTCGTCTAGTGTTTCAAGCAAAAATGCATAGCAAAGGAATAAGGGGCAGAATTGTTAGACAACGAAGAGAATCCACTAATGATGTATGGATTTCTGAAAAAGCGATGCACATACGTGATTTGGGTAAAAATGAAACAATCAATTTAGATTTATGCACAGATGCTGTAAATAAATTATACTCAGCAATAGTTAGGCTTGCTAATATTTTGAAAGAAAAAGGAATAGAATATGGGGAAAATTCTTATGCCGTTGTTGATCCTGAGTCTATAGTTATCACCGATAAAAATAAAGTTCAGTATATTAAAAAGATTGTTGATGCTGGACACGATGAAGATGTGTGGAGACAATTAGTTGAAGCCAATCCAACACTAGTAACAAAACTATCGTATGCCAGAATACTTGATACAAAGAATAGCACATTAAAAGAATTAAATGATCGATTAGAGAAAGGTGGCTATCTCGAAACCTCAGGTGATGATTCATGGCAGAAATGGATATACGATAACAATTGGTTGTTTGGAGTTAATTACAGAGATCCAATACAAAAGGAAAAAATAAACATTTCAGGAATAATGCCTGATTATTTATTTCCAACACTAGATAATTTTGTAGACATTCTAGAAATAAAGCTTCCTCATGATGAGGTTATAGTGGCTGACTCTAGTCATCCTGGTTCTTGGAAGTTCACATTGCAAACAAATTTAGCTATTGGTCAAGTTGTAAATTATTTAGGCGAGATAGATAGATTGAGAAGAGAAATAGAACCTGAAGTAAAAAAGCAATATGGATATGAGGTTTATTTTCTGAAGCCCCGAGCATACATTTTAATTGGTGATAGTGATAAATGGGAAGATGACAAAAAAGAAGGCTTGAGGAAATTAAATCATGCTCTTCACGGAATTGAAATTCTCACATACAGAGACCTATACGATAGAGGAAAAAGATCTTTAGAAATCAAAAATGAATGACATACTCTTAAAATGTAATACATGTGAAAAGATATTTTCTTCTGGTATAGCAATGACCGTAGGATCTTCAGCCACTTTTGAAAACAACAAATCTCAATGTGCTTTTTGTGGTTCCATGGAAAGCATTCCTGATGGGACATTTAAATCAACTGTAAAAGGTATAATTAAAATATTAAATACAAGTGAGAATCGAAAAGAGCAGGCCGAAGAATTATATACAGAGCTAAAGAGTGCTAGAACAAAAGAAGATTTGACCACTTTAAAGGGGTCGTCAAAACTATCAAAATTTAAGAACTGGATTCCTGATTCCCCAGAAAAAATAGCTGCATATCTTATAATAATTCAAGTGTTTATACAGCTATGTTCAAAATCACCAGAAGTTAATATTGAATACAATAATTTTGTGTCTGAATACAATATAGTTTTAGACAATGATAAGGAGTCTAGAAAGTGAGTTTAATTGCAAAACAAGCCAAAAGGAGCCGCTATTCAAAATATACTGAAAAACCTTGACTACCATAAATTAAGTGGTATACTTATTTCTAGCCAATAAAACGGCTTTTTATTAATAACACACATTTTCTGATTGGTTGGTTCCTGCCAAAACTCTTGCAAAAGAGCGTGGTCACCAAGCAAAATGACGAAAATGTTAGCTGGGTTCAGAAAAATCACCCAATAAAGGATAAACAAATGAATAAAGTAGAGAAAGTAGAAATGCTCAAAGCAGGTGTTCATTTTGGCCACAGAACTTCTAAGTGGAATCCCAAAATGGAGCCTTTTATTTTTACCAATCGCCAAGGTGTTCACATCATCGATTTGGATAAAACTGAAGAGTATTTAAATCGTGCCTTAGAATTTGTGGCACAAATTGCTGCCAAAGGTGGTACTGTTTTGTTTGTTGCAAGCAAAAGACAGGCTAAAGATTTGGTAAAGAAAGCAGCCGAAGACTGCAACATGCCTTATGTAACAGAACGTTGGTTGGGTGGAACGTTCACTAATTTTCTAACCATTTCCAAACGCACCAGAAAATTACGCGATTTGGAAGCAGCCGAGCGAACGGGAGAACTCAAAAAATATACCAAAAAAGAACAGTTGGTGAAAAAGGAAGAGATTAAAAAATTGAATCATTTTATGGGTGGAATTAAAAATATGACCAGTCTTCCCGATGCAGTTTTCTTAATTGATGTTATAAAAGAAAAAGTGGCAGTTAGCGAAATTAAAAAAGCCAAAGTGCCTTTAATTGCTCTAATTGATACTAATGCTGATCCAGCGATTGCTGAATATCCCATTCCTTCTAATGACGACGCCATTAAAGTTATTGAGTTGATGGTTAATGCCGTGCGTGATGCTGTTAAAGACAATTTCAAAACACCAATTGTAAAAAATGATAATCAACCAAACAAAAAATAATTAATTATTAAAAAAATGATCAAAGCAACTGAAGTACAAGAATTAAGAGCCAAAACCGGCGCCGGTTTAATGGATTGTAAAAAAGCCTTAACGGAAGCAAAAGGGGACATGGCCAAAGCCTTAGAAGTTTTAAAAAAGAAAGATGCTAAAATTGCTGCTAAAAAATCTGATCGCGATGCCAGCGAAGGTGTTGTTGGAACTTATCTTCATACTAATCACAAAATTGGTGTGCTGGTTGAAGTAAATTGTGAAACAGATTTTGTAGCCAGAAATGAAGAGTTTAGAACTTTCGTTCATGATTTAGCTGTGCACATTGCAGCGGCTAATCCCCAGGTCATAAAACCTGAAGACGTAACTGCTGAAATGCTAACCGAACAAAAAAAGATTTGGGAACAGGAAATGGCAAAAGATAATAAACCCAAAGAAATTATGGAAAAAGCTATGGCTGGAAAAGAAAAGAAGTATAAAGAAGAAATTGCTCTACTTACGCAATCATTTTATAAAGACCAAGAAAAAACTGTTGGTGATGTGGTAACCGAAAAAACTGGTAAAATTGGTGAAAGAATTGAAGTTGCTCGCTTTGTTCGTTACCAAATGTAATGAGTAAACTTTCGTACAAGAAAATTTTACTAAAAGCTAGTGGAACTCTTCTTGTTCGCGAAGCTGGTTTTGGTATCAGCTCGGCTGCCCTAGCCGAAATTGCGGGTGAGGTCAAAAAAGCTCAGGATCACAAGCTACAAATTGCAATTGAAATTGGTGGCGGTAATCTTTATAGATTTCGTAATGCTGATAAAGGAATAAATCGCGTAACAGCTGACCAAGCAGGAATGATGGCTTCTATTATGAATGCTATTCATTTACGCGACGCTCTTCAATCTGAAGGATTAGAAGTTCTAATTCATTCCAGTTATTACTTACCAGAATTATTACCCCGCTACGACATGAAAGAAGTTAGAGATGCTTATGATGCTGGTAAAATTGTAATTTTTGCAGCTGGTACTGGCAAACCATATTTTACAACTGATACTGGCGCTGCTTTACATGCTGTAGCTATTGGAGCGGAAGTGATTATTAAAGCCACCGATGTTGATGGTGTTTATGATTCAGATCCGGACGAAAACGTTGGTGCTAAACGTTATGACAAATTAACTTTTGCCGAGGCTATAGAAAAAAAATTGGCAGTGATGGATAAAACAGCTTTTGAATTGTGCCAACAAAACAATCTGCCAATAATAGTATTTAACGGAACCAAAGATAATTTTTTGGATAGTTTGATAAAAAATAAAGCGGAGGGGACATTAGTAACAAATTAAAATGACATTTTCATTTTGGCCACAAATTATACTGATTCTATCTATAGTTGTACTCTTAGTGATTATTGGGAAAAAATATTCTAATCTTCAAAAAACACCAACCATAGAGGTTATTGCTCGTAAAAAGAATAAAAAGAATAGACAGAAAAAATTTGATTGGAAATCATTTTTGATTAATATCTGGAAGAATATATACACTTTGATTAGGGGACTCGGACGATATGTAGTTAAACTAATGGCAACTCTAATTACTTGGCTAGGAAAAATTACCGGCCGAAAATTAGTGGTAAAATCTGAACATGAAGTTGGTGACAAGATAGTGGAAACACCGCTTGTTGACGAAGTAACAGATGATGAATCGGTACCTTTAATGCAAAGCAAAGCTCAAAAACATTTAGAAAATAGTGAATTGGATAAAGCAGAAGAATTGTATATCAAAATTGTAGCCATTGAACCAAAAAGCACTGAAGCTTATATGGGATTAGGAAAGATTAATGCTCTGAGAAAAAATTTAGGAGATGCAAAAGCTTCATACCGACAAGTTATGAAACTTGATCCAGAAAATAAGGATGCTCAAACAGAATTGACTCGATTAAATGAAGCTGAAGATAAAATGGAGAACGGCGAAAAGTAATTTGCATAGAGCTAATAGCTTATGGCGAATGGCACAAGGAAATGTATTTGTTATAATATAATTAGCTATTGGTAATAAGCCAACCTACCGAAGTAGCTCAGTGGCTAGAGTCCCGCTCCAGTTCACTTTGCCGAAGTAGCTCAGTGGCTAGAGCAGCTGTTTTGTAAACAGCAGGTCGTGGGTTCGAATCCCACCTTCGGCTAAAATAGCTTATAGAAAATGGCTAATAGTTAATAGCGAATGGAATAATGTAAATTAGGTGAAAGATCATTACAGATACAATATGCAATTAGTTATAGGCTATAAGCCAATTAGCCGATGTAGCTCAGGGGTAGAGCAACTCCATGGTAAGGAGTAGGTCGGCGGTTCAATTCCGCCCATCGGCTCCAGGAATTAGCATATTGCTTATAGCATGTAGCTAATAGCAAATACTATTCGCTATAAGCTATTGGTCATAAGCCAATGTGGGCAGGTGGCAGAGCGGTCAAATGTATCAGACTGTAAATCTGACGTCTTACGACTACGGGGGTTCTCACCCTGCGGGTGATCAGCCTTTGGCTGAGAATCCCAATAGTAAAATAATACTAAGTGCTAATAATATAAATTCAAAATATATCTTATGTGGGCAGGTGGCAGAGCGGTCAAATGTATCAGACTGTAAATCTGACGTCTTACGACTACGGGGGTTCGAATCCCTCCCTGCCCATAGATAAATCAATTATTAGAAAGTAAATTAAATGTCACAAGACAATCTAATCAAATTTGAATGCATGGAATGCAAAAGAGTTAACTATCATTCTCAAAAGAATAAAAAAACTATCAAAGATCGTTTACACATGAACAAGTATTGTAAATGGTGCAAAAAACATACTGAACACAAAGAAACTAAATAGCATATGGCTTAGGGCGTATGGTGTAGAGCACAATAAATCTATTTGTTCTTAGCTATATGCCAATTAGGGAGCTTAGTTAAGTGGTATAATTGTGGACTCCAAATCCACAGTCGGGGGTTCGATTCCCTCAGCTCCTGCCAATATAAAAAACAATGTGTACGGCATTGTTTTTATGTTAGATTTAAATTAAATAAAAGTGTATAATAATGCTAGAAAATGTTAAATAACAAATCAATGGTTTAATCATTATAAAGAATTGGCATTTAAAAAAGTTATCATTAACATAATAAATAATTAATAAAAAACAAAAATGAACAACCTAAAAAAATATTTAGTAGGTCACTCAGTTTTTCTTGTTTTATTTTTAATTGCTGTTCTGTTAATTGCTTTTGGAATCTGGTATGTCAATATAAAACCAGACGGGAAGTCTAGTGAATATGAATCTGTAGTCCTGACCGGCGTACTTAATCCTGATGGTCAAATTACGTTGAATGGTCAGACAAATATCACGGGACCAATTGACATTGTTGGAAAACTTCAGCCAGATGGTACATTCTTGTTGGAAAGTGCAGATAGTGATGTGACTTTTAGTGGGACGGTGAATTTGATAGGTAATACAGAATTGAAAGAATTAGGTTACATTGGCGTAACGGATGAAATCAGCTTGACTGGCCAAGTCGGGCCAGATGGTAAGATTGGCCTGACTGGCAATATTGGCATACAAGGCCCACAAGGTCTTATTGGTTTAACGGGTGAAATCGGACCAGGGGGTGAGGTTGGTTTAGTTGGTAGTATCGGTTCACAAGGTTCACAAGGCCCAATTGGTTTAACCGGACAGATTGGACCAGGGGGTGAGGTTGGCTTGGTTGGTCCTCAGGGCATCATTGGTTTAACCGGACAGATTGGACCAGAAGGAAAAAATGGTCTAGAAGGTGCTCAGGGTAAGATTGGTTTAACCGGACAGATTGGACCAGAAGGCGAAGTTGGTCTTACAGGTGGTTTTGGACCAGAAGGTCCAATTGGCCTGACAGGAGATATTGGCTTAACTGGCCCAATTGGCCTGACAGGAGATATTGGTATAACTGGTGATATTGGTTCTCAAGGACCCCAGGGCGAAATCGGACCCCAAGGTACAACTGGTGACATTGGTCCTCAAGGACCCCAAGGTGCAACTGGTGACATTGGTTCTCAAGGACCCCAGGGCGAAATCGGACCCCAAGGTACAACTGGTGACATTGGTCCTCAAGGACCCCAGGGCGAAACCGGACCTCAAGGACCCTCTAGTGGATCAGTTATAGTTGTTGGAACAACAGTCACTTCTACCCCAGTTTCTCCTATTGGATATATAATGACAGCAACTGCTTCATGCGCTCCAGACAAAAATGTATTAGGAGGAGGGGCAAAGATAACCACCACAGATTCTGCGAAAGGAAAAGTTGTTTTACGATCATCATATCCAAGTTCTAGTTCAACATGGCAGGCAGAAGCTATGATTATAGTTCTTCTTGGCACTGGTAAAACTGCATCCATTACCTCATATGCCCTTTGCAGCCCTTAGTTTCGTGGTGGTTGAATACACTTTCTGCGCAAAAATATAAGTGATTTTACAGTAGGATGATCAAGATAATCCAATTTTAGTATATTTAAGCTAGTTTAATTGGTAATATTGGTTTTATCTTTTCACGATAACTTTATTATACAAAGAGAATCGCCTAAATGGCGGTTTTTTGGTAGAATGAAAGAGCAATTAGTAATAGATATGAATATTAAACGAGCAATAGGAATAGTAATCCTCGTATGTATTGCGATGCTAGTTGCAATTGTCGTTTTGTCTCTTTCTTTTGGAGTTGAGTTGGAAGAAGTAGATCCCGTAAACGTTCCAACTGCTTTGTTAAGCATTGCAATTATTACCGTAACACTCTTGACTGCTGCAGGTGCGTGGTGGTATTTGCGATTACCGAAAGGAACCTCATACATCCAAGAAGGTTTCTCTTTTGGAGTCACCGTTGCCGTCCTTGGTTTCATTGATGACATCATTGTTTTTCTACCATACGAAGGAGGATTTGAAACTTTTGCGAAATATTTCTCTCATGTATGGTTCTGGTTAGCTTTTATTCTTATAATCGGAGCCTGCACGTTTGTAGGTTACTTAAAAACCATAACTAGTAAACAAGCTCGTTAAGCAGGCTAACTTTCAGCAACCTTAATTATAATAACCTCCAAGACGGACTGCCAGTATAATATTCAAACATGAAGACAAAATACATAATTATTGAAGTTCTTCCCAGACTGTTTTGGGTCATACAAGGCATGTGTTTGGTTCTGGGGCAATCGTTATTTGGTAAACAACTTGCATTATCTGGTAATATCATTGTTGTGATTCTGGGAATATTAATTACTGTCTTGGGTACCATCTTTTTTACCATCCTTTTAGTGTGGTTTTTTAAATACCGGGCAAAAAAAGGGTTCTCCAAGGAGCTTGTTCAGACCGGACCATATAAATATATACGACATCCTATGTATGTATTTATATACTTAATTCTCATTGGAGTTGGTCTGTTATGGTTTTCGTCATACTGGTTTGTAATCTTATTGGCATTTACACCGATTTGGTATTTGATAGTCAGAGCCGAAGAGAAGCAAATGACTGAATTGTCTGGTGGTAAGTACCAAGAGTATAAAAAACGAACTGGTATGTTTTTCCCAAAAATGAGATAAGGCATATCTAACATGAAGAAAATCGCCTAATAGGCGGTTTTTTGGTATAATAATTAGGAAATCACAAGTTTCATATTTTTAATGAATAAATAATGCCGCTTCTAGAATTAAACAAAATAAAGAAAAAATACTTTATAGATAAACCAAACGAGTTTTCAGCTCTTGATGGTGTTTCCCTGGATATAGAAAAAGGGGAGATGGTAGCCATAACGGGCGTTTCTGGTTCTGGAAAATCAACTTTAATGAATATCATTGGTTGCCTAGATAAACCAACATCTGGAGTTTATAGATTTGATGAGGAGGAAATTGATAATTTGAAGAAGCATGAGTTAGTAAAAATTAGACGTAATAAAATTGGATTCGTATTTCAGAATTTCAATTTGCTCCCAAGAATGACAGCTGTAACAAATGTTGAAATGCCACTTTTTTACAAGGGAATGCGTCCAAGGAAGATGAGAGAGAAGGCTAAACAAGCAATGAGAAAAGTTGGTTTGGAAAAAAAACTCTATCACAAACCAAACATGTTATCAGGTGGAGAGATTCAGAGAGTAGCGATTGCCAGAGCTTTGGTTAATGATCCAGCCATATTACTTGCTGACGAACCAACGGGAAATCTGGATTCCAAAAATGGCCGCCAAGTTATGAAAGTACTAAATGATTTAAATAAACAGGGTTCTACTATTATAATTGTGACCCATGATGATGATGTCGCTAAGCATGCGAAGCGGATCATAAAACTCCACGATGGAAATATTAAGGAATAAGAAATATGTATAAATTACTGGGAAATATTAGATTAGCTGTAAAAGCTATCTTTGGCAAAAAAATTCGTTCCTTCTTAACAATGCTCGGAGTAATTATTGGTGTATTTTCAATTGTTTTGTTAATTGGAATTGGTGAAGGTGTGAAAAGTGAAGTGACGGGTCAGATTGAAGGACTCGGTTCAAATATTATTATGGTAATGCCCGGTGCGGGAGCAATTTCTGGTGGACCAATGAGTGCTGGTGGATCATTTTCAGAAAAGGATGTTGATACTATTAAAGAAGTGAGTGATATAGAATACGTAATTCCTATGGCAATTTTGCCCTTGCCAGTATCTGCTACTGAACCAATGTCGCCTTCAGAAGCAATGGCCGCTGGAGTAATGCCAACCGAGACTTCCGAAAAAGATTCAGGTTTAATGGCCGAGGCTCAGCAACAAGTTATGGCCATTGGTAGCACCAAAGATTTAAAATCAGCTTTTGAAGGTTCTGACATTGCGTCAGGAACATCATATGGCAGAATGTTTACAGAAGAAGAATTTAATGAAGGCACTAAGTTTGTTTCACTTCAACATGGAGCTGTTAAGCAGTTATTTCCAGATGAAACCGCCGAAAGCGTAATTGGAAAAAGTATTTATATTGGAAAGGAAAAATTTGAAATAATTGGTGCTCAAGAAAAAGAAGATACAAATAGCATTATGGAAGATCCTACCATGACTAATATGGTTTTTGTTCCATTAACTGCTGCCGAAAATATTATGGACGAGATATCAATTTCTCAAATTGTCGTAACAGTTACTGATCCAGAAAAAGTAGAAACGGTTCAAGAAAATATTAGACAAGCTTTGCTTGAAAGCCATGATGGTGTTGAGGATTTTAGCATAACAAATCAAGAAGAAATTCTTAGTATGTTTGACCAAATTCTTTCTGTACTAACAGTGATGTTGGGGGGAATTGCTGCTATTTCTCTGTTGGTTGGTGGTATTGGCGTGATGAATATAATGTTAGTTTCTATTACAGAGCGAACTTATGAAATTGGATTACGTAAGGCCATTGGTGCATCAAATTTAGATATCCTAACTCAGTTCTTAGTTGAAGCAATCTTTTTAACATTTATGGGTGGTACCATTGGTGTAGTGCTAGCATTTTCTGGAGCTTACATAATGGATATTCAATTTGGTTTTGCGCCGGCGATTACTATACAATCAGTCCTTATGGCATATTTTTTTACCGCTTTAGTAGGAATTTTCTTTGGGGTAGCACCAGCAATTCGCGCTTCTAGGTTAGATCCAATTGATGCACTAAGGTATGAATAAATACTTCAAATCCATAGTTTGTTGAATAATATAGAATAGTATTTATACTATAATGGCTTAAAATAGGGCAATAGCCCTGTTTTTGGTATAAAAGACTTGACAGAAAAGATTATGCATGATATAATCTATTGTTAAGATAAATTGCATTTATCTGGAGATTCCTGAAGGTAATGACTATATGATTATTATCTTCAGCAATGTCTATTCAGAAGCGTCGTTCGACCACAAATCGTACGGCGCTCTTTTTTTATTGACAAATATTAGAATCGTTATAGTATGAAATGATTCGTTCGTTAATAAAAACTTGGTAAATATAGGAGGAAAAGCAATGGTCAAGAAAAGCACCAAAACTGTTAAAGTGAAAGCTGATTCGGTTTTAATTCCCAAAGACATGAACGAAGTAACTCGGTTTATTGCCAAAATCTCTGTAGCCCAGAGAGAAATCGATGAACGCAAAGGACAGCTTGAAGATCAGCTGGAAAGAGCTAGAACTCAAGCTGCGGCTTATGTGAACTTTCGTGAGGAAAAAATCGCCCAATTTTTTCAGGGCATATTCATTTTTGCTCATGGTCATTGGGAAGAGTTGACAGAAGATGGTAAGAAAAAAACTATCAACACTCCAACTGGTGACTTTGGCTGGCGTACAAATCCACCCTCGGTTTCGCTCAAGGACGTTGAAGTTATAAAGAAATATTTGGAAGTTAACGGATTAAATAAATTTCTTCGTCCCAAGGTTGATGTCGACAAAGAAGCGATGCTGAAGGATCAGGAAGAAGCCGAAAAAATTCCCGGAGTTACTTTCAAGCAAGAGGAGATGTTCTTCGTTAAGCCAGCAGAAGTTTCAGTTGAGATGGAATCACCTGAGGCCAAACTTAGAAAAGCAACCAAAAAAAAGAAGTTAAATTGAATTCAATATACCCAGACAAGTTCTGGGTATTATTTTCGTTAAAAGGTAAATATTTGCTATAATTCAAACATGAAGAAAAAAACCAGATTAACTATCTTAATTATTATATTAGTATTACTAGTTGGGGGAGTGGTCTATTAACTTGTTACTGACAAAATTCCTGGTTGTTATACTGCTGGATGTCCGCCAGAAATAAATGTAGAAGATTGTAAAGCTCAAGGAGGAGAGATAGTAAATTTCTATCCCTATACAGATGATAGTGATGGACGACAAATATTTTGTGGAGAAGATAGTACATTTGTAGGTACAGCCACGGGTTTAAGATGTTCTTGCATATGTTGTCAACCAAATAACAATTAAAAAGAAATTATGAAAGCAACAATAACAATAATAATTATAGTACTGGTTGTGGTTTTGTGGTTTGTATTTGCAGAGAACACAAGTGAAGAAGAAGCCACAACAACAGATACAACCAGCAAGTCGGACACAGTAACTGAAAAAGAAATGATAGAAACTGATTTAACAGAAGACGTGGCTATGAAAGAAATGACAGACGAAGATAAAGATGAGATGGATGAAATAGAATATGACTACGAAGGAACTTTGGAAGATGTGTCTGATAGTAATGCCACCGGATTTGTCAAAGCAGACTTCACCAACAATACATATATGCTTTTGGCAACATTTGAAAATCTACCTGATTTAGAAGAAGGATATTTTTACGAAGGTTGGGTGGTACGAAATTCACCCTTAAGTGTTGTAAGTACTGGAAAAGTTGAAAAGAAAGATGATGTTTACACCAATATGTACAGTTCTGCTCAAGGTTTAATTGATCACAAATTTTATGTGTTAACACTTGAACCTGACGATGGCGACCTAGCACCAGCTGATCATATTTTGGAAGGAAATCTTTCCAAAAAATAAGTAACTTAAAAATATGACAAATATTGGAAAAATTATCACAGTTATAGTTTTGGTTTTAATTATTATAGCTGGAGGTTTTACTTTAAGATATTTCATTCAAAAAGACGCTGATGAAGATAATAAGAAATCTAAGGTAGTAAAAAAAGAAGACTCCATGTTTGATGCTGACCAAAAAGATGACGAAATGATTATCAAATCAAGCAAAGACAATCCTAACGGACCTTATTATCATCAAATATTTGCCGCTACTTCAGAAGATGGGTTAAACTGGACACGGAATGACGAGATGATATTTGATCATTCATCTGTTCCAGGGGCGGTAATCAAAGACTGAATAATTTATATTTATTTTGTTGATGCTTCTTATGATGAAGATCAATTGTCTGTTGGAATTTCTGAAGATTTAGGTAAAACTTTCACTAAAAAGAAAGTAGAAATCAGCGGAGTGAATAGTTATGACGCAGTGGATCCACACGCGGAATTAATTAACGGAAAAATTGTACTTTATTATTTAGGAGATTTTTCTACTAATATGCGTCCCGGTTCTAAATTCAAAATCTATTCTGCCGGGTCTTCTGATGGTATTAGTTTTTCTGATGTAATAGAAGTTCATGCCTTTGATGAAGTCACAACCGACCCCGATGTTTTTGAAACAGCAGTTGATATGCGCATGCTGGTTTCACAAGAAAGAAATTTAGAGCTTCTAGTTTCCACAGATGAAGGTGAGACCTTTGAAGAAGTAAAAAATTTTACTTGGAGTAAAGGTGGCGTTTCTGATACTATAGAAATTGATGGAGAATATTATACCCATTATTGTGATGCTGGGATTTCTCGAGCTACTGGAGCTGATGAAGGAACATTAACCGAAGAAAAAATAGGTGCTCTTGATGACGGGGGGCAAGGAAATATAATTTGTGATCCGTCAATTATTCAGCTTCCAGATGAAAGTTATGTAATGTATTACAAGATGCAAGAGGCGCCTCAAAAGGATTTGCATGAACCTCCAATGTAAAATAATAAGAAAAGCCGACCAGCTCCAGTTTTTTGTGAAAATCCAAACATAAAGCAATTAAGAACAAATAAAACTGGGGCGGGTCGGTTTTTTGATAAAGAAAAAGCCGCGGACATTTGTCGTTGGCTTAAGTAAAAGTGCAAGAGTATTAAATTAAAAAGCGATGAGGCCCGCTGCTTGGAAGCCACTGGCAAAGTATAAGAATTACCATGTAAACCGGGTTTTAGCTGATGGAACAGCATAGCTAGCCTCAACAGCAATTTCGAAAGCGCCGCGTTACGCCACTATATTGCCGACATACTAGTTTGTCCTCCCGGATCAAACCTACTTCCACCTGACGAACAACCTGTGTACGCCAGCTGGTCTCACCCGTGTTCCGGATACCCTCCAAGCAGCAGGTATGAACATATTAGCAAAAATAAAAATCTTGTCAACCCAGCTCCATTTTTTAATAATAGAAATTTTATTGAATTATTGAATTATGCTTATAAATGATTAATCATTTCGCAGTGTCAAACTCCAAAAACTGGGGCTGGGTTGCCTAAACGAAATAAAAGTGGCACTCTGAACGTACTAATACTAATGGCCATTTATAAGCCATAAATGAAAAATTGTGATCAGAAAACTGACGAACAGCTTGTCAGTCTTACTTTGCAAGATGAAGACTGGTATTTGTGTTTGATGAATAGATACGAAGATAAACTAATTCGTTATATAAAAAGAATTTCTTCAGCCACAGATGAAGATGCTGAAGATATTCTACAAGAAGTATTTATTAAAGCTTATCAGAATTTAAATGATTTTGATCAAGGTTTAAAATATTCATCCTGGATTTATCGCATCACTCATAATCAAGTTATCAGTCAATTTAGAAAAGTGCAGGCCCGTCCGCAATTAATTGGATCTGAAGACAGTGAAATAATTCTTAATCTAATTGCCGATGATAGTAATCATGATGTTAAAGAAAAAATAGATAATAGCCTGAGAAGTGAAAAAATAAAATTAGCTTTAACAAAGCTAGATAACAAATACCAAGAAGTTTTAGTTTTAAAATATCTAGAAGATTACAATTACAAAGAGATTTCTGACATTTTAAGAAAACCGGAAGGAACGATAAGTACACTAATAAGCCGAGCCAAGAAAAAATTAAAAGATATTATATTAAAAGAAGGTAAAGAACAATATGAATGACATATCTAAAACAATTTTAGAACAAATTAAGAATAAAAAAATAGAACTTAAACCTAAGTGGCAGTTTATGATGCTTAGAATTTTATTGTGGATTGCTTCAATTATTTCAGTTCTAATTGGTTCCTTGGCCTTCAGTGTGATTCTTTATATGTTAATTAATAATGATTGGGATATTTATGAACGTCTTGGTCGCACGCCTCTGCAACATGCTTTTTTAAGCTTGCCCTATTTATATTTAATAATTTTGGTGGCTTTTATTGCCTTAGCCTATATCAATGCCAAACATACTAAGAAAGGTTATAAATATAATTCCTATTTAGTGGTCATTGCCAGTTTACTTTTTAGTATCGGATTGGGTGGAATTCTTTATACTTTCGGGTTGGGTGCTAGAATTGACTTTGCGATGTCCGATCGTTTACCTCAATTGCACCAGTTCTTTTATAATCGTGATGATGCTTGGACAAATCCCACGTTAGGTTTATTGGCCGGAGAAATTATTGATTTAAATAGTGATGAAATTGTAATTATTGATAAAAATGGAATTGAATGGGAAGTTTTAATTGATAAGTATGATATACTATTTTCTGTCTCTGATTTTGAGGTTGGTGATCAAGTAAGAATAATTGGGGAAATGGAAGATGATAAATTTATGGCTATTTCTATTAGATCTTGGCACGAATTAGGACCAGGAATATTTCCACAATTTGCTCCACCACTACCTGGACCAAAAGGACCTGCAAGAATATTTTAAGAACCGGCGTACTAGTTTGTGAAGGCTAGCGCAGCCACCTTAACAATTAACATTAATACATGAAACAAATTGCTTTCTACTCGCTGATGGGACTTCTTTCCTTCGCAGTTGTTGGCGCCGGCTTGGCCTTTGCCTACGGTCCTAACGATTCTGCATTACAGAACAAAGTGGCAGAAAAGATCGGTGTTGATTCAGAAACGTTGCAAAACGCGTTTCAAGAAACTCACCAGGAAATGCATCAGGAAAAAATAGCCGCAGCAGTAAAAAACGGTGAGCTAACCCAAGATGAAGCTGATCTGCTTAATAGAATGGATGAATATCGTTTACAGAAAATAGAGAATCTCAAAGCTGATATGGCCAAAGAGCTCGGAGTTTCAGAAACAGACATAGATAATGTAATGCAAAAAATGCATGAAGCGAAATTAGGTGGGGGAGAAAGAGAAGGATTTGGTATGGGACGTGGTGGATTCGGAATGGAACACGGATTCGGAATGATGAAGGAAGGTTTCTAATCACAATTTAAAAAAGACTCACGCTTTAAGCGCGGGTCTTTTTTATTAGCTAAATCCTTGTTATAATTCTTTATATGAACGAAGTAATAAAAGTAAAAAATTTCTCTAAAAAGTTTGGTGACCAGGAGGTGGTTTCCGATATTAGTTTTGATGTAAAAAAAGGAGAAACTTTTGCCTTATTGGGTGCAAATGGTTCTGGTAAAACTACCACAATTAGATGTTTGCTTGATATTCTTAAACCTTCAGGTGGAGAACTGCTAATCAATAATAATAAATATACTCCGCTAATGTCTAACATAATAGGTTATTTACCTGAAGAACGTGGTTTGTATACTGCTCGTAAAGTACTTGAGACGATGATTTATATAGGGGAATTAAAAGGTTTGCAATATAACAAAGCTATGAAGTGGTCAGAAGAATATTTAGAAAAAGTTGGTCTGGGAGGTAAGGCTAATGAAAAAATAAAAAAACTTTCCTCAGGACAACAACAAAAAATTCAACTAGGAATTACCATAATAAATAATCCAGAACTTTTAATTTTGGATGAACCAACCAAAGGATTAGATCCAGTTAATAGGGAATTGCTTATAAATATTTTGGATGATTTAAAAAAACAAGGGAGTACGATTGTTTTTATTACTCATCAAATGGATGAAGTGGAAAAAATCGCCGACCGTTTACTAATGATTAAAGATGGTAAAAAAGTTTTATACGGAGATGTAAATGATGTAAAAGCAGGATTTGGTGATAACAGAATTCATCTAATTTATTCAGGAACTTTACCGAAAAATAAAGAATTATATGAAGTTACAGTCGGAGCCAAGGCGGCTAAGATTATACCTAAAGACGGCATTTCTCCTGATGAAATATTAAAATATTTAGTAACTAAGGAAATTAGAATAAAGAAATTTGAAATTTCTGCTCCTTCATTGCAGGAAATATTTGTAACTGTATCTAATGCCAAATAAAATATGGCTAGTAGCCAAAAATGAATATTTGCGTCTAATTAAAAAGCCATCCTTTTGGGTAATGATTTTTCTTTTACCGATGTTGTATTTAATTTTGGGATTAATATCAGGTTCCACTTCTCAATCGGTAGAACAAAAAGTTTTGTCAGAAGTTGAGGGTGTAAAAAAAGTTTTAATTGTTGATCAGGCAGATGTAATTAATGGCGAGGTATTAAATGATGTTTATAAAAAAGCCGATAATATTGATAAGGCAATTGAGAAGGTAAAAAACAATGAAGCTGATGTAGCCATATATTTCGGCTCGGATATATTTACAACTCAGAATATTCAAATTCATGCCCGTGATACAAGCGTTGTTTCTCGGGGACGTTTCAACCAGATGGCTACAAGCTTATTAGAACAAAGCGTTATTAAAGACATTTCTGATCCAAAACAAGTTGAGATACTAAGCACACAATTTTCGGTAGAACCAATTATGTATAAAGATGGAGTTGAAGTGATGCAGGGAATAGAAGCATTCATAGTGCCAATTATCGCAGTTATAATATATTTTTTGTTGGTATTTATGTCATCAAATTTTATGCTTTCCAGTGTTTCAGAGGAAAAAGAAAATCGCATGATAGAGACAGTGTTGTCAATTGTTCCGTCTAAGCAATTAATTTGGGGAAAATTACTGGGCATGATCATGGTGGCTTTTACGCAACTAACGGTTTTAGTGATATTTGGTTTGGCAGCAGTGGCTGTAACAGAAAATATATTTCCTTTTGATATAAATTGGTCATTAGTAGATGTAAGCGTACAGCAAATACTGCTGGCTATATTTTATATTTTGGCTGGGTTTTTATTTTTGGCTGGTATTATGGTGGGTGTGGGTGCTGCTATGCCAAAATTTCGGGAAGCTTCACAGTTTTCAGCTGTATTTATTATTCTAACAATACTGCCAGTTTATTTTGCCACACCAATTATTGCTGAACCAGCAGGAACATTAGCTCGCATCGTTAGTTTTACTCCTTTTACCGCACCGCTAATTTTATTATTTCGAACTTCAATGGACGCTTTACCCTTAGGAGAAGCGTTTTTAGGGGCGGGGGTAGTTATAGTTTATGTATTTATAAGTTTTTATCTTGCCTTTAAATTATTTGAACTTGGATCCTTAGAACTTTCTAAAAAGATATCACCTCTTGATATATTTAAGAAAAATAAAAATTAAATAAAATAAATGAATAATTTAAATGAAATCGCAAAAAAATTGGTAGCTTTTCCAAAAGGAATAATGGCTGCCGACGAATCAACAGAAACATCAGCCAAAAGATTACCAGCATTCGGAATTGATCCCACACCGGAAATGCGTCAACAAATGTATGACCTCTATTTTTCGACAGACAGAATTGAAAAATTTCTTTCTGGTGTAATTCTATTTGAAGAGACCTTAATGCAAAGAAGTCCGGAAGGAATTCCTTTTCCCGAAATGTTGAGACAGAAGGGGATTGAAGTGGGAATTAAGGTTGATCAGAGCACTTACGATAATAATGGAGAAAGATTGACAAAAGGACTTGAGAGTCTGGATGAAAGATTAAAAGATTATTTAAAATACGGAGCCAGTTTTACTAAGTGGCGAGCAGTTATTACCATTGGTAATAATCTTCCTACTTTGGATAATGTTATAAAAAACGCAGAAGACTTAGCAGAATATGCCAAGATTTGTCAGGAAAATGGTTTAGTACCAATTCCTGAACCAGAAGTTCTGCTGGACGGTAATCACACAATTGAACAAGCCGCTGAAGTTACAGAACAAGTTCTTACAACCACCATTACTAAATGCACTGAACGAAATGTTGATCTTTCTACTATGATTGTAAAAAGTAGTATGGTATTACCGGGAAAAAATTCAGGCCAAAAAGCCACGCCAAAGGAAGTGGCAGAAGCCACAGTTAAAGTTTTGCAGAATTCTGTCCCAAAAGTTATTCCAGGAATTGTATTTTTATCTGGTGGGCAAGAAGCAGACGAAGCTACAGCTAATTTACGAGCAATTGCCAAACTCGGTCCACATCCGTGGGAAGTTACCTATTCATTTCTCCGAGCATTTCAAGATCCAGCACGTTCTGCTTGGGCAGGAAAAGATGAAAATAAAGATAAAGCCCAAAGAGTTTTCTTTGAGGTATTGAAAAAGAACTCTGAAGCCAGAATAGGGAAATAATTTGCATATAAAAATATTATTTGTTATGGTGTAGTGTGTTCTTTTTAACCTGAACATACTAATCATACATCACATAAGAGGTGAATAAATGAGAATAAAGGTTCTGATTTTGGCCGCTGGTTTCGGCGAGCGTTTGGAAAAAAGTGTATTGGAAGCAACCAATCTGACGTCTGCTGAACAGGAGGCGTTGCTGTTGCGTCTAGGAATGGTAATGCCCAAAGGATTACTACCGATTAACGGCATTCCTATTCTTACTAGACTGGCATCACAGTTGAAAGAAGTTCCGGGAATTAATATCAGCGATGATGTTTTTCTGGTCACCAACAGCCATTTTCACGAAGAGTTTTTTATTTGGGGTCAAAACTTTGGTTTGCATCCCACTCACATATTCTCTAATGGAGTGATGAGACCGGAAGATCGATTTGGTGCGGTGGCTGACATGGTTTTTGCTATCAAGCAGGGGAGAATTGCTGATGGTTTGCTGGTGCTCAGTTCCGACACGCTTTTCTCCGATTTTCATCTGCGAGAATTGGTGGAAGCAGTTACGATAAACAATGGTCATGATACTTTTCCAGTTTATCGAGAAAATCCTGAGCTTATGAGTAGAAGAGCTCAAGTAATTTTCAATGCCAATGATGATGGCGAAATTGTTCATTTCGCTGAGAAACCAAAAAAGCCAAAAAGAACGCCATACATTTATGCCAGTCCCTGCATTTACTTCTACTCCGCCTCTACTGTGCAGAATAATTTGCCGCAATATGCATCCAAGTATTCTGGACAATTGGACAAGCTTGATGCTCCCGGCATTTTTAATGAAGCGCTGTTCAAGTCCGGTAAAAGAATGTTGGCCATAATTATGAGTGGTCAGCGTTTCGACGTCGGCAATCTTCAAGGTTGGCGCGAGACCGACCAGTTCTTTTGTGAAAAAGAACGAGTCATGGCTCGTTAAAATAACAAATTCTGACTGCCCTGAAAAGCAGTCTTTTTTTATTTTCGTAAAAAAGCTATAATAGAAATAGTAAATAAATACATGTCTATAGACTTATCAGTTATAAAACCAGCCAAATCGGACAACGAACTAAAAACAAAACTGGAGCCTCGTTTAAAAATAATGCTCGGATCTATTTTTGTAATTTCCGCCTTGGCAATAATTGCTACCGCTTCTTTGCCGTTTCTAAATTCCTATAATACTGGCTACATTAGCCTAGATGTTATTGAAGAAACTGGCGGTTTTACAACCCTTTTAAATCCCGATAACTATCAGTTGGAAAATATAAACTTACCAATAAAAGATTTTAATTTTGTAAATTCAGCTAAGTCATCTTTAATTCTAAAATCATTAAAAATTACTGGAGATAAAGGTAGGGCAGTATCAGGTATTTTAGATTTTAATTCTTATGAAAAACCTACTGGTTTATTTAAAATGTCTTTTCAACAAAAGGGAATCCTGGAAAGTAATAACGTGGAATTAATGGTGCGCGGTTCTGCTAAAATATTTTCTAAAGATGATGAAAATTTGTCTTGGTATAAGCTTGATACGACCGAAATAGGGGATGCCCAAATTATTGTGGACCAGATTCCTCAAACTATTACCAATACTTGGAAATACTTACAAATAGGATTTGAGCTAAAAAAGACTGAGGGAAAAAGCCCTGAAGTAACCAATCCTATTTTACAAACAGCAACCTACAAAGGAAATGTAGAAAGTAAATGCTCCGATGGCCCAATAATTCCTTTGTCAGAATGTAGTTGTGGTATTGATTCTAAAACCAGCACTAAATTTGTACCTAGTAAAGGATTTTGTTTTAATAACAAATGGCAATTAGAAGTATTATCAGAAAATAAAACTTCTGACCTAGAATTTAATTCATCAGAAGAAATAAACGAAGAAGAAACAAACCAAAATAGCGAATAATAATCGCTCAAATAAAGTAAAAAAGTCCAAAGATAAGGGTTTTTTATTATCCACAAAAGCAATTGACAATAGTTCTTATTAAGCGTAAAATTCTTATTTAATGCAATAATTAAAATCTAATATGAAGAAACAATCTTTTTTAGTTAAATGGGCTGAATTCTTTGTTCGGCGTTACCGCATAACAATTCTTTTGCTAATCGGTATTTTAATTGCTGGCACTTGGGGAGTGGCCAATAATCAAAGGCAGGATTTTCCTAATATTAATGTTAATATTGCCATCGTTTCTGCTATTTACCCTGGAGCATCTCCGGAAAACGTGGAACAAGAAGTGGTAATTCCTATTGAGCAGGCAATTACTAATCTTGATGGCGTGGATAAAATTAGATCCAGTGCTTACAATAGTTTTGGTAGCATAATTGTTTATGCCGAAAAGGTTTCCGATGTTGATCAAATTGTGAGCGATACCACAGAAGAAATTAATAAACTTGGTTTACCACAAGATGTTGATGTGCAAGTTTCTACTGAAAGTGCTTCTGGTCCAACCATGGCGCTCGGTATTGTGGGGGATAATGGTCAGGATACCAATGAGTTACTCAAATATTCTTCCGATGTAAAATCACGTCTGGAAGCCAGTTCACCAGAAGTTAATTATATAGATGTAATTCCTGCCAACGAATTTGAAGTTCAAGTTATTATTGACGGAGAAAAATTAAACCAAAATCGCTTGAATTTTGAAGCTGTAAAAGGAGCGGTACAATCTCAAATTACAGCCTTACCTGGTGGTAATGTAGAAACCAGCGAAGGTCGCAAGGAAGCAATTACCATAAAAGCTCCAGCTAAGTCTATGGAGGATTTGGAAAACATATCTCTGGGGATTGTGAAACTCGGTGATGTTGCCGAACTTAAACGTTTACCTAAAAACAGTGAAACCAATTTATTTATTGGTTATGTAAAAGACGGGGAAGCACAATCTAAGGAAGCAGTTTATTTGTTGGTTTATAAAAATGAAAATGGTGATGTGGTTCGTTTGGCCGATGGAATAAATGAAGAAGTAAAAAGCATAAAAGAAGATGGTTTAATTCCAGACGATATTGACATTGTTACTGGTTATGACATCTCACCTTATGTAAATGATCAAATAAACAGCTTGCTAAATAACGGTTATTTGGGATTGATATTAATTCTGATAGTTTTAATGTTTTTCATCAATTTGCGTACTGCAATTGTTGTAGCTTTAATGATTCCAATTGTATTTTTGGTAACTTTATTTGTGATGCCATTACTTGGTTATTCACTAAATATTCTCACGCTTTTTGCCATGATTCTGACGCTCGGAATTTTGGTTGATAACGCTATCGTTATTGCCGAAGGCATGGTAGCAGAATTGGAAAGAGGAAAAACCAAAAAACAAGCCGCACTATTATCAATTAAAAAGTTGGGACCAGCAGTTTTAACTGCCACTCTAACAACCGTTGTTGTGTTTATTCCTTTTGCTAGCATTGACGGAATTATGGGAGATTTTCTGAAATACATTCCTTATACCATTATGATTGTTATTTCTACTTCCTTTTTGGTAGCAATTTCCATAACACCACTTATGGGGATTTGGCTTTTAAAAGAAGAAACCTATGAACAGCGTCGAGATAAAAAATTAAAAAACTGGCAGAAAATGTTAATTCTTCCCGCCATAATATTTTATGGACAGAATTTGATTGATAAAATGAGTCGCGGTTACAAAAAAATGATGACGGCCATTTATAAAAAATGGATGTGGAAAATTGGAATTATAGTTTTAGTTACAGTTCTCTTTGGTGTAAGTTTTGGTGTTTTTGCGCCTATGTTAGAATTTGAACAATTTCCATCCCGTGATGGTAATACCATTCTTACAACTATAGAATTTCCATCAGGAACAACTTTTGCTGAAAAGAAGGATGTGTTCAAAAAAATAAATGACGAAATTGTTCAGCTGGATTATTTTCAAACCTTTTATTCTTATGGCAATATGATTTTTGGAATTTTTGTTGATCCTGAAGATAGAACTGACGAAACAACCATTTATGATATTGAAGAAGATTTGCAAAACAGAATTGTCAAGGTAAAAGAGGGAATAAACGAAGATATAGATATTAAAGCTGCGGCTTCAAGCTATGGTCCACCAACAGATTCCTACGATGTAATTGTTGAATTTCTTGGTAATGACAGAGAATCGTTAGCTGCTGCTGCCGATGACTTAATTGATTTTGTATCTGACAAAGAGGGAGTTGATAAAATTGTTAATGGTGTAGAAGAGTTAAAAGTTCCTTCGGTAGAAGTTGATTTTAACCAAGATGAATTAAATCGACAAGGAGTTAGTGCTTTAATAGCTGCTGGAACCGTGAACGCAATATTTGCTCCGCAGAATGCTGGTTCTATAAAAATTCGTGTTGATGGTATTACTGACGACGTCGTCTTGGAATTTTCTTCCAGTACAACCGATTCTATTGATGATTTGAAAAATTTATCCGTACCATCTGTAACTGGTAGTGTGGTAAAACTTTCTGCTGTGGCCGATGTAAAAAGTGTTGATAACCCGGAAAAAATAGATCGCTTAGATGGACGTCGTACTGCAACTATTAATATTGCTCTTACTGAAGATGCTGATAGTGCAAAAATAAATAATGAAATAAATGATTATTTAACCGAAGACAAACTTAAAGAATTAGGTTTAGAAAATGACGGTGTAAGTTACGGTGGTATCTATTCAGAATTTGAAGGTGATTATGCTAACTTGCAAATTGTCTTCTTGCTAGCAGTATTGGCTGTTTATCTAATTCTGGTTTATCAGTTTCATACCTATTTCCAACCAGCTTTAATTTTAATGGCTGTTCCGCTAGCATTAATTGGAGTTTTTCCAGGATTGTTTTTAACCGGCAGTACTCTAAATATGATTTCAGGATTAGGTGTTATAGCTCTTGTTGGAATTGTGGTAAATGATGCCATTGTCTTTATTTCAACCCATAATCGGGTTAAAAAAGATAATCCCGACAAGTCTATGAGCGAGGTTTTAGCACACGCTGGTCATATGCGCTTTAAACCAATTTTCTCCACCTCAATCACAACCATAATGGGAATTTTGCCATTAACGATAATTGATCCATTTTGGACAGGACTGGGCGTCTCAATTATTTCTGGTTTAGTCTTTTCCACAGCTGGAACTTTAATTGCTATGCCGGTGCTTTATATGACAGTTGTAAGAATTATGGATAAAATAAGGCAAAAAAAAGAAAAATCGGAAATAGTCTAAAAGATAATAAAAAAAAATCCCCGCCGAAACTGGTTTAGCCAGTCGGCGGGGTTTTGTTAACGGAAATTTGTTAGCTCATTTGCTAGAGCTTAGTAATCGAACTCTTCCCAACATTTGTCGCCGGGAGGGAGAATGTCGCGGAATCGCAGAGCGAATTCACGACGCAGATAACGTCCTTCCTTGCTCTTGCCGAGTCGTGAGGTATTGGCGATATTGCTTAGAATATCGGTCGCGAACTTGTAGCCTGGTTCCGCGGAACTTATGGAAAGTTCGGCGGCTGGGAACATGGTGATAATATCGAGCATTTCGATGATCGTGAGCATGAACTTTCTACCAATGTCATAGCTTCTTTTACCATTCACATAGAAAAGAAGTGCTGTGAATGATCCTGTCAGCAATTCACGAAAAAACAAAATGCGCCAGAATTTGTCCAGGCACCTGTCCCCGAGATAGATATGCGGACGGCGCTTGAACCAACCGCCGAGAGGAATGAGGATTTGGACGCCGAGGAGTTGATCCACTTCCGAGCGGAAGCGGATAACAACTGCTTCAACATCGTGGATAATACTTTTGCGGAAGGCAAGGTAGTATCCGATGGTGTTTTTTTGCCAGTACTCCCCCAGCCAGTCATACCAGCCAAACGCGTAGAAGAAGCAGAAGGCGATGAACAGGGTGATGACAAGCATAGAAAAGCTCACAACCCAGGGGTTGACACCCCGCGTGAATTTGATCTCGGCGATCGTGAACAGCACCACCGGGACGATGATGTACAGAAAAAGCAGCATTAAAGCCTTCACCCATCCGCGGGGGATGAACCCATGTTTTTCCACCATTTCCTCAACAAATCCTTTTCTCATCACTTTCTCCTTTTCTACCGGCCTCATTCAAGAAGCGGGAAGCGCGGCGGATTAGCCTGATGGCTTAGATAAGCCAAATACCTAATCGGCCCGCAGAGACAATTTTTCCGTTATTTAAAGTGCAACAACGGTTGCTGGCAGAATTGCCAACATCTCAAAATAACATAATACTAAAGAATTGTCAATAGCATAACAATGCGTACTAAAAGTGGATAGAAAATGCCCAAAAATGTGCTATAATTCTATAGAGATTTTTTTAATCTTTTTTAAGTTAAAATATGATAAAAATTACTAATATAAAAAAGAATTACGGCGATGTTAAAGCCGTGCGCGATATCAGTTTTGAGATTCAAAAAGGCGAGGTGGTGGGATTCCTCGGACCAAATGGTGCCGGCAAGACTACTATGTTAAAAATGATTGCTGGTATCATAGAATCAAACAAAGGTGAAATTACTATTGACGGCAAAGAAACAATTCAAGACAAAGTTGCTGCCAAAAAGAAAATTGGTTATTTGGCCGAAAACAATCCTTTATATGAAGAAATGCCGGTACAGGAATATTTAAAGTTAGCAGCTGACTTAAAAGGAATTTCTAAAGACAAAAGAAAAGAAGCTATTAAGAAAGTTGTTAAAAGCACGGGCATTGAATCAGTTTATTATCGTTTAATAGGGGATTTGTCCAAAGGTTTTAAACAGCGCGTTGGTTTGGCGCAAGCAATTTTAGGCGATCCGGAAATTCTACTTCTTGATGAACCAACAGAAGGCTTGGATCCTAATCAAAGAGTGGACATAAGAACTCTTATTACATCACTTGGTAAAGAAAAAACCGTGATGGTTTCTACTCACGTTTTAGGTGAAGCCACTTCCATGTGTGATAGGCTAATAGTTTTGGACAACGGCAAGGTGGCAGCTGATGGGAGTGTAGATGAATTGCAAAATAAAGTTTCCAAAAACAATCGTGTGCAAGTTGAAGTTGAAGCAGATTCCGAAGTTAGAAATGATTTGCTGGGAGTGGATGGCGTATTAGAGGTGATCAGTGAAAACGATAAACAAAACCGAACAAATTTTGTTTTACTGGTTGAATCTGCCAAACAAGTGACACCTAAAATATTTGAACTGGCTAAACAAAAAGGTTGGACACTCTGGAATCTTCATCAGGAAGAAGCTAACCTGGAAAATGTCTTCCGATCATTAACAAGAAAAGAATGATACAAGCTTTAAAACCAATTTTCACTATTGCTAAAAAAGAATTTAAAGCCTATTTTGATCATCCGATAGCTTATGTTATTTTGGTGGTCTTTTTAGTAGCCAATAGTTTCTTCTATTTCCGATCCGTTTTTCTTTATGATATTGCCGATTTGCGTTCCATGTTTGATATGTTTACCTGGTTGTTCTTGTTTATTGTGCCCGCTATAACCATGCGACTTCTAGCAGAAGAAAAACAAAACCACACCTTACAGCTATTGCGTTCACAACCAATAAAAGACTGGCAAGTTTTAGTAGGAAAATATTTTGGGTCATTAAGTTTTCTCGTTACTGGAATTCTTCTTACATTATTAATTCCGTTCTTCTTAAGTTTCTATGGAGATTTTGATGCGGGGACAATTACCGCTCAATATATTGCTGCTATTCTTTTAGCCGGACTAGCTTCTGCAATAGGAATGTTTGCTTCCAGTTTAACGAAAAATCAGGTAGTGGCTTTTATTACAGCGGTGGGCATTACCTTCATTTTTGCCATCATTGGTTTTGAAGTTGTTTTATCTTCAGTTTCCGGATTAATACAACAAATATTTGAGCAACTTTCTTACAGCTGGCATTACAATAATATGATTAGGGGAGTTATTGATCTGCGCGATCTGGTTTATTTCCTAACTGCTATCGCTGCCTTCTTGTTGTCAACTTACTGGTTTATGGTTAGAGAAAGTATAAATCCAAAGCGTAAAGTTTGGCGACAATTAAAAATAGGTTTAATTGCGCTTATTGCCATTGCTATTGTTATAAATTTACTCGGACTAAATATTCGCGGCCGTTTGGATTTAACTAATCAAAATCTTTACACTCTGTCTGATGCTTCCAAAACCATAGTTAAAGAACTTCCTGATATTGTTACCATTGATGTTTATCAATCTAAAGAATTTCCGCAGGAATTAAGTGTGCTCGCTCGCGACATTAAAGATTTACTAACTGATTACGAAATTGAATCGGGTGGAAAATTGAAAGTTAATTATAAAGAAGTAAATAGTGAAAATGAAGTTGATGCGCAAAGTGCTGGTATTCAACAGATTCAATACAACGTAATTAAACAGGATGCTTATCAAGTTCAAAATGGATATTTTGGTTTATCGATTTCTTATCTTGATGATACTGAAGTTATTCCTATCTTGGAAAAATCGGATGATTTTGAATATCGACTTTCCAGCTTAATTAGAAAATTAACTGTAGATACTTCGGCCACCATCGGTTTCCTTTCCGGTCATGAAGAAAAAAGCATTTATGCTGACTATTCTGGATTTTATCAGGAACTGGATAAACAATATGATGTAGTTGATGTTACTTACGATACAGAAAATTCAGTATTGTCAGAAAGTCCTGACGTGTTGGTCATTGCTGGACCAACTGGTGAAGTTAGTGAAGAAGAAGTTACCGCTCTAAAGAAATATATTGATGAAGGTGGCGAAACCATGTTTTTGCTTGATGGTATTACTATGGGAACACAAAGCATCAACGCTACTGTCAATGACAATGCCATCAATAAAATAGTTTCCGATTACGGAGTTGATTTAAAGAATAATATTGTCGGAGATCTTAAATCACACGAAAGCGTTTCTTTTTCCGGTGGCGGATTTAATTATGTAATTCCGTATCCGTTTTGGCCACGTACTATTCCTAGCACAGACAGTGCCATTACTTCTGCTTTAACTACCGTTGTTATGCCCTGGCCAAGTTCATTAGAAGTAAAAGAAGGAACGGAAGCAACTAATTTATTGTCTACCACCGATTCTGGCTTTGCTCAAACTGGAAGTTTTAATCTTGATCCCAACAGCGAATTGAAAATAAATCAGGAAGAATTGTCTGAATATAAGTTAGTAGTCACAGTTACGGGTGAGGGAGAAAAAGGAAGAATGATTGTTATGGGCGATAGTGATTTTCTAACGGACAATTATGTGCAATCAAATCCTCAGGTTTTGATTTTAGCTTTAAATTCTATTGATTGGTTAACGCAAAATGATGCTCTAGCGCAAATAAGAGTGAAACAAGGATATGCGGCACCGCTCATCTTTGAATCGCAAACTCAGCAGAATCAGGTTAAATATATTAATTTGGTCATCATTCCACTCGGCGTTGCTCTATTTGGTTTTTACTATTTAGCTAGAAGAAGAAAAAAAACTAAACGTAATTTAGAAAACCATGAAAGCTAAAACTCTAATAATAATTCTGGTAGTTCTGACAGCTTTAATTGGCACGGTAATATTTGTTTCCTCGTGGGATAAATTTAAAACCAAAGATAATTCTGTTTTATTGCCATCACTTGATATGGAATCAATTGATTCCATAACCATTAAAAGTGGGGAAGCAGCAGAAGAATTCACCATTGCTAAAACTGACAATGTTTGGAAAATTAATGATCAGGAAATCGATTTCGACAAACTGAATAGTATGATTAATTCATTTCTGTTTGCGAAAATTGAAGGACCAGTTAGCACGAAGGCAGATAATTTAGAAGCTTTTGAAATATCTGATAACATGGGTACTAGTTTGTCTGTAAAGAACAATGATACAACAATTTTGGAGTTGGTAATTGGAAAAAGCGGCTCAACACCTGGAACAACCTATTTCCGTTTCAAAGATAGCAACGAAGTTTATTTAGTTGATCAATCATTAAATTCTACAATTAAGAAAACAGTTGATGATTGGCTACCCGAACCGACTGAAGAGTCTGCAGAAACACCAACCGAATAAGTATAAAACAGGGTATTGTAAAAACCCTGTTTTGCTATAATAGAACTATAATTAATATCTAATAATATATTTGCTCTAATCAACTTAAATATCAACAATCTGTCAATTGCTGTTCAGAACACAATTTGGTTTAATGATATTTATTTTTAACTATTCTTACCGCAGTTTAATAACAGCCATTCTAGTGTTTTATGTATATTACTACTTTAATTGTCTTTAAAAGAAAAGCAAAATAACTTTTCCAAATAAATGAGTAGAAAGCCCATACCAATTACAGTTTTTACTGGTTATTTGGGTAGTGGCAAAACCACTATCATTTTAAATTTGGTAAAAGAAATGCCACAAGATTATAAAATGGCTTGGTTGAAAAACGAATTTGGTGATACAAAAATTGATTCGGAAATGGCTAAGGAAAAAAATATTGGTACCAAGGAAATGATAAACGGTTGTTTATGCTGTGTGTTGGTTGGGAAACTTGGGAATGCTTTAAAAGAAATTGCTAAAAACTATAATCCAAAGAGAATTATTATTGAAACTTCTGGTTCAGCTTATCCAGCTCCGATTGCTTGGGAAATTCGTCGTCTCTCTGATCAATTCAAGCTTGATGCAATTATTACAGTAATAGATGCTATCAACTTTGATGGTTACAAAGACAAAAGCTATACTGCTAAGATGCAAACAGAATACACAGACATAATTTTGATAAACAAACACGAAAAAGTTGGAGAAGAAAAACTGGATGATGTTTTGGATGATGTGTATGAAATGAATTTAATAACCCCTAAAATAAAGACAGATAAAGGTAAAATAGACCCCGATTTGATTTTTGGTATTGATACTGATTTATTTTCAAAAAAAGATGATGTAAAAATCTTGGCGAGAGAAAAAAAAGAATATCATCAAGAATCGGAAGTTGATTTGCTCGAAGTTAGAACTGACAAAAGTTTTAATAAAGATAAGTTGTCGGAATTACTGAAAGATTTATCCAAAGAGTATTTTTATCGCATCAAAGGAGTAGTGAAAATAGGTGACAAGTTTGAATTATTAAACTGTGTTTTTGGCAGATTTGATTTTACTCCTTTAAAAAAATATCAAGGAATAAGTAAATTTGTTTTTATGGGTTTAGACCTTGCTTGTTTTAAGGATAAAATTATTAGTGGTTTAGAAGTTAAAGAAGAAGAGGTTAAAATTACACAGAGGAAAGATCACTAAGTATGTCAAAATAGTTTTAGAGAAAATCACTATCTTATTTATATTTTTAACTGCATCATTGGCAGTTTTTTTAATTTGACATATACTAGAAATAGTGATATTTTATTCTGTTGTTCATTTCACAATATAATATAGACATATTCGCTTAAATAAGCGGTTCATATAGAATTGGTTGATATTGCGAGGTGTTGCCATAAATCCCCATTCCCTTAGATATTTAGGAGACATATCTAGGGCTCCGGATAGCCAAAGGGTAGTAGTTATAGTGCCCTCCTAATAAAACTAAAGGAGGTATATCATGAAAAGTCTAAAACTGCTCACATTGACTGTTTTGCTGGCCACCTTCCTGGCAATGTCTCATGTTGCTGTAATGGCAGACAACATGGGTGTTACCGAAGAGGTAACCTGGGTATTCGTTGAAAATCAAGAAGGTAACAGTCTCGGGCACTTCAAATTGCTCGGAAATCCCTACCAAAGTTTTTGGCAAGCAGAACAACTGGCTCAACAATTAGCTTGGGCCAACGGACAGGAATACGAAACCCAAGAACATCCCAACGAGGATGTCTGTGGCGAAATGGCGTACGATATTTATGGTAACCCGATGGAGTGTTTGGTTCATTGGCCATGCAATAACTGTATCGGTGTTGTGGTTAAGGCGCCGAAGCCACCGGAAGGATACGCTGACTAACTGGTACTGAGTAACACCTCGCATAATTTTTGATGAAATTCCTGAATATTGTGCTTCAAACGGATCAAAAAAGGGAGCGCGAAAGCCATGAACAAGATAACACATGTTTTGGTAGTTCTAATTCTCGTGGTCGTTACCAGTGGATGCGCTGTCAAACACATACCCATGGTAACATCAACAACACCCAGCAATTGCATTGTTCTGCCACTGGAGTCGAACGATGTAATATCAGCGGTAATCTATGTACCGGAGAACGATCTATTCTTGGTTAGCTTACCAACAAGAAATGAATCATTGGTAGTTGACAGGGAGGGTGATATTGTTAGTCGTCTTCCTGAAGCATTCTATTCATCATCTTCATACAACAATGAGGTCTATGTCTGCACCAGGGGGTCAAAGTATATTCAGAAAATGAAGATGAATGAAAATCAAATTAAACTGGAAGAAACAGCAATAAGCGGAGTTCTGCGTTTTGCCGTTTTACCTGGCGAAAGGATTGCCTCTTTTGATCATGATCTAAGTGATCAAATTAGGATAGTGTCAAGCAAATTGAAGATCATTGACGAAGCAGTACAGAGTGGAGTGGTGTATAACGATGAGTTGTTAGTTAATTTAATGGAATCAACATCGTTCACTTCGCAACAAGAATTGGATAAGGAGTTGGAGCAATGGCAGGATGCTGCAATGATCTACAGTCAAACAGAAGAAGGGGAAATCGTCGGAATTTCAGAAATAGCGCCAGCGATAAGGTGGGATCAGATTTTCATCGTGACTGTTTATGATGAGAAAACAGGTAATCAGATTGCCAAGATCCTTAATCCACCAGATGATGATTTGTTGGCACAAGCGCGTTTAGCATATCACGGAAGTTGGTCAGACGATCGTATTTATGTAACTGGCACAACCGAACCGATTCTATATGTTCTAGAGGAAGATTCTACTAAGAATCAGCTCAAATTGGTGAATAAGATAGATTTGTGGCCGTATCTTGAGGAATTTCAGTATCATTCTCCCAAAGATGGACTGGATTTTAGCAAGTATCCGGTTTGGGGATACACTCCAATATGGCAGCCATTAGCACTCAACGGCGATTGTGTCATTACAATGCTTGAGAAAAAAAATGTGCTGGTAGTTATTGATTCAACTGGTAACTGCGTTGGTGCTGTTAAAACAATGCTTACGCCGGTAAGTGTGAGTGGTGGATTGCTTGTCGCTGTGAATGGCAACAAGCTTTATACATTCACATCAACAAGAGAACTTTTAAGAACAGCAGCCGCATCATAACAAATCAAAGGCGAATTTTATAGAGAATATAGCCCATCTTCCTGAAAAGGGAGATGGGTCTTTTTTACCTTATTAGAGCATAGCCTGTGGATAAAATTTGCTTAATTATCTAAGTGTATTATAATAAAAATATGTTCTCTTAATAATGGTAAATTTTCATGATGTATCTGAAACTGGCTCTTATAGCACAGTTTCATGAAAGAGAGGAGGTGATGGATTGTAAGCTAAAAATGGGAAGTACCTCGTCTAAAACATTCTGTATTTAAGGAGGTACGTTTATGAAGAAGTTTTTAATGTTGATGACGATGATTTTTCTTTTGGTTTTCACTTTCACTATCAGCAGTCAGGCCACCCTCAATCAAAAAACCGAGGAAGCTATGATCACGGCAACCATCGAACAAATGCCGGGAATCACGGATGTGGCCCAGCAGTTTTTTGCAATCACACCGAACATGGACACGGCCAACAACGCAATAAAGAAGAATGCGATCGAGGCCGGAACGTCCAACATCAAGATTTTTGTACAGAACGCGGTAAATGAAAATACCCTGACTATGCCGGAGGTCGTAAATATCATCAAGATACCGGATGCGGCCGTCCTGCAGAGTGAAAATCATCTATCGCAACTCATCCTGCTGCGAGCCTGAAACATCGTAAGTCCACCCTAGAGAACGCACTCAATTTATACGAGTCCGTTCTCTAGGGCTCTTTTTTATATAATCATTTTGTAAATTATGGTATTTGTAAAAGATATAAAAAACCTAAATAAATCCTAACACCAAAAAAATAGAATTAAGTAAATATATTTGCTATAATTAAAATATGGAAAAAACTGTTGCGCGTACAATCTGGTTAATAGTTATAATTGCTGTGCTTATGATAGCTGGATTGTTATATTTACTATTTAGTGTTGGTAAAGATTATTATAATGAGATGGTTAATGATGTGGCCAATCAAAAAGTAGAAGAGATTACCGGCAATGATATTGATGGTGACGGTTTAACAGCTGAAGAGGAAAAATTATATGGCACCAACGATACTACTGCCGATACGGACAGCGACGGCTACAGCGATTATGATGAAATTCAAAATGGTTTTGATCCTTTGCTAAATGAAGCCGCTTTAGATAATGCCAAATTAAATCCTGAAGAAAATACCTATGATGATAGTGAGGAGCTAAACACTATACTAAAAGAACTGAATTCAGAATAGGAAAAAGATGCCACCGTTGACCCGGTAGTACAACATGAAATAACACTATATAAAAACCATCCTAATTAGGCCTCAATTTAAAAAACATATTATACTATTAGAAAATGATAAAGTTGTACTACTAGGTTGACATCTTTTTAATTTAGGGTAATATACTACTAATATAGTATAAATTAGATGGCATGTAGCATATAGCAATATGGCAAATAAAAAATAGTAAAAGCCATTAGCTATAAGCCATTAGCAACTTATATGTTTTCTGTTACAAAACAGGTAGATTATGGTCTTTTGTTAGTTACCGCGCTGGCGCGGGATGCTCAAAAAGGAGTAATTTCTCTGAAACGAATTTCTAACAATTATCATCTGCCCTATAAATTCTTGCAAAAAATTTGTATCCCTTTAAGAAAAAAAGGGATTATTAGAAGTGAAGGAGGAACCAAAGGAGGTTATCAATTGATTAAAAAACCAAGCGAAATTAAAGTGGCCGATGTAATTAATGCTTTGGAAGAAACGACGCCGGTTGCTTGTTTGCATGGCGATTGTCCGTTGGCGGAAAAATGTCACGCCCGTTCAGCTTGGCAAAAAATTCACAAAGCTATAGAAGATTCTATGAATAATATTACTATTAAAGATCTAATTTAATGCTTGAGATAAAAGATTTAAAAGTTAACGCTGGAAGAAAAGAAATACTAAAAGGTTTTAATTTAGAAATCAAAAATGGGGAAATCCACACGATTATGGGACCAAATGGTTCTGGTAAAACTACATTAGCTTTAGGTCTAATTGGTTATCCTAAATTTGAAATCACCAATGGGGAAATTATTTTTGCTGATAAAAAGATTAATGATCTTAAAGCAGAAGAGAGAACTGCCCTAGGATTATTTTTGTCTTGGCAAAATCCGCCCGCTATCCCGGGAGTAACATACGAAAAGTTTTTGCGCTTGGCCTATAATCATTTGCACAAAGATAAGCCTCTGGGAGCATTGGAATTTCGTAATTACATGCAAGCAGAAGTTAAAAAAATTGGCTTGGATGAAAGCATGATGAAACGATCAGTTAACGAAGGATTTTCGGGAGGAGAAAGAAAGAAAGCTGAAATATTGCAACTAGCCATTCTAAAACCAAAGCTAGCAATCTTAGATGAAACTGATTCTGGGTTAGATATTGATGCCCTTAAAAAAGTTTGTCAGCAAATCAAAAAAGTTAAAGCAGAAAACAATTTAACTCTGTTGATTATTACTCACTATCAACATATTTTAAAATATCTGCAACCCGATCAAGTTCATATCATGAGTGACGGCGTGATTAAAAAATCAGGAGGAGACGAATTAATAAAGGAAATATCTACCAATGGTTACCAAGAATTTGAATAGAGATGATTTAAAAAATAAAGCACCTTACTTAAAAGGTGCTAAATTTGGTTTGTCCGAAAATATAATTAGGCAAATTTCTAAAGATAAAAAAGAACCAAGCTGGATGCTTGAGAAAAGACTATCAGCTTACAAAAAATTTTTAGAAAAGCCCATGCCAGCTTTTGGTCCCAGTTTAAAGAAATTAGATTTAGACAAAATTATTTATTATGCCAAACCCGGAAAAGTTCATAATGAAAAAGATTGGGAGGATGTTCCTGAAGAAATCAAAAATACTTTTGATAAATTGGGAATTCCTGAAGCTGAGAAAAAAGCTTTGGCTGGAGCTGGTGCGCAATATGAATCTTCAGTTGTCTATCATAATTTAAAAGAGCAATGGGAAAAGCAAGGTGTAATATTTATAGACATGGATGAAGCGGTGCATAAATATCCAAAAATAGTGAAAGAATATTTTATGACTCGTTGCGTTTCGTTATCTGAACATAAATTTGCAGCTTTGCATGCAGCAGTTTGGAGTGGAGGTACATTTTTGTATATACCTAAGAATGTAAAAATAGATTTGCCTTTACAAGCTTATTTTAGAATAAATGGCCGAGGAATTGGTCAGTTTGAACACACTTTGATAATAGTTGATGAAGGAGCGGAAGCGCATTACATTGAAGGGTGTAGCGCTCCGCGTTATGATGTTGATTCCTTGCACGCTGGTTGTGTAGAAATATTTGTGAAGCCAGGAGCTCGTTTTCGTTATTCATCAGTTGAAAACTGGTCTAAAAGCGTTTACAACTTAAATACTAAAAGAGCCATTGTTGAAGACGACGCCACCATGGAATGGGTGTCAGGTAATTTAGGTTCAGCCGTTACTATGTTGTATCCCATGAGCATTCTACAAGGAAAGAATTCTAAAGCTGATCATCTAAGTATTGCCTTTGCCGGTGAGGATCAAGTTTTAGATACCGGTTCAAAAGTAACTCACTTAGGAGCCAATACAACTTCCAAAATTGTAATGAAATCGCTTTCCCAAGATGGTGGTCATTCAATTTACCGGGGAAGTTTAAAAATTCTTCCTACCGCCAAAAATGCCAAAACCCATGTTCAATGCGACGCCTTAATTTTAGATGATCATTCCAAGTCTGATACCATTCCTGATATTGATATTAAACAAAATAAAGCCACCATTGGTCATGAAGCAACCACCGGAAAAATTGATGAAGAAAAAATATTTTATCTGCAATCCCGTGGTCTTTCTGAAGAAGAAGCCACCAATTTAATTGTTAATGGTTTTATTGAACCAATTGTCAAAAAGCTACCACTAGAATACGCAGTTGAGATTAATAAACTAATTCAAATGGAAATGGAAGGTTCAGTAGGATAATGGACACTATTAGAAAAAATTTACAATCAGCCATCGAGCTAAAAAATCTGCCACCAGCAGAGCTTATTAAAGTTGCAAAAAACAAAACCATAAATTCTAAAGTAGAAAATTTAGAAATACAAATTGCTGCCGGTAAGGAAGTTCGTCTTAATCTCAAAAATACTAAACGCTTGCAAGTTGAACTTGGTGCTAATAGTAATTTAGAAATCGTGGCTGAATTAATAGCAGTTGATTTTCAGTACAAAATTAAAATAGCCAAAGATGCCAGTCTAAAAAGCCTAATTATTCCCGAGCGGTCAGTTAGGGGAGAGGTGGTAATAGATCTGGTGGGAAATAATTCTAAAGCTAGAAGTAATGTAGCTACCATTACCGCTAATAAGGAAAGTCAAGAAATTTATATTAAACATAATCACATTGGTAAAAATACCAGAGGAAAAATAACTGCCAAGGGTATTGTTAGGGACGAAGCTAAAACCAATGTTTTTGGACTAATCAATATTGAAGAATATGCAAAAAAGACAGAATCGTATGAAGACATTGATATTAAACTGCTTTCTAAAAAAGCAACCACCAATTCTTTGCCAGAACTTTATATTGATACCAACGATGTTTCGGCCACTCATACTTTTACTGCTGGGGAATTTGATGAAGAAAATACATTTTATTTGCAATCACGTGGTTTTTCACAAGAAAATACGTTACAATTAATGCTGTCAGGATTTTTCGAACCAATATTGAATAATTTCAAAAATATTAGACGTATTAAAAAGAGTCTTAAAGAAAAACTAAATGCTTAAAGATATAAAAAATGATTTCCCTATTTTTAACAGTCATAAAGACTTGATTTATTTTGATACCGCCGCCACTTCCCAGAAACCTAGCACTGTAATTGATGCCGAAAAGAAATATTATGAAGAATTTAATGCTAATGTGCATCGTGGCGTTTATTCAATTTCAGAAAATGCAACAGCTGCTTTTGAAGATACTAGAGCTAAAATAGCCGAATTTATAGGAGGAGTCAAACCTGAAGAAGTTATTTTTACCAAAGGAACAACTGAATCAATAAATTTAGTTGTCAGCACTTGGGGAGAAGAAAATATTAAGGAAGGAGATGAAATTATTGTTTCGGAGCTCGATCATCATTCTAATTTAGTTCCTTGGCAACAATTATCTAAGCGTAAGAAAGCAGTTCTGAAGATTGTTCCCATTAAACCAGACTTTATATTGGACCTAGAAAAGTTTAAAGAAATGTCGTCGGAGAAAACCAAGATAGTTTCTCTAAGTCATGTTTCAAATACTCTGGGAACAGTTGTGCCTGTTGATGAAATTATTAAAAGTGCTAAAGAAGTCGGTGCTAAAATTCTTCTTGATGGTGCCCAAGCTATTCCGCATCTACAAGTTAATGTTAAATATCTGGATGTAGATTTTTATGTATTTTCTGCTCACAAAGCACTGGGTCCAACTGGTGTGGGAGTTTTGTATGCTAAAAAAGAAATTTTAGAAGTTATGCCCCCATATCAATTTGGTGGATCAATGATCAGCGAAGTGTCAGAAGAGGAATCAGAATGGAGTGAGCTACCGTGGAAGTTTGAGGCGGGTACACCCAACATTGCTGGTGTGATAACATTTGCCAAATCCTTGGAATATTTACAGAATATTGGTTTGGAAAAAATAAAACAACACGAATTAGAATTAGTAGATTACTTTTTGGAGAAATCAAAAGAGATTCAAGAACTCAAAGTATATTTACCGAAAGATAAAAATCTTCGCACCGGAACATTTTTATTTTCCTTTGCTGACATTCACCCACATGATCTATCAAGTCTTTTGAACGAAAAGGGGATTGCCATCAGGAGCGGTCATCACTGTGCCAAGTTGGTAATGAATTGTTTAAATACTCCGGCAGCAGCTCGTTTAAGTTTCTATTTATACAACACCAAAGAAGAAATTGATAAACTTATAGAAGCGCTAAAAGAAATAAAAAATAATTGGAACAAATGAGTGACCAAAGTATGTACCGCGAACAAATTTTAGAACACAGTAAAGACCCACATAATTTTCGTGAGATAAAGGATGCCACCAAAACTTTAAAAGCAAAAAACCCTTTGTGTGGTGATGATTTGGTTGTCTATTTGAAAATTGAGGACCATAAAATTACTGAAGCTTCTTTTTCAGGTCAAGGATGTGCTATTAGTGTGGCAGCTGCCTCGCTTCTTACAGATTATATTAAAGGTAAGAAAATTGAGGAGATTTTAGCCCTTACCAATGATACTTTTAAAGCCGATATTTTAGGTATAGAACCTACTCCAGGACGCATAAAATGTGCGTTTTTGGCCCTAAATACGGTAAAACAGGGAATATTGTAGAAAAATATGAAAAGTGGTAAAATAAAGTAAAATCATTAACTAAACCAATGTTTATTATTTACATCTTGATTGCCATTGTGGTAATCATAGCCTTCTGGCTAATAGGTGTTTTCAACGGCCTCATCCGTTTGAAAAACCGCGTGTCCGAAGCTTGGTCAGACATTGACGTGCAATTGAAAAGACGCTATGATCTGATTCCTAATTTGGTAAATACCGTTAAAGGTTATGCTGAACATGAAAAAGAATTGTTTGAAAATGTAACCAAAGCTAGAAGTGAAGCTATGAATGCTACCAATCCGGAAGCCAAAGGTAAAGCGGAAAATATGTTGTCAGGAACTTTGAAAAGTTTGTTTGCCGTTGCCGAAAACTACCCAGACCTAAAAGCTAACGAAAACTTTTTAGAGCTGCAAAAAGAACTTTCCGATACCGAAAATAAAATTCAAGCTGCCCGCAGATTTTACAACGGCAACGTGCGTGACTTTAATACCAAGCAGGAAGTTTTCCCAACCAATATGTTTGCTTCTATGCTAGGTTTCAAGAAAGCTGAATTCTTTGAAATTGAAAACGAGGAACAGAAAGAACCGGTTGAAGTAAAATTCTAAGAGAGAAAAGAGCAAAGAGAAAAGAGAAAAATATCCCTCGACTACGTCGGGGGATAATAATCAGGTAACGAATCTTTGACTTTTGCATTTTAATCTTTAATCTTTCTTGTGTATAAAGAAATTGCTGCCAACAAAAGAAATTCTTGGATACTCCTATTATCATTTTTTGTACTAATAGGAATTTTAGGATATTTTATTAGTGTTTATAATAATGGTAATTATGGTATTTTGGCTTTCTCAGGAGTATTTGCTGTTGTTTATGGATTAATCGGATATTTTGCTGGTGACAAAATTGTGCTTGGTATTAGCGGTGCTAAAAGGATTTATAGAGACTCAAATAAAGATATTTACAATGTGGTTGAAAATCTTTGTATTACAGCTGGAATTCCGGTGCCAAATATTTATCTGATTAAAGATGCTTCTCCCAATGCTTTTGCTACTGGCCGTAAACCTGAGAAAGCTTCTATTGCCCTAACTACCGGTTTAATTGAAAAACTGGATCGAACAGAACTTGAAGGAGTTGTTAGTCATGAATTATCTCATGTAAAGAATTATGATATTCGTTATGCTTCTCTCGTGGTGATTTTAGTTGGTTTTGTGCAAATTCTCACAGATATTTTCTTGCGTACTTCACTTTTCTGGGGCGGGGGAGGCAAAAAAAGAAATAATGCTGGTGGTCAGATTGGTGCTTTAATAATGGTGGTGGGACTATTACTTGTAGTTTTATCACCAATTATTGCCAAACTTATACAATTGGCAATTTCCAGAAAAAGAGAATATTTGGCCGATGCCTCGGGTGCATTACTTACTCGTTACCCTGAAGGTTTGGCTTCAGCTTTAGAAAAAATTGCAAATGACCCAACTCCGTTAAAGCGAGTTTCTAATGCCACTTCACATTTATATATTGCCCCTCCGCGTAGAAAGAATCAGGGATTTATGAACAAGTTGTTTGCTACTCATCCACCAGCAGAAGATAGAATAAGGAAACTGCGAGCAATGATTGCTAATCCTTCCTAGTTGACAAATCTGCTCAGATTACTATTATAGATATACAAATAAGAGTGGTTTGCGGGTGAGCCATGTGATACGCTTGGACTCTGCTGAAAAGTAGCGTATATCACATAACCTCATACCAACACCTGGAAAAATGGCAATATTCCTGCACCGCGGATATGATTACCTCCTGCTTCATATCCGCTTTTTTTTATCTCTAAAATGAGTTAGAATATAGATATGTATAAAAGAGAACTGAAAAAAACAACCAAGCAAGAGGAATTTAAAACCCTGCTTGAAATTCCGCAACATTTTAATTCTGCTAAAGTTTATTTGGTGGGGGGAATTGTGCGTGATGTTTTATCAAGTAGAGAATCAGATGATTATGATTTTGTGGTCACGGGAGTTTTGCTTGATAAGTTGGAAGCGTATTTAAGAAACCTAGGAGATGTGAATTTGGTAGGAAAGAGTTTTGGTGTTTTAAAGTTTCGTCCAACGGATGGTCAAATAACTTTTGATTTGTCTTTACCTCGTACTGAAGTTTCTACCAAAGTTGGAGGGTACAAAGATTTTGATGTGCAGTATGATCCAGCGCTTTCCATTACCGATGATTTGAGCCGACGCGATTTTACCATAAATGCTATGGCTTACGATATTATAAATAATGATTTAATTGATCCTTACAACGGACAAAAAGATTTACGCAACAAAATTATTAGAACAGTGGAAAAACCTCGGGATAGATTCAGAGAAGATTATTCAAGGATACTAAGAGGAATTCGTTTTGCTTGCCAGCACAAGATGAAAATTGAACCAAAAACTTGGCAAGCTATGAAGGATGAAATGCATCATGTTTTTGCCTCAAATATTGTGCCACCAGAAATCATCGGAGATGAATTTTTAAAAGCTTATGCGGCCGATCCTTACAAATGGTTTGAACTGGCAGAAGAAAGTAAACTTTTACCGTTAATTTTGCCGGAAGTAAATTTGGCTAAAAAAACCAAACAAGATGAAGCTTGGCACAGTGAAGGCAATGTTTATGAACATACTAAACTGGTAGTTTCTAAATTAATGCCGTATCATTCTTTGGAATTGAAATTAGGAGCTTTGTTTCATGATGTTGGAAAAGTATTAACGATTAAAACTCCCGAGAAAGATGGAGTTTCCAAAATTCAATATCATGAACACACAGATGTGGGGGGAGAGTTAACGGCTAAAATTGCCAAGCGTTTGCGTTTCCCAAATTCCTTGAAGGATTATGTTGTGTGGTTAGTCGAGAATCATCATTTGTTTTCCTCGGGTTCAGTTTATGAGATGCGACCAAATACGATTTACAAATATTTTATTAAGGATCCAGATCGCGGTGATGATTTATTAGAACTTTATAGATTGGATAGTCTAGGGGCAGTTTATGATGGTCAGAAAAAGGATTTGCAGAATCAAAAAGAAGTGGCGGTTTACGTAAATAAAATGCGCGCTGCCTTTGCTAAAGCAAAAACACAATCAATTAGACATTTAATATCAGGTGAAGATATTATGCAGGAATTTGGTTTAGAGTCTGGTCCAGAAGTTGGAAAGGTTTTAGATAAAGCAGAGGAATACGTTTTGCGTTATGTAACAAAAAATCGCAAGGAACCGAGTAAGAAGAAAATAATAGATTATCTGCGTAACAGATAATCTAAGAGCAAAGAGTAAAAAGAAAAGTGTAAAGAAAGTTTGTGTTTTATTGTTGGAGTGATATAATATAAGCAATAAATCGTCTCTGGGGAATAATTCCAAGGCGATTTTTATTTGATAATTCTGGGGACGTGGAGATTAGGTGTCAGATAAAAAAGAGAGAAATTATGCATTTATTGATAGTCAAAATTTGAACCTTGGTGTTAAAAGTCAAGGTTGGAGTTTAGATTTCCATAGATTTAGAGTATTCCTACAAAACAAATACAATATTCAGAAAGCATACTTATTTATAGGTTTTGTCTCGGGAAATCAGATGTTATATTCTGATTTACAAGAAGCTGGTTTTATCTGTGTTTTTAAACCAACATTAGAAATCAAAGAAAACGGGAGAGTTAAAATAAAGGGAAATGTGGATGCAGAATTGGTTTTGCATTCAATGATAGAATACCCGAACTATAAAAAAGCTATTATCGTTTCCGGAGATGGTGATTTCTATTGTTTGATTGAGTATCTAGATAAGAATAATAAACTAAGGAAGATCATTGTACCAAATGCTAGATATTCCTCTTTAATAAGGAAATATAGTAAATATATTGTTAATATTCAATTATTTAAGAAAAAATTAGTAAAACAAAAGAGAGGCATTTCCGCGGGATAAAACCCTTTGGTAGTCCTCTCATCGTGATATTTGAATTATAGCAGATTGTAGTGTTGTGTCAATAGGATTATTGAGTATTTGAGGAATAGATAGAATGTTTTAAAAGAACTCCATAATAGGGGTTTCTTTTTATTTAAATTAATTTTGTTTTCCACTTTTTGGCAGCAAAAACTGGAGGAAAAACTGCCTCGCTCATGGATTCGCATGGATTTAATTTTCCACCTTTTGTGTGAACCAAAGGTGGGGTCAAAAGTCACAACCGGGAATTTCTCCTCTACCTTTTGGCAGCAAAAGGTAGCCAAAACTGCCGAGCACATGGATTTACTTGGAGCACTGTGAGGGCTCACTTTCGTTAAATTTGTGAACTCGTCGGAAGAAATTCCTCCTCAAACAGCACAAATTTTGCTTCGCAACACTCAATCTCGTCTCGCATTGCTAGCCAAGCTCACCATAGGCTCGGGGAACTTTACGACTATGGATGACGAGGGGGATTTGTGCGGAAAAACGGATTTTGGTAGGATTAGATTATGAATAAGGATAATAAAAAAACTGAAATCAAAAAACAAGCGGAACGAATTAAGGTTGCGGAAAAAAGGGAAAGTTATGAAAAAATAAACTCGGAGCAGATTAAAAAAAGAACAAAGTGGATTAATGAGAATAAGCATTTGCTGAATGAAATTGAAGGGAGTGATTTAAGGAAAGCTTACGAGGTGTTTTTAATAAACTATCTTGGCATTGATCCGAAAGAAGTTCCGATTGTTTTTGAGGATGATAAAAAAATCGTCTGGCGTTCATATAATTGGTGTCCGGTGCTTGATGCATGCAAAGACCTTAATTGTGACACCAAAGAAGTGTGTAAAAAAGGTTGGGAAGAATCGGTTGATGCTTTTGTTAAAATTATAAATCCCAAGCTGAAATTTATTCGCAATTACAACAAAATCCGCCCCCACGCAGATTACTGCGAAGAAATGTTTGTTTTGGAATAAAGAATCTGGTATAATTTTGAAGTAAACGCTAAAAAGTTTCATAAAACACTAAAACGCTAAAAAGTCTAAACAAAACCACAAGTCGCAAAAAACCAAAGCGACTTTTTATTAATCCAAACATATGATTAGAAGAGATATTGAAAAGGTTATAAATCAATACGTTCTTAATGTAGAGGCATTAAGAGATTTTATAAACCTTATTGAAGTATTTGAAAGAAACAAGAAACAAATAATAAAGAAGAATCCTCATGCTTATTTAGCACTTCTGCAATTTGAAATAGAAAAGGATTTAAGCTTATCAAGCATCAAAGGAGATGATTTAAAACGATTGAAAGAAATGAAGAAAAGGATTAGTAAGCTATGCAGTAAGAAATACAAAATTAAGAAAGAAGAAGGATCTGTGTCTCTTCTAACAAGCGATTACAATGCATATAAGGAAATAGAAAAGACAGAGAAAGATATGAACCTTATGACTATCGGAAGAAAATTTATTATACACTCCACTTTGATGAATCTAATTTCAGTCTATGAAAAATTACTCGTTGATTTAATATATTATATTAATGGTATCAATAAGGAAATATTTATATCTGAATTATCTAATCATGAAATAACGATAAAAGACTTAGATGGGGCTAACAACGTTGAGGAGATAAGGTATAACATTGTTTCATTATATATAAATGACCTGCTCAGAAATGATAAGATAGAGATAGTCGATATTTTGATGGAAAAATCATCTTTAAGTGCGGAGTACTGGAACGAATATAAGATTAATCTTATCGAAGTGAAAGAGAGAAGGAATATATTTGTTCATAATGATGGGATGGTAAACAAAGAGTATCTCGACAAGGTTGATAAAAAGCTGATTAAAAAGCATAAAGCTGAAATTGGAAAAAGGCTAAATACTACTACAGACTATATAAGTGATAGTCTAGATCTATTTGAAGCAACAGGTGTTTATATTGCAGCTAAGATATGGAAAAAGTTTGATAACAATAATACGGACAGATCATTATATCTAACAAGCAAAATAATCTACCAAAGACTATTGGAAAATAGAAACTTTGTGGCAGAGCATTTAGCTGAATTTGTTATGAGGGATGATGGGTCTGAAGCGATTATTAAAGACATGGGGCAGTTAAACTATTGGTTGGCCAAAAAACAAGATGGCAAGTACTCCAAGATAAAGGATGACGTGATGAAAATGGATTATTCAGACAAAGGCAGAAAGCTTCAATTAGGGCTACTAGCATTGCAGAAAAAGAAAGAAGAGTTCTTTCTATTGCTATCTGATGCTATCAAGAAGAAGGATATTAGCATGGAGCAGTATATGGAGTTTCCAATATTTAAGGATATGAGAAGAACAAAAGCATCGAGAGATTTTATTGAAAAGCATGAAAAGAAAACTAAAAAATGAATTTTCCGAGCGTTTGGTAAGCTTGCGTAGTTATTCCAACCTGGGGTGAGGTTGGTTAACTTGACTTGATGAGGAATCGCGTAAGTCGTCGTCGTAAAAAATCCCCGAGCATGTGGGGATTTTTGTTTGCTCGAAAAGTCAATCGTCTTAGTCGTCTCCCGAGCCTATGGTGAGGTTGGGTAGCAATGCGAGGCGAGATTGAGTGTTGCGAAGCAAAATTTGTGCTGTCTGAACGAAGTGAGTTCACAAATTTAACGAAATCGAGCCCTCACAGTGCTCCAAGTGAATCCATGAGCGAGGCGCTTTTCCCTCCAGCTTTTGGCGCCAAAAGGTGGAGTATTAATCCAAAAGGTGAAAAATAATAGATAAATTAATAAAATATAAATTATAGAAATCCCCAAAACAGGGGATTTAACTAACTTCCTCCGTATTGACCAAAATACAGAATAATGCTATAATATATAATAGTTCTTTTGAGTTGTTCAACAATGCTTATATGCTCTAATTGAGAGCAATAAGCTAAATGGAGGATATGCAAATGACCAGAAAACAGTACTGGACGAACACGATTCTCATGTGGTCGCTCCTCGCAATGTGCGGAATCGCGATGTTCTGCAGTTAAGGACATCTTCCAAGAACAATCAAACCGGCCGGGTGCTTCTTGCATTCGCGCCGGTTTTTCTTATCCTTGACAAAAACCAAACTATAACATATAGTACTCAGTTCGACTTAGTTCAAACAACGCACTCTAAACATACAGGAGGACGAAGCAAATGAAAGTTCTTTGGAAAAAATTTCAGAAGTGCAATGTGATTGGGGTTTACGGAATTCACAGTCTCGAAGCGTTAAGAAAACTTCCTAACCACATGATATTCAATGCCTTGAATTCTATTGACAAAGGTGAACCTCTCGAAATTCAGGGTGATGGAGATTTCAGATTTGCCACTGCGAACGTCATTGCTAATATTGCAAGACAGCGTGGGTTCTGCGAAATCTCTATCAAATTTACTTTAGATAAATTTAATGGTGATAAGTGTTTGCGTGTACTTAGTAATCGGATGCCTGCATTCACTATCCACGAAACTGTCATCGGACTGGATGAGAAACCCTACGAACAGGGTTCGTTCAAATCTGAAGACTAAGAGTAATTGAAGAAGTAAACCGTCGTATCAGACCTTAAAATCTGACTCGGCGGTTTTTCATATCAAAAAGTGTTGTTTCCTCGAGTTTGTAGTAAGCTTCAAAAATCAACCATCGCGAGGCGCTTTTCCCTCCAGCTTTTGGCGTCAAAAGGTGGAAAGTACGATAAAGTTTAGAAAAGAAAAAATCTCCAAGGGGAGATTTTTTAAGGTACGAAACATAACTCAACAAAACATCGGTGAGAAAGATTTATTAAAGTTATCCGTATCGAAATATTTGAACACCGGATCATCTCTTAAAAATCTATGAGCATAGTATAACCAAAGAAATGGAACAATGTACAAACTATACAGTGAACCAACAAAACAACAGGCGATAATCCACTGCCAGATGAATTGCGGGGGTTCTTCGACGAACACCCAATATGCAAAGGTATTAACGTTCAACCGTAGCTCATCCATGCTCCAGATAGAAACGAGTAGAAAGAAAAACAACACGATACAGATAGAAGCCAGAATCCGTTTGCAGATAATCATTTCGAATCCTCCTTTTTTATAGAACGATTTTTGAACAATTACTATTGTAGTTCGCGTTATATTACATTATGAAGTTAAATATGTCAATAGTTAGACCTAATTAATGAGAAAAAGCAATTTTGACAAAAGCAAGATAGTATAATAAAATGTCCTCAAAGATGACATTTTATCAACTTGTACATTCGAAGGAGAAAAAACATGTGGGATCACAGAGAGTTCAATACACCGCAGGAAGTAATTGAATTTCTGGATAGGGAAAAGTTTGATCCTCTCAATGTGAAGATCACAAGTACGGTTGACGAGAAATTTGTGGTATTCTTCTGCATAAAAATATAATCCTGATTCCAAAGAGAATCAAAAACTCCAGATTCGCTCTGGAGTTTTATAATACAAATTAAACTATTTTTGGTCTATCTGGAGAATCATTGTTTTCAGAACTATTTTCTGTAGGAGATTCTTTTTTAGATAATCTTTCTTCCACTTTCTTTGCAATTTTACTTTCTTGTTCTTCTTCAAGTTCCTCTCGCTTTTTCTTGCGCCAATGAATGTAAAGAGTAATAAGCAAGGTTAGAATTAAAAGTGATCCGAGTACAATAGCAATTTCTACCACTGGAACTATCCAAAAAGACTTGGTAATTTCAATACCTTGAGCAGGAGTTCCATAAACTAATGTCATTTTGGCTCTATATTTTCCAATCATTATACCATCACCAAAACGGGGAGTTTCAATTGCTCTACCGGTGTCTGGCAAAATTCTGTTGGCACTATCATTGATAAGTAGCTGTTCGCCAGTTTGTTTACCGCCAAATAAATCGTTATAAATAGAAATATTTCCGGAAGGTGTAATTAAAGTGTCGCCGGTGTTGGTTCCGGTGAGTAAAAAGTCAACCGGTGGTTTTAAGAAAAACTTCTTTTCTTTAAAGTTTTTCTGACGTTGTTCCGGCGACATCATATCAACATCTTCACCACCCACGCGACCAACTTTGAAATCGGCTTCCATAGTTTCTGAAGCTGGTCCAACCACAGTTATAAATAAATTACATAAAAGCTGGGAAACTAAATTTATATTGGTAGTTCCAGGAACCACATCTTCTGCGGGAGGGGAGTCGGAATAGGCAACGGTAACAAGGTGAGCCCCTGGTCTGGCATCCTGAGGAATGGTTATGGTCATTTTCACTTCAACAATGCTTCCATCAGATGGAACTTGTATAGCATTTTGGCTTATCTTTACCCAATTTATATCATCGAGCAGTTCAGTGGGATCGGTAATAACTCTAATTGTTCCTTGAGAATCTTCTGATTGTGTAAAATTATAAACGGCTGGATAAACAGTCTTGCCATTTAAAGTATTGTCAAAAAGACGCACCGTTTCGGTAATAGTTTCTCCCGGTTTAACCTGATAGTTATATTCTGGTGCCATTATCGAAATAGCCTGTGCAGAGGCAGGAGTGGCAATAAAAAACAGCAACAGAATTGTTAGTAAGACTAATCTTTTCATGTTGCTATTATACCCTAAATTGAAGAATGTGGGTTGTGGATATTATATTAAAAATCTCCAGCAGCAGTATAGGTGACTACTTGGGCATAAGAACCTACAGCAGTTGAGGATGAAATTGCTACTTTGTGAGTAATAGTAGCATCAGCTGATGTAACAGGAGCAGCAGCAGTGTATAAATCAGTAGCAGAAGTTGGAACCGAAGAATCGTCAGTGGCAAAGTTTCCTGATCTTGTTAGACCACCATCAACGGCAACAGCAATACCATAATCTTCAGTGCCGGCTGCAACAGTAGATTCACCAACATCGTCAATATCATTACCACCATCATCCAAACCAGCATCAGCATTAATTTGCACTGTTAAACCGGAAGCAGCATTAGTGAAAGCATTAATGTCATAGTTACCAGAAGTCACAGCAGCGGTTGTTAATACGCCCATATTACAAGCAATTACACCAGCAGTTTCTACACAATTTGATCCATCGGCATTGTCTAAATCCATGGTAAGTAGGGGAAGTACTGCAGCTGTAACCGTAACGTCGTTATGGTTACCAACATAAGCAACACCGGCGCCGGCATCGTCATTAGTTACAACAGCAATTGAATAACCAGAAGCAACAGCTGGATTAGTTGGATCATTTGCTTGACCAATATTACAGGTTATGGCTCCACCATCAGCTACAGTGGCTGTGATTTGGACATAAGCTGGAAGGGAAGCGGTAGCAGCATTTACCGAGTTAGTAGTCCATGTACCTTCAGAACCAGCATCATCGCAAACAACATCTGTAGTTAAAACGCCAGTCATGTCCCATTCATCTCCACCTGTATCTGGACCTAAATAAATCTTTATAACGTCTGTATCTACCAAAGCTGTCTGAGGTGTAAATACTACATCAACTTGTGAGGCTGTACTTACTGTGTCATCGGCTAAGGTAACAGTAACAACATCAATACCAGTTGCTTGCACAAAAGGAATGTTACCGGCTCCAAATGTGAATACTGTAGTAAAAATAAAAGCACCTAAAACAATAACTTTGAGGCGCATTTTGTTTGCGAAAATAGATTTTACTAATTTTTTACTTTTCATGTGTTTATTTTTGTATCTCGAAATGTTTTTTTTATCTTTCTTAATTATAGCGATTTATATAATTTCTGTCAAAGGATAAGTGCAACTTATCCACAAGTCTGAATATGTATTTTAGAGCCTAATGATACATTAAAAATCAGCAGAAGCAGTCCATGTTACAATTTGTTCATAAGTTCCAACTGGAGTTGAGGAAGAGATAGCTACGCGGTGATTTATGGTTGTATCGTCAGAAGTTATTGGTCCAGCTGAAGTAACAACAGTTGTAGCAACACCTGTTGGAATTGGGGTATCGTCGTCGTTAAATCCATTAGCAAGGTTTTCAGTTAACCCAGCATCAGCGGTAACGGCAATACCATATTCTTCCGAACCGGCAGTTACTGTGCCCGTGTCTTCAACAATTGGATCAATATTATTGCCGCCATCATCAAGTTCGGCATCGGCAATTATTTGCACAGTCATACTGTTAGGAGCATTGGTAAAAGCATTTACATCGTAGTTTCCTTCAGATACTAAAGAAGTTGTTAAAACTCCCATGGCGCAAGTTGCCACACCAGCAGTGATTGTGCAATTTCCACCGGCGTTATCTAGATCTAAAGTTAGGAGTGGAAGAACAGCGGCGTTGATAGTAACATCGTTATTATCTCCAACATAAACGATTCCGGCACCGTTATCATCTGTTGTAACAACTGCAATGGAATAACCAGAGGCCACAGATGGATTGTCAGGATCATTTGCTCCTCCACCATTATTACCAATTGTACAGGTTATATTTCCGGTTCCAGCAGAAGCAACTGATGCTTGCATTACTGTGGGTAAGGATAAGGTGGCATTGGTTAGAGAACTAACATTAATTGATCCACCGGCGCCAAACGCACAAGCACAATCACCACTTCCAGTAGAAGCAATATCCCAGTGATCAAGTGATCCAGATTGGTCCTCACCTAAATAAATATATATATCATCACCTGCACCGATAGTACCGGGTGTAAATTCAACAGTTACTCGAGCATTAACATCAACAGTGTAATTAGCAAGAGTTGTTGTAATATTATCGGAATCAATTCCAGCTGCATCAGCTTCGGGGACAGGGGAATTAATAGAAAAACTGCCCACAATTATTACCAAAAATAAGGCAATAAAATACCACTGGACAGCTCTTTTAAGGCTTAAAATAAGTTGTCTGGAATTAAAAAAATCCCTATTTGGGCTTTTCATTTTGTTTTTGTTTTAGGGGAGAATCTGTATTATCTAGCTATATTATATCATAATATAAAAAGTGTGTCAACGAAGATTAAAAGTCAGCAGCGCAAGTTATTGTTACTACATGTTCAAAGTTTCCTGCTGGGGAGGCATTGTCAATTGAAGCTCGATATAAAAGTGTTGTAACCTCTGAATCAACTGGTCCCGAAGACGAGGAAAAAGATACTGGTGTTCCAGTGACGGCTGTGTCGTTTACTAAATCACAACCACCGCTAGAACAATTTAAACCGTATTCTTCTGAACCGGCAGAAACTGTTCCATCAGATACATCGTTAATGTCAGCAGCACCATAACGCAAATTGCCATCTTCTGCAAAAGAACACTGATAGCCATTTTCTGCATTAGTAGAAACGGTAATAGTGTTATTTTCTTCTGATACCGAATCGGTTTCTAATTGACCCAGATCAATTGTATTAGCACTAAGTCCAAGGGTGAGTTCTGCTAACCAATTTATTAAAGCGCCATTCAAATCTTCATCATAGGATTCACCAGCCTTATTTCCAGAATAATTTATAAAGGTCCAATCAATATTTGAACCGTCGCCAGCAACATTAACATCAACAACAGAATCGGTACCATCGCCAGTTTCATCGAAAACAATGTTGTCAGAAGTGGTATCCAAAGTAGCGTCGGTTATTTGAATATAGTATGATGTGGTGCCAGCACCGGCATTATCAAAAGATCCGTTATTCATGGCAAAACTAGTTAAGTCATCAGTCAATTGCAATCCATTTTCATCAACATAGTCAAAATTGAAATAGCTCAACGTTAGCTCACCATCTATTACAATTGTGTAATTACCAGAACTGATTCTAGATATGTTGGTATAATTTGATGAGTCACCAATAACTTGCATAGTATCACCAGCGTCTAGGGTAAATGATGCACCGTCAGCAAAACTAACATTGGTTTGTCTTTCTGAACCAGCCAGTGAAGTACCTTCCCAGTCAGTAGCATAATTCCAATATTCACCTGATCGGGAATAGTAGTCGCCATATATGTATAAATCACCATCAACATTGGCATGGTCTTGGGAAAGTAATGACCCGCCAGCTGTAATACTCACACCAGTTGGGTAAGAAGAATACCAGAAACCAACATTTTCATTTGCTCCAACGTTAACTTGAGCATAGGTGTCACCGGTATCTGTTCGGGAATTTACTTCATAATAGCCGCCACTGCCATTAAAATATAGAGTGCTTCCAGTCCAAGTTGTTACTGAACCATCTGGGTTTGAGAAATCGCCTTGCACCTCAATTGTTCTGCTGGTGGCATCAAAACTGGTGGCGTTTGTAATAGAGAGATTATCAGTGGTCATATTTTCTGAAATAGTCCAACCACCGCCAGAATTGTTAAAAATAACATGATTAAAATCGGAACTGCCGGCTGCTACAGTTTCACCGGTATCAGCTGAATCAAAAGTAACTGTTCCATTGCCAGCAGAAAAAGTAGCGTTGTTGTCCCAACTTCCGCCAACAGTTATACTCGGTATACCGATACCAAGCGACAAGGTACCATAATCAATAGTGAAATCATTATCAACATCCATAGCAGTTTGTAATGTCCAAGCAGCGCTGCCACTAGTGCCGAGAGTAAGATTATAAAAGGAATCAGTACCGGTACCATCAGCATCAATATTTAACGAACCAGAAGTAGCGTCCATAATTACGGTTCCACTTCTGGCAGTAAAAGTGTCATCATTATCCCAACTGCCGCCGACATTTATTTGATAGTTGCTTCCTGATTTAGTATCCAATTCTCCTGTAGTAATTGATAAATCATTATTAACATCCAAAGCACTTTCTAGTTGAAAGCTTGTTAAGGCTGCTCCGGCAATAGTCAAATCATAGAAACTGGCAGTGGTTGCCCCGGTGGAATTAATTACTTCAAAAGTCACACCTTCAGTAGAATCGAATGTCACAGATGAGCTGGCTGCATTGAACGTACCCGAATTAATCCAAGATCCAGAAAGCGTAATAGTCTCTGATCCTGTAGCTGTGTAGGTTCCAACAATTTCAATGTCATCAATAGCAGTTAAGTTACCATCAGCATCAAAAGTGTATGTAGCAGAGATATATAATTCTGAACCATCTTCAATAACTAAAGTGTCAGGGGAAGCATCGGTGGCAGTAAAATTAATATCACTGTCGTCGTCATTATCATATTGAGTCATATCAATAATTGATAAATCAGATCCTTGTTCGTGGCGAGTAATAACATGATCTTCATAAATTCTCATGTCTGTTATATTAGTACCATCCGAAATAGTTACAGTTGAACCAATGGTTCCTCCACCAGTATCAAAAAAGATAGTGATGGGTTCACCTGGTGGAGCATACATATTTTCTAAGACAAAATCGCCATTAGCATCAGTTGTAGCAGTAGCTTGGTTGATTGATCCAACTACACCATCAACTGCCGTGCTGGTAACTGGGGTTGCTTCATTGTCGTCGGTATAAGCTTCACCAGTAATATAAATTGTATAAGGCTGAATGTAACGCATAGAAAAGAAAGCAAAATCCCAGTCATATGTTGTAGGAATAGTGGGTTCAGTTGACGCATCCGTACGCAAGCGAAGGTTGGCTGAATCCTGTTCAGTATGAACCATGTTTTCGGCATCGCTAGAAGTAGTAGTAATATATTCATCGTCCAGAACCGAATCTGTATATGTGTAAGTTGATGAATTGTTTGTGGCTGAAATTGTTCCCCAACCGCCAGCATCATACCCTGACCAATCTCTAGCACCCATTTCTATTCTAATATTGGAATCATTACTTCTAAAACGACCGGCATAATGAATTGCAGTAACTTGAGCATCATCTGGCACTGTTACAGACAATGGGGTGTTGGCGGCTCCACCCTGATCTGCAGTAATACCGGCCCATTCATCGTCGAAAGCATAGTAACCATCAGTGTCCCAATCGTCAGTAGTGATTTGCCAAGTTGAAGCAGTACTTGATGTATCTAAATTTCTGGTATTGGAGCAGTTGGCATCTGTGCCAGAACCCATTGTTACTTCACAATCTGTGGTAGCAGAATTTGTTGTACCGGCAATTATGTAAAGCTTATCAATCTGGATTTTGTCGGTAGAATCAGAAGTTGCCTCATAACCAATACGTACTTCACCACTGGATACATAATGACTAATCGTAATATTATTTTTAGCATATTCAAATTGAGATTCCGTTACCGAACCTGTTAACGAAGTGCCATTTAAATCTTCCCAAGACGAAGTATTAAAATTATAGATTTGTAAATTATAACTGGTTCCAGCGCTATCCCATTTATGCTTACTTACCACTACTATCGTGTTCATGCCGGTATAGGTGGCAATATTTTTAAAGGAATAATAAACATCAAACCTATTTGGATCATTGGCATTTGTTATTTCATGATAACTGTCGTCATCATCAAATACTTGTTCATACTCATTATTTGTAGTCGCGCTGTTGTCTTCAAAGTCAGCCGGGAAATAGACTGGATCAGTTGCCATTATCATATTCAAAGCATCAATAGCTAGAGCTCTAGTACCGGATCCGCCTGAAGAATAAAATCGCATCAAAATTCTTCTGCTCCCATCGGTACTAATAAAATTTGATAAAGCCGTCGAAGTGGGAGTGCCGCTTGACGACCAATAACCATCATAGACGGAGACTTTTCGATATTGATCAGAGGGATAAGTATCAGCAATAGTTTCTCGTTCATCCAAAACATTACGCCAGCCACCGTTGGTGCAGGGCAGGGTACCAGAGCTTTCAGCAGCACCATCAACATCGGTAGACGAGAACCAGTCGCAAATTTGTAATGACCAATTGTGGTCAGTACCGGAAGAGTAGGTCATTGCATCGGCTTCAAAAATAAATTTATTAGCCGCTCCCAGTTTTACATCGTCAAAGTAGAGTCTAACATCAGCAATACCAACAGAAGCAAATTGTTCCCAACGAATATTGTTGTTTTGCATTAATGCCGTATAGTCTCGTGTGTTGCTATTATTAAGTGCACGATCAGTACCCGTCCTCACGGCTCCACCATCAACAAATTGGCGGGGTAAAACAGTTACGGCATCGGTTTTGGTAACATAACGAATAGAAACAAATGCGTAATCTATGGCTGCTGTTTCAGCGGTAGTTTCCGTTGAAGCTATAGTTTCTAAGCGCAAATTCATTTTATTAGAATTGGAATCTATATGTTCTAGTACAGCTGATTCATATGCTGGATCTGTGTCATTGCCAAAACCGTCATAGTAACTATAGGTATCTGAATTATTGCTACTACCCATTAATGTCCACCCACCGTTGTTGCTGCTAGGATCAGTTCCATAATTGCGCATAGCGATTTGGGTAGTTATTTCATTATCAGCTGAATCATCTCTACTACGGAAGCGAAAAACAGGTAAAAGACCGGTTACTTGACTATCTTTAGGAATAGTAACGTCAAAATCTAGCATAGCAGATGCAGAATGATGAGTGCCCCAAGTGCCGGCGTAAGATTCTTCCCACCAACCGGCCGCGCCAGTTGTGGATGTATCAATACCCCAAGGAGCAGTGGTGCTAGTTGTATCTAACGACAAAGTATCAGTACAGTCAGTACCTGAATCTTCTGTTCCCCAAGTTACATCACAATCAGTAGTAGCGTTATTATTGGAAGTGCCAACAATTATATATAGTGAATCAATGAAAATACTTTGTGCAGCAGCTGAAGTTTGGTAATAGCCTATACGAATTTCTCCCGAAGAAATATAATCATCAAGGTCAACATTTGATTTAGCAAAGTAATTCCAAGTGTCGGAAGTATCACTAATGGCTGTACCGGATAAATCTTCCCAACCCGGGGTATCAAAATTATAAATTTTTGTTTTAAAATCTCCTGAAGATCCATCTCGTTTGGTTTCTGAAGCAACAGTAATGGCGTTAGCTCCTGTATAGGTTTCTACATTAGTAAAAGAGAAGTAAAAGTCAGATGCATCTGATCCGTTACCCAAAATTGAATAGGAAGTATTGTCTGTTGCTTGTGTTCTGATATAAGTTCCAGTTGCTGTACCTTGGGTAGTGGTGGTACCACTGGCTTGGTAAAGGGGATCAATTGCCATTTCAATATGCAGTTTATCAGTTGCACAATATGGACTAGCATCAAAATCAGGAGCATAATGTCTGATTAAGATGCTCTTATTTCCATCCGAACTAATAAAGTTGCTTATTGGCGTTGATACTTTGGAACCACTGTTTTCCCAATAACCATCATAAATATGATACAGTTTATCGTAAGTTCCTGTGCTACCAGTATAGGCAGTTCTTTGGTCATTTAGTGTTCGCCAGCCTCCGGTGTCACAAGGAAGATCATAGCTGGGTCCAGATTCTGCAGCTGCGTCAACATCAGTAGAAGAAGACCAGTCGCAAATTTGTAGGTATTGGTTAGCTGAAGTATTTTGTATTAATCCTTCCCAGTCAACAATTAGTTTGTTGGCGTCGTTTTGTTCCACTCCGTCAATACGGATACGAGCATCAATGCCACCAGGGTCACCAGCATCAGCGTCGTAAAGCCAGTAAACATCATCAGATCCATATATACCCCCATATTTTGCATTATTGCTAGTAACCCCAACTTCTGAACCTACCTGCACATCATAATAGGTTGCATTTTGACTAAGAGTTGTGTACTGGCTAGTAGGGTCAATAGTTACCGGATATTTAGCTTTTTTGTAATCTTTTTCATCCATCACAATACTGATGTGATTATTATCTGTTATCTTCCAAGATGTATTTACAATTCTATTTTTTTTGTCCCAAGCTTTTATTTTATTGAGTTTAAATACTTCTTTGTCATCAGTCACAAAGCTTAAAGAGTCATCATTATTTTGAATAATTTCTTGGGCGGAATGAGTAATAGAAAAATTTAAGCGGGGAGAGCTAGGTTTTTTTAGTAAAATATAGTCAGCTTTTACTAGACGTTCATAAGTTTTGAATCTAACTTCCATTTTATCCCAAGAAGCCTTAACCAGATTTTCTTCCACTTCATATTTAATGTTCTTTTCTTCTTTGGGAAGATTGTTTAAAAGTTTAACAGTTAGGTTGTCAGAATTCTCCGTTGCTTTGTTCTGGTATTCATAGCCAATTTTAATTTCTTCTTTATTAAAGAAATCAATTCTGGTGGTTGCACTATCGGCAGCAAATACTGTCGTGCTTTCATTATCTTTGGGTGGCAGGGGATTAATTTCTTTAGGTTCAAATTCGGAATCCATTACTTCTTTTTCTGAATCAGGAATGAATTGTAATGAATAATCTTGCCAAAATAAATCAAATCCCAAAGCAAGACCGCCGTAACAAAGCATGCCAATAATCAACAAGGAAGCAATAATTTTGGGAGAGATTTTTATTTCCTTCTTCTTGTTCAACATAAAAAATTATCTAAGCAAATCTAATATAACACTACAAAAAATGTCAATTTGTGATAGTAATTATACCACAATTATACCTATATTGTCATGACGAAATATGATATAGTTAATTAAAGTTAAACTCATGACAAACAAAAGCCTAAAACAAGAAATAAAGCGACTAACGGAAGCTTTTTTAGATATGAAAACTGCTGAAGCAGAAGATTTGGAATCTGCATCAAAAGATTTCGTTTTAAGAATTAAAAAATTAGTCGAGAAAAATGAGGATTATAAAGCAGCGGAATATTTAGTTTCTTTGTACAAAAAGTTGGGTGGTAAAAATGATAAAGAAATTTTAAAACTGGCTATTAGTTTAGTATTATTACCACTTTATTTAGAAATTCATAAAGATTTATGGAAAAAAGATAATATAATTACCGCTAATTACAAGAATCTTTATAAAAAAGACAAAAAAAAGAAAAGTCAGCATTTGGGTAATTCGGTTGGAATTGTAGCCGGTGACGTTTCTACAACCTTAGCTTATCAAGTAATTTTAGAATCTAAGTTTTCCAAGGAAGAAAAAATAAAATTAATGAAGGAGATAAATATATTTTTAGAAAATGAATTAAAAGCGTATACTGATAGCATAGTGAATAATAGGTCAAATATAAAAAATACTGACTTCAAAATTCTAGCAAATAAGTTAATTGTGACCTTGCTTGGTGCTAGCGATCATAAAGTTTTAATTAAAACTGGTTTTTAAAATGAAATAGTAAATTAATTAAGTGAGAAGTAGGGAGGAGCCTCGTGGAAAACTATTCTATACTAAAAAAAACAAAAGCAAATTATTTTCATAAAAAATCAACTTCAAATCATGACGTTTTAGTTTGTGGTATTTGGAAAAATGTTATATCAGTAATTGTTGGCACAAAGAATTTTAGAAAACTTTCTGATGCTATAGCCAAAGCTGTGGTAGGAAATATTATTAGCATAGTCTGGATCTTTTTATATGATGAAAAAAACAAAAAATTAAAGTTGGAATCGGCCACTGGCACCATTTCTGAAAAGCAGCTTAAAAAATTAATTAGTAGTACCGGTTTGATAGGGCTGGAAAATGAAAATCTTATAAACAAATGTTTTCTTGAAAACAAATTTTTGCAAACAGCAGATAGTTCAATTTTATTTGGCGACACACTTCCAAAAGGTAATGGTGTAATTATTCAGCGTAATAACCAAGCGAAGAATTTTGTTTGCTTACCGCTCACGCAAAAAAACAAAAAATTAGGAGTATTGGTACTAGGATTGCAGATAGCTGAGGAAGATATGACGGCTGGTATTACAGAAGAAATATTTAGCATTACAGCGCTAATTACTTTAATTTTGAATGAAGCTCATTTAGAACAACGAGAGCAAATACAATTTAAAAAATATTACGACAATCAAGAAGATATTGAAACAATAATTAAATTATTAAAAACTACGATTGGAGTTTTGGATTTAGAACAGGTTTCACAAAGAATTGTTGATAGTATTCCTGAACTTTTGTCACAGCACAAATTTATAGGGGGGATGATTCAACTGGTCGATGATAGAGAGGAGCTTTTAAAAACTTATGCTCTAACCAATGACCCTAAATCAAAAAGAGTGGTAAAAGTATTACCTAAAGCCATAACTGAATTCAAATTACCCTTAAATGATAATTCCTATCGAGGGATAAGAGCCTTGTCGACAAATAAAATTCAGACAACTGACCAATTAAAGAATTTTATAAGTCCACCTATATCCGAAGCTATGGCTTTGGTAATAGAAAAATTAATTGGCATGAAATCGGCTCTTATAGTACCTATTGAAGTTCGGGGAAAAATGTTAGGTTTACTTACATTTGTCTTAGCTAAGCCTAAAAGTGAGATTAAAAAAAGAGACAGAGATTTGGTTCAAACATTTACCAGTCACATTGGGTCATTAATAGAAAATGCTAAATTATTTGCTGAAGTACAAAGAGTTAACAAAGAATTAGAAGTTTCCAATGATTATTTGCGGGAAATGGATGAATCGCGCTCGGAATTTATTTCCATTGCTTCGCATCAATTACGTACACCATTATCGGCCGTCAAAGGATATTTGTCTTTGGTACTGGCAGATGATTATGGTGAAGTATCAACAACTATAAAGGATGTTTTACAAAGAGTTTATTTATCTAACGAGAGATTAATTCGATTGGTGAATAATTTGCTTAGCGCTTCGCGTATGGAGAAAAAAGGTTTGGAGATGGAATTCTCCGATGAAAATATTAATAAAATAATTGCTGAGATTGTAGAAGAATTTATTCCATTAGCAAAAGACAAAAAGATTAAATTAGAATTTTCTCAATCAGAGGAAGAAATAAATTTAGTAATTGATAATGAAAAAATACGCCAGGTAATTTTAAATTTGTTTGATAACGCCATTAAATATACTAAACAGGGAAGTATTATACTTACAACTGATATTATAGAAAAAAACAGTTTGGATAAAATAACTAAAGAAAAGTTAAGTAAAAATAATAAAGCTAATAAATATTTTCGTTTCCAGATTGCGGACACTGGTGTAGGGATTGATGCCAATGAAATTGATACTGTTTTTGAAAAATATGTGCGTAGTAAAAATTCTGAAAAGGCTTCTATTGAAGGAACTGGTTTAGGTTTGCATATTTGCAAGGAAATTATTGATCATCATCAGGGAATTATCTGGGTTGAGAGTGAGGGTAACAAAAAAGGTAGCGTCTTTTATTTTTTGCTACCAATTATAGAGTAATTATTTTCGGCGTAAGAGAATTACAAAAAGTAAAATTATAAAAAATATAACTAGAATTAATAATCCAGTAATTATCCAAGTTGCTAAAGCGAAAGGTTCTTCTTCCTTGGTAGCTTGGATTTTTGGTTCATTCAGTTTTGGTTTAAAAATATAATATTCTGTTTTCGTAACTTCTTCTTCTGCACTAGGAATAAAATCTTCTCGGTTGCCAAACATTTGTACAACCAGAGTTGTTTCCTGGCCTCCAACATTACCTGCGTCCATGGCGATTCCAACTTCTTTAAAGTTTGGATTTAGAAGATTAGTACGATGTTCAGCACTATCTAGCCAAGCATCAACAATCAAACGAGGTGAAAAATAATTTTGTGCTAAATTTTCACCTGCTATTGAAAATTGGTAATCAGCTTGATTCATAAAATACCATGGTGTGGTTCCGAGGGGAGAAGTATGAGCAAAATAATTATGTTCAATCATGTTATCAAGTTTCATCTCAGCAGCTGCCTTTAAATCTACATTTTCTTGTAATTTTTCTAAACCTTGCTCAACTCTCGCTTCATTGGTGAATTCTAAAATTCGTTCTTCTAAGTCTGCACTTGCTAAAATCTTCCCTGGTAACAAGAATATTAGCAAGCCAAAAAGAATAACAATAAAATTTTTAGATAAAAGTTGTTTCATAAGTTTATATTAGCAGTAAATCAAACATTTGTTGAGCGGGCAAAGATTTGCTACAATCAGAATTACTAACAAAATATTATGTATATAGTAATTAGAGCGGGCGGTTCTGGTAAAAGATTATGGCCAGCCAGCCGCAATAAGATGCCAAAACAACTACTGCAATTAGTGGGAAAACAAACGCTTTTAGAGCAGGCTGTTGATAGAGCATTAAAAATTGAAGATCCTAAAAATATCTATATTTCTACCAATGTAGAATTTGTTGCTGATGTAAAAAAATTAGCCAAAAATATTCCTGCTAAAAATATTTTTGCTGAGCCAGAGAAAAGAGATACAGCGGCTGCCATTGGGCTTGAGGCGGCAATAATTTTCAAGCGCGATCCCAAAGCTGTAATTGTTAGCCTTGCTTCAGACCACGTGGTAAATTATACTGATGAATTTGCTCGAGTGGTAAAAACTTCTGTGAAAATGATTAAAAAACATCCGGACAAATTATTGCAAATTGGAATCCACCCTTCTTATCCAGACACTGGTTATGGTTATATTGAAACGGGTAAAATAATTGATGAAGTGGATCACTTTGAACTTTATCAGATTAAAAAATTTACCGAGAAACCAAATTTAAAAAAGGCCAAAGAATTTTTATCCAAAGGTAATTTCTTGTGGAATGCTAATATGTTTGTTTGGAAAGCTAGTACTATTTTAAATACTTTTGAGATTCTGTTGCCAGATATGCATAAGCAGCTAATGAAAATTGCCGAGGCCGTTGATACCAATAATTTTGACAAAGTTTTAAAAGCTGAATATAAAAATATTGATAAAATTGCTATCGATTATGCAATTTTAGAAAAATCGGACAAAACGGTAGCGGTAGCTGCCAACATTGGTTGGAGTGATGTGGGGGACTGGCTAACAATAAAAGATATTCAATCTGATAAAGAAAAAGATAATGTCTTACCCAAAGATGCTATTGCCATTGATACGGAAAATGTGCTAGTTTATGGAAAGAATAAAAAGCTTTATGCTGTCCTGGGCTTAGAAAATGTCGTGATTATTGATACAGAAGATGCTTTACTAGTGTGTGACAAATACCGTGCCCAAGAAGTTAAAAAAATTGTTAATAAACTTGAGGAGGATAAAAAGGATAAGTATCTATAATGATTGATAATACTTTTAACGACGAAAACGTTAAGGCTGTCAAAAATCCGTTTTATGTCATTGTTACATTCATAATTATAATTGGCATCCTAGCAGTAGGTGCTTATTTTTGGGTTAACTGGCAGTTTAATTCGGCTGTAAGCGATGATGAAACTTCCATAGAATTTGTGGTGGAAACTGGTGATGGTGTTAACCAAATATCGGCTCGTCTAGTAGAAGATGGCTTGCTTAATAATAATTTCTATTTTGATTTATATGTTTGGTTAAAAAGATCAGAAAATAAATTACAAGCCGGAGTTTATGCATTGAATAAAGCCATGGACGTTTCAGAGATTGCTGAAACATTGATGAGTGGGGAAGTATCCAAAGAGGGTAAGGTTGTAATTCCTGAAGGTTGGACCATAACTGAAATTGCAGACCATCTATCTAAATTAAATTCCAAATGGAAGGGTGGCGATGTTTCTACTAAAGAAGTAAACGAACACGCTTTTTACAATGCTTTCATAAGCGAGGCTGAATCGGTAGAAAAATATGAATATATGTTTTTAGATTCTATTCCAGAAAATAATGATTTAGAAGGATTTTTATTTCCTGATACCTACCAAATATTTCGTACCGTTTCTCCTGAAGAAATAATTCATAAAATGTTAGATAATTTTGCCAGTAAATTTGATAAGGAAATATTAGCAGAAATTGATGCTTCAGGACGCAGTTTATACGATACAATTATAATGGCCAGTATTTTGGAAAAGGAAGTAATAACTTTTGAAGACAGACAAAAAGTAGCGGGAATTTTCTACAAACGAATGAACAATGGCTGGGCGCTAGAATCTGATGCGACCGTAAATTATGCCACTGGCAAATCAGAGCGTCAGCCGACTTATGCCGACACTTTAATTGAATCAGAATATAATACCTATCGAAATAAAGGACTTCCACCAGGACCAATTTGTAATCCCGGACTTGAGGCAATTAAAGCAGCCATTAATCCTGTGAAAAGTGAGTATTGGTATTACTTAAATAAAGAAGATGGCGAAACTGTATTTTCTAAGACTTACAATGAACATTTGAGTAATAAAGCAAAGTTTTTGGATTGATTTGACATAAAATTTTAAAAGATTATACTATTATTAATTGCTTAAGACAGTAAGTGTCCAGCCCCAGTTAATCAAAAACTGGATCGGGAGTAAAACTTGCCGAGGCGAAAAAAAACTATTTTTTAGTTTATTTCCCTCGAAAAAGAGGGTTTTTATTTAGGTCAAAAGGCAAAAATCAAAGATCAAAAAGACGTTGAGCGAAGCTCACACCTAAATTTTGACTTTTGATACTTGAATTTTAAATTTAGTTTTTATGGCAAAAACCAGAAAGCAAAAAGAAGAAATAGTAAAAGAACTATCTGACAATATTAAGTCAGCCAAGTCTGTTGTGTTAACTCGCTATCAAGGATTGAAAGTAAATGAGATAGAAGAATTACGCGATAAAATGTATGAGCAGAATTCTAAAATTCTCGTAACCAAAAATAGTCTTCTAAGCTTAGCTCTAAAAGACAATAAGCTTGATGACAAAATGAATGTAGACGAAAAAGAAGGTCCGGTCGCCATTGCTTATTCTGAAAATGATGAAGTTGCTCCTGCTAAGGTATTGGCTGATTTTGCTAAAAGTCATGAAGTAGTCGAAATTCTTGAAGGGCTACTGGGAACAGAAGCTATGGATGCTGTTGGTGTAAAAGAGCTGGCTAAGCTTCCAGCTAAAGACCAGATGTTAGCTCAAACTGTAGCAACAATCAAAGCTCCAATTTCAGGATTTGTGAATGCGCTTTCTTATAATTTACGAGGACTGGTTAACGTTCTGAAAGCGGCAGCTGATAAAGCTAATTAAATTTATAAATAATTAACATATTATTATGGCCGAAGATAAAGCTAAAGAAGCCCCCTCAACAAGCTCAGGGCAAGATAAAAAAGACGATAAAAAGGAAGTTGAAGTTCCTAAAGAATTTGAAGGCATCATCTCAGAAATTGAGAAGATGAGTGTATTGGAACTTTCTAAACTTGTTAAAGTCTTAGAAGAAAAATTCGATATTTCTGCTGCTGCTCCAGTAGCAATAGCTGCTGCTCCAGCTTCAGGAGATGGAGAAGCTGCTGCTGAAGAAAAATCAAGCTTCAACATTGAATTGACCGCAGCTGGTGAAAACAAAATTTCCGCCATCAAAGCTGTGCGTGAAATCACCGGACAAGGTTTGAAAGAAGCTAAGGACATGGTAGATGCTGCTCCAAAAGTTATTAAGGAGAATGTACCTAAAGAAGAAGCTGAAGCTGCCAAGAAATTAATTGAAGAAGCCGGCGCTAAGTGTGAACTTAAATAGCAAATAGCATATGGCTTATGGCCAATTGCACATAGAAAATTTCTAAATTAGCTAATTGCTAATAGCAAATGGAATTAAACCCCGCCCCAGTTTTGGAGAACTCGACACGGATAAACTAAATTTACTGATAGGAATTTTCAAACAATAATATTTTGAGTTCAATAAAACTGGAGCGGGGTTTTTTGATAAAAAAAGAGCCACTGGCTCAAAACAAAGTTTGACGTGTGCTTAGGATATTCATTACTCATATCTTATAAATGAAATAACGTCAATTAATTCACCGCAGGCATTGCAATGTGTATATATAGAACGATTAGCTCCGGAACTGCTTACAACAGCTTTTTTGCCACATTTAGGGCAAGTAGTGGGTTCACGGATTAAAAAAACTAAAACCACAACACAGATAACCAAAGTAATTACACCTAAAACTTTTAAAGTTAACATGAGATTATTCTTCCTAAAGATTTTAAAGGGCTTAGAGCTTACTCCTCTTCAGTTCCAGATAAGTCGGTGATAGGAATCGAATAAGAATTGTTTTCGTCCATAACAATTAGAGTGTTTTCGGATGGGATGGCAATAAAGTCTTGCAAAGTTCCAAATCTATCGGAAGTGTATTGATTAGCCAGTTTTCCTTCCTTGGTAAATACTACAACTCGTTTCTCAACAGGATCCAGTACAAAGATGTAGCTTTCGGTGATTTGAATTCTGGTTGCAGCAGTTAAAGTAGGACTAATTGGAGGTAAGGAAAGTTCAACTTGTTCACCAGCTAAGAAATTTAGAACCTCACCAGAACCTTGTAAGATGTAAATATTACCATCAATGTCAAAAGCAACAGAACCAGAAATCACTGAAGCATCTCCAATCCATTCAGTGCCAACACCAAAGCCGGAACCGGCGCGATCATAGCGGAAAATTTCATTGGCTTGAGGATCTAAAACATATAGTCGGCTATTATACTCGGAAAAGTCTTGAACCAAGTTATTTCCTGAAGCATAATCTATTGTAACGGCAGAAAATGTTTTAGCATTGGAATCAAAAGAATAAAATTCATTATCGGTCGTGGAAAAAAGAATAGTACCATTGTCGCGAGCAAAAGCATGTTTTAATTTACCAGCTGATGACGCATTACTTCCCGATGTTAACCATTGACCACCATCACGATCAAGAGCATACACAGCGTTGGTTTCGGTGTTATAGGAATAAATTGTGCCTTCAGAATTTACTAGAGAAGAAAGATTCAAGTTAGAATGGTTTTGAGTTATTACAACTGGATCAGCCAAGGAGTTTACTTTATTTAGTTTTGAAATATTATCAGCAATAGTTGTTTGCAAAGCCAGAGCTTCTTCGTTTTTACTATCGTCAGCTAGAATCGTTTCAATATCAGCTTGCGCTTCCATAAATAATGCTAAGGCTCTTTCTTCATCTTTAAATATTACAGCGTTTTCGGCATCACTAACTTTAGTTTTTACAGAATCAAGTATTGTTGTGGCTTGCTCATTAGATAAATTTTCATTACTATTTCCAGAAAAAGCCATAATACTAAAAATCAGAATTATGGCTATCACCATTGCTCCCACGATAAATAACTTACTATTGGTAGGAAGACGGCGGAAATTACTTAAGGAGCGATTGAAAAATAGAGCTATAGGATTCTTGCGACGAGCATAATTTCCCGAAGCTTTAGAAGTTTGATTAAAACTTGGTGGAGTTGAATAAACTCTTTTACTCATTTTTTGTTGACGATCTGATCCCTGGGGCTTTTTAATTTTATCAATTCCTTTTTTGCTAAGTTCGGCGGTTTTTCTACCCAGTCTGGATAAAGCTGGAAAAACAGAATCTTTTATTAATTTTTGAGTTTTTTTAGCTGTTACAGCCAAAGGAGAACCGGTGATTTTTTCATCTTTTTTAGATTCTGTTTTTGGTTCTTCCGAACCTATATTTAAATTTGGGGCGTTGGCAGTTCTGTCACTTAAACCTTCATTTTTGCTGATCGCTAGAGATTGCTTTTGTCCTGAACGTTTAGCATGAATTATAAAAGCACTAATTGGTTTTTCATTATCACTCGATTCTAACATTTCCTGAAAATTAAAAGCTGCTAAATCAGGGGAATATGTGCGTAAGGTTTTTTTAATCTTTTCGTCGGAGAAATATTGGAAAAGGGAAGGGGTAGCTAGCAACATAACATCTTCCGATGCTAAAACTCCCGAAATAACATTAGTAAATATTTTATTGGCATTTAAAAGCCCATCACTCATACCTTTAGAAATTTCTATCATTTTATCTTGGCGTATAAGAATGAGCTTGGCACGACCCGTAGCGCTAAAATGAATTTCATTATCTGTTAAAACAGCAATTACCACATGAATATTTTCTAAAGTATCACTACTGCCATTTTCGAATCTGGTGGTAAGAAGTTTGTTCACTGCTGCCAGGGCATATTCAAAACGATTGTTCATGGCTTCGTGAGCTCTTTCTGCCAAACTGTCAGAAAACTTTTTAAAAACCGCTTGGGCAGTATTATTATCTGAAGCCTCGTTTTCATTCTTTGGAAATTCAGAAACTAAAAAAAGTTTCTCAAAGCCTGTATCCTGCGTAAAAGTCTGCGCTTGAGTGTGAGAAACCTTGGCTGGTTGCACTAAAACATCTTGAGCTTGAAGTTGAATACTTGATTGTTCACCGGTCATAAGCAAAAATTATAAGTTTTATATGTTTTTAGTATAATGGAAATTAATTCAAAATCAAGGGCTACCTCTTGACTAATAATTTTGTCTCAGGCACAATTATAAGAACAAAAATTTTGACAGTTTTGTAAGCATGAGTATACTATTAAATAGAGCTAATATTCATAAGAAAACCTATGCTTGAACACTTATTTGGTTCAAAAACAAGAGTTAAATTACTGGCACTATTATTTAGAAATCCAACCAAGGATTACTTTGTGCGTGAGCTAACCAGGAAGGTGAGTGAGCGTATAAATTCAGTTCGTCATGAGTTGGCTAATTTGCAAAAAATCGGTTTAGTAAAATCCAGTACTAGAGACAGAAAAAGATATTACAAAATGAATCAGAATTTTCCTTTGTATAAAGAGCTGTGCGATTTGGTTGTTAAAGCAACCGGTGCTCCGCAGAAAAGAATGGTGGAAAAAGTTAAAGCTATGGGTAATGTGGAGTATGCAGTTTTGACCGCCTCCTTTCTTGGACGAGGCAAAACCAATTCCGGAGTTGATATGTTTATTGTGGGAAATGTTGATCAGAAAAATTTAAAGCGATTCATAAATAGATTGGAAAATGAATATGATAGAGAAATTAATTATGCCGTCATGGATGCTAAGGAATTTGAATATAGGAATTCAATAGGCGACAGGTTTGTAAAAGATATGATTTCTGAAGACCACACAGTTCTAGTTGACAGCCGGCTCTAACATAAGTATAAAAATTTAAAAAATCCGTTTATACAAGCGGATTTTTTAATGTGTATAAGTTGACTTGCGAGATGGGAACATTTGTTTTATAATGGGGACATATGGAAAAAAGTGTATAAGTGTGGGGATAAGTGGGGTGATTAGTGGATAAGTAAAGAAAACAAACACTTTTTCCAGTTTTTACCCATTTTAAAAGCAAGTTGATGTTTATTGGTGAATTTTCGCATAGTGTTGATGATAAATCACGCGTGGCTATTCCTGTTAAGTTTAGGTCTGATTTAGCTCAAGGTGCAGTTATAAGTAGAGGACTGGATAATTGTTTAACCGTTTATCCAAAGAATGAGTGGGAAAAGTTGGCTGATAAGATTAGTAAACTTCCCTTGGCGCAAAAATCAACCCGAGCTTTTACGAGATTTTTACTTGCTTCTGCTATGGACGTTAAACTTGATCGACAGGGCAGGGTGGTTATACCAGATTATTTAAAAAAATACGGCAAGATAAAAAAGAAGGTAGTTGTTGCTGGCCTTTACAATCGTTTAGAGATTTGGGATGAAATTTCCTGGAATAAATATCGCGGTGATACTGAAGCCAAATCAACCGATATTGCTGAAACTTTGGGTGAACTAGGTATCTAAGATGATAAAATATTTTCACGAACCTGTTTTAGCAGGGGAGGTTATAGAATTTTTAAAAATAAAATCAAACCAAAACGTCATTGATGGAACATTGGGGGGCGGAGGACACGCTGAACTTCTGCTTGAAAAAAATGCTCCCAAAGGAAAGCTTCTTGGTTTGGATGTAGACGAAGAAGCGATTGCTGCCAGTCAAAAAAGGTTAAAATCCTATGGTCAGCGAGCAATCATAAGAAAAACAAATTATAAAAACATAAAACAAATAACAAATGAAATTAGAATTGTTCCAGTTTATGCGATATTATTGGACCTTGGCGTATCACTCCATCAACTCAAAAAGGGTGAACGCGGCTTTTCTGTCCAAAAAGATGGACCACTTGATATGCGCTTTGACCAAGGAGAGATAGGAGTAACAGCGGCTCAGATCATTAACAATTATAAAGAAGAATATTTAAGAGAAATATTCTATAAATACGGCGAAGAAAGATTTAGTCGCAAGATTGCTAGTGCCATTATTAAAAGCAGAAAAGAAAAGAAATTTATCAGAACTTCAGAATTAGCAGATTTAATAAGCGCTTTAAAACCAAAAGGAAAAAGTAAAGTTCATCCCGCCACCAAGGTTTTCCAGGCCCTACGTATTGCGACTAATAAAGAATTTGAAAACATATTAAGCGGGATAAAAGATGCAGTTGATGTTTTGGAAAAAGGAGGAAGAATAGCCATTATTTCCTTTCATTCCTTAGAAGATAGATTAGTAAAAAATGTTTTAAAGGAATTAGAAGGAGTGTGCCAGTGCCCAAAAGATAGTCCAATTTGCATGTGCGGTAAAAAAGAAATTGTCAGAATTATTACTCGCAAACCAATAATTCCCAGTGAAAAAGAATTAATTAAAAATCCGCGAGCTCGAAGTGCCAAGCTTAGAGTAGCGGAGAAAAAATAGCCCAAAAGTAAAAAATTAAACAAAAATAAAAATTAATATCCTTTGTGAAAACAAAGGGGGAATAAACAAAATATGGGGAGATACATAACTCTAACAAATTCGGCTGACACAATTTACGGCCGGAGAAAAGCCACAATCAAAAACAAGATCCAAGCTGGTCCTGTATCTTTAACTGTGGTAACAATCGTGATTCTAGGCTTGGTTTCATTGTTCTATCTAGCGCAAATGTTTTATACCACCACAGTTGGTTATGATATTGCTGATCTAGAAACACAAAGAGAAGAATTGCTGGAATCAAATGAGAAGTTGGAATTGCAAGTAGCAGACATGAAGTCATATAAAACAATAAAAGAAGAAGCCACCAAGTTAAATATGGTACCAACAAAAGATTCAGTGATGCTTACAAAAACAAGCTCCACATTTGCAGTGGCTAACCGTTAATTTTGTAAGTTGAACAATCGTCTTGTACAAATCTTGAACACTATATTTGTTCGTGCTAATGTGGATAAACAAGGAATTATTGTGGACAGCTAAGAATAACTATTATCAATGTTGAAAAGAAAAGGTTCTAAAAAAAGTGGCAACAATAATAGGAGAATTCAGATTTTAATAGTTGCCACTATTATAATAGTTGGGGCGATAATATTTCGCCTTTTTTGGATACAAGTATTAAATCACGACTATTACTATGCTCGGGCGCAGGATCAGTACACAATTTACGATGAATTAGTGCCTGATCGGGGTGAAATATTTGTAGAGGACAAATTAGGGAATTTGTATCCGGTAGCAACTAACCAAAAAGTCCATTTAGTTTATGCTGATCCCAGAAAAATTGATGATCCGAAAGACGTAGCCGTAAAATTAGCACCTTTACTTTTAAATGAAGATGCGGTGGATGAGGAAAACAATGAAGAAGAAGTGTTGGTAAGTACAGAAGATGAAATTATGAAAAGATTGAAGGATAAAAATGATCCTTATGAACCTTTAAAGAGAGGTGTTAATGATGAAACTTGGAAAAAAATAGATGAATTAAATTTACCTGGGATTTATTCAGCCGCTTCTAAGTCGCGTTATTATCCAGAAGGAGAATTGGCCTCACATGTAATTGGTTATGTGGGAATAAATGAAAATTCTTGGTTGGGGCAATATGGTCTGGAAGGACACTATGAGAATGAATTAAAAGGTAGTGGTGGTTTTTTTGAAACAGAACAAGATGCCTTAGGTAATTGGATTTCTGCTGGGGATAGGCAGGTGGTGGAGGCAACTGATGGCGATTCTCTAGTTTTAACAATAGACAGAAGAGCTCAGTATGAATCGGAAGCAATTCTTAAAGAGTTGGTTGAGGCTCGGGGAGCTGAATCGGGTTCAGTTATTGTTATGCATCCCAAGACTGGAGAAATTCTAGTAATGGGAAATTATCCTAATTTTGATCCTAATAAGTATAACGAAGTTGAAGATATAAATGTTTTCCAAAACGCTTCTATATATAAAGCTTGGGAGCCGGGATCAGTTTTCAAAGTTATAACCATGGGTTCGGCGATGAATGTGGGAGCGGTAACGGCCAACACCTATTATACAGATAAAGGTTCGGAAGAAATTGCTGGTTACACAATTAAAAACTTTGATGGTCAGGCTAGGGGAAATATAAATATGACAGATGTTTTAGTACAGTCAATTAATACTGGTGTAATGTTTGCGGAAAAACAAATGGGTCATTCGGCGTTTAATGAATATGTACAAAAATTTGGTTTTGGAGAATTAACAAAAATTGATTTGGACACAGAAGCAAAGGGTGATGTTAGTCCACTCGCCCAAGAAAAAGATATTTATGCTGCCACTGCTTCATTTGGTCAGGGTATAACCGTTACGCCAATTCAAATGTTAGCGGCAGTTTCGGCCATTGCTAATAAAGGAACTTTAATAAAACCCTATGTTGTGAAAAAAATAATTTCTCCTGACGGAACGGAAACAGAAACTCAACCCGAGCAAATAAGAGATGTTTTGTCACCTGGCATCGCTTCTACGCTTGGTGCAATGATGGTTTCGGTAATTGAAAATGGTCATCAAACCGCAGCCGGAGTCGATGGTTATTTAGTGGCAGGAAAAACTGGAACCGCTCAGGTGGCAAGTAGCTCAGGTAATGGCTATGATCCAAATAAAACCATTCATTCTTTTGTTGGTTTTGCTCCACTTTCTGATCCAGAGATTCTTTTATTTATTAAAATAGATAAACCAACCAGTGGACAATTTGCTGCCAATACCATTTCTCCTTATTTTGGCCGTTTGATGAAATTCTTGTTAGAGTATTATCAGGTTACTCCAGACAGATAACAGACCTTTTAAGAATTAACCCTTTCTACTACAACTCGAAATTCTGGCTGCAAATTATTCAGAGCTTGTCGCCTATGTTTTTCAACATAAGCTCCGCGCTCTTCATAATTTTCGCTAAAGAATTTCATCGTTTCGTAACGAAAAGTTAATCCACAAAAGGTCTTATGAAATCATTCATTAAAAAAATAATTCAAAACATGGCCCGAATGGTAATTAATAAATTCCAGCCGGGCATTGTTGCTATTACTGGAAATGTAGGAAAAACCTCAACCAAAGATGCTATTGCCCTTCTTTTGTCTTCTCGTTATAGAGTAGAAGCAAGTCGAGGAAATTATAATAACGAATTTGGAGTCCCGCTTACAATTTTAGGAAAAGATTCTCCTGGCAGTTCACCACTTGGTTGGTTGCGTGTATTATTGCGAGGTTTGCGACTGGTTTTATGGAGCGATGCTAAATATCCAGAAATCTTGGTTTTGGAATATGCCATCGATCATCCAAAAGATATGGATGTTCTACTTTCAATTGCCAAACCAAATGTGGCTGTAATAACACCCATTGGTGAAGCACCGTCTCATCTAGAGTTTTTCGACTCACTAAGTGATTTAGTTGCTGAGAAAGTAAAACTTATTAAAGCTTTATCCAAAGATGGTTTAGCGGTACTTTCTGCAGATGATAAAAATGTTAAAAGACAACACGGAAAAACTAAGGCCAGAGTTTTAACTTATGGTATGGACAGGGAGGCCAATTTTTATGCTTCAAACTTTATTGGTGGGGAATCTGAAACAATCACGCTAGGTTTGAATTTCAAGGTGGAATTCTCTGGAAATACTATTCCGGTGAAATTGCCAAAAGTTTTAAGTAAATTTCAAGCTGTAGCAGTAGCTGCCGCTCTGGCTGTTGGCACACATTTCGATATTAATCTGGTTGAATCAAGCAAGTTTCTAGAAAGTTTCACACCACCAAAAGGCAGAATGAATGTTTTGCCAGGAATAAAAGGAACTACTATAATAGATGATTCTTATAATTCTTCTCCAAAAGCTTGTGCGGCGGCTCTAGAAGTTCTGGGCGAGCAAAAGGCAATAAGAAAAATAGCTGTTCTGGGTGACATGAAAGAGTTGGGCGAAAAAACCGAAGAAGCACATGAAGAAATTGTGAAGATGGCCGAAGGTGTTGCAGATATTGTAATTACCGTTGGAGATTCATCTAAGTTTATTTCCGAGAGTGCAAATCATTTTGATGCTGCCGAAGAGGCGGGCAGATATTTACAAGATGAAGTAATTAAAGCTGGAGATATAATTTTAGTAAAAGCCTCACAAAGCATTCGTTTAGAAAAAGTTGTGAAGGAATTAATGCTTCATCCAGAAAAAGCCAAGGAGCTTTTGGTTAGACAAGGAGAGGAGTGGAATAAAGATTAAAGATAAAAAAATAAAGAGAAAAGAAACACCTTGAAAATTACAGGTGTTTTGTTATAGTAGCAGAACTGACTTAGGGCTTATAGCTTATGGCGAATAGCACAAGGAAAAACTGCTATTAGCAATATGCTATTTGCTATTTGCAAACTTGGCCTCGTCGTCTAGTGGCTAGGACATCAGATTGTGCCGCGTTCGTCTAGTGGCTAGGACGCCGCCCTCTCATGGCGGTAACACGGGTTCGACTCCCGTACGCGGTAGATTGACAGGGGTTCCCAGCCAAAGGCTGGTCACCCTTCGGGTGAAATTCCCCTTGGGGCTATATAAATAATACAATGTCAAAACCATTGAATATAAAATTTGAAAAAGCTGTTCGGTTTTTAGCAGAACACTTTCCTGTTTCTGATGAATCGAGTAGGAAACCTGTTTTGTTTCACGATATAAGAGTTGGAGTATATTTATATGAAAATGGATATTCAGAAGAAATAGTTTTAGCTGGACTCTTACACGATGCAATTGAATGGTCAGATGTGACTGAAGAAATGTTGCGTAAAGAATTTGGAGACAGGGTATTAAAATTGGTTCTAGCTAACACAAAAGATGATTGTATTGAAGATAAAGTAGAAAAAACAGATGAACTTATAAAACGTTGTGTAAAAAATGGACAAGATGCTTTGATTGTAAAAACAGTCGATATAATTGATAGTTTCAAATGGTACGAAAGTCAGGATAATAAAGAAGAACTGAATTATTGTATGCGAAATGCCAATGCCATTATGAAATTAAAACCAGAAGATTTTGACGATAAGATATTTGAAAAATTAAAAAAGTGGCAAGATAAGTATTCATCATCTAATTAATAATTCACATATTATGGGAAGTTTTATAGAACTAAATGATACTTTGCAAATTGAAACATCGTTATCAAATTTACATAGCCTAACAACGTGTGTGAATCTCAAGATTAAAATACAATGACTAGAAAAACAATACCCAAGGATATACAGCTTAAAATATGGTTTCGCGATAAATGGTCATGCAAATATTGTGGTGAGCCAGTATTTTTTGCACCAACTTTAAAATTATTAAACGAATTAAGTCCAAAACACGGATACTATCATCCGAATGGTAAAACTGATAATATGCTCTCCCTTTTTCAATGGCACTGGTCAAGTGTTGATCATGTTAAGCCATATTCAAAAGGTGGCGAAGATAATATAAATAACTATGTAACTGCGTGCTGGAGTTGTAATCTACAACTTAAGGATAAATCTCATGATCAAGGGAAACCACAACCAGATCTAACTAATAAAAATGCTCAAGTAGTAGATTGGGATGGATTATCTTCTTTGTATTTAAAGTTGGGACAGAAACATGATGAGTGGACTAAACTCTTGCTAACATATTTTAATTTGTAAACAAGCCTAACACTAGAATTTATCACATACCTCCAACCAGATGTTTTTTAGTTCACAACATTGATGGCAAATGGTTGTATTGGGGAAAAATAATGATGCTTGAGCAGACAATTCATGGAGAAGAAAAACAGACAACTTCTGGCAAATATAAAATAATAAAGATTTATAATCCCGATTATCAAGAACAAATTACCAAACACGAATCTTCTGAAGGAAAAAGTTATTTATAATTTCCGTTTATCACCATCAATTGAACCGGATCAGTTAGTTCACGAATAGCATCGTTTGCAATCCATTTGGTAGCAGGGGATAGAAGTTTTCAATATGGACTTTTAATATTTCTAATTTTAGGATTTGTAACCTGAGTATAAATTTGCGTGGTGCGAATGTTAGCATGACCGAGTAATTCTTGCACATAGCGAACATCAGTGCCGTTTTCCAACAGGTGAGTGGCGAAGCTGTGGCGCAAGGAATGAAAAGTCGCCGGCTTTTTTATATCGGTGCGTGTTAAGCTTTGGCGGAACATTTTTTGCAGGGAAGTGGTAGTCAGTTTGCCACCACGATTAGATGCAAAGACAAATTCATTTGCCTTTCTACCAGCAATCAAGTTGCGTAAATCGTTTTGTAATTTTTGTGGCAGAACACTGATTCTGTCTTTTTTACCCTTTGCTTCTTTTAGGTGAACAATAAGTTCATTAATATCTAAATCAGCAACTCTAAGATCAACCACTTCACTAACTCTAAGTCCGCATGCGTAACCTAAAGAGATCATTAATCTGTACTTTGGATTGGTGGTAGCTAAAATAATCTTGTGGATTTCGGATCGCGATAAAACAATCGGCAATTTTTTACTTCTTTTGGCAAATTTCAAATCTATTGATTGCGGGCTTCTTAGCACTTCTGCATAGAAGAATTTAATGGCATTCAAAGCCAGATTGATTGTTTGTGGTGATTGACCTCGTTTGTGTTTATGAAGTAGAAATTCTTCAATTGCTTTTTGTTTATTTTTAATACCACGCTTCCTTGAGAATATGATATACTGTTTTATGTAAAGCAAATACGCCTTTTGCGTTTTAAGGCTATAGTTGCGAAGTTTAAGAATATTGGCAGTTTTTTTCAAAATGTTTTGCATGAAAGTAATCTATCATAAGTTTGCATAACATACAAGATATTGATAAAATTATTAATATGGTTTTCATAAAAACCAGTTAAGTGAAATAGAAAACATTTTTAATGTATATTGTATTTACCATTTTTAAGATGACAAAATGGAGAGCCTAATACTAATCAGCACAATTTTGGCCATTCATGTATTTGCATGGTTTACACCAGGTCCGCTTTTTGTGCTTATCATAAGAAATTCGCTTGTGTATTCGCGCAAGTCTGGAATGTGGACAGCGGTCGGAATCGCAATAGGTAATGCAATCCACATTACTTACTCGGTCACAGGACTTGCGCTCATAATTTCAGCATCACCAGTAGCTTTTAACATAATCAAATTTCTAGGTGTTGGCTATCTGGCTTATCTTGGAATTAAGACATTTCTCATTAAAGTGGACGCACAAAAAACGGACTCAACATCAGAGAAACACAAAGACCTTATTCCATTTCAAGCGGCCAAAATTGGCTTCTTAACCAACATTTTAAGCCCTAAAGCATCATTGTTCTTTGCAAGTATATTCGCAACAGTAATGGCGTCCGGCTCTCCATTTTGGGTTGTAATATTTTTGTGGGTCGCTATGCCACTAAATTCGTTTGTCATGGCTTTTATTCTTTCAGTATTTTTTACCCAAAAGAAAGTCAGAAATGTTTATGCAAATTATCAGCCAACAGTGAACAAATTACTTGGGACAGCATTGATTGTACTCGCAATAATTGTCGCGACCCACAAATAAAAATGGTAAATGATTTTATGATAAAAATGTTTTCTGCTCTGCGCTCCCTACGGTCGCTTGCCACGCTGCGCTCTCGCTCCACTGCGTTTCGCTCGGGTCACTTAACAAGGGATATACGAGAAATGGCTCGGCTCGCCATTTCTCCAAATTTTGCTCCTACGTCGCAAAACTTCGTATATCCCTAACGTTATCGGAAATAGCGACTATATGTTTTGACATTTTCAGGTTTAGTGCAATAAAAAAGAACAGTGATATTCTGTTCGTAAAATTATATAGTCCGTCGCTACATCCGATAACACTGTGTATCTGGTTCCGTAAAAGAGAAAAATAAAATAATTTTTTATTTTAAAAAGCCCTTTTTCAATTTTTTAAAAAATACCCCGAGCGATAATTCAACTCGGGGCATACTGCTGAAAGGCCGTATGAGGTTAGATTGTTTCGAGGAAATCCTCAATCTTCTTCTCATATTCAGCCAGCTTGTCCTGGGCGTCCTTGAGTGCTCTGGTTTTCTCGGTCACAGCATCCTCAAGACCACGCTTGCGTTTTTTGAAGTAGTCCTGCACTTTGTCCAGAGTGCAGATACTCATTTCACTCCGGCAGCTTTTGTCCGAACCAGGAGAATCGTTCATTTTAAGCCGGTCCGTCTCCTTGAAATCATCAAGGCTGCGCACCCTGAACCATTCGTCTTCAACTGTCGTAACAATGGCAGGACACGACCATGTATTCATGTAGCGCTCGGCCGACCACCATACCAGCAATCCTGGCTTCATATCTTCCTTGTTTATCATTGCTTCCTCCTTGGCTAAGGTTTGATTTCATCAGCATCTTTACTGACCTAATAGTATAGTAGGCTTTCCTTCTCCTGTCAATGCAACCGATTTCAAAAAATTGAAAAAGGGCTTAAATTAAGGTAAATTATTTCATTTTTCTCTTTTACTCCACCCAAATTGCGCTGTGATTAAATAAAATTAAGTGATATAATCAAGGTACGTGAAGTTTTGAAGTTTTAATCAATAAACACGGACGCAACTTCAGATACACAGAAACGTTATGCGGACATCGCTTCGCAATTAGATAATTGCAAAAAATAGCGTTTTAAAACACCCTCAGTGAGGATGAATTAGAATTTTTATTTCTAATCCTCATCAATTGCACGGGGTCAGTTAATTCACGGATGGCATCGTTTGCAATCCATTTGGCGGCAGGGGAATTAAGTTTTAAGATTTCACGAGCGGTTGCAACCGCTTTTTTGTTTAATACCATATTTCTTTTTCCAATCTGACACAAAGCCCAGTTAACAGCTTTTTTCACAAAATTTCTTTCATCGGTTGAACCGTTTATTATGTAAGGAAAAAATTTAGCTAATTTGGAATCTGAAGCCTTTTTATCGTGAACAGCCAGTGATGCCATTAAAGCAAAACCAGCTCGTTTTACAAAATCTTTTTTATCTTTACTCCATTCTACAGCTTTTTTATAGGCATAAGGAGTTTTGTCAAAAAGATTCATGCAACACTGATCACATAAATCCCATGAATAGAAATCGTTTGCATATTTGTCCATTTCTTTCTCGGTTAGAGTTTTAGGATCGTTAATTAAGCAGGATAGAATTCTGGCCTCATGAACTTTAGTGTCCCAAAGATTTATAGCCAATTTTGGATTAGTGCCAATTTCTTTACCAAATTTACGAATAATAGGCATCGAAACACCTAGGGCACTTTTTGAATCAATACCAAATCGCGCCATACCTTCTCGGTTGCGCTCGGTTCCAAGTTTTTTCAGTTGAGAAATAATTTCTTTTGTATTCATATAAATATTATAGCAATAAAAAACTCCCACTTAAAATGAGAGTTATTTGGATGTAATTATATCCAAGGCATTACATCACCATCTGGGTTTAAACCGCACGATATTAGCCAATCCTTGATTTCACCTAAATATTTTGTAGTTTTTGGATCAAGTTGGGTATTCGGACTAAGCTTTTCCAATTCTTCAGGAGGTAGTTCCTGTTTCATAAGATCTAATAAAACCATTACGCGATCATAAAGATCTTTGGCGGGAAAATCTGTGCGACCTTGCATAGCAGCTGTAGCAGTAGCATGAAGAACAACGTTTATACAGTCTCGAAAACAACTCATTCTAAGTCCTCCTTAGTAAAATGTTATTATGTAAAGAACAGTTAAACAGCTGTTAAATCTATATTGTTTTAACAATATTGTCAATTAATACTGATTTCAGAACAGCATTTTATATTTAAAATTACAATTCTTTTGTCATATAAGTTCCTTCAAGTTTATAACCTAATTTGTTTTTATAGTATTCACGAACTCCAATACCAGAAATCACCGCCATTTTTTTAATACCTTCTTTCTTAGCAATAACTTCACTTTTCTGCATTAATTTTAGACCAAGTCCTCGGTGTTGAATTCTCTTACTCTTTTTATCATCATGACGGATGACTTGCCCATAAACATGAAGTTCCCGCAGAAGAGCGGCGTCTTGTATTTCAGGAAACAATGGTTTATTTCGCTTAGAATTCAAACGCAGACGAGCAAAACCAAATATTATTGAACGGTCTATTGATTCATAAGAAATGAAATACTCTTTACCACGACCAGCAGAATATTTTTGTACAAATAGTTTTGCTTTATTGGTATTACTTGTTCTGTTGGTTGCTTCTCGGCAACGAATACATTTACATTTTACATTTTCTTTTTTCATTTTTTGCTGAAGCATTTCTCGCAAATTTGTTATATTATTTCCCGCGCTAATACTTTCCATGGGAAAATCGCGAATCAATCTATTGATCCGACAATAATAGGGAACGAGCTTTTTTAACTCTATTAGCAAATCAAACAGCTTACCATGAGAGTAAGGTTTATATTTACCAGATTTCCAAAGCTTATAAAGCGGAGCATATTTATTTACAATAGTGGGATAGATTTTTAATTGATCAGGTTTGAATTCAGCATCCGAAAATATGCGCTGGATAGTCTGCTGATCAATTTTAGGAGTAGAGCCAGGCAGATTTTGCATAACATGATAATCTATTTTAAATCCATTTTCTCTTAAGCGGCGGGTAGCAGTTATAGAGTCTTCAATGGTATGACCGCGTTTTATGTTTTTCAAAATTTTATCATCAAGTACCTGAATTCCTAATTGCATACGAGTACAACCAACCTTTCTTAAGTGTTGAATTTCTTCTTCTGTAACCCAATCGGGACGAGTTTCTAAAGTGATACCAATAATTCGATACGCAGCAGTTTCATTTATTTTTTGCGCTTGTTGTAAATTAGCGGAACGACATTTTTTAGGAATAGGTTTGCGAGCATATTTGTAGGGAAAATAATTGGCTGCCTCAAAACATCTTTTAATGAACCACTCTCGGTAATCTTTAGGATAAGCTGACCAGGTTCCACCAAGAACTAAAAGTTCAATTTTATCAGGCTGATGCCCGTTTTGTAAAAGCGCTCGCAAACGATTATGGGTCATTAAGTAGGGATCGAATTTATTAGCCACCGCTCGCATTGCTCCTGGTTCAGTTGATAAATAACTCTTAGGCATTCCAGGTTCATTTGGACAGTAAATACAATTACCGGGACAAGGATAGGGCTTGGTAAGAACTGTAACTGGAGTTACGCCCGAGAGCGTTCTAATTGGTCTAATTTTAAGCAGTCTGGTCACAATTTGATCCTCTGCAATTTCTTTTCTTTTAATCATTGTTTGATATACTGACCTTAGTTTAGTTTTGGGTTGAGCAAACAATCCAAAATTCCCCGCGGTGCAGCGGTTGATAAACATGAATTCATTATCTGTATTTGGCTGGCTGTTAACTAATTCTTTAATTATTTCAGCCAGAACTTTGTTTTCCTTAGAAGATATTTTAGATTTCATTTAATGCGTAAAAAACTTGTAAAAAATGTTTTAGCCAATGTGAATCATAGTTATGCTATCATAGCTAATCATTTTGCCCAAACACGAGTAAAAAATTGGCCACAGGTTGATGAAATGGTAAAAAAATATGTTCATGACAAAATGAAGGTGCTGGAGGTAGGGTGTGGTGCTGGTCGTTTAGTAAATTCATTAGCAGATATTTCTGGCGAGATAAGTTATGTTGGTTTAGATAATAACCTAGAATTTCTAAAAATTGCTAAGAAAAAATTTGGTCATAAATTAAGGGGCTGTAAAATTACCTGGCGTCAAGCAGAATTGTTTAAAACAGGAGAAAAAGATAATTCAGTTGATGTTGTTTTATGTATTGCTGCTCTGCATCATATACCATCTGCTAAATTGAGAAAAGATGCCTTGGCAGAATGGCAGAGAATTTTAAAACCAGGGGGAATTCTTATTATGACAAATTGGTGGTTGTTATCAAAAGAAGCAGAAAAAAGATATAAGTTGAAAAGACAAAAATTACCGAACAGATTGTTTGGATATGATAAAGGGGATTATTTAATTCCTTGGAAAAATTCGGAAGGAAAGATTATAGCAAAACGATATTACCACGCATTCACTTTACAGAAGATTGAAGGTTTATTAAAGCAAGAAAATTTATTGAAAATAGAGAATAAATTATTTACAACTGGTTTTTCCGAAAGCATCTTAACAATTGCTAAAAAGAAAGATTAGAGAAATTTACCAAAGCCTTGGCCTGTGGTAATCTTAAATGACAAAGGCATAAAAAAAGACTGCACTTGGTGCAGTCTTGGGTAAGGGGTTCAAACGGGTCGTGATTGAATTATTTCCTGAAAGAAAGTTTCTTCTTTGAAGAAATCTTCCATACGGATTATACGATTAGAGCGTGAACAGATGCGTATTACTTTCTCCGAAGGGAAAGTTATAGGCATTACTAGAAAATTAAAACGGTGATGATAAGAAATAAGAGTTTTGGTTATGTATCCCCAGTGTTCTTCTCCTCTAAATCGGAAATAAAGTTTCCAAGCGCCCCATGATTTTCCCGACAAGAAATCTTCTTTGGAGATTCCGGTTGGAAAAAACAATGGCTGCTCAACATGTTGTTCATATTCCTCCCTGTTTTGAGTTTGAAAATTGCAGAACGGACAGAGGTGCCACCACTTCTGATCGAACTGCCGATCCCAATTGAAGCATGATTTACACATTGTGTACCCCCACACAATTGGAAAGAACGAAGAATTTCAATTATAGCAATTAGTTTAAATTTTACAAATTAATTATCCACCATGAACCAAGAGGTTTTACAAAAGGTTTTACAGGCACAAAAAAATGAAATAACAGAATATTATATTTATTACAAACTATCTCGAATTATAAAAAGTGCCAAGCATGCAGAAATTTTGGAACACTTAGCAACTGATGAAAAGCGTCATTATAATATTTGGAAAAAGCTCACAGGAAGAAAAGTTAAACCTAGTAAAACAAAAATAATCTATTATACTTTTTTAGCTCGGATTTTTGGTCTAACCTTTAGCATTAAGCTGATGGAGAGAGGGGAGGAATTAGCACAAGGAGTTTATAAAGGAATTTCAGCTGAAATTGATGAGGCTCGAGAAGTAATGAAAGATGAACAAAAACATGAAGCGGAACTTATATCATTAATTGATGAAGGTTCTCTTAAGTATGTTGGTTCTGTGGTTTTGGGTTTAAATGATGCCTTGGTTGAGTTGACAGGAATTTTGGCGGGACTTACCTTTGCTTTAAGAGATTTAAAACTAATTGCTGTAACAGGACTGGTGACAGGAATTGCTGCCGGTCTTTCCATGGCAGCCAGTGAATATCTTTCAACTAAAACTGTCGTCAGCAATAAAAGGCCATTTAAAGCAGCGGTTTATACCGGTATAACATATTTGGGAACTGTGGCCGTTTTAATTACGCCCTATTTAATATTTAATGAAGTTTTTGTAGCCTTAGGATTTACTTTAGCTTTGGCAATACTAATAATATTTATCTTCAACTTCTATATTTCTGTTGCCAAACAATTTAAATTTTGGCGAAGATTTTTAGAAATGGTAGCTATAAGTATGGGCATTGCCATAATTTCTTTTGGTATCGGATATGTAGTGAGAAATATATTTGGTGTTGAAATATAACTTTGACCAAAAAGTGTTTTAATTGTAAAATAAAAACACATTCGAACTAAAAAAATGCCCACAAAACAAAAAGAAAAAATAAAGCCAACTTTGCTAATTATTCTTGATGGTTGGGGACTGGCTTTGCCTTCGGAAGGTAATGCTATTACGAAAGCCAAAATTCCCAATTATGAATTTTATTTTGGTAGCTATCCGCATACAAATTTAACTGCTCATGGCGAGGCGGTTGGTTTACCACGCGGTTATATGGGAAATTCTGAAGTTGGCCATTTAACTTTGGGTTCTGGTCGTACTGTTGACCAAGACTTAGTGCGTATTAATCGTGCTATTAAAGATGGCACATTTTATCAAAATCCAACCTTACTTGCTACCATTTTCAATATTAAATACAACAATTCCAAATTACATTTAATGGGACTTATATCTAAAGGAGGAGTGCACGGAGAGATTGAACATTTGTATGCTTTACTTGAGTTTGCTAAGCGTTACAAAATAAAAGAAGTTTGCATTCATCTATTTACTGATGGTCGCGATATGCCACCAAAAAGTGCTGATGAAATGATTCACGAACTGGAAGCAAAAATTAAAAAATTTGGTGTTGGTAAAATAGTTTCGATTACCGGTCGTTATTATGCTATGGATCGCGCTCATAATTGGAATCGTTCACAGGATGTTTATGAGGCTATGGTTTATGGAAAGGGTGAGCAAGCTAAAACTGCTCATGAAGCAATTGATAGAGCTTATAAAAAAGGTTTAAACGACCAAACAATTCCACCAACCTTAATAGGAATTAGTAAAAAAGAAATTGATAAGAATTTGGTAAAAGATAAAGATGCTATTATATTTATCAATTTTCGGTCGGACAGAGCTCGTCAACTTACCAAACCGTTTGTTATGGATGAATTCAAGTTTTTTGATCGTGGTAATAAACATCCTAGCAATTTATTCTTTGTGGGTATGACGGACTTTGGTGTGGATTTGCCTATGTTTGTAGCTTACCCGATGGTAAGTGCTAAAAATGCTTTACCGGAAGTTTTAGGAAATCATATGGAGAATAAGCAATGTTATATTGCTGAAGAAGAAAAATTTGCTCATGTTGCTTTCTTCTTTCATGGCGGTTCCTCTATTCCCGAAGAAAATGAGGAAAGAATTATGATTGACACACCAGATGTGGCCGATTATGCTAAACTGCCAGAAATGGCTCTGCCTCAAGTTACAGCCAAGCTAGTGGAAATGATAAATAAAAATGAATACGAATTTATTATGACCAATATTTCCAATGCCGATATGATTGCTCATACAGGAAATTTACCAGCCAGTATTAAAGCGGTTGAATGTATTGATAAATATTTAAAAATAATGATTGATGAAGTTTTAAAACTAAAAGGAAGAATTATTGTAACAGCTGACCATGGTAACGCTGAAGAATTAATTGATTTAGAAACCGGTGGTATTGATACCAAACATTCCACTAATCCAGTACCATTTATAATAATAAGCGAAGAAGAAAAAATAGTTGGCCGACGAGCAAAAAATAAGCTAAAATTAAGAGATGGGGAACTGGCTGACGTCGCTCCCACTATTCTCGATTTATTGGGAATAGAAAAACCCAAGGAAATGTCTGGTCATTCACTTTTAGAAGAATAATATGCGCGGAACAATAAGACAAAGATTATTTAAAGAATGTTACGAAAATAATATTCCCTTGTATGAGTGCCCTTCGTTTTTATTCGTGATTTTAGGCTTTATTACAATCATGACGGTTGTAATTACTTTTTTTCTAGCTTTAAATTCTGCGCCAGAGGAAATAGTTATAGTTAGTGTTTGTGTAATTGCTGGAGCGATGATAGTAGTGGGTAATCTGATAATTAATGGAGTTGATGCTATGATAAAAGAAAAAAGAAGAGCAGAACTGGAACAAAAAAAAGTTGAAGCCATCATTCAAAATTTAACCGATGGTTTAATAATGTTCGATAACAGACACACAGTTTTACTTGTTAATTCGCAGGCAGCTAAATTATTAAATGTTAAGATTAATGATTTGATAGGAAAATCTGCTACCGATAAAAAATTTCTTAAAGATTATCCACTATTCAAACAAATAACAAAACATTTTCCAAGAATTCAAGAATCACAAAAAGATCGAATCAAAGTAGAAAAGGCTACAATTGGCGAAAGAGAAGCAGAAAAGAAAATTCTCAAAATTACCACCGCTCCAGTTTGGGGAGATAACAATCAACTTCTAGGATCAGTAAAGACTATTCAAGATATAACCAGAGAAGACCAGATTAATTCTATGAAATCAGAATTTATTAGTATTGCCTCTCATCAATTACGAACGCCACTCTCGTCTTTAAAATGGTTCATGGAATTATTATTGAATGGGCGAGCAGGAAAGTTGAACTCAGAACAAGAGGAAATGATTCAGCAAATGGATAAAAACAACGAGCGCATGATTGAATTAGTAGAAAATCTTTTAAATATCTCTAGAATTGAAGGAGGAAAAGCTCAACTAGAAATTGCTGAAGTAAATGCTTCCGAATTTGTGGAGGATGTAATTAAGGATATAAAACCACAAATTAAGAAAAAACATATTGAATTAATTAGCAATATCGATGCTAATTTAAAAACTAAATGTGATCCTAAGCAAGCAAAAATGGTCGTTCAAAATTTAGTTGACAATGCAGTTAAATATACGATTGAAAAAGGAAAAATAAAATTTAATTTGCAAAAAGTAAATTATTCCGCTTTAGAAAATATAAATAATTTTAAAAAGAAAAAAAGAAAAAGCGATGGTAAATATCAGGAATGGATACTATTTTCAGTTAAAGATTCAGGAATTGGTATTCCTTTGGAAGATCAACAAAAAGTATTTTCCAAATTCTATCGCTCTCGAAATGCTAAAACTTTGCAGGTGCACGGCACTGGCTTAGGACTTCATATTAGTGAAGTTATTGCCGATCGTCACGATGGTCATTTGTGGTTTGAATCCAAAGAGAGTAAAGGAAGTACATTTTATTTTACCTTACCTATAAAATGAAATTATAAAAAAGTTCTATTTATAGAAGACGAAAAAATAATGATCAAAGCTCTGCAGATGGAAAGTAAGGAATATAATTTTAAAACCTTGATTGCTATTACCGGAGAAGAAGGGTTAGAATTAGTAAAAAAGGAAAAGCCTGACTTAGTAATACTTGATTTAATGTTGCCGGGAATTGATGGTTTTCAGGTTTTAAAGAATTAAAAGTCAATAAAGAATTAAAAAAATATACCAGAAATAATCTTATCTAATTTAGAACACGAAGGGGATAAAGATACGGGCTTGAAACTTGGGGTTGAAGATTATATTATAAAAGATGTAACACCTCTAAAAGACATAATAGAAAAAATTAACAATTATCTAAAATAAAAATGAAAGAAGAAACCAAGAAAAAAGTATTAGTAATTGAAGATGAAACCGCTTTATTATTTGCTATACGCGCTGAATTAAGTTATGCCGGTTATGAAGTTTTAGCTGCCTCAACAGGGGAAGAGGGTTTAAAAATGTTTCAAGACAAAAAACCGGACTTAGTGGTTCTGGATTTAATATTGCCCGGTATAGATGGTTTTGAGATTCTATCGGAAATAAAAAAAGATTCAGGCAAGAAAATGATACCAGTTTTAGTGGTTTCAAACCTAGGCGATAAGAATGACATTGAAAGAGCTAAAAGTCTTGGTGCCTATGATTACCTAGTAAAAGCAAATTATTCACTGGAAAGTATTCAAGAGAAAATTAAAGAGGCTCTAAAAAGCGCTTAAATAAGCAAAACAATTTAATCTTGACCCGGTAGTACAAACAGAAGAAAGATAGATTACTTTTGTATTATAGATGAAATATATTCTAAAATTAGTTAAAAACATTAATTAATCAATAAGTTGTACTACTGGGTTGACAGCTAAATTTATTTGATTATAATAAGTATTAGCACTCTAATGGTATGAGTGCTAATTTTAAACTAGACTTGTGAAGCCCAGAACAGAAAAAATCTTTCAGGCCATCCTGAAAGAATACATTAAAACAGCTGAACCAGTTGGTTCTAAGATTCTTTGTGAGCGCTATAATTTTAGTCTCTCTCCCGCTACCATCCGAAACGAAATGAAGAGATTAGAAAAGGAAGAATTTATATTTCAGCCTCACACTTCGGCCGGACGAGTTCCCACTGATAAAGGTTATAGGCATTATGTAGATTCCTTAATGAGAGGCAGGGAATTATCTAGTATAGAACAAAAAAAGGTACAGACTGAATTCTTAAAATTGCAAGCTCGTTATAATCGTTTATCACGCACAACTTCCAAATTACTTTCATTACTCACTCAAAACATGGCGATAAGCGGATCGTTGGATGAAAAAGAAGTGATTGGTTCTGGCATAACCCAACTTTTAAAACAACCAGAATTTGCCGAAACTAGTCAGGTTTATGAAATAGCTGAAGCCCTGGATTGGTTAGATGAAAATATAGAAGATGTTATGACGAAGGGCGCAGGTCCGATTGATGTATTTATCGGTGATGAGAATCCCACCAAACATTTAAATGGTTGTAGTATGGTTGTTTCACGTTATCGCTTACCATCCGGAACAGAAGGATTTATGGCAGTCGTTGGACCAAAAAGAATGCGTTATTCTCATACCATCCCGCTTGTAGAATTCTTATCAAATTATTTAAACGAAGGAGATTACTAATGTTGGATAAAAAAGATGTTAAAAAATTAGACAAAAGAATTAAAGCCTTAGAAGATGAAGCTAAAGACTATTTGGCTGGTTGGCAAAGAGCTAAAGCAGATTATTTAAATTTACAAAAAAGAATTGAGAAGGACCAAGCTGACTTTAAAAATTATGCCACTGAAGAAATTTTGTTAAGTTTATTACCAATAATTGATAATTTTACAGCCGCTTTTAAAACTAAGCAAGTAAAAGATGATTCTTGGCGGGAAGGTATTAAACATATTAAAAATCAACTGGAAAAGTTTTTAGCAGATCATGACGTAATAGAGATTGCCACGAAAGGTAAAACCTTTGATCCGACAATTCACGAAGCAGTTGAACATATTAAAAATAAGAAATTTGTAACTGGCCAAATTGTAGAGGAAGTACGTAAAGGATACAAACTTCATGATAAAGTTTTGCGCGCCAGTCAAGTTAAAGTAGCTAAATAATAATTAATTGATTCTAATTAAAAGGAGAATACAATGGGAAAAATATTAGGCATAGACCTAGGTACAACAAATTCCTGCATGGCCATCGTCGAAGGCGGCGAGCCACAGGTTGTAGAAAATAAAGAAGGCAATCGCACCACCCCTTCAATGGTGGCGGTAAAAAGCGATGGTGAAAGAGTGGTGGGACAAGTTGCTAAAAGGCAAGCTGTAACCAACCCCGATAATACTATCTTTTCAGTTAAGCGTTTAATTGGACGCAGCTTTGAAGATGAAGAAGTTCAAAACGACTTAAAACTTTTACCTTACGAAGTTATTAAGGATAACGGCGGAGTAAAAGTTAAAATGGGAGATAAAGAACACACTCCCCAAGAAATTTCGGCTATGATTTTGCAGAAAATGAAATCAGATGCTGAAAGTAAGTTGGGTGAAGAAATTAAAGAAGTAGTAATAACGGTGCCAGCTTACTTTAATGACTCGCAACGTCAAGCCACCAAAGATGCTGGTAAAATTGCTGGTCTAGATGTCAGAAGAATTATTAATGAACCAACAGCCGCTGCGTTAGCTTACGGCTTTGATAAAAAGAAAGATGAAAAAATTGTTGTTTATGATTTGGGTGGTGGAACCTTTGATGTTTCCATTCTAGAAGTTTCTGATGACACGGTAGAAGTAAAATCTACCCACGGCGATACTCATTTGGGTGGTGATGATTTTGACCAAAAGATTATTGATTGGATGGTTCAAGAATTTAAAAAAGACCAAGGAGTTGATTTGTCGCAAGATAAAATGGCCTTGCAACGCTTGAAAGAAGCAGCGGAAAAAGCTAAACACGAATTGTCAACATCATTAGAAACTGACGTTAATCAACCTTTCATAACCACCGATTCTTCAGGACCAAAACATTTGGATCTGAAATTAACTCGGGCTAAATTGGAAGAGTTGGTTGGAGATCTGGTAAAGAAAACAATTATTCCTTGTGAAACTGCTTTGCAAGACGCTAAAATTAGCAAGAAAGAAATTAATCAAGTAATTTTGGTCGGTGGTCAAACCAGAATGCCGCTGGTACAAAAAACTGTGGAAGAATTCTTTGGTAAAAAACCAAACATGACAGTAAATCCTGATGAAGTTGTAGCTATTGGCGCTGCTGTACAAGCTGGAGTATTACAAGGCGATGTAAAAGATGTTCTACTTTTGGACGTAACTCCGCTATCGCTAGGAATTGAAACTCTTGGTGGTGTAGCAACTAAGTTGATTGAAAAGAATACCACAATTCCTGCTACTAAATCTCAAGTCTTTTCCACGGCAGCTGATAATCAGCCTTCAGTAGAAATTCATGTGCTGCAAGGGGAAAGAGAAATGGCTACGGGAAATAAATCTTTAGGACGATTTCATTTAGACGGAATTCCTCCTTCTCCTCGTGGTGTTCCTCAAATTGAAGTTTCCTTCGATATCGATGCCAACGGAATCTTGAGTGTCAAAGCAAAAGACAAGGCAACTAATAAAGAACAAAGTATCAGAATTGAGGCTTCATCTGGTTTGTCTGACGAAGACATTGAAAAAATGAAGAAAGATGCTGAAACTCATGCCGAAGAAGATAAAAAAGCTAAAGAGAAAATTGAAGTTAAAAATAATGCTGATACTCTAGTTTATACTTCAGAAAAAACTCTAAAAGACAATGATGATAAAATAAAGAAGGAAGACAAAAAACCAATTGAAGAAAAGATTGAAGCGCTGAAAAAGATTAAAGATGGCGATGACATTGAAGCTATAAAAAAATCTTCTGAAGAACTTTCTAAAGCAATTCAAAAGGTTGGTGCGGAAATGTACCAGCAAGCACAAGCTGAAGAGGCAAAAAAGAATGAAAATAAAACCAAAGAAGGCGCCAAAACCGAAGATGCTTCGGACAACTCAGCACAAGATGGCCCAATTGAAGCTGAAGTAAAGGACGACTCTTCGACAAACTCAGAACAAGGAAAGAAAGAAGAAGATACTTCGACAGGCTCAGCACAAGATAAAAAAGAATAAATCATGGGGGCGGCTTTTGCCGCCCCACTAATTATTAAATCACAAAAATGGAAAAAGAAAAACAAAAATTGGAAGCTAATGCTTCTCCGAACATTTTAATAAAAGAAATAGTAATACTTGCTATTAATACGATTCTACTTTCAGCTTTTTGGCTGATTTTATATTTCCAATTTGCTAAGTCAAAAAAATTATTTTATTTTGCTTCATTTGATTCATTGCTTGATATGTTTTTGATATTATTTAGTATTTTTATTTTGTTATCTACTATCGGAATTGTAAATATATTAGTAAAAAGAAAACCCTGGCTAGCTTTAATCTCATATTTTATAGGTTCATTTTCGTTTTTGATATTTTTCGGATTTAACTGGTTTTACTTACTGGGATGCTTTTTTCTTTTTGTAGCATTTTTAGCAGGATATTTTCGTATGCGTGATGAAACTAAAATCAGAAAGAAAATAAGAATAACCAGAATTATGAAATATGGAATGACCAGCATCGTGACAATGTTGGTGCTAATGGTATCGTTAGCATATTATTTTACTTCCGCACAGTTGAGTAAAGAAAAAGAACTAACAGTTACACCAGAACAAATTTCATCTCAAAGTGGACCTTGGGACAAATATTTGTCTAACTATATAGATAATTTTGATTCTGAACTTACTATTAATGAAGTGTTGTTAACTAATGTATTGGAAAATCAAAGTGAAGAAATATTTGAAGAATACAAACCAGACAATGTACCACCAGAATTAGTGGAATTATTCAATAACAACGGAGTCGATTATTATAATTTAGATGAATTAGAAAAAAGTGTACAAAATAATGAAGCTGTAAAGAATGGATTTGTGAAATATATGGCAGAAAGAATGGATGAAATAAATCCAACAGAGAATAAAAAACTTTTTGGCATAGAATATAAAGGTAACGAAACTGTGGCTTCGCTTTCATCTCGTATAATAAATGAAATTGCAGAAAAATATTTAACTCCTTTTCAAGATTACTTTCCGCTAGCTCTAGCCGCGATTTTCTTTTTTGGTTTAAGATTTGTTGCCATTGTAGTAATGTGGATAAGTTATGGAGCAGCCTGGTTATCATTACAAATTCTAATTAAATTGAAATTCATTAGATTATATTTAGTTGATACCAAAGCAGAAGAATTAACTTTATAAATGAGTAAGGATTATTACGAATCACTGGGCGTATCCAAAGATGCGACCGATGATGAAATAAAAAAAGCATATAGAAAATTAGCTCATAAATATCATCCTGATAAAGAAGGGGGAGACGAAGCCAAATTTAAGGAAATAAATCAGGCTTATCAAGTTTTATCGGACAAGCAAAAGCGTAGTCAATATGATCAGTTTGGTCAATCTTTTGAGGGAGCTGGTCAAGGGGCTGGTTTTTCTGGTTTTGGCAATGGCCAAGGATTTTCTGGATTTTCGGGAGCCGATTTTGATTTTGGAAATTTAGGAGATATTTTTGGAGACATTTTTGGTGGAGATAGGAGCAGGGGTAGAACACAAACAAATATTCGTGGTGCTGATATAGAAATGGATGTCGAGCTGGATTTTAAAGAAGCCGTGTTTGGCAAAACACAAATATTTAATGTTTATAAAAGAATCAATTGTCCAAAATGTAAAGGCAATGGAGCGGAACCAGGAACAAAAATAGAAAATTGTAAAACTTGTGAGGGAAGAGGTCAAATTAGAAAAGTTCAACAAACTCCTTTCGGTCAGTTTGCTCAAACTCAAGTCTGTCCCGATTGTTCTGGTGAAGGAAAAATTGCAGAAACTAAATGTTCAGAATGTGGTGGCGACGGTAGAATTCGTGATGAAGAAAAAGTGGAAGTTAAAATTCCCGCTGGTATAAATGATAGACAAACTTTACGTGTTCCCGGCAAAGGTGAAGCTGGTTTACGTGGTGGAGTAGCTGGTGATTTGTTGGTAAATATTTATGTAAAGGATAGTAAGGATTTTAATCGTGACGGCGTTGATATAATTACTGATTTAGAAATCAGTTTTGCTCAAGCTGCTCTTGGTGACGAAATTGAAATTAAAACTATTAATGACTCCAGCACAATTGTAATTCCAGCTGGTATTCAATCTGGCAAACAATTGAAAATTAAGGAAAAAGGAGTTCCTTATTTGGATGGAAACGGACGCGGAGATCATCTAATAAATATTCACGTTATAACACCAAAATCGCTGAATAAAGAAGAAAAGGAATTGTTTGCCAAACTTCAAGCAACTGGAGGAAATTCTGCTAAGGTAAAATCTAGAGGAGTGTTTAAAAAAATCTTTGGTGAGGATTAATACCATTGCTTACAATGAATAATTATGGTATAATGTAAACAGCAAAACTTAAAGGCAGTTTGACGTATAAAAGTAAAATAAAAACATATGATAATACCAGGTTGGGATTTCGTAATAGGGCTAGTTTTCGTACTGGCTGTCGGCTTTGGTTTAATGATGCGCAAAAACCAAATCCGAATTTTTATTATTTCAATTTATATTGCTTTTGCTGTTACTAACGAAATTGGTAATCAGTTTATTGATACAGTTAACAAAGTTGGAGAAGCAACTAAGGGTGAAGAATATCAACAACCCTCAGGTTCGTTATTGCTGGTGATATTATTTGCGGCAGTGGTAATTGGTTTAACTTTATGGGGAGGATTTTCCATAAAAGGAAGTGGCAAAGCTCTAACTTCTGGCATGATGACAATATTATATGGAGTGGTGGGAGCGGGGTTAATGATTAGTTCACTAATTGCTTTTTTGCCACCAGAATGGCAAGCGGATTTATTGGCGTCATCTGATTTAGCTCAAAAAATAAATAATTTTAAAACCTGGTGGATAGTATTACCAGTTCTGCTAATATTTGTTGATTATTTTCTAAATAAACGTAAATCCTTAGATCTTGAGGGTTAAATTTAATTTAGATTGAACTGGCCCTCGCAAAAAATGCGAGGGTTTTAAAAATCCTTTATCCTGAATAGAACTGAAGGACTTGACGAACTTTGAAAAATAGATAGAATAAGCAAAGTATCCATACCTAATTAGTACGGAATTTACAATCAAAATTAGGTGCGGACCCAGCACCAGTTTGAAAAACTGGAGCTGGGGAGCACGAATTCAAATTGGAAGGAGCCCCGCCCCAGTTTTGCAGAACTCAGCAACTTTAATGTTGTACGAATTTTAAAGAATTTCCGAAATTTAAAATCTGAGTTCTATAAAACTGGAGCGGGACGACGAGGGTCCGTAGCTCAGTTGGTAGAGCACCTGCCTTTTAAGCAGGGTGTCCTGGGTTCGAGACCCAGCGGACCCATATGTATGAGTATAAAAAGCCGCCAAAAAGGCGGTTTTATTATTGACAAGGCAATTGTAAAATGTTAGTTTTATTTGATTAAGTAAATCGTTGCACATTTCATATTACATATAAGAAAAAGAGGTTGTAATATTATAGTTGCGGACGTAAGAAATCCTTCAAAAAGAGAAAAATTGTTTCTCAATTGGACAAAAAAGAAAAGAGTGATTATTTAGATAATCTATCAACCATAAAACACGGAGGAAAAAGAGAATGGCCGATAATAGAGCGAATTTAATTTTATGGTATCTTGATGCCTTTCCATCTTCCTTTAAACAACAATGTTATGTTACATATCCTGTTACCAGAAGAACAATTCTTTTTGGCAAGCCTTGTCGATCGGGAAAAGTTTATCTGCTCACGAATGATTCAAGTACTAAAGAGAAACGAAAACAAATAGGGAGGCTTGTTCGGGGAGAGATTCCGAGTATTGTCTTTTCAGTAGAAAATGGTGGACTTGTGGAATTAGAGATTTACACTAAAAAACGTCCGAGTAAAAAAAACAAGAAGTAAAGAATTCTTGTTCAGTAAGTACCACTCCGGGAACACAGGTTTCAATTGTGTTTTCGAAGTGGTTTTTTGTTTGACAAAAATAACTTATTAATATAGTATTCATTGTTAATTTGAACCTTGAATTCAGAAAGCATGAGGATTAAAACTGGGTAAGGAAAAAATAGGAGGACGAGGAAATGACGAAAGAAATAGATTACATCACTTTGCGTTTGATGATTAATATAATTCCCTCTGCAAAGGATGATGGTTTCGTCGGAATCATTAAGATTAACGAAAAAACATTCCTGATTGGCGAGTATAACAAGGATGTTGAGTCAATCGATATTAACACCAGTGCAGTCCGTGCTGACAAAAAGGAAGTGTTGCCTCTGGTGAAAAAACTGCTTAATGGAGAGATTCCTCATATCGTCGTATCCATAGGGTCCCATGATGAAGTCTGCACAATCAAGTGGCGGGTTCTGATTACGATTCCCCGAAAAAAACGGGTGCAAAAAACAAAGAAGAGAGCTTGCCCGAATGGTGGTAAAAAGTAAAAATGTTTAGTCGAGAATGAAACCAAATAATATTCCCCTATCGTGTGGAAATTGTAAGCATCACGACGGAGAAGAAGTCTGACACAGATCACTACCATAATAATATCGAGGCGACTCAAAGCTTTTATGAGTCGCCTTTAACTTTAAGCTAAATTTTGTTAGTATATATTTATGAAAAAAGGAGAAGACTATACAGGTGTTTCAATTGTTTATCTTTGCCACGATGGGAAAGGTAATTATTTATTTAATAAAAGAAGCAATAAATGTCGCGATGAACATGGGTGTTGGGATCAGGGAGGGGGAGGATTGGAATTTGGTGAAGAAGTTGATGATTGTTTACAGAAAGAAATAAAAGAAGAATATTGTACAGATGTTTTGGATTATGAATTATTAGGTTATCGTGATGTACATAGAGAGCACAAAGGAAAAAAGACACATTGGGTTGCTCTAGATTTTAAAGTCTTAGTAGATAGAGAAAAAGTGAAAAATGGTGAACCTCACAAGTTTGATGAAATTGGTTGGTTCAAAATAAATGATTTACCAAAACCTCTTCATTCTCAAACACCAACTTTTGTAAGGAATTATAAAGATCGTTTTTGAATTTGATAAAAGCTTAATATCTATTTCTCCATAACGGTATGAAAAACAGAGTCAATAAACGGGTTTCTTATTTGACTAAAATTGTTTTTGTTGATACCTTGAAGCATGGTAAAATCGACCTTTTCAAAATAAGGAGGAACAAAATGAGAGAATCAAAAGGTATGAGAAAGCATCTGCGAAGAAGAAATATGTATATTCGTTGGCTAACAGAAGGATGTACAAGGGAAAGGAGAAAAAAAGCAATGCAATTCTTCTCGCTGCGTGGCGAGAATCTTCCCATGGAAGTACAAGCAGCTCTTAATCGACAAGCAGAAGAGCGAGCAGCTGCAAAAAATATACTTTCCAAAGAAGAAAGAGATCGTAGAGCACATGCAGAATATCTTAATAAAAAAGAGAGAGAAGAAAGAGCTGCCCTATCTCCTTATCAGCTTTGGTTGAAAAAGTTTGGGAGGCAAATGAGCAACAGGTGAGTCATGAAAAACTAGATGTTGAGCTGTAATCTTACTGAAGCAGTACAATTTTATGATGAGCATTATGGTGAAAATGTGTTGTTTAGCTTTTATAAAGAGCGTTCACCTGATAAATTATCATTCAGATTGGTGAATCGTGTATGGCAGGAAAAACGTCAGAATAATCATGGTTCATTATTGGTCATTACCATTTCCGACTATTCGGAAACACCAAAAATACAAGTGCTCATTATTGAAAACAAGGATGAATGGGAGAAAGATGTGACAGGTCACATTGTCAAAATTTACAGTGTGATTGCTGAAAATGTAGTATATGATGTACATGTCAATTAGCCTAATCCAATTTTCAAATAATAAAAGCTTCTGATGGCAGATTTGTCTGCCAGTAAATCAGAAGCTTTTTCATATAGTTATTCTATCTTTCTATAGAAAGATAGAATAAGTGATTTTTACAAAGAAAACCCCGCCTAATGTCTGTTAAGACAGGCGGGGGAATGTGCGAGATGGAGATAAAGGAATACTTGTTTTTGTGTCAGCATATATGCCTATGTCTTCTGTATTTCCTTGTTCTCAGAATCCGACATATTCATCTTTGAAAGTATAAAGAACATTGTTCCAAAGAATAATACTGAGGAGTATGTTAACCAGCAGCTTGCGACCAAGGGACGCAATTCACCTGTAAGACCAAACCAGTTCATGTAGGCAGCTGTTGGTAAGGGAATCCATCCCAAGACAGCACAGATAATGTATCTTTTTACATTCATACTCTTCTTGGCTTTGCAAGTAAATTGAATGCTGATAATAAATACTACAAGCGAATAAAGCAATACTAAACACATGTTTTTTCCTCCAATAGGAACAGATTTTAAGGAGCGATTCTAGCGATTCTCACCATGAGAAGCGCTCGTTTTAGTTTCAGACAAATTTCTCATTTCGAGATAATAAATAATAACATACAGCACAATAAATGTCAAGTATTTAGGCGTAAAATCAACTTTGACAATTGCGACCGAAAGGGATATATTTAAAGGGAGATTTGTTAATAAATAGACACAAAAATGCCATTGTATAGAAGCCACAACTGTGGCGAACTTAAGGCCTCAAATAAGGGAAAAAGTGTGGTTTTGTCCGGTTGGGTAAACCGTCGCCGAGATCACGGGGGGCTTATTTTTATTGATTTGCGTGACCAAGAAGGAATGACGCAACTGACTTTTGACCCTAAAAAACAGGAAAAGGTGTTTTCAGTTGCAGAAACTTTGCGACCAGAATTTGTAATTCGAGTAGAGGGAACGGTCGCACTTAGACCAGCAGAAATGACAAACAAGAAGTTATCAACTGGTGAAATTGAAATTGAGGTCAAAAAATTAGATATTTTGAATAAAGCCAAGACCCCACCGTTTAACATTGCTTTAGCCGACGGCGAAGAGGCAGAAGATCAGGCCAAAAAACTTGGAGAGGATGTGCGTATGAAATATCGCTATTTGGATATGCGTCGACAAATGGTTCGCGAAAAATTGAACTTGCGTTCTGAAATTATAAAATATATGCGCGAGTTTATGTGGAAAGAAAAATTTCAAGAAATAGAAACTCCAATTCTAACTAAATCCACACCAGAAGGTGCGCGCGATTATTTGGTTCCGTCACGAGTTTATCCCGGAAAATTTTATGCTCTACCACAATCCCCACAGCAGTACAAACAAATGCTGATGGTGGCAGGAGTTGATAAATATTTTCAAATTGCACCATGTTTTCGTGATGAAGATCCACGAGCTGACAGATCACCAGATCAGTTTTATCAGCTTGATATTGAGATGGCATTTCCAGAGCAAGACAAAATTTTAGATTTGTGTGAAAAACTATTTACAGCCGTTGCAGAAAAGTTTACCAAGAAAAAGATTTTACAAACTCCCTGGCCACGATTAACTCATGCTGAGGTTATGGAAAAATATGGCGTGGACAAACCAGATTTAAGATTTAATTTAGAAATTAAAAATGTAACTGAAATAGTTAAGAATTGTGGTTTTAAAGTATTTTCTAATGTTGTAAAAGATGGTGGTGTTGTAAAAGCGATTAAAGCTGATAGTGCCGCTAAATTTTCTCGTCAGCAAATTGATGACTTAACAGAATATGCCAAAGCATTTGGCGCTAAAGGTTTAGCTTATATTGTAGTTGAGGAAAAGGGATTAAAATCTCCAATCGTAAAATTCCTTAGAGATGATGTTGCGAGTAATATTGTAAAAGAAATGGGAGCCAAGGTTGGCGATACAATTTTCTTTGGGGCAGGCGATGCTATGAACGTGCGAGATATTTTAGGACAAGTGAGAAACAAACTTGGTGAGATGTTAGAACTGGCTGATCCAAATGTGTTAGCTTTTTGTTTTGTAATTGACTGGCCATTATTTGAAGAAGAAAAAAATGACGGTCACTATGCGCCAGCTCATCATATGTTTACAGCGCCAAAAGAAGAAGATTTAGACAAGCTAGAAAAGGAACCTAATAGTGTAAAATCTTATCAGCACGATATGGTTTTGAATGGTGTGGAAGTTGGTGGCGGATCAATTAGAATTCACGATAGAGAAACTCAAGACAAAATATTTAAATTGATTGGCTTTTCAGAAAAGGACAGGAAATATTTTGAGCATATGCTGGAAGCATTTGAATATGGCGCTCCGCCACATGGTGGTATCGCACCGGGGATTGATAGATTTATAATGACACTCCTGAATGAAGAAAATATTCGCGAAGTAATACCGTTTCCCAAGACTGGTTCGGTGGAAGAATTAATGATGGGATCACCAAGCGAGGTAAGTGAAGATCAGCTTAAAGATTTGAGCCTAGAAGTCAAAAAGCGTAAGGATAAATAAAGAGTAGATTAAAATTTAAAATTAAAAGAGCAAGGAAACTAAAATATTTTGAATTTTTCTCTTTAATCTTTAATCTTTTACAGTGCGTCTTTCCAAATTACAAAAATACATTTTGCTAACTTGTCACGCCGAGGGAAATAAAAGGGTGAAAAAGAAAGACTTTTTTGGTTTCTATATGCAGGAAAAGAATAAAAACCAAAAATATATTTTGGATTCTGTAACCAGAAGTTTGGAACGTTTAATTGAAAAAGAATGTTTGGTGGGATTTGGATCAAAAACTCCGAAGAGATTTTACATAAAAGAAGTGCGACTGACACTATTCGGACGAAAAGTAGCCAGAACTTTGTATGGCAAACAACAAAAATTATTTAAAAGATAAATATGCCCGTAGTTGCAAAAGTTTTAAAACAATTTGAAAAAAACAAAGTTAATTATAAGTTGCTTTCACACAAAGTAACTTATACTGCCTTGGATAGAGCAGAGACTCAGAAAATTGATATGAGTGATGTTGTGAAAACCTTGGTACTTAAAGCTGATAAATATTATATTTTAGCTTGTGTCCCTGCTATTAAGAATTTGGATAAAAACAAGGTTAAAAAGATTCTAAATATATATCTGAAAAAGCAAGAAGAAAAAGCTGTTAAAAAGGTTGATTTTGCCAAAGAAGCTTGGATGACAAAAAATATTCCTGGAAAAGTTGGTTCTACACCACCCTTTGCATCATTGTTCCTCAAAAAATGGGCCAGCCTAAAAAACAAAGAAATTATTCCCGTTATATTTGATAATGCTTTACTGAAAAGAAAAGTAATTTTTCTTAATTCAGGTGATTATAAAATTTCTATAATGTTGAAACCGGCAGGGTTCCTCAAAGTAGAAGAAGTTTTACCAGGAGCGATTTCTGCCCCGAAGAAAATTAAGAAGCAGAAGAAGCCAAAAAAATGACAGTAAATTTTAGTTTAGAACAATTTGAGGGGCCACTAGATCTTCTATTGGAATTAATTGAGAAGGAAGAACTTGATATTACTGAAGTTTCACTTTCCAGAATCGCTGATCAATTTATTCAATATTTAGAAAAAGTAGAAAATCTGCAGCCAGAACTTTTAGCCGATTTTTTATTTGTCGCCGCTCGTTTATTACTAATTAAATCTCGAGCCTTATTACCGGACTTAGAAGTTGATGATGAAGAAGAGCTGTCGGCCGAAGAATTACAGTTTAGATTGAAGCAGTACAAAAAATTTAGAGACATTAGCAAAGAGATTTTGCAAATATGGATGTCGAAAAGGAAATCATTCCGTCGCGAATTTGATTTGTCAGTTTTCACATCTTTTTATCCTCCAGCCGAAGTTAGTGCCCATAGTCTAGATGAATCCTTTAAAGGTTTGTTAAAGAATTTGGCTCGTCAAGAAAAGTTGGCGGAAACCACAATTTTAGAAGAAGTTTCAATCGAAGAGAGAATAAATTCTATTCAAGGAACAATTTTAGAAAAAGTTCAGGTAAGATTTCAAACTTTGTTAGAAGTTGCCAATACTAAGTTAGAAGTTATAGTTACATTTTTAGCTTTGCTCGAACTTATTAAGCAAAGAGTAGTGGTGGCCAAGCAATCAGAGAATTTTGAAGAAATATTTGTCGAACAAAATAATACTCATTAAAGAATAATTAGATGAACAAAACGAAATCACAGATCGAAAGTTTGCTTTTTACGCTGACTGATCCGATCGATATAAAAAAGTTGGCCGGTTATGCCAAAATTATGGTACCGGAATGTGAAACTGCTCTTAAGGAAATAGCAGTTGAGTATGAAGAACAAAATCGGGGAGTGCGAATTTTGCAACGCGGACGCATGGTGCAAATGGTAACGGCAGCTGATAATGCTAAAATTGCCGAACAAATTGTAAAATCGGAATTGTCGGAAGGCCTCTCCAATGCTGCTCTTGAAACCTTAAGTATTATTTTATATCGCGGACCAATTAGTAGAGCCGAAATTGAAGCAGTGCGCGGTGTAAACTGTACTTTCATTTTGCGCAATCTGTTAATGCGCGGTTTAGTGGAACATAAAAAAAGCGTCAGAGATGCGCGTATGTGGGAATATGAAGTTACTTTTGAATATTTACAACATTTAGGAATTACCAAAGTTTCCGAATTACCAAACTATGAAGAATTAAGTAAGCGGGAAGAATTTGATAATGCTTTGGAAAAATACTCGGCTCTAATAGATCAATCGGAAGAAGAAAATCAAATAGAAGAAAACAAAACAGAAGTGAGTTCTGAAGAAAATTCTTTAGAAGAAAAAGGAGAAGAAAATGTAGCCGAAAAGAATAGAGAAGAAATTTCTAAAACAGAAGGAGGAGAAGATCATGATAGCTAAAGTATTAGTTTTTACATTACTTTTGTTTCCGGGAATGAATCTGAATTTGCCGGAAGTGCAAACAAAAGCTACCTTGCCTCAAGCAGAAAGCTTGGATAATGATGCCTTTGGTGGTGGCTTTGTTAAAGCGGCACCTGTTAAAACTGGTGAATCGCTCGGAGTTTTATTATCAGGTGAAGAAGGACTGATTTTTGATGTTGATTCAAAAACTGTACTTTTTTCTAAAAATGAAAATCAACCTCGAGCGATGGCTTCTACTACCAAATTAATGACAGTGCTTTTATTGATGGATAGTGAAAAGTCTTTGGATGAAGTGGTAACAATTAGTGGCAATGTTTCTAAAGAAGGTTCCGATGTTGCCTTATCGGCTGGCGAAGAAGTTCGCGCTTCGGATTTGTTAAAAGCCGCTTTGATTGCTTCTGCTAACGACGCCGCTTTAGCTATTTCTGAGTTTGTAGCGCCAGATACGATTACCTTTGTTAATATGATGAATGAAAAAACTAAAGAACTCGGCATGAAAAATACAGTTTATAAAAATCCTACTGGTTTAGATGAAGAGGGACATGTTTCCAGTGCTTACGATATAACAATTTTAATGAATAAAGTTTTAGAATATGAAGATATTAGAAATGCAATTAATACTAAAGAAGCTTCCGTTTATATTTTAAATAGCAACCGAGTTATAAATTTACAAAATACCAATGAGTTGCTGGGAAGTGATTTAGAAATATTTGGTGGTAAAACTGGTTATACGGAGGCAGCTAAAAGATGTTTAACAACGGTAACTGATAAAAATGGTCATCGTTTAATTGTAACAGTAATGGGTTCGACCGACGCTTTCCATGATACGCGCGCTTTAATTGAATGGACTCACAATAATTTTACTTGGAAATAATGCAAAATATTCAAGATCCAATTTTAGTTTTCGATGTTGCCAAAGTGATGTTGATGGCAGCACTGGCTTTTATTTTTACCATTTCTTGGACGCCCCTGCTGACAAAATATTTATACAAATATAAATTAGGAAAAAGAATTCGAACAGAAGGCGCGCCAGTTTATTCTAAAATGCATCAAGGGAAAAGTGGAACACCAGTGATGGGGGGATTACTTATTTGGGTAACCACCCTAATTTTTGCTCTATGTTTTTGGTTCGTGTCAATAATATTTAAGGGTGATATTTTAGACAGAATTAATTTCTTAAGTCGCGGACAAACTTTACTACCACTAGGTGCTTTAGTGACTGCTGGAATTGTGGGATTAATTGATGATCTATTTAATGTTTTTGGCATTGGACCAAAAGGTGGTGGCTTAAAAATGGGACAAAAATTAATTGTTTATTTAAGCATTGCCGCATTTGGTGCCTATTGGTTTTTTTATAAACTTAATTGGGATTTAATTCATATTCCCGGACTAGGTGATTACAATATCGGTTGGTATTACATTCCTTTATTTATTTTTGTAATTGTGGCTACGTCGTTTTCGGTTAATGAAACTGACGGTTTGGATGGACTGGCTGGTGGCGTGCTATTAATGTCTTATCTGTCTTATGCCGTAATTTGTTTTGTTCAAGGAAAAGTAGATCTAGCAGTTTTTTGTGCTGTAATTGTGGGAGCTTTGCTGGCGTTTTTGTGGTTTAATATTTATCCCGCTCGATTTTTTATGGGGGATACCGGTGCTATGGCACTCGGTACTACGCTTGGGATTATTGCCATGCTTACCAATACTGTTTTTGTTTTACCAATTATTGCTTTTCCACTAGTAATAGAATCTGGTTCAGTAATTCTTCAAGTTTTATCCAAAACAATATTTGGAAAGAAAATATTTATTTCCACACCAATTCATCATCACTTTGAAGCTCAAGGTTGGCCGGAGACAAAAGTAACAATGCGTTTTTGGGTACTTTCTATTGTCTTTGCCACCATTGGACTCGTTATAGCATTAATTGGAGCAGGCTAATTGATTTATGGCATATAGCAAATGGCAAATAGCATTTAATTTTAATCTTTTATGATTGGAGTTTTTGATTCAGGTGTGGGAGGATTAACTTTGGTTCAGGAATTACTAAAAGAATTACCCGAGAATCAAATAGTTTATTTTGGGGATACGGCGCGTGTACCATACGGAACTAAAGGTGATGAAATTATCAAAAGATATGCCAAGCAAAACGTGGCATTTTTGCTTTCTCAAGGCGCAAAAATAATTGTAGTGGCTTGTAACACTGTTTCGGCGGTGGCGATGGATTCTTTGTATAAAGCATATCCTGATGTTTTATTTTTTGAAGTTATATCTCCCGCCATTAATGCTGCCTATAATAAAAGTAAATCGAAAAATATCGGTGTAATTGGCACGACGGCCACAATAGATTCTCATTTGCATAAAAAATTATTAACCGAAAAGGGAAAGATAAATGTTTCCGAAGTAGCTTGTCCCTTATTTGTACCTTTGGTGGAAGAGAATTTTATTGAGCGGGGTGAAACAAAAAGAATTGCTCGCTATTATTTAAAATCTTTGAAAGACAGCAGCATAGATACTCTTATTTTATCATGTACCCATTATCCATTTTTAGAAAAGGTTATTTCCCGAGTTATGGGAGAAAAAGTAAAACTTGTAAATCCTGCTGAAGCCACTGTTAAAATTATAAAAGATTATTTAAAAGAAAATAAAGATGTTGCTAAAAGTTTAACCAAGGGGAATAACCATAAAATATTTGCTAGCGATAGTAAAGCTAAATTCTTTGCAACAGCTAAAAAACTTCTAAACCTAAATTTTGAAGTTAAAGAAGTTGATATTGAAAATCAGATGAAATGTTACAAACCAAATTGGGTAGAAGGAATTATGGGATTATATGCCGGAGCCTGTGTATACGATGGACGACCATTTACTGATGAGCATGGTCTAAAACATTTTCGCCAGGCAATGAGTAAGAATCTACCTTTTGCAGAAAATGAAATTTGGATTGGTGAACAAATTCATGGTAAGAATGTAACTATCATAAATAAGAAGGTTGAAAAATCAGATTCAGAAGTGGTAAAAAATTCAGACGGTTTGGTAAGCACAACTAAAAATATTTTACTGACAGTTCATACTGCCGATTGCGTCCCCATAATATTTTATGATAAAGACAAAGAAGTTATCGCAACTGCTCATGCTGGTTGGCAGGGGACGTTGCAAAAAATTCCTGAAGAAATAATAAATAAAATGGAGAGTAATACAGAAAATTTGCAGGTGTGGATTGGACCAGCCATTCATAAATGTTGCTACGAAATAGACAAAAGTGAAGAGCGGTATAAAAATTTTAAAAAAGAATTTGGAGAAGAGGTTTTGCGAGAAGAAAATGGTAAAATGTACTTAGATTTAATTGCTGCTAATAAAAAAGTTTTAACATCAGTCGGAGTAAATGATAAAAATATTGAGATATCTGAATTGTGTACTTCCTGTTCAGGGGAAGAATTACCATCTTTTCGGAGGCAAGGTAAAAGATGGCGAGAAAATATAATAGCTTTTATTGGAATGCAATGAATTTAGAAGCATTAAAACATAAGAATATTCACATTGTGGGAATTTCCGGTGCTGAAGGTAGTTCGGTGGCCGAATTCCTTTTAGGTATTGGTGCTCGTGATATTATTGGTCATGATATAGCAACTCACGAAGAATTTCGTGCCAGCTATTACAAATATCATGACTGGTTAACAGATGATGAGAAAGAGAAAAAGTTTCAAAGTTTAACCGGTTCAGAAATTAAAATAAATTTTGGCCGAGAATACTTGAGTGGCATCGAAAAAGCGGATGTAGTTTTTGTTCCTCAAAGCTGGTTCAGATATAAGGAAAACATTCCCAAATTGAAAAAAATGATGGAAAAAGGAACACCGTTTTCCAGTATTATGAAACTTTATTTTGAATTATCTAAAGCTCCCATAGTTGGTATTACCGGCACGGTGGGAAAGTCCAGCGTCGCCAGTTTTACTTATCAGATATTGTCTCAATTTAAACCGGGACATGTGTTTGCGACTGGTAATGATAGAAAAAATGAGCAAGTACTAAATAAAATATTAGATTTAACCATAGATGACATTTTAGTAGTAGAAATTAGTAATCGGCAACTAACGATTGATTTACAAAAAAGTCCTCACGTCGGTGTGCTGACCAATGTTTCACCAAATCATTTGGATGATCATGAAAGTTTTATTGAATATAAAGCTATTAAACAAAGTTTATTTCAATACCAAACGGGAATGAATTTTGCGGTTTTTGATTATGACGATGAAGAATCGCGTGATATAGCGAAGGATTTAGAAAGTAATGTCATCTGGGTTAGCACAAAAGAAGAATTAAACGATGGGGTTTATATAAAGAATGGCGATATCGAAATTAAGGCTGGTAATAAAGTATTTAATGTTGGTCAGGTGAGAGACATTGCCGTCCCTGGAGTTCATAATGAAAAAAATGTTTTATTAGCCATAGCTTCTGCTTATGCTTTAAATATTGATTCTAAAACAATTAGAGAAAGTTTAGCCAATTTAAAATCACTACCCAATCGCATTGAAGAAGTGGCTAATATTAATGGAGCCAAGTATATAAATGACACTTCATCCACCAGACCAAAAAGTATGCAGGCGGCCGTGGAAACATTTAAAAGTTATAATACAATTTTGATTACTGGTGGTAAGCGGCCAATTTTAATCCCAGGGGAATTTGAAAGCGCAGCCGATCAAATTCTAGATGCCAAAGTTAAAGCCGTTTTCTTAATTGGGGAGGCAGGGCAACAAATTGAAGATACCATTCGGAGCGAAGCTCATAATTTAGCAAAAAACGTTCCGCTGATAATGAAAGTTAAAAATTTGGATGAAGCCGTGGACAAAGCCAATCGCATGGCCAAAAAAGGAGATACAGTTCTATTTTCACCAGGTTGTGAGAGTTTTGATATGTTTGCCGATTATAGAGATAGGGGAAATAAATTTAAAGAGTTGGTAAAAAAATATGAGAAGAGGTAGTAGAATTAGTAAAACGCACGCACCAGATTACGGTTTGATAACCACCGTAATGCTTTTAATTGTGATTGGTTTGGTAATGTTGTCTTCCGCCAGTGCAGCCATTTCTTATGATAAATTTGGAACCAATAATTACTATTTACTACAACAACTGGGACCATTGGGTATCGGATTGGTTTTAATGTTTTTGGTTGCGCGCATGGATTATCACAAGCTTTCTCGTCTAGCAGTTCCACTACTATATTTAACTTTAGGATTACTTGTAGTTGTTTTTATTCCCGGAATTGGTTTTGGATATGGTGGAGCCCAACGTTGGATAAGTTGGGGACCCATATTTTTACAACCTTCAGAAATTGCCAAAATTACTTTCTTAATATATTTAGCTACTTGGTTGGACAAGCGTGGTAAAGGTGTAGAGGATTTTAAGTACGGTCTGTTACCATTTTTAACCTTACTCGGAGTAATTGGCATTTTAATAATGATGCAACCGGACCTAGGAACAATGTTTATAATTGCTATCTCATCAATCATTGTTTATTTTATTGCTGGTGCTCAAATTGGCCACCTAGTTTTAATTGGTATTGGGAGTTTAGGGTTATTTGGAATTCTTATAAAGATAGCTCCCTATCGTTTGGCGCGTTTTACAACCTACTTGCATCCCGAGCTTGATCCACAGGGAATTGGGTACCAAATTAATCAAGCTCTCCTAGCTGTTGGTTCGGGAGGAATTTTAGGATTAGGACTTGGAAAAAGCAGACAAAAGTTCAATTACTTGCCAGAAGCAACCGGCGATTCTATATTTGCCATAATTGCGGAAGAACTAGGATTTATTAGAACAACAGTCTTAGTTTTACTATTCTTGTTTCTAGCCTACAAAGGTTTCAAAATTGCCAAGGAAGCTCCTGATATGTTTGGTAAACTTCTGGCCGTTGGTATAACCAGTTGGTTATCGTTTCAAGCTATTATTAACATCGCCGCCATAATAAATTTGTTGCCCTTAACTGGAATTCCGTTACCTTTTATTAGTTATGGAGGTTCAGCTTTGGTAATTTCTATGATTGGAGTAGGAATTTTGATTAGTATTTCGCGCTATACAAAAGCAAGTAACCAAACTTCATGGAGGAGAAGTTAGAAAAAATTAAACTGGTTGTAACTGGTGGTGGATCGGGTGGTCACGTGACACCGATTGTTGCTTTGCTGGAAGAAATGGGTGATGAATTTGAAATTCATTGGCTTGGTTCAAAACACGGACCGGAAAAAGGAACTGCCAAAAGTCTTAATATTCCTTATGAAGCTATTACAACAGGAAAGTTAAGAAGATATATTTCCTTACAAAATATTATCGACTTTTTCAAATTCCCGCTAGGAATTATCCAAGCGTATTTTATTTTGGGAAAAATAAAACCCCAAATAGTTTTTGGCAAAGGAGGATATGTTAGTTTGCCGGTGGTAATAGCAGCCAAATTTAGAGGAATTAAAACTCTTGTTCATGAATCAGATGTTTATCCGGGACTAGCCAATAGAATTGCTATGCGCTTTGCCAATTTAATGCTTTTAACTTTTTCGGAATCAAAAAAATATTTAAAGAAAAATAATTACCAAGTTGTCGGCACTCCAATACGGAAGAGTATATTAAACGGCAGCGCTGAAGAAGCAAGAAACTTTTTTAAATTTCAAACCCCTAATCCTAAGATATTTATTACCGGTGGTTCCCAAGGTGCGGCCAGATTGAACCAAGTTATCTTAGAAGCTTTGCCAGAATTAACAGAAAAATATGAAATAATTCATTTGGCCGGAAAAAATAATTATGAAAATTTAAGAGAGCAAACAAAAAGTGTTACCAATTACAATTTGTATTCATTTTTTAATGAGGAAATGAAATTAGCTTATGCTGTAGCTGATATTATAATTAGTCGTGCGGGAGCAAATTCTCTAGCAGAAATTGCCGCTTATGGCAAACCGGCCATTGTTGTCCCAATTACAATTGCCGGCGATCATCAAAAATATAATGCTGAAGTTTTTGCCAAAGCCGGTGCTGCTTATCTAATAAAAGAAGAGGGATTTACAAAAGCAGAATTGTTGCGTACACTAAGTAAGCACTTTACAGAAGAAAATTGTTCCAAAATGGCTCACAATAGCCAAAAACTGGTAGATTTGGATGGTACTAAAAGGATTATAAAACTTATAAAAAAATATGCTCAATCTTGAAGAAATTAAGAAAGTTCATATGTTGGGGATTGGCGGGAGTGGCGTTTCGGCCTTGGCTAGAATATTTTTGGCCATGGGTAAAAATGTCAGCGGTGAAGATGCGGTGCAATCAATTATTACAACCGATTTAGCATCCATTGGAATAACAGTAAATATTACTGATGGTGAAAATGATGAATTACCGGAAGTAGATTTGGTTGTTCATTCCCAAGCGGTGCCCAAAAATAATCCCCAAATAAAAAAAGCGGAAAAGAAAAATATTCCCGTTTTAACCTACCCCGAAACCGTTGGTTTATTAACGAAAGAAAAAGATACTATTTGTGTTTGCGGAACTCATGGCAAAACTACAACTACTTCTTTAACAGCCGTATGTTTGGAGGAGGCAGAAAAATCTCCAACGATTATTGTCGGAAGTTCTCTAGAACAATTAATGGGTAACGCCAAATTAGGGGAAGGAAAACTTTTGGTTTTGGAAGCGGATGAATATCGTCGTGCTTTTATAAATTATCAGGCGCAGTATATAATTGTAAATAATATTGAATTTGAGCATCCCGATTATTACAAAGATTTAGCAGATGTGAAAGATGCCTTTAAAGAATTTATTAGCAATCTTAATGAAGGGGGAATAGTATTTGCCAATAGTGATGATGATAATATTGTAAGTATTTTGCAAGATTGTGAACGAGAAATTATCACTTATGGTTTCAATAAAAAATGTGATGTCAGAGCCATCAATTATGAGATTGAAAATGGAAATCCTAAATTTAAAGTAAAATATTTTGATAATATTCTTGGTGAAGTAAAATTAAAAATTCCTGGTAAGCATAATGTTTATAATGCCTTAGCAGCCATTGCATGTTCCTACAAACTAGGAGTTTCTTTTAATGACATTGCAAGAGCTTTGGAAGAATATTCGGGAGCGTGGCGACGTTTTGAAAAAAAGGTTCAGTGTAAAGGAATTTCTTTTTATGATGACTATGCTCATCATCCCACGGAAATTAAAGTAACTCTAGCTGCGTGCAAAGAAAGATTTCCGGGACGAAAAATTATTGCCGTTTTTCAACCACATCATCATTCTCGTTTTACTAAACTTTATGTTGGTTTTTTAAATGCTTTTGCAAAGGCTGATGAATTATTGGTTATGGATGTTTACGATGTTAAAGGGAGAGAAAAATCTGAAGAGGAAAATAGAACGAGTCAGCAGTTTGTGACTGAAATTAAAAAAGAAAAGGTTTATTACACACCCAATCATAACGATGTAATTAAAAAAATTACTGCCATAGCAAAAACTGGAGATGTGGTAATTACTTTAGGAGCTGGGGATGTCAATACAATTGCCCGCGAATGTTTTAATCAAATGAATGAATAATAGTTTACTAGAAAAATTACAGAAATCAGAATTGAAATTTGAGGAAAATAAAATATTAGCACCGTTCACAACTTGGCAAGTTGGTGGACCAGCTAAGTTTTTTATTGAGGTTGAAAATAGCGAGCAAGCACAAAAAGCCTTTAGCATTATTAAGGAAACAGAAAGTAACTATTTAATTCTAGGAAAAGGTTCAAATGTTTTAATTGCTGATGAGGGATTTGTTGGGGTGGCAATAAAAATGTCCAACAACGAAATTAGTATAAAAAATAGAGAAGTTTGTGCTGATGCTGGAGCTATGTATAGTCGCGTAGGAAATTTAACGGTTGCCGCTTCTCTACAAGGAATGGAATTTGCCGCTACTATTCCTGGATCAGTTGGTGGAGCGGTTAGAGGAAACGCCGGTGCTTTTGGTACCGAAACCAAAGACCATTTGGAAAAAGTTGAGTATTTGGATTTAGACGACAAAATAATTAAGATAAAAACAGCGAGCAAAGACGACTGCAAGTTTAATTATCGCGATAGCGTATTTAAGCATAATAAGCGCCTCATTTTAAAAACTTATTTTAAATTAGAAAAAGGAAACAAGGAAGAATCGGAAAATAAAATAAAAGAGTTTATAGCACAAAGAAAAGCCAAACAACCTTATGGAAAATCTTGTGGATCGGTTTTCAAAAATCCAGAGCCACAATTTGCCGGCGAGTTGATTGAAAAAAATGGTTTAAAGGGGTATTGTATAGGCTCAGCTTGTGTTTCCGAACAGCATGCAAACTTTATATTAAATAAAGATAAAGCTACTGCTCAAGATATTTATAATTTAATAAAACACATTCAAAAAGTGATTTTAGAAAATGAAAATATTAAACTGGAAACGGAAGTGCAATTATTAGGATTTAATAAATAAGATGTCATTATTTGGAAAAATATTTGGTGATTTAAACGATCAGGAAATAAAAAAACTTGAACCGATTGTGGCCGAAATAAATTCTTTTGAGAAAAACTTTGCTGACTTATCAGATGAGGAATTGAAGGGAAAAACTGATGAATATAAAGATAGGTTGAGCAAAGGAACTAAGCTAAAGGAAATATTACCCGAAGCTTTTGCTACAGTTCGTGAAGCGAGCAAGCGCACATTAAATATGCGCCATTTTGATGTGCAATTAATGGGTGGACTTGTTTTGCATCAGGGACGCGTGGCGGAATTAAAAACTGGTGAAGGAAAAACTTTGATGGCTACGCTGGCTGTTTATTTAAATGCGCTTTCAGGCAAGGGTGTTCATGTAGTAACGGTCAACGAATATTTGGCCAAACGCGACGCCGAATGGATGGAACCAATTTATACTGCTTTAGGAATTACGGTTGGTTACATTTATCATGGTCAAGAATTTACTGAGAAAAAAGAAGCCTATAATAAAGATGTAACTTATGGCACCAACAATGAATTTGGTTTTGACTATTTGCGCGATAACATGGCTTCAGAAATGGATAAAATGGTACAGCGCCCACTTAAGTTTGCTATTGTCGACGAAGTGGACAGCATTTTAATTGATGAAGCACGCACACCGCTGATAATTTCTTCGCCAGCAGCTAAAGCTACTGATCAGTATTATCAATTTGCCAAACTCGTTCCTAAATTAAAAGAAAATGAAGATTTTAATGTGGATGAAAAATTAAAAGCCGTAACACTTACTGACGACGGTATTAGTAAAATGGAAAAAATGCTTGGTATAGATAGTTTGTATGAAGCTGACAAGCTTTCCGTAATTCATCATTTGGAACAAGCTCTACGAGCTTATACTTTATTTAAACGTGACAAAGAATATGTGGTAAAAGATGAGGAGGTTATTATTGTTGATGAATTTACTGGTCGTTTAATGCCAGGGAGAAGATTTTCCGAAGGTCTGCATCAAGCACTGGAAGCCAAAGAAGGTGTGGAAATTCAAAAAGAAAGTTTAACTTTAGCTACCATAACATTTCAAAATTATTTTCGTTTGTACAAAAAACTTTCTGGCATGACCGGAACGGCCAAAACTGAGGAAGAAGAATTCCAGAAAATTTATGGCATGATTGTCGTAGTGGTGCCAACCAATAAAGAAATGATTAGAAATGACAAGCCAGATAGAGTTTATAAAAATGAAACAGGAAAATTTGAAGCTATAATTCGAGAAGCTAAGGAGAGAAATTCAAAGGGCCAGCCAGTTTTAATTGGTACAGTTTCTATTGAAAAAAATGAAGACTTAAGCTCAGCTCTTACCAAGGCTGGTGTTCCGCACAAAATGTTAAATGCCAAAAACCATGAACAAGAAGCCAATATTATTGCTGATGCTGGAAAAATTGGGGCCGTAACTTTGGCTACCAACATGGCTGGTCGTGGTGTAGACGTAAAATTGGGAGGCAGTGAGGCGACAGAGGAAGACAGGAAAAAAGTTTTGGAATTTGGTGGTTTGTTTGTACTAGGAACTGAGCGACATGAATCAAGAAGAATCGATAATCAGTTGCGTGGTCGTTCTGGTCGGCAAGGCGATCCGGGTGAGTCACAGTTCTTTGTTTCTATGGATGATGAATTACTTCGCATTTTTGGATCAGATAGAATGAAAGGCATGATGGAAGCATTAAGAGTTCCCGATGATCAACCAATCGAAAATCGTCTTATCTCCAGACAAATTGAAGCTGCCCAAAAGAAAGTTGAAGGTAATAATTTTGATATTAGAAAACACATTGTGGAATATGACGACGTGATGAACAAACATCGCGAAGTTATTTACAAAAGAAGATTTCAAATTCTGCAGGCCTGGCAAAAAGATAAAGAGGACTTAAAAGAAGGAAAGGTTCCAAATAATTTTAAATCAGCTTTAAAACCACTAGTGTTGGAAATGATTGATGAGGAAATTGATCGTGTAGTTTCCTTTCATACTACTGGTCATGATGAAAACAAGTGGAATTTGGAAGAAATTTATGAAACGATGAATACCATTACACCGCTAGATTCTAAACTACATTTAGATATTAAAGATTTGCGCGACCGTGCTGGTGATGCCACTGAGGATGTAAAAGCCAGAAATGCTATCACTCAACACATTTTTAAGCTAATTCATAATAAATATGAGGAGCGTGAACAGGAAGTCGGAATTCCGAACATGCGTTTGATTGAACGTTCAGTTTTGTTGCGGACAGTTGATAATTTATGGATTGAACATCTGGATGCGATGGAAAGATTACGCGAAGGCGTTCGTTTGCGTGGTTATGGTAATCGTGATCCGCTGGTGGAATATAAAAAAGAAGGTTTTCAAATGTTTCAAAATTTATTGGCCATGGTGCAAGGTAATGTGGCTTACTCAGTATTTAAAATAAAACTAGCTTCCGAGCAGGAAAAAACTCCGATGGAAAAAGAAGATTTGCAAATGGCCGGCGCTGCTAAAACTGCTGGCGGACAAAAAAATAAGCCAATTGAGAAAAAGGAAAAAGTAGGCAGAAACGACCCTTGCCCTTGTGGAAGTGGAAAAAAGTATAAAAAATGCCACGGATAAAAAAGATAAAAGATTAAAGAGTAAAGAGAAAAGAAATATTTTACTCATTTATATCTAAATTTTAATATTTCTTATGGCCGAGGAATGTGAAGTGAAATTTTTGAATGTAAACATAGAAGAACTGGAAACCAAGCTAAAAAAACTTGGGGCTAAAAAGGTGGGCGAGTTTCATTATAAACGAAGAGTTTATGATTATCCTGATAGGCGTTTAGATAAAAAAGGCGCTTGGATTCGTTTAAGAACAGATGACAAGAAAACAACTCTTTGTTATAAAGAAAGAATTGGAATTAAATCTCATGATGGAAAAACAAACGACAAAACTTTTCATGAAGTTGAATTTGAAGTAAGCGATTTTGAAAAGGCTAAAGAATTTATGGATAACCTTGGTTTCAAAGAGAAATTCTATGAGGAAAACACAAGAATTAGATACATGCTGAATGATATTGAATTTGATATTGATACTTGGCCACTTCTCAAACCTTACTTGGAAATAGAAGCACCAACTTGGGATCAAGTTAACGAGGGAATAAAACTTCTAGAACTGGATCCAAAAGATAAAAAGATATTTTCTACCTATCAGGTATATCAACTGGAAGGAATTGATGAATTTGATTTTTCTGTTTTAACATTTGCTAAGCAGATTAAAAAGTGATACCTTGAAGTATTGAACTTTTGGGGAGAGGAGAAAGGATGCTAGATGAAAGTAACGCCCGCTTATGCTATGGATTGGACCTGCTATATTTATTTCACAGGAAGAATGCCCGCAAAAGGAGTCCTGGGAATTATAGAAATGATAGAGAAAAAAAGTTCTAAAGCTAAGCTTGGTGACGGCATGATTAAATGTGGGTCAAAAGGGTTGTTTTTCAATATCATTGTTGATAGCCATACTTTGGAATGGTTAAGAGCAAATTCAGACTTTACTATAATAAACTGTGACACCGACGATATTTTCTAGTCGTCAAACCTCTCCCTCCTTTTTTTGAAACTATGAGCTTAGAACGAGACGTACAATTTATTTACGAAACGGGTGCTCTGCGTCGTGTGCAACGTACCTGGAAACATTTTTTTGATTATGATTTCCAAAATGTTACCGAACACACCTTTTAAATGATGTCGCTGGCTTTAATTATGGCTAAGCATGAAAATGCTGATATAGATAAGGTTTTAAAAATGGCTCTTATTCATGATATTACCGAATCGAGAAATGGAGATGTAAATTATCAATCAAGACTATATGTAGATAAAAAAGAAGAATTGGCAATAGACGATATTCTAAAAAGCACTTCCCTTGAAGAAGAGTGGAAAGAAATTTGGAATGAGTATGAAGAGAGAAAATCACTAGAATCCAAAATTGTAAAAGATGCAGATATTCTGGATCAGAGTTTGGAAAAAGAAGAACAAGCAGCTAAAGGTAACAAAGAAATAAAAGAAGTCTTTAAAGATACAGAAAAATTCTATTATTATAATTTGCAAACAAATGATGGGAAAAAGATTTATGGAGCCATGCAAAGTGTTGGTGTACATGACTGGCATGTAAAAGGTAGAAACGTTTATACAGAATCAGACAAATCAGTTTTTGAAGGAATTAAGGAAAAACCAAGAAATAATTGAACGTTCTTTAAAAACATGAGGAGGAATTCCATGAGTATGAGATCTTTACACTCTATTACCTTAGAGATCGATGATGATAGTATTGAAGCTACAAACCATGATAGTATTGAAGCTGCAAACCGAAAACTGGATAGCATGATAAGTGGCATAAGCCGACACATCACCAGTTATGTCACAGCCGGTGTGAGTAGTAGTTTATCCGACGGAGAAACTATCATGGCTTCCTGTGTTGGAATGATTACAGAAGAAGAAGCAAATATTCTCAGAAGGAACAATGTCGACGTATGCAAGGATGAATAACTAAAAACATTCGAAGAGGAACTCACATGCCGAGAAAGATGAGACGAGTAAGATATGAAACAACAAGCATGCAGGATGTTCCTGCACTTGCTGCTAAAACCAAGCGAACAATTAGCAGGAAAAAAAAAGATCTAGTTTTATATGCTTGGATAAGAAAAAACAGAGTTGGTTGGGAAACCGAAATGCATATCACAGACAAGGAGGCCACCAAGTTGGAAAAGAAAGGATTTATTGTAACATTACTTTGAAGGAGGTGGTGTGATGAGAATGTTCAGGGTAGAAGTTTCAAATCCAATTCAAGATGCAATGATTATTATAACAGAGACCATCGGTGAGACTAGATTGAAAAATGCCATTCGGTTAAAAAAAGTGGACGGATCTCTTTTGGCTCTGTATGTCAAATTGTCAATTGAGGAAGCTGAACATTGGCAGAGGAATAGATTGAAGGTCGAAAAGGTTGAGTCAGGAAGTTGTAGAAGTGTTCATATTTATCCGGGAAAAAAGATGGTTAATGAGAACACCTTTCTTCAAGAGCTCTTCGCAGTGTGTCCAAGTATTATGGGTAGGATTAAGACTTCGACTATCGATAGCCATTCGCGAAGACGCAAGACTCCTTTGATGTGTATGGTTAGTATCAATAATATAGAAGCAAATGCGCTGCAAAAAGCCGGTTTCGAAGTTAATCAAAATTAAAATTTTGGGTTTGCGGATCAGTAATGATCCCCAAACCCATTTATTTTTTCAATTGAAAAATATAGATGTTTAAAATAAAATAACAATAACTTAGTAATTAATTGATTAGCACAAATCACAAAAACCTTAAGACTTTTTAGAAAATAATACCCGGCCATAATGGTCGGGTATGTTATATTCAGGAAACATCTTTTCTTTCACCAATAAGGCAAAAACATCCATAGATTAAATAATTGATTTGGATTGTAAAACAAAGATAAGAGTAAAGGCAAGAAAGATGAACATTAAAATTAATGTTCTCCCGAGTTGTCTTGTCCACCACCACTTTACATAAATATAAGGATTTTTGAACAATGATAGGATCTTAATATCCACCATACAAAACCATATTAAAGACCAAAGCATACAGAAAAACGCGACTAAAGCGTCTAGGACGTAATTTCCAAATATAGTTATTACAATTGCTGGCACTGTGAGCCAACAAAACACTCGTAGAGTATTGGCTAGAATTTTCATCACATTGTGGGTCACATGATCCGTGAGAAGACTTTGTTGCATGATTTTTTTGGATCTTTTATGCAACGATCGGGACAGAAAAATGAGAAGAATAACAAACAAAATGTTAGAAATCATGGCGAACTCCTATAGTGTTTTATGTTTTGTGTGAGTTGAAAGGTAAAACTTTCTGCAGGAAATATATCCTGACAAATTTGTTAGAGAACAACAGTTCAATTTAATACATTAAACAGATTTTGTCAAAATAAGAAAATATTGTATAATTCAAAGAGAATTATTTATATTATATGAAACCAAAATATATACTAATAATTGCTGTTTTGGCTTTGGGTTTAGTTTATTTTATGCCCGGAATTGCCTCAGCTGATTATTCTGAGCATTCTACCGATCCCAAAGTTAAAAGATTTACACCTGAGGGTACTTTTCAGAATGAATTCTTAACTTTTGACCATAAATTCGGTGGTGGTATGACGGTAGCAACAGGAGATTTTGATGGCGACGGAGTTGATGATATTGCCGTTGGAGCTGGTCCAGGTGGCGGTCCGCAAGTGCAAATTTATAAAGCTGGCGGACAGTTAATGTATAGTTTCTTTCCCTTCCATCCCGATTTTCGTGGTGGGGTCAGTGTGGCTGCTGGAGATTTTACTGGAGATGGAAAAGCAGAACTGGTAGTTGCTCAAAGATCAAAAGGACAAGCATGGGTTAAAGTTTATGAAGTAAGACATAATTGGGTACTGGCAAATTTTATGGTTTATGATCCTGGACATCAAGGTGGCGCTTATATAGCTGTCGGTGATATTAATGGCGATGGTAAAAATGAAATTATAACATCACCAGCTTCTACCAATCGTTGCCATGTTAGAACTTTTAGTGCTAACGGAACTTATGCTGGTTGGGATGCTTTCCCTTTTGCTGATAATCAAAAAGGTGGCTGTACAGTTGCAGTTGCTAATGTTGATGGCGGTCCCGAAACTGAAGTGGTGGTAGGAATGGCCGCCTTTGGAACAGCTACCGTTAGGACTTACAAAACAAATTCTGGACGACAAATTTTAGGAGAATTTCTAGCTTATCCCTTACCATATTCACGAGGTGTACAAATTGGCGCCGGCGATTTTGACAACGATGGAGAAGACGAAATTGTTACTGTTCCAACACTGGGACCAACCCATATGAGAATGTTTGAAGCTTACGGAAAAGCTATTGAAAATGAAAATTTGTTTGCCCACGATCAGAACACTTTCCGCGGTGGCGGTTATGTAGCTGGTGGTTCATTTGATAGAGGCAAAAGATCAGATACATTAGTGGTTGCTCCCAGTAAAAAACAATATGAGGGACTAACCGATTATTACAAATATATTGATATTGATTTATCTGATCAAACATTACGAGCTTATAGGGAAGGGGACAAGGTTTATGAAACTTTAGTATCTAGTGGAATTTCCAGATATCCAACACCGCAGGGAACTTTCGCTGTGCGCGATCATATTTTATCAGAAAGAATGAAATGGGAATATGGACCCGATCACCCTGATAACTACGATTTAGAAGATGTTCCTCATGTAATGCATTTTAATGGTCCTTACGCTTTGCATGGTGCCTACTGGCACAATAATTTCGGACATATTATGAGCCATGGTTGTATAAATTTACCTTTAGGAGCGGCCGAGTGGCTTTACAATTGGGCCGATAATGGCGATACTGTAATAGTGCATGAATAAATAGAAAAAAATCAAAGTCAAAGTCATGACCTTTGGCTTTTGAATTGAAGCAAATATGAATATAAGAAAGAAAATTTGGTTAACTCTAATAGGAATCGTTGTCCTGGCTATTTTAGCAGGCATGGTTAATTGGCCTGGTGAAGAGCTACCATTTTTTAATAAATTTAAAACTCATTTGGGGCTTGATTTACAAGGAGGAACCCATTTAGTTTATCAAGCAGATATAACCAATGTAGAAGAAAACGAAATTGATGATTCCTTAGCTGGTGTACGCGATGTTATTGAAAATCGAGTGAATGCTTTTGGTGTGGCTGAACCGGTAATTCAAACTAACAAAACAGAAGGAAACTATAGAGTCATAATTGAATTGGCCGGCGTTCAAGACGTAAATGAAGCTATAAATATGATTGGTCAAACACCAACACTTGATTTTCGTGAATTGTCAGACACTCAATATACAGTTGAAGATTTTACGGATGCCGATGGGAATCAATTACTAACCGAAGATCAATTACCACCAAAATTTGATATTACCGCTTTAACCGGTCAGCATTTACAAAAAGCCACCTTGCAATTTGATCAAAATACTAATCAACCGATTGTTGGTTTGCAATTTGATAATGAAGGAAAAGACATTTTTGCCGAATTAACAAAAAAGAATTTAGGTAAACCACTGGCAATTTATTTAGATGGTCAGCAAATTTCTGTTCCTACAGTGCAAAGTGAAATTACAAGTGGCGAAGCAATAATTTCTGGTAATTTTGACATTGAAGAAGCACGAACCTTAGCTCGTCGTTTAAATGCCGGTGCCTTGCCGGTACCAATTGAATTAATTTCTCAACAAACTGTTGGTGCCTCACTTGGTGCTGAATCGATCGATAAAAGTTTGTATGCTGGCATAATCGGACTTATCTTGGTTTCTATATTTATGCTTATTTATTATCGTTTACCTGGCCTGCTGTCAGTTTTTGCTCTTATTATTTACGGACTAATATTATTTGCCTTGGTTAAAATGATTCCTATTACTTTAACTCTAGCTGGAATTGCTGGTTTCATATTATCGGTTGGTATGGCAGTAGATGCTAATGTTTTGATATTTGAAAGAATGAAAGAAGAATTAAAAGAAGGCAAAACTTTAGGTGCTGCCATTGAAGAAGGTTTTAATCATGCTTGGAAATCAATTCGTGATTCTAACATTTCTACGCTTATAACCTGCTTTATTCTATTTTGGTTTGGCACAAGCATTGTTAAGGGTTTTGCTTTAACCTTAGGCATTGGTGTTTTAATCAGTATGTTTTCCGCCATAACAGTTTCCAGGACTTTATTACGCGTATTTATTGGTACTAGAATTGGAAACTCTAAATTTTTATTTTCTGCTCCCAAAGCAGAGGTTAAAGAAGAATAATGAATATTGCTATTATAAAAAATAAAAAATATTGGTTAGGTTTTTCTGGAGTTTTACTTCTAACTTGTGTGATATTTATATTTATTTTTGGTTTGAAGCTTGGAATTGACTTTACTGGTGGATCATTACTGGAAGTAAAAATCAATTCTGATACCAGTTTTGAAGCTCGGGTTGTGACTGAAAAATTGGAAAGTTTGGATTTTCTAGAATCGGCTAAAGTTCAACCAACAGAAAACAATGGTTTGTTTATTAGAATGAAGACCTTAACTGAAGAAGAGCATCAAAGTGTGTTAGTAGCCTTAGAAGAAATGGTAAAACCGGAAAATGCGACTGATGAAACGCCAGCAACAACTGAAAATGAAGTAGTAAACACTGAAGAAGCAACAACCAGTGAGAAAGCTCCTGCAGAAAGCTTAATTATAGAACAAAGATTTGAATCGATTGGACCGGTTATTGGCTCAGAAATGGCCAGAAAATCCATTTATGCCATTATATTCGTTTTAGTGGGAATTATTTCTTATCTAGCTTGGGCTTTTAAAAAGGTGGGAAGCGATGTATCACCTTGGAAATTCGGTGCCTGTGCTATTTTTGCCCTCATTCATGATTTACTAATTGTGGTTGGTGTATTTGCGCTGCTCGGTAAAGTACTGAATGTAGAGATTGATACTATGTTTATAACAGCTCTGCTTACTGTGCTTGGTTTTTCCGTTCATGATACCATCGTTGTCTTTGATCGCGTGCGTTACAATTTACTTAGAAATGCTGGTGACAATTTTGCTGACACTGTAAATTTGAGCGTTAATCAAACCATAGTGCGTTCTATTAACACTTCTGTAACAACCCTGTTAGTACTGTTAGCCTTATATTTCCTTGGTGGAGCTACAATAAGTTGGTTTGTTTTAGCTTTGATTGTAGGTATTATTGCTGGAACTTACTCATCAATCTTTTTTGCTAGCCCAATACTGGTTGCTTGGCAAAAAAAGTAAGACGAGTTATAGAATATTTGCAACAGGTGTCAAATTTATGCGGACACTTGTTTTTATTTCGGCTAAAATTAATTATAGGACAAAGTATTGACATATGAAGGTTAATATGATAGGATGTGCCAACAGTACATAAAATCATTGACAAGTAATACCTTTTATGATATTATGTGCTTAAAGAGTGTAAAAAGAAGTACTTTTTACCTTAGTTAAGCTAAATTATAAATATTGGAGAAAACTATGTCACAAAGCGAACAAAACGTAAATAACAAAGAATCTAAATCTATTTTAGACGAGGTTATTACCAGCCAACAAGAACGTGATTGGCAGGAACTTGATCCAAATAAAATTGTTTTTGGGTTAGTTCAGGAATTGCCATCAAGAACGGAGAGTATAATTGTCCGTCGTTTTGGTTTGGACGGAAAGGGTAAAAAGACCTTAGAGGAAATTGGTAAATCATACGGAATTACCAGAGAACGTGTTCGCCAAATTGAATCCGTGACAATCAAAGATATGCGCAAAAAAGGCAAACTTGATAATTTAGCTCCAGTGGAAGAGCATATTGAAATGATTTTAACTGAATATGGTCAAATTATGCACCATGATCATTTAATTGATACTTTTATTACTAGACTTGATAATAAAAATATTAATAATCATTTGGTAGAATTTATTCTTGAACTATCTGATAAATTTGAAAAACATAATGAAACTGAAATTACTCACAGAGCTTGGAGTATAAAAAATGCTAGCACAGAAATGATTCATGAAATAAACGAAGCTTTTAAGGAAGTCTTAGAAGGTCATGGTAAACCTATTCACTCAGAAAAAGTTCTAGATCATATTTCTGATCATGAAGTCTATAAAAAATACGAAGAAATTATTGATGAAAAATCAGTTGCTTCTTATCTAACAATAAGTAAACACTTTATGCAAAATCCTTTTGCCGAGTGGGGACTGCGTGAATGGAGTGAAATTACACCCCGCGGTGTAAAAGATAAAGCTTATTTAGTTCTAGCTAAAAAAGGTGATCCGTTACATTTCCGCGATATTACAAAATCAATTAATGATTCGGGATTTTCCGGACGCCAAGCTTGTCAGCAAACAGTTCACAATGAACTTATTAAGGACGAACGATTTGTTTTAATCGGTCGGGGAATTTATGCTCTTAAAGAGTGGGGTTATTCAGAAGGAACAGTGGCCGATGTGGTTGAAAATCTTCTAAGAAAAAATGATACTTTAAGTCGCAAAGAAATTATTGATGGAGTTTTCAAACAAAGAATGGTAAAAAGAAATACTATTATTCTTGCGCTTCAAGATAAAAACCGCTTTGCTAAGGTTAGCAAAGACCAGTTTAAATTAGCTGCTAAAGAAGAAGTTAAATAAGCTAATTTAATTAATTAAACAAAAATAAAACTCACACACATGCTGGTGACTATAATTGAAAACACGCCTAAAATTCAGGAAAAAGTGGTAGCAGAACCAACCACAACTGTCCCAACCCTGGGAGATGTTACATCTACTTTCTGGGGATATATTGCGGAAGTTTGGTGGCTTCTCTTGCCACTTTTTCTATTCTCAATCTTATGGAAAATTTGGATTGAATATAAAAAAGATGCTTACGAACAAAGTATGGAGTATATTAATTTGGCCATTGATGTGCCAGATGTTTTAGATATTGGACCAGAGGCAATTGAACAAATATTTGCTGGCATCCATGGTGGCATTGAAACTAATCCTAATATTATAGAAAAATATTGGGAAGGAAAAAGGGCGGAAAGAATTTCTTTTGAAATAACTGGTATTGATGGTTTCATTCGCTTTGTTGTTAGATTGCCAGAATATTATAGAGACTTAGTCGAAGCCCAAATTTATGCTCAGTATCCTGATGCTCAGATTTCTGAAACTCCTGATTATACCGAAAACATGCCGACTAAATTTCCCGACGATAATTATGATATGTTTGCTTGCGATTTTCAGTTAACCAAGGAAGATGCATATCCAATCAAAACCTATAAAGACTTTATGAGTCAGGATGCCGAGATTCCTTTTAATGATCCCCTAAATAGTTTGACTGAAGGCTTAAGTAAATTATCACAAGGTGAGCAGGTTTGGTTACAAATAGTAGCCAGACCAAAAAGTGATGACTGGCATGATGACGGAGTTAAATTAGCCAAGAAATTAATTGGTGCCAAAGTTGAAGTCAAACAAACTGGTTTTGATAAAGCAGCTGAAGCCGTTCTTATTAAACCCTTGCACGCTGCTCAAAAAGGCTTAGAGGGAGCTGTTATGGGCTCAGAAGCTGAAGAGAGTAGTAATAGTAAAGACGATCCTGTCAGTTTAATGCAGTTTTTATCACCAGGTGAAAGAAATGTTGTAGAAGCTTTGGAAAGAAACATTGCTAAGCCAGGTTTTGAAATTGGTTTTCGCTTTATTTATATTGCTAAAAAAGAAGTATTCAAAAAACCTAAAGGTGTTAAAATAGTAGTAGGCGCACTTAAGCAGTTTTCGTCATTGGATTTGAATAGTTTTAAAATGAATAAAAAAACCAGAACTAAATTAGATTATCTATTTGTTGAACCGCGATTAAACAGACGTAAACGCAAAATGATGAGAAATTTTAAAGCGCGTGAAATGGATAAGAGACCAAAACCTTTTATATTGAGCACAGAAGAATTAGCCACTCTTTATCACTTTCCATTTTCATCTGTTAAAGCGCCAATGGTTCCAAGAACTGAATCGCGCAAGTCGCAACCTCCAATTGAATTACCTTTGGAAGATATTTCTTAAAACCAAATGGAAGAAGAAGACAAATCTATTACAACTTTAGGTGAAACCAACTTTCGTGACCAAAGGAAACGTTTTGGTATAAAAGTTGATGATCGTCGTCGCCATATGTATCTGATTGGAAAAACAGGTATGGGAAAAACAACCATGATGGAAAACATGGTAATTTCTGATATCCAATCTGGCAAAGGTCTTTGTGTAGTTGACCCTCATGGTGACTTTGCTAATAAAATGTTGGATTATGTACCCAGCGACAGAATAAATGATGTAGTTTATTTTGATCCGGGTGATGTTGATTTTCCGATTGCTTTTAATATTATGGAAAATGTAGATCCGCGCTATAAGCATTTAATTGCTTCTGGTTTAGTGGGGGTTTTCAAAAAGATTTGGGCAGAAAGTTGGGGACCACGATTGGAATATGTTTTGCGCAATGCCATTTTAGCTTTACTTGATTATCCGGGTTCTACATTACTTGGCATTATGAGAATGTTGGTTGATAAAACATTTCGCAAAAAAGTTATTACTAAGATTAGTGATCCAGTAGTAAAATCTTTTTGGGTTGATGAGTATTCCAAATATCCCGATCGTTTTCAAGCAGAAGCCATAGCTCCAATTCAAAACAAAGTTGGTCAGTTCTTATCTATTTCCCTAATTAGAAATATAGTCGGTCAAACAAAATCCACTATCGACATTAGAGAAATTATGGATAAGAACAAAATTATTTTGTTAAACTTAGCAAAAGGAAAAATTGGTGAAGATGCTGCCGCACTTTTTGGTGCTATTGTTATTACCAAAGTGCAATTAGCCGCTATGAGTCGGGCTGACATTAATGAAGAAGACAGAAAAGATTTCTATTTATATGTTGATGAGTTCCAAAATTTTGCTACCGAGTCCTTTGCTGATATCTTATCTGAAGCCAGAAAGTATCGTTTGAATTTGATTATGGCTCATCAGTATATTGCTCAGCTTTCTGAACCGGTGCGCGACGCTGTTTTTGGCAATGTCGGTACTATGGTTTCCTTCCGCATTGGTGCTACCGATGCCGAATTTTTAGCACAGGAATTTGCTCCAGTTTTTGATGAAACAGATTTGGTGAATTTGCCAAAATATAATATCTATTTAAAATTGATGATCGATGGTGTGGCTTCTAATGCATTTTCTGCTCAAACCATTGTTGATAATCATCCCAAACACAGTTTGCGAGATAAAGTTATTTCTGTTTCCCGCGAACGCTATGCTAAGAAAAGAGAAGTGGTAGAAGATAAAATTGCGCGTTGGTCAGGAATGTTTGATGAAGCTCAAGAGCAAGAAAGAACAGCACAAGAAGCTAGACAACAAAGAGGTGGTAGAGATAACAGATATCAAAGCAATAATCGTAATAATAGTTTTTCAGATAACAGAAATAGAAATAATAATTATCAAGATAATCGCAATCAGGATAATCGTAGTCGTTATCAGAGACCGCCACAGCAAAAACAAAGCGTTAGACCATCACAAACAAAAAATTTGCTGCCGGGTGATACTTTTGAAATGCAAAAAGGTGTTGTGCTTAAAAAAGAAGACAACAACAGCAATCAACAAAAACCAATTTCATTAACAGAAGCCATAAAGAATGAAGAGGAAAAAAGAAAAATTAAAGAAGCTATGATAAGAAAACACGACGAGATTAGAAGAGATGAGCAAAAGCGATACAAAAGATTTAAAGAGCAACAAAATAATCAGAAAAAGTCAGATTCTGGAAAAAAAGTAAATTTTGATAAATAATGTTATTTACACCTCACATGGCAGTTGGTTCAGCTTTAGGAATCTTGATGCCAAATTATTGGTTTTTAGTAATTATAGGAATCATTTCTCATTTCTTTTTAGATAATATTCCACATTGGCAGGAAGAAATGGATTCAAATTATGTACCTACCAAGAAAACATTTATTCGAATTTTAATAGACGTTCCCTTGGGACTTCTTTTTGTTTGGTGGGTAGTTACACTTTTTCCCGAATATACATCTTTTATAATTTTTGGTACTTTTATACAGTTTCTACCAGATTTTATTGATCTGCTTAGATATTTACCGAAACGTTTTAATGGATTTATTCTTTGGTATATAAAATGGCACGACTCTATTCAAAATGAACCGCGGGGAGTATTTGGTATTATAACCCAATTATTTACAATATTATTAGCTGCAGTTGTTGTAATAGGAAATTCTGGTTTATAGAGAAGCTTTTTAAAGATAGAAGTCCCCTTAAATAGGGGATTTTTTAGTAGAAGTAAATAGGGTGTTTCGCGCGAAACACTCCATACACATGAACGATAATTGCAAAAAATAGTTATAAAAAGTTATCCACACATTAAGGCATTGACGTTCGGTATATGTTCGGTATAATGAAAGTATCTTCAATTAAATAAAACTTATGAACTGGAATAAACGATTAACTAAACGTCAGAAAGAGCTTTTAGAATTCATTGAAAAATTTGTTAGAGAAAATGATTATTCCCCCAGCTACCAGGAAATAGCTGATCATTTTCAGTTATCTTCCAAGGCCACTGTTTACGAGCACATCCAAAACTTGAAGGAAAAGGGCTACCTCAAGTTGGATGAAGGGTTGTCTCGGTCTTTGTCATTGACAGAGATCGATAAAACTCGCCCGGCAGTGGTCTTGCCCCTGGTAGGAACTATTGCGGCCGGTGAACCCATTGAAGCTATTGAGGACAATGAAACTGTTGATGTACCAGAAAGCATGGTGGGAGATAAAGCTTGCTATGCCCTAAAAGTTCGAGGCAACTCTATGATAGAAGACGGGATTTTTGATGGTGATACAGTTGTGATTGAAAGAAACTATTATCCCAATAACGGCGACACAGTGGTAGCTTTAATTGATAATGAATCAGCCACGCTAAAAAGATATTACCGCGAACGCGGCCGAATTAGATTACAACCGGCAAATAAAACCATGCGACCACTTTTTGTAAAGAATCCAACCATTCAGGGAATTGCTCGGGCGGTGATTAGAAAATTCAAATAGGAAGATGGTGGAAACTATAAATGAACCAATTAACGTGGTAGCATCTTTTGCTAATGGAAAGGTTAGACCCCGAAAATTTGTTTGGGGACGGCGTGTTTATCCAGTAGAAGCAATTCATCTTATTCATCGTAGTAGAAAGGGGCGGGCGGAACTCTATTTCTTTTCCGTTTCTGATGGCGTTAATGTTTTTAAACTTTTGTTTAACAACGAAACTTTGGATTGGGTTTTGGAAGAAGTCTATATTTAAAAGATTAAAGAGTAAAAAGCAAAGAGAAAAGTAAAAATAATTTACTAAAATGAATTATAAAGGAGTAATAATTGAAGAAAGTTTAGACGATGTTAATATTCTCAAAGATATTAAAGTACTTAAAACAAAAGTTGAAGATGTTACTAAAAAACATCAAACATTTTGGTTAAAAAAATGGACCTTGCATACAGTTGAGATAACTGAAGACAAGGCTGAAAAAATAGCTACCAAATTAAGTAATGGTTTAGAAAAAGAGCATAATTGGTATGCCGACTACAAAAATGATAAATATCATTATATTATATATCGAAATAAAATATTTAAAGTAGATCTACAAAATCCAATATTATATGCAGATGCAAAGAAGTATGGTTTGTCGCTGGGAATACCAAAACATCAAGTGGATTTTGATCCAGATGACAAGATGTGGAAAAGAGATTAATAAATTTAATAAATAAGGAATCCGCTGTAAAGGCGGTTTTATTATCCAAAAATGAAGAGAGTAATAATGCATCTGGATATGGATTCGTACTTTGCCACTTGTGAACAGCAAGCGAATCCCAAATTGCGCGGTTGCCCTGTGGTTGTAACGGGCGATCCCAAAGGTCGGTCAGTAATTTCGGCTGCCTCCAAAGAGGCTAAAAAACTTGGCATAAAATCTGGTATGCCTGTTTTTGAAGCTAAAAACATTTCTCCTTCTATAGTTTTTATTAATCATGACTTTCACAAATATAAATATATCACAGAAAATATTATCAAAATTGTGGAACACTACACACCCATGGTAGAAATATTTAGCATTGATGAAGTGTTTTTAGATTTAACTAAAACTCACACAAGATATGGAGGTGTAAAAAACATAGCCAGTAAAATAAAAACGGAATTAAAAAATGAAATTGGTGATTTTATGACTTGTTCTGTTGGCGTGGCACCAAATAAAATGTTGGCCAAAGTAGTCTCTGAAATAAACAAACCTGACGGCTATTATTATTTATCAGCCAGAAATGTAAAAACTTTCTTGGCAAATTTAAAAGTAGAGGAAGTTTGTGGCATTGGACCAAAAACTACAGTTGTAATAAATCGTTGGGGAGCATTTACCATGGGTGATGTGGCTAAGCTTAATCAGGTGATGTTAACTGACATGTTTGGTGTTTGGGGCTACGATTTACATCGGATGGCAAAAGGGATTGATTCTTCACCAGTAGTTCCATATTATTTTAGTGATGACGCTAAATCATATGGCCATCAGGTAACATTGGAAAAGAATACAGTTGACGTAAATGAAATGAAAGCAATTTTATTTCGTTTGTGTGAAAGAGTGGCTAGAAGAATGAGAAAAGATAATGCTTTTGGTCGCGTGGCCAGACTTTCAGTTCGTTACGATAATTTTAAAGGCTTCTCAAAACAAACCACTTTGCAGTTCTATACTTATGATGGTCAGGATATATTCACTTACGTAATGTTTCTATTTGAATCGCAGAAGCTTTTAAGGCCCGTTAGATTGCTCGGTGTTAGTGTGTCGGGAATTGTTGTTAACAATGAACAGTTACCAGTTTTGGCTAAAGAAAGCAAAAGACGCCAACTTCTAAAAACTATTGATAAAATAAACGATCGTTATGGTAATAATGCCGTATTGCGCGGCGATGCTTTTTGGCACGCCTACTACAACAAAAAAGAAGTTTCCTACCATTTTATTGAGCGCGGTGAATTTACTTAAATAGCAAATTTCAATACTTTTTGATAACATGTAGTCATGAACAAAAAAGAAGCAATTAATAAAACTGAAATATTTGTTAAAGAAACTTTAGCTAATGCTGAAGGCGGGCACGATTGGTGGCATATTAATCGTGTTTGGAAATTGGCGCGGCATATTGCGAAAACTGAAATAGTTGATGAATTTATTGTTGATTTAGGTGCTTTATTGCACGATATTGCTGAACAAAAGTTTCATGATGGGAATGAAGAGATTGGGTCCAAGAGGGCTAGAGAGTTTCTAGAATTAATTGGTATTAATGAGGATGTAATTTTTCATATAGAAAGTATTATAAAAAATGTTTCTTATACTAAAAGATTAGAACAAAAATTCAAATCCCCAGAACTGGATGTTATACAAGATGCTGATAGGTTAGATGCCTTAGGAGCTATTGGTATTGCAAGAACATTTATGTATGGAGGAAGAAAAAATAGATTGATTTATGATCCAAATATTAATCCAAACTTAAACAGAACAAAAGAAGATTACAAAAATGATACAACTCCTGTACTAAATCATTTTTATGAAAAGCTTCTATTATTGAAAGATAAAATGAACACAAATACTGGTAAGAAAATAGCAGAGCACAGACATAAATATTTAGAACAGTATCTTGATGAGTTTTACAAAGAATGGGAGGGTGAATTATGAAAACTAAATCAAAAACAATCGTGGTTGGAATGAGTGGCGGTGTTGATTCATCCGTTACCGCTGCCATTTTGAAAGATCAAAGTTACAATGTAATCGGTGTTTTTATGTACAATTGGGATGATAAAGCCATGGGAACAGAAAAAATAAACGGCTGTACAGCCGAAAGCGATCAGCAAGATGTGCGCAAGGTTTGCGGTCAATTAAATATTCCTTTCTATACTTTTAATTTCACCAAGGAATATAGAAGAAAAGTTTTTAATTATTTCATTTCTGAATATAAAAAAAATAGAACTCCCAATCCCGATATGTTGTGTAATAAAGAAATCAAATTTGAAGTTTTTGCAGAGAAAGCAAAACAATTGGGAGCAGACCTCATAGCAACAGGACACTACGCAATTCTTAAAAAAGGACAACTGTATAGAGGAAAAGATGAGAGTAAAGATCAATCATATTTTTTGGCAGCTACAGAAAAAAAGAAATTTAGCAATGTATTATTTCCGCTCGGTGAATTGAAAAAAGAGCAAGTTAGAAAACTGGCTAAGAAATATAAATTAGTAGTGGCTGATAAAAAAGATTCGCAAGGAATTTGTTTTGTTGGTAATATTGAAGTGGCCAAATTCTTAAGAATGTTCATGAAACCTAAGAAAGGAAAAGTTATCACTGAAGAAGGCGAAGTTATTGGTGAACACGACGGAGCGCATTTTTATACTATTGGTCAACGTCATGGCCTGGGAATAGCTTCTGATTTACCATATTTTATAACGAGAACTGATGTAAAAAAGAACATAGTTTATGTGGGAAAAGGTTCTCATCACAAAGCATTGTTTAGAAAAACTCTTGTTTTGTCCAAACTTAATTATTTTGTTTCTCAAAAAAAAATACCAAAAAATGTCCAAATTCAAATTAGATATAGACATAAGGCCGTACCAGCAAAAATTACTAAAAAAGGTAAGAAATATTATATAGAATTTAAAAATTTACAAAGAGCGGTAACACCTGGTCAATTTGGCGTGATTTACAAGAAAAATCAAGTTTTAGCAGCGGGTATTATTAATTAACTTTTCAAAAAGCTAAATTTCCTTTATAATAAGAGAAAAATAGCTTTATTTTTTATGCCAAAAGAATTCAATTTTCTAAGAGAAATAGGATATGGTAAAAATTCTGAGCAGATTATTGATAGCTTAAAACAAAAAGGTAATGTTAAGGATATTTTTGAAGATGCTTATGAAGAAGTTTTAGATGACGAAAGGAACTTAAAACACATTGTACAAAAATTAAAGGATGACAATAAACAGTTTGGATATGATATTCGTAAATTGGGTAATAAAGTAGATGTTTATAATGCTCGCATTCTAAAATTTAAAAAAAATGTTCAGCAGCAAGAAAATGAATTAATACGTATTGAACAAGATGAAAGTTTAGGCAGAGAAGAATTGGACAGAAAAAAAGCAGACTTTTATAATCGCGGAACCCTAAAAGATAGTGGCCAAACTGATAATAGAGAAGGAGTTGGCGATCCCATGCTTTTGCAACAAATTGATGATACGGATATAAATAATCCAAACGCTCCACAAGAAAAATCTCCCACAAAAGAAAGAAAAGATCAAGCCGAAATAGATTATAGGGATGAAGAAGAAAATTTACTATCTCTTAAGGAAGCGAAGAAGGAAAAAGAAAGAGATATTAGGCATTTAGAGGAAGAAATTGAAAAGCATGAGGAAGAAATTGAGGAAGCAGAAACAGAACAAAAAAACTTAGAAGCAGATATTAAAACCAATACCAAAGTAATAAAAGAAAGACAAGAAGATTTAAAAGAGATCTCAGATATTGTTAGAAAATTAAGAGAATTAAAAAGAGCAGCCTAAATGTTGAAACTAAATTCTAAAGATCTAAGAAAAATATTCTTAAAGTATTTTAAGGATAAGGATCACAAAATTGTTTCCTCATCATCATTAATTCCTGATGATGATTCTGTTTTGTTAACTACAGCTGGTATGCAACAGTTTGTGCCTTATTTGTCAGGTAAAGTTAAACCACCACACAAACGTATGGCTAACGTGCAAAAGTGTTTTCGTACTGGCGATATTGATGAGGTGGGAGACGATTATCATCATACGTTTTTCGAAATGATGGGAAATTGGTCGTTTGGCGATTATTTTAAAAAAGAAACCATAGAATGGGCTTTCAAATTTCTAACTGAGGAATTAGCCATGGATAAAGAAAGATTGTGGGCTACGATTTTTGAAGGAAAAGGAAAAATTGCTAAAGACACAGAGGCTCTTGAGATCTGGAAGAAATATTTACCAGAAGAAAAAATAAAAGAATTTGGCATGACAGACAATTTTTGGGGACCGACAGCCATCACTGGACCTTGTGGACCTTCTTCAGAAATTCATTATGACCGCGGTGAAGAATTTAAAACATTTCAGATTCAAAAATGCTCAATTGATGGATGTGGACCCAACTGCAAATGTGGTCGTTTTGTTGAAATCTGGAATTTGGTTTTTATGCAATTTAATAAAAATGATAAAGGTGAGCTTGAACCATTACCACAAAAAAATATTGACACCGGCGCTGGTTTGGAGCGATTAGCCGCAATTTTACAAAACAAATATTCAGATTACGAAACGGATTTATTTTCTGATCTAATGCTTAAAGTAATTGATTGGGTTGATGAAGAAAATCGACAATATACAGAGAAACAGCGAAGAATAATATGTGATCATATTCGTGCTGCTGTATTTTTAGCAAGTGATGGTATTTTACCATCAAATGAAGACCGTGGTTATATAATGAGAAGAATTATAAGAAGAGTTGTTAAATATGCGGATTTAATAAAAATTAAGGAAGATAATTATATAACAGAATTAGCTGAGATTGTAATACACATTTATAAAGATAATTATAAAGAACTTAATAAAAATAAAAATAGAATCATTGATGTTATAGAAAATGAAAAGAATAAATTTTTAAAATCATTGAAACCTGGTAATAAAAGATCTCTAGAATTAGCAGATCAAGCAGATAAAAGTGGAGAGAGAATAATTAGTGGGAAGGACGCATTTGATTTATTTTCTACTTATGGATATCCAGTTGAGTTAATGGAAGAAACTTATAAGGTTGACAAAAAAAGTTTTTACAAAGAACTAAAAAAACACCAAGCTGTTTCTAGAGCTGGAGCGGAGAAAAAGTTTGGTGGGGTGGGGCAGTTTGGCGAGCAGGTTGTAAGACAACACACAGCGACTCATCTTTTACAACAGGCTTTGCGCGATGTACTGGGTGATCATGTCAAACAAGCTGGTTCAGATTTAACTCCCGATAGATTACGCTTTGATTTTACTCATCCTGATAAATTAACTGAAGAAGAAAAGCAGAAAGTTGAAGATATTGTCAATGAAAAAATTGAAGCTGCGCTCCCAATGGTCCAAACAAAAATGCCATATGAAGAAGCTATAAAAAAAGGAGCCATTGCTTTCTTTAAGGAAAAATATCCAGAAATTGTTTCGGTGTATGAAGCTGGAGACTATTCTATGGAACTTTGTGGAGGACCGCATGTCAAAAATACTTCAGAAATTGGTGCTTTTAAAATAACTTCAGAAAAAAGTTCTTCTGCTGGAGTAAGAAGAATAAAAGCGATTATTGGAGAAAAGGCTAAAGAACAATTACAGTAAATTCTTAGAAAGACAGATTTGTGGTATAATATAAACCTAAATAAAGAAAATCAAGCACAACTTGTTGTGTTTTATTAAAGTTGTATAAATGTTTGGGAGACAACAAAAAGAAATTTCAGCTCTCGCTCTGGATATTGGAACTGAGGTGGCTAAAGCCATTATTTTAACTATTGATCCGAGAGAATTAAAGGGTTATGTAAAGGGTGTGGGTAGAAAAAGGCAAAAACTGGGAGATATGCAATCCGGTGCTGTTACTGACATTGAAGGGGTGGTTAGAGCTTGTGAAGATGCTATTGAGCAAGCTGAAGAGATGTCTGGTTTAAAACCAGATCAAGTTATTTTAGGAATCGCTGGAGAGCTGGTAAAAGGTACGACCACAACGGTTCATTATGAGAGATTAAAACCTCGAACAAAGATTGATATGGTGGAATTGAAAAACATTATTCAAAAAGTTCAGTGGAAAGCTTTCGACAAAGTGCGCAAACAACTTTCTTGGGAAACTGGTCACTCTGAAATTGATGTTAAATTAATAAATGCTGCCATTGTTGATGTGCGCATCGATGGTTACCGAGTAACTAATCCTTTAGGATTTCAAGGAAAAGATGTTACCATTTCAATTTTTAATGCTTATGCTCCGTTGGTACATTTGGGCGCCTTGCAAACAATTGCTTCCGAACTTGATTTGGATTTACTAAGTATTGCTTGCGAACCTTACGCGGTCGCTCGTTGCATGGGAATTGAGGACGCAGTAGAATTCTCAGCAATTTTTATTGATATCGGTGGTGGTACAACTGATGTAGCGGTGGTTAGAAATGGTGGTATTGAAGGTACAAAAATGTTTGCCATTGGTGGAAGAGCTTTCACCAAAAGACTCAGCAATGAATTAGGAGTAAACTTTCCCGAGGCAGAAGAAATTAAAATTAAATTTTCCAAAAATAAATTGCCAACTGATATTATGCAAAAGGTAAAAACGGCACTTGATGCTGATTCTAAAGTTTGGTTGTCGGGAGTTGAGATGGCGCTATCAGAATTTTCTAGCGTTGATGTTTTGCCTTCCAAAATATTACTTTGTGGTGGCGGTTCAAAACTTCCTAATATAAAATCAGTTTTACAAAGCAGAGAATGGGTGGAACGATTACCTTTTGCTAAAGCGCCAGCCATTCATTTTATCAACCCTAAAGATGTTATCAATTTGCAGGATGAAACAAAAATGCTAACCAATCAACAAGATATTACACCCATGGGACTAGCCAACTTAGCAATTGATTTGGCTGGTGACGAAACAATGATGCACGGAATCTTGCGCAAAGTAGTTAGAATGATTCAAACTTAAATGCCCAAAAAAGTTTACATTGATGCTGATGACGAAATTACCAGTGTCATAGACAAAATTAAAGATCTGCCGAATAAAGAGTTAGTAATGATCATACCAAAGAGAGCAACGCTCATCCAAAGCATTGTAAATTTGAAATTGTTAAAGAAGCAAACTGACGAGTTAAAGAAAGATATGGTTCTTATTATCACAGATGAAACTGGCAGAAACTTAGCCTCGCGAGCAGGATTTATTACTAAAAAAGATTTAAATAGTACCGCTGAAGAACCGCAAAAAGAAAAAGAAGCAGAAAAGCTTTCAACTTCTGGAAAAGAAGCCTTAACAAAGCATGAAAACAAATCTACTGAAGAATTTGTTTCGCATCTAACAAAAGAATTAACAAATAAAAAAGACCAGGAAACTGAACAAGTAGAATTAGAAGATGTGGTAGAAAAAATTAGGGACAGAGAAGAAACTGGTAATTTACCACCCTCAGTTAGAACATATACCGACAAAGAAACAACCAAACAAGTCAAGGGAAAAAGAGTTGTTCTTTTACCAACCAAGGGAATTAAGGTGTTTTTTATTTTTGTTTTATTTTCTTTATTAATTACTGGAGTTATTGGATTTATTGTTTTACCTAAAGCAGAAATTATTGTTACACCCAAAACAGAGCAAGTAATTGCCAATTATGCCGTGAAAGCAAGTGAAGAATATAAAGATGTAGATGTGGATTTAAACGAGATTCCCGGTAAAAAAATAAATATTAGTAAGGAATCAAGCGAAAAAGAATTTTCCGCTACAAACAAAACAAATTTAGAAATAAAAGCCAAAGGAACAATAACTGTAACAAACAGTTATTCATCTGATCCCCAAGTTTTGGTGGCGGGAACCAGATTCGTTTCAACTGACAATAAACAATTCAATCTAATTGCTGATACTACTATACCAGGCGCTGCTATCAGAGTTGGTAAAACAATTGCAGGAACAAAAAATGTTGAAGTGGAAGCAAGTGAACCAGGAGAGGATTATAATATTGAACCAACTTCATTTACCATTCCTGGACTTGATGAAACTAAGCAAAGTACGATTGTTGGTTCAAGTACCAAGGCTTTTAGTGGTGGTGAGGTAAGGGAAGCATTATTGGTTTCAGCTAATGATTTAGAAAAAGCCAAGGAAGAATTAACCAATAATATAATAGAAAATATTAATGACGAAATAAAAAATGAAGTTGGCAGTGAGTATTATTATTTTGCTGAATCTCTCCTTCCAAATATAGAACTTGAAACTTCAGTTAAAGTTGATGATGAAATAGAAAAATTTAAAGCTAAGGCCAAAGCTAATATCAATACAATTGTATTTCAGAAAAGTTCTTTAGAAGAATATATTAATAAAAAAATAGACGGCGCAATTAATAAAAATCAGTATTTAGTAGGTGAAATTTTAGACCATATCAGTTTTACAGAGATAAAATATGACGAAGACAAAGGAATTCTTGAGGGAACAATATATGTTGATAAAACGATTGCCTATAATATAGAGAATGAAAAAATACAAAGTAATCTAAAGGGAAAAAGCCTTGACGAAGCTAATAGTATATTGGATAATATGAGTGAAATTGATGGTTATACCGTTAATTTATGGCCATTTTGGGTAGAAAGTGTACCAACCATGGAAAATAAGATTGATATTATTATAAATGAATCTTGACATATTATATCTTCCTGATAGAATAAACAGGCGAAATATTTAGGCACTTTTTTTGTAGTTTTGATTATTTGAATAACAGTTTAATTGATACTTACGGGATATTATTCAAAACACGTTTCACAACGTGTATAAATCGTTAAATAAAATAATCTCACATAGTTTGTGAGATAGTTTTAATAAAAACTTTTATGAAAAGGCGCAAAAACGTCAAGCGTAAAAAATTCGAATATAAAAGCAAGAAAAAGCTGATTGAACAAGCAAAAAAACAAGCCGAGGTAATTGAAACTCCAAAAAATGAAAATGATATTATTGTAACTGGCGTGGTAGAGGAAACTTTGCCCAATGCAACCTTCAAAGTGAAATTGGAAAATGGTCACGAAATTCACGCTCACGTTTCCGGAAAAATGCGCATGAATAAAATTAGAGTCTTACCTGGTGATGAAGTTGAAGTGCAATTAACACCTTATGACTTATCCAAGGGTAGAGTAATTAGAAGAAACTAAGATGAAAGTTAGATCATCTGTCAAAAAAATTTGTATTAAGTGTAAAGTTATTCGACGCAAAGGTAAAGTGCAGGTAGTTTGTGAAAATCCAAAACATAAGCAAAGACAAGGATAATGGCCAGAATAGCCGGGGTAAACATCCCAGACAATAAAAGAATTGAAATTTCACTGACTTATATTTACGGGATAGGAAAAGTAAGTAGTCAGAAAATTTTAGATTTAGCACAAATTGATAAAAGTGTTCGCACCAAGGATTTAAATGATGGGGAAATTAACAAATTAAGAGATGTGATTGAAAAGAATTACAAAGTAGAAGGTGATTTGCAGAGACAAATTCAATTGAATGTAAAAAGATTAAAAGACATTAACAGTTACCGAGGAAGTCGTCATTCTAAAGGTTTGCCTGCTAGAGGTCAGCGAACAAAAACTAATAATCGTACAGTGCGAGGAAATGTTCGCAAAACTGCAGGTAGCGGAAGAAAACCATCAGCTGAAAAAACTTAAAATTATTTATGACAGAAGAAGTAAAAATAACCGAAGCCAATAAGGAGCCTCAAGAAAAAGTTGAGGTTGAAAAGGATATTAAGAAGAAAACTAAAGTTGTAAAGGACAAAAAGAAGAAAAGGATTAAACACAAAGTGGCTACCGGAATTGTTTTTGTGCAATCAACATACAATAACACGATTGTAAATATAACAGACAGTAAAGGAAATGCGCTAGCCTGGTCCAGTTCTGGAGCAGTTGGTTTTAAAGGTGCAAAGAAATCAACGCCTTATGCTGCTACCATTGTAGTAAATGATGTAATGGAGAAAATAAAAGATGTTGGTTTGTCACAAATAGATATAATTGTGAAAGGCGTGGGAGGCGGAAAAGAATCTGCTATCAGAGCTTTAGCAACATATAATTTAGAAGTTAAATCAATTAAGGATGTCACACCCATTCCACATAATGGATGTCGTCCACCGAAAGTAAGACGAGTATAAATGGCTAGAAATTTAGATCCACAATGCAAAAGATGTCGCCGTGAAGGTGAAAAACTATTCCTCAAAGGAGAGCGTTGTTTTTCGCCTAAATGTGCAATTATTAAAAGAAATTATCCACCGGGTGTCCATGGCCAAACTGGACGCGGACGAAAAATTTCAGAATATGGTAGACAACTAAGAGAAAAGCAAAAAGCAAAAAATATTTACGGAATATTAGAAAGCCAAATGCGTAAATATTATGAAGAAGCTGCCAAAGGTGGTGGAGTTACTGGTTCTGTTTTAATGCAAATCTTGGAAAGTAGAATTGATAATGTTGTATTTAGATTAGGTTTTGCTGATTCCAGAACGCAAGCTAGACAACTTGTTAATCATGGTCACATTGAAGTTGATGGAAAAAAAGTTAAAACACCATCATTTCAAGTGAAATCGGGAATGCAAATTAAGGTTAGAGAAATAAGTGATAAAAAGAATTATTTTATTAAAAAAGCTAAAGAGCAGGAGAAAGATGTTCCTTCTTGGCTAATTAAGAAATTGAAAAAACTTGAAGGAGAAGTTAAAAATTTACCAACCAAAAAAGATTTAGAATATAATATTGATACTCAACTTATCGTAGAGTATTACTCACGTTAAAATATTAGTAAAAAACTATGGACAATAACAACATTTTTGAACCAATTCCATTACCAAATGAAATCAAGGTAGAAAACGCTAAAGGAAATTCAGCTGATATTATTATACAGCCATGTTTTCCAGGTTTTGGAAATACAATTGGTAATGCTCTAAGAAGAGTTTTGTTATCTTCTTTGTCAGGATCCGCTGTAACCTCAGTAAAAATTAAAGGTGTTGATCACGAATTTTCTTCAATTGATAATGTGAAAGAAGATGTTCTTTCCATAATTTTGAATCTCAAAGGACTAAATTTGAAAGTCCATTCTGATGAACCTGTAAGAATGAAAATTAATGCTTCTGGCAAAAAAGAAATTAAAGCTTCAGATATTGAAACCACCAGTGATGTAGAAATAGTTGAAAAAGATCATCACATTGCCACCCTTACTCATCCTGATTCAAAATTGGAAATGGAAATAGTGGCTGACAGAGGGAGAGGTTATGTTCCAGTCGAACAAAAAGATAAAAAAGAATTAGAAGTAGGTATGATCCTTATAGATTCAATTTATTCACCAGTAATTAAAGTGGGATATCATATTGATAACATGCGCGTTGGTCAGATGACTAATTTTAATAGAATTACTTTAAAAGTTACAACTGACGGCTCAGTTTCTCCTAAGGATGCAGTAAAACAATCAGCTGAAATACTTATTAATCATTTTCAGAAAATTGTAAATCCAGCTGAAGTTGAAACAAAGGCAGAAAAAAAGATAAAGAAAAAAGAAAAAGAAGAAAATGATGAAAAAACTGAAATAACAATCGAAGATTTAAAACTATCTGCTAGAACAAAAAATGCTTTAGTAAACGGAAATTTGAACTCAATTAATGATATTTGTAAAAAAAGTTCGAGTGAATTAATGGATTTAGAAGGGTTTGGGGCCAGAGCTTTGGATGAAGTGCGGTCGGCCTTGGACAAAAAAGAAATTAAACATATGTTAGATTCATAAAATTTCATGCGCCATCAGGTTAGAGGAAAAAAACTAGGAAGAAAGAAACATGTCAGAGTTCAACTGATGAAAAATTTAGCTATCTCTATAATCATGGAGGAAAAAGTAAAAACTACAATCACTAAAGCTAAAATGGTTAGAGGATTAGTTGATAAAGCAATTATATTAGGAAAAGATGAAAAATTGGCCAGCAAACAAAAATTGCAACAACTTATTACTAATAAAAAAGCTGAAGCAAAATTACGCAAGGAATTAAAGGAAAAATACAAGGAAAAAGTAAGTGGTTTTACTAGAATTACAAAAATTGGAAAACGATTGGGTGATGCTGCTGAAATGGTAATAATTGAATTAGTATAATGTATAAAACTCACCATCAGAAAAAAGAAGATATTAAAAGAAGCTGGCGTTTGTTTGATGCTAGTGGTAAGAGTATTGGCAAACTCGCTTCAGAAATAGCAACAGTTTTAATGGGAAAAGAGAAAAGTGACTTTTCTTATCATTTAGATCAAGGTGATCATGTGATAGTTGTAAATGCAGCTCAAATTAATATTAAACCAAGAAAATTAGCAGCTAAAAAATATTTTAATTATAGTGGTTATCCTGGTGGTATGAAGGCATCTAAACAATCGGATTTAATAAAAGATAATCCAAAAATAATAATCGAAAAAGCTGTTTATAATATGGTAGCCAGTAATCGCTTAAGAAAAGCTCGCATGAAACGACTTCATGTTTATGCAGATGATAAACATCCTTACGCTAAGCAATTAGAAAGCAAATAATGGAAAAAGAAACGAAAAAAAGAACAGGAAAATATATTTATGCAACCGGTCGTCGCAAGACTTCAATTGCTCGTGTTAGATTATATAAAGGTACCGGAGATATGAAAGTTAACGGCATGGAGGCCAAAGCATATTTCCCCACAAAAACCTTACACGATAAAATTAAACAACCGTTAATTCAAAGTGGTCTTGATGATAAAATGGATGCTGACATTAAAGCTGTTGGTGGTGGAAAAAATTCACAAGCTGAAGCTGTACGACATGGGATATCGCGTGCTCTAGTTATAAAAGACGAGAAATTAAAAAAATCACTCAAGAAAAGTGGCTATTTGAAAAGAGATCCGAGAATGAAAGAAAGAAAGAAATATGGTTTGAAGCGAGCTCGTCGTGCTCCTCAATGGCAGAAACGTTAAAGAAACCACCCCGCCCCAGTTTTTAAATTAAGAAGGAATATTTACCTGGCTTAATAACTAAATGTTAGAAACTGAAGCGGGGTGATTTTTTTATTGATAAATTAGTTTTTGCAAAGAGTCACTAATATTAAGATATATATTTTCAGTATTTAAAAATATGATGTTATTATTTTCTAATTCCAAATTATCTAGCAGAGTAAACTGATTGATCTGACCACGTGTGTCAATTTCAATTAAATTAAGATTTGCAGAAGTTGTATAAAATAAATTGTTGCTATCTTGATGCCAAATAAGATTATTAATAGGTTTAGATAATCTAGTTAAAAATCGAATAGATGTTTTTTTATCATTATTTGTAACCACATAAAGTTCACCAGCCGAAGAAAAGGCAAATTTTGTTTTATCAGGTGCAATGGTTATGTTATCAATATTATAATCGAGCTTCAGCAAATTATCGAACCATAAAACATAACTCCAATTATCAGAATCATTTGTTAAAAGCAAACTTCCCTTGTTGATATTTAAATGAAGATTAGCATTAGAAAAAGAAGTTATAGGTTCAAATTGGTTGCCAGTAAAAGACCAAAGATATTGTAAATTACTATCTTCATAGTAACTTAATAAATAAAGCTTATTATTGTAAAATTTTAATTCCGTAAAAGCTTGATCTGGATTAGAAATTAAAGGAATTATATTGCCGTTTAGATTTTGCTCATGGAGAGTGTTTTGTAACAAGTAATAGACTGTATTACTATCTGCTGAAAAAGTTATATTTGAAATATTATCTCGGTATTTAATTTTAATGGAACGATTAGCTAAATCAATTAAATAGTGTGAAATAGTATCAGCAAAGCTTTTTCGCAATAGCAAATAATTATTGTTAGGAGAAAATTCCAAAATAGAAAATATCGCTTCATTTTCAAGCTCTGGAAATAGAGTGATAAGATTTAAGGAAAATGTGTCAGAATTTTCTAAATTATATATAAGTATTTCTTTACCATTTTCACTAAGTTGAGCTAAAAGAGTCGCAGTATCATTTAAAACAAGATTGTTTGGAGAAAGATTAATAACGTTTTCACTCGTTGCGCTTTCCCTTGGTAGTATCACATTATTTATAGTGGTCACAAGCGAAGCTTCTACCGGTAATGTTTTATGCCAAGTCTGATAACCTGATTTACTAATTTCAATTTCATAATCTCCGGGCAACAAACCTTTGATACGATGGGGAGTTTTCTCATTCTCTAATTTACCATCCAAATAAACTTCAGCGTCCTCAGGACTGGCTTTGATATAGAAAAAACCAACCTTAACAATTTCATTATTAGTAAAGTCGTAACGCCAACCAGCCGCATAAAAAGATATAAAAGAGGCGACGGATAAAAAAATGAGTACCGCTATAATTAGCAAAATGATACGTTGATATCTGGGAATAGTTGACATAATAATTAGTTTATCAGTCTGAAAAAAATAGTAAAGAGATGCCCTTGAAAATTACTAAAGTTTACAGTATAGTAAGAGGGTATAAAATATAACTTATGGACAAATTTATTATTCAAGGCAATAAGGAATTAGCAGGTGAAATAAAAGTTGCCGGGGCTAAAAATTCAGCTCTCAAACTAATCGCTTCAAGTTTACTCTCAAAAGAAGAGTGTGTTTTTTCTAATGTTCCGAGAATTGTAGAAATTGATTATATGATTGAACTGCTAGAATCAATTGGTGCTGAAACTAAATGGTTAGAAGATAACAAATTGCAAGTTCAATGTGCTGATATAAAAAATACAAAACTAGATGCCAATATTGTCAAGAATTTTCGTTCGTCAATCATGACCTTAACGCCACTTCTGGCCAGATTTGGAGAAGTGGATTTTTATTATCCTGGTGGTTGTATGATTGGCAAGCGACCAATTGATATTTATTTGGATGGCTTTTCTGAATTTGGTATCGAGTATAAGCAAAATGGAGACAATTTAATTTTTAAGGTTAATAATCTAAAAGGCTCAAAGTTTGTATTTCCCTGGATAAGTCATACTGTAACTGAAAGTTTAATTATGTTAGCCGTTCTAGCTCCTGGAAAATCAACTTTAATTAACACAGCCGCAGAGGTTGAAGTGGTACAGTTATGTGAATTTTTAAATGCTCGGGGAGCTAAAATTAAAGGTATGGGTTCGACCCAAATTGAAATTGAAGGAGTAGAATCTTTAAGCGGCGGAGATGTAGAAATTATTCCTGACCGTATAGAAACTGGAACCTTTGCGGTACTCGGCGCTTTACTTGCCAAGGACTTGGTAATTAAAAATTGTAATCCTAATCACCTAGAAGTTTTCTGGAAAGTTCTAAATAAAATGGGTGTTGAATTCGAGCTTTTTGATACGGAAGTAAAAATAAAAAAAGCTAGTAATTTAAAACCAACAGAAATTAGAACCCATGAGTATCCAGGACTGGTAACAGATTTGCAACCACCGCTTACATTACTGGCTACCCAAAGTCAGGGAATGTCGCTAGTGCACGAGACAATATATGAAGGACGACTATTCTATACCGATTTTTTAAATCGTATGGGAGCCAATATAGTAATGTGTGATCCGCATCGAGTAGTTGTTAATGGGCCAACCAAACTTTACGGAGCGAAATTAGAAAGTCCAGATATTAGAGCCGGCATTACTCTAGTCATTGCTGCTCTGCTAGCCGAGGGCGAAAGTGAAATTGCTAATATTAAACAAATTGATAGAGGTTATGAAAATATTGAGAAGCGTTTAAATAATTTAGGAGCTAAAATTTCAAGAGTAAAAGTAGAATAATGTTTACAAAAAAAGTAGCTATTGATTTAGGTACAGCCAACACTTTAGTCCACGTTCCCAAACGGGGAATTATTATAAATGAACCATCGGTAGTGGCTGTGTCCATGGATGACAATAAAATTTTGGCCGTTGGTAATGAAGCTAAAGAAATGCTGGGACGAACTCCGGATACCATTGTTGCCAATAGACCTTTAAAGGATGGGGTAATTGCTGATTATAGAGTAACTGAGGCGATGCTGAGATATTTTATTACCAAGGCTGTAGGAAACGTTAGATTTCTTAGACCAGAAGTTATGGTATCAATTCCCGCTGGTATAACTTCAACTGAAAGAAGAGCGGTGATTGATGCTACTATGCAGGCTGGTGCAAAAGCAGCTTATGTTATTAAGGAGCCAATCTCGGCTGCTATTGGAGCTGGTATACCCATTGGGCAATCCAGTGGTAATATGATTATTGATATTGGAGGTGGAACAACAGAAGTGGCCGTAATTTCTTTGGGAGGAATCGTGGCTTCAAATTCTGTTCGGGTAGCCGGTAATAAACTGGATAAAGCCATTGCAGATTATGTCAGAAAAAAACATGGTTTAGCTATTGGTGACAGAACAGCTGAAGATATAAAAATTCATATTGGCAGCGCTTTACCTGAAGAGGAAGAAAGAGAAATGGACATTAGAGGACGTGATATGGTTATGGGTCTACCAAAAACAATTAGTATTAGTTCTAACGAAATAACAGAAGCTATTCAAGAACCTTTGCGAGAAATCATTCAAGCTGTGAAGGCAGTGTTACAAGAAACTCCTCCTGAATTGGCAGCTGACGTTATGGATAAAGGAATAATTATGAGTGGTGGCGGAGCTTTACTTCGCAATCTCGACCAATTAATTGCCGATGCCACGGGAGTTCCGTGTTATGTTTCCGATGATCCATTGCTAGCTGTTGCTAAAGGAACTGGCATTGCTTTAGATAATCTTGATTCCTACAAGCGAAGCATTTTATCTACTAAGTAAAAATTCATGACCATTGGCATTGATGCGTCTCGAACTGTAAAGAAACTTCGAACTGGGACTGAGCAATACAGTTGGCAAATTTTAAAAGCTTTAGCCAAAATTGAAACGCCGCACCAGTTTATTTTGTATTTACCAAAAGATCCTAAAGAAATAAAACATCTTAAAAAAGATGAATTAGAGTTTTGGGAAAATCTTCCTCAAAACTTTTTGATAAAAGTAATAAAATTTAGAAAATTTTGGACCCTAATTGGTCTAAGTATCGAAATGTTAAAAAATCCTCCCGATGTTTTGTTTGTTCCTGCTCATGCTTTACCTATTATTTTACCTAAAAAAACAGTGATAACTCTGCATGGCACAGAATATATTGATTATAAAGAAGCATATTCTAAATTTGATCGCTGGTATTTGAATTACACTACTAAAAAAGCCTTGCAGGAAGCAAGTAAGGTAATAACCGTTTCTCATACTGCTAAGAAAAAATTCTTTCGCTATTATCCCAGTTCTGATCCCAGCAAAGTGGTAACAATTTATCACGGGGTGGAATGCGTTGACCCAGAACTCGAAAATGGCCAAGTAAATGAAAAACCATATTTTCTGTTTATTGGCTCTTTAGTTAAATGGAAAAATATTGATTTTCTAATTAAAGCTTTTCAAACTCTAGCCAGAAAATATGATTTAATAATCGTGGGAAATAAAACTGGTTATTATCAAGAACTAAAAAATATTTGTCATAAATTAAATATAGAAAAAGAAGTACAGTTTTTAGGATATGTTTCGGAAAAAAAGAAATGGCAATTATTAACAGCCGCCGAAGCTTTGGTGGAACCTTCTTTATCAGGAGGTTTTGGTATGACAATTTATGAGGCCATGTGTGCCGAAACACCAGTATGTTTAGCTGATACTGAACTTTTTCGAGAAGTGGCTGGTAACGCTGGCTGGTATTTCAATATCAAGTCAGAAGTGAGCTTGACAGATAGTTTGAATAAGATAATTAATAATAATGATCTCAGGAATAAAAAAACATCTTTAGGCAAAGAATTAATACGAAAAGCAGATTGGACACAAGTTGCTAAAGATACTTTAAAAGTAATAACGGAAGCCTAAAATGAAAAATAGCTGGTCAATAATTGGTCATCAAAAACAAATTGAATATTTACAGAATTTCATAAGCAACAATCAGATTGCTCATGCTTGGTTATTTGTGGGGCCCGGGAAAATTGGCAAAACAACAGTGGCCAAGGAATTTGCCAAGAATCTTCTATGCTTAGATAAGAAAAATGAATGTGATTGTGATAGTTGTAGAAGTTTTACTAAGAATAATCATCCCGACATTAAAATAATAATGTCAGCCAAGATTCAAATAAAAGATATTCGCAAAATTAATAAAGAAGTTTGGCAAAAACCAGTTCTGTCAAAAAAAACAGTGGTAATTATAAAAAACGTCAATAGTATGAATAAAGAAGCTGCTAATGCCTTCTTAAAGACCTTGGAAGAACCACCAAGTAGTACAAGTTTTATTTTAATAAGCCAGAATGCTGAAACATTATTGGAGACAATTATTTCTCGCTGTCAAATGTTAAGATTCACCTTAGTAAAAAAAGAAGATATAAAAGCTAGTTTAAAGGAATTGAATCTCCTTTCTGATGACACAGAAAATAAACTAAAACTTTGTATGGGTCGACCAGGTTTGATGTTAGACATGTTACGAAATCCTAAAAGTTATATAGCAGTTGAAAAAATAGTAAAAAATTTCAATTATCTAAGTAATTCCTCGGTTGCTAGTAAATTAGTAGTTTTACAAAAATTGGCTAAAGAAGAAAAGCAAACGATCATAAAATATTTGGATATTTGGATATTGTATTTACGTGATATAATGAATAGTAAGAGAAAAGCAAAAAATATAGTCGTATTTAAATCTCTTCTAGATAAAGAATTTGAAGGAAAAGAAGCTCAAGAACTAATTAAAGTCTTACTTCGTATCAAACGAAATCTTTTAAAAACAATTAATGCAAAAACAAGTCTAGAATTAATAAGTTCTAAAATATAAACATATGAAAAAAACAATTGTTTCTATATTTCTAATATTTTTAGTCTTTACGGTAGCTTCGGCCCAACTACCTGGTTGTGGTTCAAGTAGCAAGGAAACGCCAGATACAGGCGGTATTTTTGTAACCACCAACAAAGGAGAGTCATGGCAACCAATAGGATTTATGACAACTGGTGAAGCGATCGCTTCAAAATCTATTAATTATTTAAAGCAGGATCCTGCTAACGGCGATACTATATTCGCTGGGATAAATGGTCAGGGGATGATAAAAAGTGTGGATAGTGGTAATACCTGGGAAAATACAAGTTTAACGGCGGGAACGATTAAAAGTATAAGTTTTGATACTAAGCAGTCAGCGATCACCGGGCAGTCAGCGATTGTTTATGCTGGCGGAGAATTTTCTGAACGGGGAAAAATATTCAAATCAATTGACAATGGAGAAACTTTCACAGAAATATTTTCTGATGCCAATACTGATACTTATATTTCATTTTTAGAAGTTGATTCCTATGAAAATAGTAGAGTATTTGCGCTTATTTCTTCCGGTGTTTTTATGGTCAGCAATGATTACGGTAATTCTTGGGATTTCAAATACACTTTTGATGATCAAGTAAATTATTTTGCCATTTCACCACTTGATTCCAGAATTATGTATGCCGTTGAGGATAAGAAGGGATTTTATTTTTCTAATGATGGAGGAAGTTCGTGGGAAGACCTAACAGAAAGCATTAATGATTCCTTTGAAGATACTAAAATACTAAGTAATGTTTATGCTATTGCCAAAGATTTTAAAAGTGTTGATAGAATTCACATTTTGACAGAAGATGGATTTTATACTTCCAATAATAATGGCAACAATTGGCAAAGTACTGGACCAATAAATCTTCCAGAGCGAGTTAAACACGGTGTAGTAAGAATAAATCCGAATAATCGCAATGAAATCTTTCTAGGTCTAAATAATTCCTTTTATCGCTCAACTGATGGTGGAAGCAATTGGTCTGTGTATCAGTTAAATGATAGTATTGTGTATGACATATTGATTGACCAGGACGACACAAATAGTGTATATTTAGGAATGCTTAAGAATTAATGGCAATAAATGTATAAAGAAATAATTGTAGATTTAAAAAATAATAAATTTTCTAAAATTAAAGAGTTTTTGCAAAAAGAAATGGTGGCTTTAAAAACAGGTAGAGCCTCTACTGGTTTGGTAGAGGATATTGAGGTGGAAAGTTATGGGGCCAAACAGCCTTTGAAACAATTGGCCAGTATTTCTATTCCCGAACCAAGACAGATTGCTATTCAACCCTGGGATAAATCAACAATGCAAGCAATTGAAAAGGCTATAGCTAGCAATGATAAATTAGGCTTAACTCCTAATGTTCAAGGTGATTTAATTAGATTAAATTTACCTGAGTTAAATGAAGAATCACGAACAAATTTAGCAAAAATTGTAAAATCAAAATGCGAAGAAGCTAAGGTAAGTATTCGCAATGAACGTGAAGATGCTTGGAAGGAAATTAAAAAACTTGAAAACGACAACCAGATTAATGAAGACGATTTGCATAAAGCTCAAGAAGAATTAAATGAAGTGGTAAATGAAATTAATAAAGAATTAGATGATATGGCAGATAAAAAAGAAAAGGAGGTAATGACAGTTTAATGCTAACTATTGCTATTGTTTTTATAATACTTTTAGGAGCGGTTATCTTTGTCCATGAATTAGGACATTTTATTACTGCCAAAAAAATGGGTGCCAAGGTTGAAGAATTTGGTTTTGGTTTTCCACCGCGAATTTTTGGTATAAAAAGAGGTGAAACCACATACTCACTGAACTGGATTCCGATAGGAGGTTTTGTAAAAATATTAGGTGAGGATGGAGATAAAGCAGAAGACCCACGAAGTTTTGGATCAAAAAAACCTTGGCAGCGAGCATTAATGGCTACAGCTGGAGTAATGATGAATTTTTTATTTGCCGCTATTTTGTTAATGACGGTAGCTAAAATTGGTATTCCAGAAATGATTAACGATGAGAATAAAGATATTGCTCGTGATCAAAAAATTCAAATAGTTTCTGTGGCGGAAGGTTCAATTGTAGAAGATAAAATTAAAATAGGCGATATTTTGCAATCAATTGATGACAAGGGATTTGAGGAAGTAAACGCCATTGGTGATTATACCAGTGAAAAAAAAGGTGAAACTGTAAAAGTAAAAGTAACTAGAGGGGATACAATTGTTGAAGAAGAATATTCCATTCCAGAAGAAATTGAAGAGGGTAAGGGTGCACTGGGAATTGGACTCGTAAAAACTGGTTTGGTTAAGTATCCTTGGTATAAGGCTATTGGCATTGGTATCTCGGCCACCTTTTCCATAACAGTTTTAACAGTTTCTGCTTTCTTTACCATAGTTAAGGATTTGATATTTTCACACCATCTATCTGGTGATGTAGCTGGACCAGTTGGCATTGCTGTAATGACCGGTCAAGTTTATGAAATGGGATTAGTTTATTTGTTGCAGTTTGCAGCAGTTTTAAGTATAAATTTAGGTATAATTAATATCTTGCCACTGCCAGCTTTAGACGGCGGTCGTTTACTATTCATAATTATAGAAAAAATAAGAGGCAAGAAAGTTTCGGCTCGAGCTGAAGGAATGATTCATACCATTGGATTTTTTGCCCTCATTACTTTGGTGCTGGTTATAACATTTTGGGATGTAATACGATCAAAAGAAATATTAATTAATTTTTGGAACAACATTTTTGGATAGTATAGCTTAATCTGTACAAACGAATTGTTCAGGTATTATTAAATAAGAGGCTTTACAAAAAGATTCTCTTATTTTATATTACATAGACAGAATACTATATGTTTAAACGTTTCAGACAAGTTATTTCTAAAGATATTGGTATTGACCTCGGCACGGCCAATACTCTTGTTTATGTTAAAGGCAAGGGCATTGTTATAAATGAACCATCGGTGGTGGCTATTAACAAACAAACTGGCCAAATTTTAGCTATTGGGAATGAGGCAAAGAAAATGGTGGGCCGAACACCATCACACATTGTGGCTTCTCGGCCACTAGTTGATGGAGTTGTTTCTGACTTTGAGGTAACAGAACAAATGCTAAAATATTTTATTGAAAAAGTTCATCAAGAAGGTTTCAATCTTTTTCCGCGACCAAGAGTTGTGATTGGTATTCCTTCAGGAGTAACAGAAGTTGAAAAGAGAGCCGTGCAAGACGCTGCTCTGCAAGCTGGTGCCAAAGAAGCCTTTCTAATTGAGGAACCAATGGCAGCTGCTATCGGAGCTAGATTACCAGTTCAAGATGCAACCGGATCAATAATTGTTGACATTGGTGGTGGCACAACCGAAGTGGCAGTTATTTCACTTGGTGGTGTGGTGATTTCTAAATCCTTAAGAATTGCCGGGGATGAAATGAATGAAAATATTATTCAATATGCTCGTGATGAGTTCAATTTATTACTTGGTGAGAGAACAGCCGAGGATATTAAAATTGCAATTGGTTCCGCCTTTGAACTTGATGAACCTCTAGAAACCAGTATGCGCGGCCGAGATTTAATTACGGGGCTTCCAAAAGAAGTAGTTGTAAATGATGAACAAATTAGAAAAGCCTTATCAAAATCAGTACGTACAATTATTAATGAAATTAAAAACACTATTGAAGAAACGCCACCAGAATTAGTGGCTGATATAATGGATAGAGGAATTATTCTCGCTGGCGGTGGTGTGCAGTTAAGAAATTTTGATTACTTAGTAATGCAACAAACTCAAATAGCTACTCATATAGCTGACGATCCCATGACTTGTGTTGTGCGCGGAACTGGTTTAGTTCTAGAAGACATAGACACTCTTCGTGACGTTTTGGTGCCAACTCAATTTGAAAGAGCGCCACATTAGAAAAAATAAATAATGGCTAGAAGAAACAGACAATTTTCACCAATTTTGATAATTTTTATTATCACGCTGGTTTTGGTTTTCCTTTTTGGGATATTGCGAGCCTTTGGTTGGTCAGCGCCTCTAGAAAATACTGCCAAAAAAGTATTTTCTCCAGTTCAGAAAATATTTTATTCTATTGGTCACACATTTTCTAATGGGTATAACATCATAACCTCAATTGGTGATTACAAAGAAGAAAATAAAACCTTAATTGAAGAAGTGAGTGAACTAAAAGCGAAAGTTTCCAAACTTAGTGAAGTGGAAAAAGAAAATGAATTCTTACGTGGGCAATTAGCTTTGGTGGCGGAAAATGATTGGCAGCTATTTCCCGGCAAAGTTATAGGAAGCGATCCTTACAATCTAACAGAGTTTTTGATAATAAATGTGGGGGAAGAAGATAATATAAAAATCGATATGCCAGTAATTTCTGGCTCAGGAATTCTTGTCGGTCGCATCAGTGAGGTTTTTCCAACCACTGCTCATGTTTTATTGCTGACAGATTCTACCAGCAAAATTCATGCCATTTTACAAAAATCTCGGGCCAGTGGAATTGTGCAAGGCGAACATAGAATAGGAGTTAAAATAACTTCTATTCCTCAAGATATTTTTGTTGAAAAAGGTGAACGTATTGTAACTTCTGGATCAACCGGAATATTTCCGCAAGGGATTTTAATTGGCGAAGTTTTAGAAGTTAATACCACCGATAACGAATTATTTCAAGAAGCAACCATTAAACAAAGTGTGGATTTTAAAACTATTGAAGAAGTTTCAGTAATTACAAGTTTTTAATGAAACGTTTATATTTAATCCTAACTTTTTTTGTAATCTGGATTTTGGAAATGATGTTTCTGCCAGCTGTTAGTTTTATTGCTCCCATAGCTTTATTTTTAGCTGGCATTACCACTTTAAATATTTTATTAGATTATCGCCGCGCGTTGTATTACAGTCTTTGGTTTGGCCTTTTAACTGATGCTGTAATCGGTAGATCCCTTGGAGTTACTGCTCTAAGTTGGTTAAGTGCAAGTTTGGTTGTATATTTAATTATCAAAAATATTGTTTCTAACAGAGAAAGATTCTCTAAGTTAGGATTATATACCTTGGCTTTAGTTGTAAATTATCTAGTTCTTATTGGTTCACTACTGTTATTAGAAAAATTAAATTTAAATGTAATTCCTCTAGAATTTTCTGGTCTTAATTTGTTAGACATATTGATTTCGATAATTGTAAGTTTATTAGCTTTTCCTCTAATTTATAAAACAACCAAGAAAGTTTATGAATTTGTAAATAAAAAAGAAGCAACTATACATATCTAAATGAATGATAATAACGATTTCTTTAACGTTCCGCCTTTAAATAGAAGGGGTGGCGTTGGTGGAAAAAAATTTGGTGAAGAATGGAGTGAGGATATAACAGATCCCGGACTTGATGGTCAAGCAACCATTAGGCCGCTTTTTAATTATAAAAAATTACGTTACTTAGCAATAATTCTATTTTTACCTTTGTTAATAATATTTGGGCGCTTAGTTTATCTACAAGGTTATATGTCTGATTCTTTTATGGCGCAAGCCGAAGAAAATAGAATTAGAAAAATTGTGGTGCGTGCTCCTCGAGGAATTATTTATGACCGTTACGGAGAAATACTAGTAAAAAACGTGCCCAGTTTTGATTTAGAAATCGTACCTTTTGATGTGCCTAAAGATGATTCCGACAGAGAATCACAATTTTACACTATTGCCAGTGAAGCTAAAATTTCTTTGGATGAAATTGTAAAAGCTTACGAAGAAAAAGATCCACTTAGTCATGAACCGGTTTTAATCAAAGAAGGTATCGAAAGAGAAGAGGCTCTAACACTGGAAACTAATTTACAAGATATAACTTTTGCCCAAATTGCTAAAAATCCTATTAGAGAATATATAGAACCAGAATTATATGCTCATATTTTAGGTTACATGGGTAAATTAACAAAAGAAGAATTTGATGCTAATCGGGATTCGGAAAAAGAATATTTATTTAATGATTATATTGGCAAAAATGGTTTGGAATATTATTATGAGGACTATTTGCGGGGATATAATGGTGTAAAATATGTTGAAGTTGATGTTCATGGTCGGGAGAAAAATGTAATTGCTTCCAAAGAAGGCGTGGCCGGTGACGATGTGGTGTTAGAAATTGATGCGGGACTGCAAGATAGAATTTTGCAAGCTCTCAATGACAGTATGTCAAAAATGAATTTAAATAAAGGTGTAGTAATAGCATCTGATCCTATAACTGGAGAAATATTAGCTATGGTCAGCTTGCCGAGTTTCGATAATAATAATTTTGCTAGAGGTATTAGTCAGGATGATTATAACAATTTAATTAATAATACTAGCAAGCCACTTTTAAATCGAGCCATTCAAGGTACTTATCCACCAGGCTCAACCATTAAACCGGTTGTAGCTGCTGCTGCTTTACAAGAAAATATTGTTAGTGCCGGAACAATAATTGTGGACCGAGGTGCTATCTCTGTTCCTAATAAATACAATCCCGATATTGTTTATGAATTCGTTGGTTGGGATCGTTCGGGACTGGGTGCTATGACCGTAACGAGCGCGATTGCTAAATCTTCTGATATTTATTTCTATACCGTGGCTGGTGGTGATGGTGACATCAAAGGACTGGGTGTAAAAAAGCTGGCAGACTATTACGAAAATTTTAATCTGGGAAAAAAAGTAGGAATTGATTTACCCGGAGAAGAATCGGGTTTGGTGCCAAATCCAGACTGGAAAGAAGAAGTTATTGGTGAAGCTTGGTATCAAGGCGATACTTATCATATGGGGATTGGACAAGGGGATGTGTTAACAACTCCACTACAAGTTCTGCACTGGACAGCATCAATTGCTAATCATGGTAATCAAAGACAACCTCATTTATTAAAAAAAACCATCAATACAGCGGGGGAAGAAAATAATGTGGAACCTAAAACAATAAAGAAGAATTTTATTTCTGATACAAATATGGATTATGTTCGTCAGGGCATGAAGGAAACTGTTGAATATGGATCAGGTGTTCGTTTAAAGAGCCTACCCGTATCAGCTGGTGGTAAAACTGGAACGGCGCAGTTTTCTAATAACGAGAGTACCCATGCTTGGTTCACCGCTTTTGCTCCCTTTGATAATCCCGAAATTGCCATTGTGGTCTTAGTGGAAGGTGGAGCCGAAGGTGGCGGTGAAGGACATGATACAGCCGTACCAGTTGCTTATGATGTCTTAAACTGGTATTTTACAGAAGGTAAACAAAGAGAGGTAATAGAAAAATAATGCAAGCAAAAATTATAAACGGAAAATTTTATGCTAACAAAACTTTGGCTAAGCTTAAAGTTGAGGTGAAAAAATTAAAAGCCCAGAAAAAGTTGGTTAAATTAGCAGTTATTTTAATTGGCAATGATAAATCATCAATTTCTTTTATCAAGAAAAAAGAGAAAGCTTGTCAACAAATTGGTATTGATTTTCAGTTATATAATTTAAGTAAAAATAGTTCTCCAACAGAAATAATAAAAACTATTAAAACTGCTCAAAAAAATGTCAATGGCTTAATTGTGCAATTACCAATTCCTGGAATTAAACATCCAAGTAATATTCTTGATAACATTTCTTGTGCAAAAGACGTTGATTGTTTAACGACAACTAATTTAGGAAAATTAACATCTGGTCATCCCAGATATTTACCACCAACCGCTTCTGCCGTGATGGAAATATTTAGGAAAGAAAAAATCTCTCTTATTGGTAAACATATTGTAATGGTTGGCAAGGGTGATTTGGTAGGCAAACCACTAGCAATTTTATTAACGCAGGACAAAGTAACATTAACTATTTGTAATCGCTACACAAAGAATTTAGCCTTTCATACCAAACAGGCTGATATTTTAATTTCGGCTGTTGGCATTCCCAAATTAATTACCAAGAATATGATTAAGGCCAAGGCCGTGGTTATTGATGCCGGTATCAGTTTTAAAGGAAAAAATATTTACGGCGACGTAGAGTGGAAAAAAGCTTTGGCTAAAGCTGCCAAAATTACTCCTGTTCCTGGAGGTGTGGGACCATTAACTGTGGCCGAGCTTCTAAAAAATGTTGTACAAGCAGCTAGTAAGTGAAGTATTGACAACCTTAAAAGAATTAGCTAAAATACTTTTATCTTAAAACGACATTTAAAGTCTTTTTTATTATGCCCAAAGAAAACTATATAACCAAAGATGGATTAGAACAACTCAAATCAGAATTGGAATATTATAAAAACGAACGGCGCATGGAAGTTGCTAATCGTATACGCGAAGCTAAAGCCCAAGGTGACCTTTCTGAGAATGCTGAATACGCGGAAGCCAAAACGGAACAAGAATATGTGGAAAGAAGAATTTCTGAACTTAAAGAAATTATAAAAAGAGCTAAAGTTATTGAAGATAGTGATCAACCCAAAGATATGGCTGGTTTAGGTTCAACGGTGGAAATTAAAGATTCCGAAGCAATTAAATCTTACACCATCGTGGGCTCAAATGAAGCCGATCCACTAAATGGTAGAATTTCTAATGAATCGCCAATTGGAAAAGCGCTGCTTGGTTGCAGGGTTAAAGATGAAGTGGTTGTTACAACTCCAAATGGGGAAACAATTTACAAGGTTTTATCAATCAATTAAAAATCTCTTCAAATTAAAGCAAGTGGGGAGATTTTTTGATTTATCTACTTGAAAATGAGGAGGGTATAAGGTACAATACAAGCAATATTTGACATTAAGTACATATTTGTGGCAAAAAATATTGATGAACTGATAAAAGCACGTCTTAAAAAACTAAAAGAGCTAAAAAACAAGGGTATAAACCCTTATCCAGCTATAGTCGAGCTAAGTCTAACTAAAGGTGGAATAGGGGCTGTTTTAAGCAGTTTTGAGAGCCTGAAGCAAGCTACAATAGCTGGGCGGCTGAAATTGATAAGAAATATGGGAAAAATCACTTTCGCTCATCTAGAGGATGGCTCTGCCAAGATGCAAATAATGTTTAAGAAAGATGATTTGGGCGATAAATATCAAAATTTGAAATTGCTTGATATTGGAGACTTCATTGCTGTTAGTGGTGATACCTTTAAAACAAAAACCAAGGAAAAAACCGTCGTAGTAAAAAATTGGCAATTACTGACAAAATCAGTTCGTCCTTTGCCGGAAAAATGGCACGGTTTAAGTGATTTGGAAACAAAACAACGTCAACGTTATTTGGATTTAATAATGAACGCAGATGTAAAAGAAAGATTTCGTTTGCGTAATAAATTCATTCAAGAATTTAGAAGTTTCTTTGAAAAAAATGATTTTCTGGAAGTTGAGACTCCCGTGTTAGAACAAACACCTGGAGGAGCTGACGCCACACCATTTGTAACTCATCATGAAACTTTAGATACAGATTACTATTTACGCATATCTTTAGAATTACACTTGAAAAGATTGATTGTGGGTGGTTATGAAAAAGTATTTGAAATTGGCAAAGTATTTAGAAATGAAGGTATGAGTAGAGAGCATTTGCAGGAATTTACCGAACTTGAATGTTACGCTGCCTATTGGGATTATAAAAAATTGATGAAGGAAATGGAAAAATGCTATAAAGAAGTTTTGCAGAATACTTTTGGGAAATTACAATTTGAATATGACGGTCAAAAAATTGATTTTAGTAAAAAGTGGGAAGAAATTGATTACAACGAATTGCTAAAGCAAGACACCGGAGTTGATATTTCAAAAGCAAATGACAAGGAACTTATAGATCTTCTAAAAAAACATAAAGTTGATTTTGATAAAAATATGGGACGAGGAAAATTAATTGATCAGCTATACAAAAAAGTTTGTCGTACCAAGATCGTGGGTCCAGCCTTTCTTGTTAATCATCCTATAGAAATTTCACCCTTAGCCAAGAAACATGATCAAGACGAAAAACATGTGCAACGTTTTCAAATTATTATTGCCGGCTCAGAAATTGGTAACGGTTTTTCAGAATTAAATGATCCAGCTGAACAAAGAAAAAGATTTGAGGAGCAAATGAAATTAAGAGAGCAAGGTGATACTGAAGCCCATTTAATAGATAATGATTATATTGAAGCCTTAGAATATGGTATGCCACCAACTGCGGGATTTGGCGTAGGGCTGGATAGATTATTTGTAATTACAGCCAATTTAAATTCAATACGCGAAGCAGTTCTTTTCCCAACTTTTAAACCCAAAGCTAAATAAATTATATGACCAAAGTTTTAGTATTTGGAACTTTTGATGTTTTGCATGCCGGACATTTGTCGTTTCTTAAACAAGCGCGACAATTTGGTGAAGAATTAAAGGTAATTGTGGCTAAGGACGAAACGGTAAAAAGTATAAAAGGCAAGAAACCAAGACAAGATGAGAATAAGCGTTTACAGAAAGTGCAAGCTATTGATTTAGTTAATTCTGCCAGACTGGGTTACATTAATCAGGGACTAAAGATTGTAGAAGAAGAAGAACCGGATGTAATTTGTCTGGGTTACGATCAAAAAAATGCTTTTGAACAAAAACTTTGGCAAAACATCTACAATTTTTCTAAACCCATAAGCATAATAAGGTTAATTCCTTGGCAACAAAAAATTTATAAATCATCATTAATAAAACAATAAATATGAAAAAAATAATTCTCACCCTAGTTATCTGTTTAGTTTTTACAACTCTTGCCTTACCTGCGTTTGCTTTTGATTGGCGTGGAGAGGACAATCCAACTATTGCTGCAGATGAAATTATTGAGGACGACATTTTTCTTTTTGGCGACACCATCACAATTGATGGGGAAGTAAAAGGAAAAGTTTTTGCTATGGGTAACATGGTAAAAATGGATGGCAAAGTAGAAGATTTAATTTCCTTTGCCAGTCAAGTCGATATTGATGGTGAAGTAACAGGTGATGCTATAATCGGAGCCATGGCGGTAAATATTAATGGAAGCATTGGCGATAATATAGTTGTTGGTAGTAGCAATTTTAATTTAAATGATGAAGCTACCATTGGTCGTGATTTGTACATGGGTGCAGCTCAAGCAATGCTTGATGGTGAAGTTAAAAGAAATCTTAATGCCGGTACGGGGAGAATGAATTTAGCAGGTAAAGTGGATGGTAATATGTTTTCTCAATCAAGCAATACATCTTTTGGCAGTGATGCCAAAGTTGGTGGAAATTTCTCCTATGATGAAAAGGATCAAATTTCTACACCGACTGGAAAAATTATTAGTGATTTTGTAGACGGTAAAGTAGCAACTACAAATTTCAGTTTGATTAAACATGACCAAAGAAATAATTATATTCCTAGTATTTTTGAATTCATTTACAAATTAGGCGGAGTATTAATTGGTTTAATAGTTGTGTGGTTGTTTCCTAAAAAGGCTAAAGAAATTATGATGACAAAAAATATGTTCAATTGGATGAATATGTTAATTGGTATCGTTGTAATTTTTGTCATGCCCTTTTTAGCATTAATGATTCTACTAACACTAATTGGAATTCCAATTTCTCTTTTGCTATTAGCTTTGTATCCGATATTCATCTATTTGGGGAAAATAGCTGCTGGCGTTTGGTTGGGAGGAAGAATTTTAAATTCCAAAAAAGGATCGGAAAATTCACCATTTTATGCTCTGTTAATTGGCATGGCCATACTAATAGTAGCCTCGTTTATACCTGCATTTGGTTGGCTAGCACCATTTGTATTTACAGTATTTGGAATTGGCCTAGTGTTCAAAATAATTTATAAAAAAACGAAAGCAAAAAATCAAAATGTCAAAGCTTAAGGAAATTAAAGACAATTTAGAAATCTACAAAGCAGAAATACAAAAAAGAGGATTGCAATTGGATGTGGAAAAAATTATTGCTGATAATGAGAAAAGAATAGAATTGCAAACAGAAATTGAAACTTTGCGCGCCGAGCAAAATAAATCTTCTAAAAAAGATATTTCCGCTGACGAAATTAGTAAACTAAAAGAATTAAAAGAACAAATAAAAGAAAAGCAAGCAAAACTTGATGAATGGCAAAAAAAAGCGAATAATCTGGCAGCTAAAATTCCTAACATAACCAAAGATGATGTTCCAGTGGGAAAGGATGAAAAAGATAATGTAGTTGTAAAGGAGTGGGGAAAAAAGAAGGATTTTAAATTCCCAGCACAAGATCATGTTGCTCTGGGAAAAATATTAGACGGCTTGGACATGGTTAAAGCAGCTGAAGTTTCTGGCAGTCGATTCTATTATCTTAAAAATGATTTGGCTAGGTTGGAGATGGCTTTAATTAATCATGCTATTGATTTTGTAAACAAAAAAAGTTTTGAATTTGTTATGCCACCAATTTTAGTACGCGAAGATGCAATGTATGGTACCGGCTTCTTTCCAGCGGAAAAAAATGAAATTTATAATGTTAATCCCGCTGATGATAATTTATTTCTAATTGGAACCTCGGAAGTATCACTGGCCAGTTTGCACAAAAACGATATCCTGGATAAAAATGAATTACCAAAAAAATATGCTGCCTTTTCACCATGTTTTCGCAGAGAAGCTGGATCATATGGTAAAGACACAAAAGGGATTTATCGTGTTCATCAGTTTAATAAAGTGGAAATGTTTATGTATGTTGATCCCGAAAAAAGTTGGGATACACATGAAGAATTAATAAAATTATCGGAAGAATTTATTGAATCTTTAGAAATTCCATATCGCACGGTAAATTGCTGTAGTGGAGAATTAAGCATGACCAGCGCTAAAAGATATGACATAGAAGCATGGATGCCGGGCAGAGGAAGCTACGGAGAAGTTGGTTCAACCTCAAACACCACAGATTATCAGACAAAAAGGCTTGGTATTAAAACAACCAATGAAAAAGGTGAGAAGGTTTATTGTCACACCATGAATTCAACGGTAATGGCGGCGCCAAGATATATTATTGCTATCTTAGAAAACAATCAGCAGGCTGATGGGAGTGTTGTGATACCAAAAGTTTTACAAAAATACATGAATCTTAAAAAATTGGAATCGCAGAAATGAAAAACAATCATCTGACATGGATTGAAATAGATAAAAAAGCGCTGCTATCAAATCTTAGCGCTTTTACAAATTTGGTGGGAAAAAAAGTAGAGGTAATGCCAGTAGTAAAAAGCAATGCCTATGGTCATGGTTTAGCTGAAGTGGTAGGAATAATTAAAAATAAAGTTAAAACTTTATGTGTTGTTAATGTTGAAGAAGGCTTAAATTTAAGAAAGTTGGGTTTTAAAAAAAGAATTGTAGTTTTAGGATTTTATAACGAGAATAATTTAGCAGCGGGAATTAAGAAAGATATTGAATTACCGATTTATACGGAAAAACAATTACAAATTATTGCTGCTACCGCTAAAAAAATTAAACGATCAGCTAAGGTTCATATTAAAATAGATACAGGAAATTCTCGTTTGGGTAAATTACCAAAAGATTTCCTAACTTTCTTTAATAAAATTACACAAGAAAAAAGTATAAAAGTAGTTGGTTTGTATTCACATTTTTCTTCATCCGAAGATGAAAATCTGAGTTTTACGAATAAACAATTACAGAGATATTCTGAAATTATAGCCAAACTTCCGCGTAATAATTTTCGTTATCATATTGGTTGTTCAGCTTCAACTTTAAATGTTCCAACCTCATATTTTTCAGCTGTACGCATTGGCATTGGTTTGTATGGTTTGTGGCCGTCTAATTTCACAAAACAAAGAACTAAAAGTAAAAATGGATTTTCCCTGCAGCCAGTGCTAAGTTTAAAAAGTAAAATAATTCAGATAAAAGAAGTTCCCGCCGGAAGTTATATTGGTTACAGTCGAACAAAAAAAGTAAAGCAAAAAACTAAGGTAGCAGTTGTTCCTGTGGGTTACTATGACGGATTGGATAGATTGTTATCAAATAATGGTGAAGTAACAATTCAAAATAAGCGATGTCCAATTATTGGAAATATTTGTATGAACATGTTTATGGTGAATGCTACCAAATTGAAAAATGTTAAAGAAGGAGAAGTAGTCACAATTATTGGACAAAATCAAAAAGCAGGTCCCATCGCTGATGAGATCGCCAAGCGTACCAAAACTATAAATTATGAAGTCGTAACTAGACTAAATCCTACAATACAAAGAATAGTTAAATAATATGAGTAAAAAAACTATTGCCGTAATATTTGGAGGCAAATCTGCGGAACATGAAGTTTCTTTAGTTTCTGCTACAAGTGTTATAAAAAATTTGGTAGCAGCTAACTTTGCTGTTCTGCTCATTGGTGTCAGCAAGGAAGGTAATTGGTTACAAGGAAAAGATGTAATAGAGGCCATGAAAAAAGGTCAGAACTTAAAAAATTATTCTTCCCCTCAGCTCATACCAAGTTTTACTAAAAATGATTTAGATAATATTGATGTCTTTTTTCCTATGATTCACGGCACTTATGGTGAAGACGGGGCACTGCAAGGCTTTTTAGAAATGACAGGCAAGCCCTATGTGGGTGCTGGCATTTTAGGTTCAGCCACAGCCATGGATAAAATCGTTATGAAAATTATCATTGAAAAAGAGGGTTTGCCAGTTTCAAAGTGGGACTATTTTACCAAAAATGAATGGCAAAAAGATAAAAACAGTATAGTTATGAGAATCGAAAACAGTTTGTCATATCCGCTTTTTATAAAACCGGCCAATTTAGGTTCCAGTATTGGTATTAATAAAGCAAAAAATGTTAGTGAATTAGAAGTAGGTATAAATGAAGCAACCAGCTTTGATACCAGAATACTAGTTGAGGAGGCGGTGGCAAATGCCAGAGAAATTGAATTTGCGGTTTTGGGCAATGAAGAACTAGAAATTACACCACCAGGTGAAATTGTTTCCTCCAATGAATTCTATGATTATGATGCTAAATATGTTGATGATAAATCAGAGGAAAAAATACCAGCTGAGTTTAAGGACAAAGAAATTATTAGTAAAATGCAAACAGTGGCTAAAAAAGCTTTTACCTTACTTGATTGTTATGGCATGGGCCGAGTAGATTTTTTGGTAAATAGGGAAACGGAAGAATTTTATATAAATGAAATTAATACCATTCCTGGATTTACCAGTATTAGTATGTATCCAAAACTGTGGCAAGCAGCCGGATTAAATTATCAAGATTTATTACAGAAATTAATTTTTTTAGCAGAAGCCAAATTTAAAACCAGAAACAGTTTAAATACCAGTTATCAACCCAAAAAAGATTGGTATAGTAAATAAATGGGAAGAAGAAAAACATCATACGGAAAAAAGAAATATCGCGATCCCTTAAATAGAAGAACGCTTAGAAAAAGAAGAATGCATCGATCAACATCGAAGATTTACGGTCAGCAAGTCAGAAGTAGTAGAATGGAAACAGATTCAGCTTGGCAAAAAAGGGGATATTTATTTTTTGTAGTCATATTTGTCGCCATAGTTGTATATTTGTTTTTTTACAGTCCTGTTTTTGCCATTGAGGGATTAGTGGTACCAGAGGCTGCTAATGTTCCTTCAGCGCGAGTAAAAGAAGTTCTAAATGAAGAGCTGAATAAAAGTTTCTTAGGAATATTACCCAAAAGAAACATTTTCATATTTTCAGAAAACAAAGTCAAAAAAGATGTTTTAAATAAAATTCCCCAGTTAGAAGATATTACTTTAACCAGAAGGCTTCCCGATGTATTGAAAGTTGAACTAAAAGAAAAAACACCTTCAGCGATTTGGATGTCAGGTGGCGTTCCTTATTTTGTAGATGACGAAGGAATAATTGCTTATCAAGTTCCGTTACAATTAGTACGAACGGCCACAGTGCCTATAATTAAAGATCGTTTGAATAAAGAAGTTGAAGCAAATACTTTAGTGATGGATAAAACTTCATTGCTACTGGCTACCGAACTAAACAGTAAATTTGAGGCTCGCAACGGAATAAAAATTCACTCTTTCAGCGTTCCTGCTAAAGGAGCAGAGGAAGTTCATGTGGTCACCGAAGCTGGTTGGTATGTCTATTTTTCAACAGCTCGCTCAGCTGATGCACAATTAAACGACCTGGTTTTATCTTTACGCGAGCAAATAAAGTCAACAAATAATTTAGAATACATCGATTTAAGAGTAACAGATAAAGTTTATTATAAATAAATGAAATATCCTTACGCCCGCATAACTTTTTACAGCGCTTTAATTCTCAATTTAATTATATGGGCTTTGTCTTATTATATGTTTCCTCCGGAAAGTGAAACAGTAATTTTGCATTACAACGTATATTTTGGTGTTGATTTGTTTGATGTCTGGTGGAAAATACTTATAATACCGTTAGTAGGATTAGTTTTATGGATAATAAATTTAGCAATTGCTAGATTTATGTATTTGAATAACAAACCCATGCGTATAATTTTGGGTGCAGTTACAATTGTAATACAAGTAATATTGCTAATTTCTTTAATAGCGATTTGGGCGGTTAACAATGCAAATAACTCGTAAGCTACATTTTAAAAACTATCTCTTAACCTCTAAAAAAGATAAGAGGTATTTTAGAATTTTGGAAACTTTACCGGCAACTTTAGCTTGGTCAACTTTAATTGGTGGTGTTGTATTTTCGTTTATTTATCCTGCTTTGGTGGCAATTTTTATAATAGTTTTTGATGTTTATTGGTTAATTAGAGTTATATATTTAAGCGGTTATCTAATTCTATCTTACCGAGTTTTAAAAACTAATGTTAATACAAATTGGCTAACAAAAGTAAAAAAAGATTTTGCTGAAGAATTTGAAAATATTTATCATTTAATTATTCTTCCCACCCTTGATGAAGGAGAAGAACTTCTAAAAATGAGTTTTGATTCACTGGTAAAATCAAATTATTCGCAAGATAAAATGATAATTGTGTTAGCCGGTGAAGCTAGATCGGGACATGAAGGAATCGATAAATTAAATTTGATTAAGGAAAAATATCAAAATTATTTCAAGAATTTTGTTGTCACCATTCATCCGGAAGGTTTACCCGATGAGATTCCGGGTAAGGGATCAAATGAAGCGTACGCAGCTAAAATTATAAGGAAGTACATTGATGAAGAAAGAATTGATTACGAAAATGTAATTTTATCAGTTTTTGATGCTGATACGGCAGTACACAGTGAATTTTTTGGTCGCTTAACTCACGCATATTTAAGTTCAGATAATAAATTACATTCCAGCTATCAGCCCATTCCCATGTTTTTCAATAATATTTGGGATGCACCCGCTTTGTCGCGTGTGGTAGCTTTTGGGACAACTTTTTGGCAAATGATGGAACAAGGTCGACCGGAAAGATTATATACATTTTCTTCTCACAGTATGAGTTTTAAAACCTTGGTGGATATTGGCTACTGGGAAACCAATGTAGTTTCTGAGGACTCACGTATTTTTTGGCAATGTTTTAATCATTATCGGGGAAATTACAAATCAACACCTTTGCACATGCCTATATATATGGACACGGTTTTAGCAGATACAGTTTGGAGAAGTTTTGTTAATCAGTATAAGCAACAAATGCGTTGGGCTTACGGAGCAGAAAATATTCCTTACATTTTAACTGCTTTTAGAAAGTTAAAAAATATTCCTTGGCAGAAGAAACTGCTACATTCATTTTATGTAATTGAAGGTAGTCATTCTTGGGCAACCAATGCGCTACTAATATTTGGTTTAGGTTGGTTGCCAATAATTTTGGGTGGAGATTCCTTCAACCAAACGGTATTAGCTCAAAGCCTACCGTTTATAACGCAAATTCTAATGACGCTGGCCATGGTTGGAATGTTTGTATCAGCCGCTCTAAGTTTCTTGTTGTTGCCAAAACCAAAACAGAAATCCCGTTCCCGATATTTCGGTGCTATAGTTTTTCAATGGATATTACTTCCAATTTCAACAATATTTTTTGGTGCTCTGCCTGCTTTGCACGCCCAAACAAAATTAATGCTCGGAAGATATATGGGTTTTTGGTCAACTGAAAAAGTAAGAAAAAGCTAATGGCATATTTTCTTACATTTCTATTAAGTTTCATTTTGGCGATTATCATAACGCCTTTAATCATTAAGTTGGCAAAAAAAGGTAAAATATTGGATCAGCCAACAGCACCAAGAAAAATACATAAGCAACCCAAACCCTTGTTAGGAGGATTAGCGGTTTATTTTAGCTTTGTAATTGTAATTATAATCATAATTCTTTCTTATAAATCAGATTTATTATTTGGCGGTTATTTGTTACCTAAACATGTACTGGGGTTTTTACTAGGAGGATTAGTGTTAATGATAGGTGGTTATATTGACGATAAATATAATCTGAAACCTAAACAACAAATTGTATTTCCTTTGATTGCCAGTGGCATAATAATTGCTTCAGGGATTGGCATAGAGTATATTAGAACTCCTTTTGGAGCCCTTGAGTTAAATGGATTGCAATTGGAACTGTTTTCCCTTAATGGTGTCCCATATCAAATTGCCTTATGGTCAGATTTATTTACTGTAGTATGGTTAATGGTATTAATGTATACAACAAAATTCTTGGATGGGTTGGACGGATTAGTCTCGGGCATAACGGTTATTTCATCTTTTGTATTATTTTTACTAAGTATTTCCGAAGAAGTTGCTCAACCCGAAACTGCTCTGCTAGCAATAATATTAGCTGGAGCAGTAGCCGGCTTTTTACTATATAATTTCAATCCTGCTAAAATATTTTTAGGAGAAAGTGGAAGCACCTTTTTAGGTTTTGCTTTAGCAGTAATTGCGATAATTTCTGGCGGAAAAATTGCCACCGCTTTACTATTACTTGGTCTGCCAGTATTGGATGTAATCTGGGTTATTTTACAAAGACTAGTGAACAAAAGAAAAATTACCTCAGCTGATAAGGCTCATTTGCATTTCAGGCTTCTAGATATTGGTTTATCACAAAGAAAGATTGTTTTAATTCTTTATGCCTTAACAGCTGTTTTTGGTGCCAGTGCTTTATATGTATCTGGAGAAAATAAAATATTTGCATTGTTTGCAGTGCTAATAATGATGTTAATAATAATTAGCGGGATGACATTTTATTCCTTCAAAATAAAAAATAAAGCCGATCAATGAAAAAATTAATTTATATTGTAATTTTGCTAGTTGTAGTTGTAGGAATTGCTGGTTGTGGAAGTAAACAACAAGGAGCGACAGTTAAAATAGATAACACAATTTATAATGTTGAAGTGGTAAAAAGTTATAATGATAAAAAAGTCGGACTTTCAAATCACACTAATTTGGCAGAAAATAATGGTATGATTTTTGTTTATGATGATAAAGCCGTTAGAGGCTTTTGGATGAAAGATATGGATTTTAATATTGATATCATTTGGATTGATGATAATATAATTAAACACATTGAACACAATGTTCCCAAACCAAAAAGTGAGGATAAAGATTTACCAGTCTATAAGCCCCAAGTAGCAGTTAATTATGTTCTAGAAATTCCGGCTGAAGATAGTAAAAAATATCAAATGTCAGAAGGCGATCAGGTAGAAATAAGTTTGCCTTGACATAAAAAGAGATTTCTATTAGGATACTTTTATAATTAAAAACATATATGCTAGCAATAGTAAATTACAAAGGAAAGCAATTCCAAGTAAAAAAAGGCGACGATATAGTTATACCAAAAACTAACAAAAAAGAAAAAAGTCAAATTGATTTGGGCAAGGTTTTATTAGTGGGTGATAGTAAAGGTACAAAAATAGGAACTCCTTATGTTAAGGATGCTAAAGTTACAGCGGAAATAGTGGCAGATTATAAAGCTAAAAAAGTAATATCTGGAAAATTTAAAGCCAAAAAAAGATATCGCCGACGCATCGGTAATCGTCAGAAATATACCAAAGTAAAAATAACTGAAATTAAAGGATAATCCAGCTCCAGTTTAAAACAAAATAGCAGTTCAACCTGCTATTTTATTATTCTTTTAAACTGGGGCTGGATTAGTATTCGTTTCTATTTTCCATTGCTTTAGAAAGGGTTATATCATCTGCATATTCCAAAAAGCCACCTACCGGTAATCCTCTCGCTATGCGTGATAGTTTTACGTTCAGAGGTTTAATTTTTTTAGCTACATACATAGCTGTCGCTTCACCTTCCATGGAAGGGTTGGTAGCAATAATAACTTCCTTAATAGATTCATTTTCTAAACGAGAAACCAGTGAATCTATTTTTAATTGGTCAGGACCAATGCCGTCAATAGGAGAGAGGGTACCGTGCAAAACGTGATACAAACCCTTATAATCACCTGTATGTTCAATGGCCACAACATCTAGAACAGTTTCTACCAAGCAAATTGTTTCCTGGTCACGAGCGGAATTAGCACAAATTGTACACAAATTATTTTCTGTTAAATTATGACATTTTCTACAAAGATTTACTTTAGCGTGCAATTCACTTAGAGCAGTGGCAAAAGCTTGCAGGTCTTCAGGTTCTTGTTTAAGCAAATAAAAAGCCAACCGCTGGGCGGTTTTATTTCCAATACCAGGCAATTTGGCAAACTCATCTATTAAATCTTGAATAGGCGCTGGTAGCATTAGGCCAAATTATCCATATCAATATCACCCGATTTCATTTTATCCATCATGGTTTTGTTGATAGCATCACGGGCATCCTTGTAAGCGGCTACTAAACCTGTTTCAATTTTACTTTTGTTGGCTGGTTGTAGAAAACTTTCTGAAATTTCAATACCAGTAATATCCATTGTTCCGTTCATATGTAGTTTGATGTTTTCCTCGGCTGCCGTTCCGGTAACTTCTTCCTTGGACATAGAACTTTTAAGTTTTTGGAGTTGACGTAGTTTGTTAAACATTAGGTTTGTTTAATTGTGATTCTGGAGGAGAGGTTTTATTGCCACTCTCATATTTTTTATCTAGGTTTCTAAATGATACCAAATTATGATCAAAAAACAAATCAATTTTTCCCGTAGGACCATTGCGATGTTTTTTGATGTGAATCTCGGCAATGTTTTTTCTGTCGGTTTCTGGTTTGTACATAACTTCACGATAAATAAACATAACCACATCAGCATCTTGCTCAATAGAACCGGATTCACGTAAATCAGAAAGTTGAGGAATTTGGGAGGTTCTGGATTCAACAGCACGGGAAAGCTGAGAAAGAGCCAGTACGGGAATATTTAATTCTCGGGCAATAGCTTTAATAGTTCTGGAAATTTGAGATATTTCTTGAACTCTATTTTCTGATCCTTTTGAAGAATAACCTTCAATTAACTGGAGATAATCAATTATTAAAAACTCAATTTTATGTTCCATATGTAAACGTCTCGCTTTGGTACGAATTTCCATAATATTAGAAGCAGCCGTATCATCAATATAAATTGGAGCATCAGACAAAACTCCCATAGCTTCACCAATGGCAGGGAAGTCATCGGTACCTTCTCCGGTGGCTAAATTTCCGGTACGCATTTTCCACAAATCGATACCAGCCTGAGAACAAAGCAAACGATCTACCAATTGTTCCTTAGACATTTCCAAACTGAATATTCCAACGGGAATCTTTTGATTAACTGCCACATTACGAGCCATGTCCAAAGCAAAACTGGTTTTTCCCATGGAAGGTCTAGCTGCCAGTACAACCATATCAGATTTCTGCAAACCCGCCAGTAAATTATCCAAGTCATTATAACCAGTAGAAAGACCACGTAGTTTACCAGAATCCTTATGTAACTCATCAATTCTTTCAAAGGTTTCTGTTAGAACTTCTTTAATAGGAGTAAATCTTTGTCGCAATGATCTTGTAGAAACAGAAAATAATGATTGTTCAGCTTTATCAATAAGCTGGGAAACTTCTTCATCTTCATGATGAGCCAGTTCTGTTATAGTTCCAGCCGATTTTAATAGACCACGCAGAATTGCTTTTTGTTCTACAATCTTAGCATAATGAACAACGTGAGCAGCGGTGGGAACAACGTTAGCTAAGGATGCCAAATAACTTCTTCCCCCAGCATCAGCTAATTGTTTTTTAGCCTCAAGTCTTTCGGCCATACTAACTATATCGATTGGTTGCTGATTTTCAAAAAGTTCAATCATAACAGAAAACAAAATACTATGCTCTCTTTTATAAAAATCTTCCGCCCGAATAATATCGGCTACGTCAATCATAGCCTCCTTATCAATTAAAAGAGCACCGAGGACTGATTGTTCTGCCTCGTTGCTGTAAGGAGGTAAGGATAGATCTGCTAAATTCGTTTTTACCTCCTCGGTTTTTATAAAGGGATTGTTGACCATAAAAAAAGTATATAAATTAGTATATACACTTTAACACAATAAGGGATTATTTTCATCCGCAATCTCTCCACAAAATATGCACGTCTACTTTGGCGTTACTACTGGCCCTTTGACAGTATCTTTTAGATTATATCCCAGAGCTTCTATTTCTTTTCTTAATTTATCAGAAGCATCCCAATTTTTATTTTGGCGGGCTTGCTCTCTCTTTTTTGTTAACGCCAAAACTTTTTTGGGAACTTTTATATGTAAATAGGTTGTTAAATTCAGTCCCAAAATTTCATCAAATTTAATAATGGAAGCTGCTTTGTCTTCCTTAGCACAATTGGATCTAAGCATATCCCACATCGTAGCAATAGCTTGAGGAGAATTTAAGTCATTGGCTAAAGCCTTAAAAAATTTATTTTCAAATTCCTTACAACCATTACCAGATTTACCGGCCACCTCTTTAATGTGACCTAATAAATTATCATAACCTGAACTGGCTGACCTCAATTCTTTAATTGAAAAATTAAGAACAGAACGATAATGTCCACTTAAAATTAAATATTTATAGGCCAGGGGATTATAGCCATCTTTAGTAATGCTTTTTAAAGTTACAATATTTCCTTTTGACTTTCCCATGCGTGAAGATTCAATCAGTAAGTGTTCATTGTGTAACCAAAAAATTGCCAGCGGTTTATTAGTTAAAGATGAAATTTGGGCGATTTCATTGGTATGATGAGTATTAATGTGATCAATACCCCCAGTATGAATATCAATAGGACTAAAACCAGCAATATCAATTCTATTTTTAGAATAGGATTTTGTTAACTCTTTTAAAATAATAGCGACACATTCGGTATGCCAACCGGGGAAACCAACTCCCCAGGGACTATCCCATTCCATTTGTCTTTGCAAACCTTTAGGAGAAAATTTCCAGAGAGCAAAATCTGCTACATTTTTCTTTTCTTTATTAAAACTAACTCTAGCACCAGCTTTTAAATTGGCCATATCGAGCTTAGCAAATTTGGGATAATCAGGATATTTAGATGTATCAAAATAGATTCCATCAGAGGTTTTATATGTAAAACCATGATCAGCAAGTGTTTCAATTAGACTAATTTGTTCAGGTATGGTATCAGTGGCTTTAATCCATTTAGTATTTTTGCTTTTCAGAAAATGAATATTTAAAGCTGCCAAATCTTCCTTAAAAGATTTAGTATAAAAATTAGCAATTTCTTCAGCAGATTTGTTTTCTTTTTTAGCACTCATTTCAATCTTATCTTCCCCATCATCAGCATCGTTTGTTAAGTGACCGACATCGGTAATATTAATGATATGATTAGTCTGCTTACCAAAATAAAACAGAGTTCTAAGTAACAAATCAACAAAAATATAGGCTCGCAAATTTCCTAGATGAGCATAATTATATACAGTGGGACCACAAGAATACATAGTCACATTCTTTTCAGCTTTGAAGGTGGCTACTTTTTTAGTTGCAGTATTAAATAGTTTTATATCCATAAATAGAGTTTATAAAAAAACCCCCTTTCCGTCAAAGGGGGAAATTGGAAATTACTTTTTATTGAATAAGTAATTCATACAGAAAAATAACCACACAAGAAAATAAAGCGGCTACACTAATAATAATATAAACCCCAACATAGGTGGAAATATTTGGTTTTGTTAAAGTTTTAACTTTTAAAAAATTTATATCTACTTTGTTATACAATTTAAAACTCTGATATTGCTTTTTAAGGAATGGGTTCATTAATCCAAGATTTTAATACTTTTCTAATATGTTTACTCTCAACTTTTAATCTTATTTTGGAAGTGGTATTTTGATCTGAAAGTTTGACCATAGCACAAGCTTCATCAATTAAATCAATGGCTTTATCAGGAAGAAAGCGATTTTTAATTTTATTAGAAGCTAGATCAACCGCAGTTTTTAAAGCATCATCAGATATAATTACTTTGTGATGATCTTCATAGATTATTTTAAGTCCTTTCAAAATACTGATTGTTTCCTCAGGAGTAGGTTCTTTTACAATTAATGGCTGAAAACGTCTTTCCAAAGTCATATCTTTTCTAATCTTATTTTCATATTCATCGGGAGTGGTTGCACCAATGGCTTGTAATTCTCCTCTAGCTAAAGGTGGTTTTAAAATATCGTCAGCATCAATGGCACCTTCTGCTCCACCAGCACCACTTAGGGTGTGAACTTCGTCAATAAACAAAATTATTTTTCTTTCTTCACGGCCTATTTCATCCATAATTCCGCGGACACGTTTTTCAAATTCACCGCGATATCTGGTATCAGCCACAAGGCCTCCTAAATCTAAGGCTAAAACTCTTTTATCTTTTAAAGCCTCTGGCACACCAGCTCGACAAATACGATCTGCCAATCCTTCTACAATAGCAGTTTTTCCTACACCGGGAGCACCAATTAGAATGACATTATTTTTAGTACGACGAGACAAAATTTGAATTACTCTTTCAATTTCTTTGTCACGTCCAATTACAGGATCCAATTTGTTTTCTTTGGCCAAGGTTGTTAAATCACGAGAGTATTGGTCAAGTATAGGAGTTCCTGAGGGGGTATAGAATTTTCGATAAACAAAAATAATTGCTATAAAAGCAAACATAAAAGCAAGCCCAATAATTAAATAAAGATTATCCATTAAAAATATTTCTTAAGTTTGAAAAATATTAAAGTTACTATAGTTATTATAGCCATAAATCCTAGAAGTATCCAGAGACTAGAATTTCCAAACAAGGATTCAATATTTTCCATGTTAACACCAAAGAATCCAGCTATTAAAGATAGAGGAAGAAGAATAACAGAAATCACCGTTAGGGTTTTCATGCGGTCAGCTAAGCTATGGGACATTAAAGATTCGTTGGTTTCATGAAGAGCTTTTAAAGTTTCATAGTGATTTTCCAAAACTGAAGTTACTCTATCTATCTCGGCTTTAAAATCTCGTAAAAATATTTTTAGTTCTCGAGAAAAGAAATAGTGATTGATATTAAGTAATGAATCAGAAAATTCTTTCATCGGACCCATAACTTTTCGTAAATCAATAATATTGCGCAGAACAATAGAAATTTCCTCTACCATTTTCTTCTCTTCTCCCTTGAAAATATTTTCTTCAATATCATCAATATCTTCACTGATATGATCAAGAATAGGTAAGTAAGATTTTATTAGATGATTTAGAATGGAATAAAATAAAAACTGCGGTGATTTCATAAAATTATCACGAGCAGTCTGGTGTTTATTAATATTTTCTAAAAATGATAGATAAGAAGTAATATGGCCGGAGTGAACAGTAACAACAAAATCATTGGCCACAAAAATTTCAATCTCCTCAATAGCAAATTGTTTTATTTTTCTTTGGTAAATAGGGACCCGAATGGTAGCGAAAACATAGTTTTCGAAACGCTCAACTTTTGAACGCTGATTAGTCGTTAGGCAATCCTCAATATTTAAAGGATGAAACTTGAATTTTGAAGCAAAAGCCGTGAATTCCTCCCGATTGGGACTGGCTATATCATACCAAGTAAAATTTTTGTTATTTGTTTTAATATAACGCATAAATGCGTATAGATAATATCGTTATAATTGTAACATATTTAGTAATAATAGTCAATATAGGGGAATGAAGCCTTAAATTTTGACTTATCCAATAATTTGTGATAATATAAAAATCGATTTTAATGAATATTTCATGGATAATAAAAACAAAAATATTAGGAAATTTGGAGAAAAAGAAGCTTCAAGCCAAGAAGCTGGAGCAGAACAACCAGAGAATAAAAAAGAGATTTTTCCTAAACAAAATGAACAGGTTGAAAGCGGCATAGAGGAAGTAAGAGAAACAGAAGTTGAAAAGGAACAGAAACAAATAATTGATGAAAAATCAGATCAGGGTGAACGAGACACTAAAAAAGTCAAACCGATTCCGCAAAATCAAATAAATATTGCGCAACAAAATTTACAGCAGTTGGTTAATATTGCTTTTACCAAAGGAATTGATGAGGCCATTGATCAGGCAAAGAAAACTGATGATCCATACTTAATTGATGAATTACATGATACTTTGGTTTCTGAACTGTACGATAAACTAATTGAAGCAGGAAAACTAAAAAAAGATTAAAATTAAAAACAAAAAGTTGATTTTATTTGTTGCAGTCCCGCTAAATGAGACTGATAAAATTGTAGCCACTACCACACCAATAGAAAATTCTGATAACTGGTGGGTTGTTAGTTTGATTATATTTATATTGCTGATAATAATTACCGTTGCAATTGTTATTTTTTTTACTAGAAAAAGAAGGTTACTACCAAGATCACTTAATATGGTAACTTTACTAATTAAGGTTCCTCGGGGTAGAAGAAAACCCAACGAGCAGGAAGAGGAAGCACAAAAAGAAGAAAAGGACATCGTTGCAGTTTCCGAACACATGTTTGCCACCTTGGCTTCCATTAGAAAAAAGGAAAATAGTTTGCATAAATTATTCTTTGGCAAAGATGTAATATCTTTTGAAATTGCTAATGTGGGTGGTAGTATTTATTATTTTGTTTCTGCCCCCAGAACAATTATAAATTTTGTGCACGATTCCATTGTGGCTGATTTTCAGAAAGCCGAAGTAGAAATTATTCAAGATTATAATATGTTTGTTCCGGGTGCTAAATATTCAGGTGCTGCTTTAAAATTAGCAAAAAAGAACTACCTCCCTTTCAAAACTTATCAAAATATGGAAAGTGATCCTTTAACAAATATAACTTCAGCCATGAGCAGAATTACAGCCAATGAAGGATCAGCCTTGCAAGTTGTTTTAAAAGAAATTAATAAATCATGGCGTCGAAAAGGTATGAAAATTGCCAGAGAAATGCAACAGGGAAAATCAATTGGTGAAGCCAGAAAATCTAAATTCATTTCCGATTTTAAGAAAACAGGGAGCAATTCTTTTAAAAATAAAAATCAGAATAACAGACAAATGAATGATTATCTGGAAGAAAAAAGGCTAACACCAATGCAAGAAGAAACAATTAAATTAATTGAAGGCAAAGGAAATAAAACTGCCTTTGCCGCTAACATCAGAATTTTAGCTTCAGCAGAAACTAAAGAAAAAGCTGATCAAAATTTAAACGATTTACTAAGTACTTTTAATCAGTACGATTCGCCAGAATATAATAATCTGGTTAGAGCGGGTGCAATACAAAAGAAATTACTTTATAATTTTGTTTTTCGCCATTTTAATAGCAAACATAAATCAATACTAAGTACCGAAGAATTAGCTAGCTTATATCATTTTCCAACAAAATTTACTGAAACACCAAACATTAAATGGTTGGAAGCAAAAACTGCCCCACCACCGGAAAATATTCCCTCCGAAGGAACGCTGATAGGTCGTAATAAATTTCGGGGTAAAGAAACAAATGTTTTTATTCGCCGGGAAGACAGAAGGCGACACATGTATATTATTGGACAAACTGGTGTGGGTAAATCGGTCTTACAAATGAATATGGCCATTCAGGATATTAGAAATGGTGAAGGTGTTTGCGTGGTTGATCCGCATGGGGATTTAATAGAAGGAATTTTAAGTAATATTCCCGATTCAAGAAAAAATGATGTGGTAGTATTTAACCCAGCTGATGTTGATCGTCCAGTTGGTTTGAATATGTTGGAATATAAAAATGAAGAGCAAAAAGATTTTGTGGTGCAAGAAATGATAGCCATTTTCTACAAATTGTTTCCACCGGAAATGGTTGGGCCTATGTTTGAACACAACATGAGAAACGTGATGTTAACTTTGATGGAAGATACAGAAACTCCTGGAACTATTACAGAAATTCCGCGCATGTTTACCGATCAGGAATATCAAAAATTTAAATTGAGAAAAGTTAAAGATCCAGTGGTACGTCAGTTTTGGGAAAAAGAAATGTCCCAAACATCTGATTTTCATAAATCGGAAATGCTAGGTTATTTAATTTCAAAAGTCGGTCGCTTTGTAGAAAACGGTATGATGAGAAATATTATTGGTCAAAAGAAAAGCGGTTTTGATTTGAAAGATATTATGGATAACCAAAAAATTCTGCTGGTTAATTTATCGAAAGGAAAAATTGGCGAAATGAATTCCAGCTTATTAGGTTTAATAATTGTTTCTAAAATTCAAATGGCTGCCATGAGTAGAGCCAGTCTGCCTGAAGATCAAAGAAAAGATTTCTATTTGTACATCGATGAGTTTCAAAATTATACAACTGATAGTATTGCCACCATTCTTTCCGAAGCTAGAAAGTATCGTTTAAATTTAATAATTGCTCATCAGTATATATCTCAGCTGATTAAAGACAACAACGACACCAGTATAAGAGATGCAGTTTTTGGAAATGTTGGTACAATTTGTGCTTTCAGAATTGGTGTGGACGATGCTGAAATTATGGCGAAACAATTTGAACCGGTTTTTGATGATAATGATGTCATCAATGTTGATAAGCATCATGCTTTTGTAAGATTAATGATAAATAATACCGCCAGCAACGCTTTCAGTATGGACACTTTTCCACCGTATGAGTCACAGGACGAAAAATGTGCTGAAGATATTAAGAATATTTCTCGTCTGAAATATGGTGTCAGCCGTTCGGAAGTAGAACAGGATATATTGGACCGAAGCAAATTTGGTGATCAATCATCAAGACAGAATTTTAATGAACCAACACTCTAACTTGACTGATTTCAGGTGTATGATATAATTTTTGTACTAAACCCCATTTTAAAAAAATAAACAAACAAAATGCCTAAACAAAAAGAGGATGAGGCTAAAGACACTTCTTTGCCAGAAGAAGGCTTAAGTCTCCTAAAACAATACATAAAAAGCGCTGAAGCTAGTTTAACATCAGCCAATAAAGTCTTAACAGATTTAGGAGCTGGAGAAATTGAGTTTACTGATGATATAAAAGAGAGAGCTAAGTCTTTGGCCACAACCGATGTCCCCGACGGGAAAATTGTCGAGGGCGTTTTTGATGGTCAAAATATGATTGGCCCCGATGGCAAGCAATATCCCGTGCCAGCTAACTATGCTAGTAAATCAAAATTAGTAGAAGGTGACATTTTGAAACTAACAATCGCCGAGGACGGTTCATTTATTTTTAAACAAATAGGACCAGTAGATAGAAAGAAAGCTATTGGAAAAGTTTCTAAGGGAGATACAGGAGAATATCAAATAAAAGTTGGTAGTAAAATTTACAAGGTTTTAATGGCGTCGTTAACATATTTTCGGGCTGAACCAGGTGACGAAGTTACAGCTATTATTCCTAAATCGAGAAATGCCAAATGGGCAGCCATTGAAAATGTAATAAAGAAAACAGGAAATTTAGCTGAAGATGAAGATATTGATGATTTTGATAACGAAGACGAAGAAGAGGAAGAAAATGACGACGAAATATTAGTTTAATGTAATTAACTTGCCAGAAGCCCCTGCCCGCATGAATTTGCGGTCAGGTTTTAATTTAAATGAATAGACACTTATTACAATTTGTTCGCTTCTCAATTATTGGCCTAATCGGATTTGTCATAGATTTTGGGACATATACTTTATTAACACGAGTTTTTGGGACAGCAGAACTACCAGCTAATATTACCAGCGTTTTCCTAGCCATTATTTTCAATTTTATAGGGAATAGATATTGGGTATTTAGTTTAAGAGGTAATAGTGGTTTAACTGGCCAAACAATTAAATATGCCATAGTTAGTGGGGCCGGATATATAGTTCAGCAGCTCATTTTTATACTATTACTTCGAAGTAATGGGTTTGCAGACCTAGTTCCATTCTTCACAGATTATGCAGCTAAAATAGTTGCAATTTTGATTGTGATGTTTAATAATTACTTTGCCAACAAATTCTGGACTTTTAGAGTAAAAGAAGAGAAAAATGAACAAGAATAATCACACAACTTTATATAGAAAATATCGACCCAATAAATTCGCCGAAATTATTGGTCAGGAACCAGTGGTCAAAACTTTGCAGAATGCTATTGCTAAGGGAAAAGTAGCTCATGCTTACTTATTTTCTGGACCTCGCGGGGTGGGGAAAACTACGGTGGCTAGAATCTTGGCTCAAAGTGTTAACTGTGAAAATTTCAAAAACGGTGAACCCTGCAATAAATGTAAAAGTTGTGAGGCGATGGCAGGTGGCAGTATGGACTTGGTAGAAATTGATGCTGCTTCCAATAGAGGAATTGATGAGGTTAGAGCTCTGCGCGAAAAAGCTCTGTTTGCTCCGACGGAAGTAAAAATGAAAGTTTTTGTAATTGATGAGGTTCACATGTTAACTAAAGAAGCTTTCAATGCTCTGTTAAAACTATTGGAAGAACCACCAGCTCACGCTATGTTCATTTTGGCCACCACTGAACCGCAAAAAATTGTTGCTACCATTTTGTCCCGTTGCGCTCGTTTTGATTTTCGCCCTGTCAGTAAAAAAGATTTGGATAAACTAGCAAATCTAATTGCCAAAAAAGAAGAAGTTAAATTAGACATAGCCGCTTTAGATTTAATCGTACGTTCCGCCACTGGATCGGCACGAGATTTACTTAGCATACTCGGACAAATTATAAATAGTGGCCAGAAAAGTATTGTGGAAAGAGACGTAAAGGATTTACTGGGCGTGCAAGATCAAACACAAATTCCTATCTTTGTTGGATATTTAATAAAGAAAAAATCTGGTCAAGCGATTGAACATATCAACGAAATATTATTTTCGGGTTATGATGCCAAAGAATTGAGAAACAATATTTTAGAATATCTACGTTTATTATTACTTGCCAAAAACGAAATTAAAAACATTGATATCCCAGCAGTTTATGAAACCGAAATTAGTAAACAAAAATCTGAAATTTCTGAAGTAGAAATAATACTAATGATTAAAACCTTTCTGGATATAAATAAATGGTTGGCCGTTTCACCGGTTATAAGTTTACCTTTTGAATTGGCTATAACTGAAATAGTTAGTTCCGATGAGGACATAGATAATGATAATGATAATGATGATGAGGAGGTAATAAGTGAAAAAAAGGAAATTAAGGAAATTAAACCAGTTCAAAAAAGTGAAAAAATTGAATCAACTATAGAAACGTCAAAATTAAAAACTCCCATAAATAGTATTGAAAAATCGTGGCAAAAAGTAATTGAAAACTTACGTAGTGAAAACTTTTCAGTTTCGACATTTTTACAAGTTTCTATTCCTGCTAAGATAAAGAAAAATATTTTGGTTATTGCCTGTAAATTTAGTTTTCATAAAGAGAAAATAAATGAAATGAGAAATAAAATGATAATTGAAGAAGTTTTGGAAAAGGTATTTGGAGAAAAGATTAAAATTGAGGTTGAAGTTAAAGAAGATTTGGAAATAAATAAAGTAGAGCTTAAAAAAGCTAAAGCATCTAGCAATGAATTGGTGAATGATGCTGAAAACGCATTTTTATAAGAGAGTAAAAATAAAAAAGCAAAGAGCAAATAAGCGATCGTAATAATTTTAATTTTTCTCTTTGAATTTTAATCTTTTATGGGGAGTAGCCAAGCGGTAAGGCACATGGTTTTGGTCCATGCATTCGGGGGTTCGAATCCCTCCTCCCCAGGATAGAGGTTTGAGTATCGTGCAACCCACGTGCTTCAAAAGCCCTCCTAGGATTAGCTCGTAATAAGACTCAAAAATACAAAGAATCGCCAAAAGGGCGGTTTTTTGGTAGGATAATTTTATATAACAAAATATAAATGCAGACATATTTATTAATTGGACTAATTATAATTCTCGGAACTTTTGTTTATGCAAATATTCGAGCTATTGGATGGGTGCCGATGAAATCGAAGGACATTGCTAAAGTTCTAGAATTAGCAGATTTAAAACCAAATGAAACTTTTTGTGATTTAGGTTGTGGTGACGGAAAGCTGATAATGGCCGCCGGACAAAAAGCTCAAGCGTTGGGATATGATATCTCAATTCCCTTGTATATTGTTGCTAAAATTAGATCCTTCTTTAGTAAAGGAAAAGTACAAGTAAAATTACGAGATTTCTGGTTGGTAAATTTAGAAAACTGCGATGTGGTATTTTTCTTTCTAATTCCGAGAATTTTCCCTAAAATGAAAGAAAAATTGGAAAAGGAATTAAAAACTGGTGCCAGAGTTATAATTTATGTTTGGCCCATGCCGGGATGGAAAATTAATAAAGTTTTTAAAAATAAAAACGACCACTCTATTTATTTATATAAAATAGGAGATTTAAAGTAATTAAAAATTAAAAATAAGCCACCAAGGGCCTTTTTTGATATTTTTTTGCAGAATGAACCGCTTGGCTTGAAGACCAAGCGGTTAAAATGATTTTCATCTGGGGAGAATGCGTCTGGGTGGTCCGAGAGACAGAACTCCTAGAACTTTCTGGCGGGCGATGACACGAAGCACGAGTTTGGTAAGATCTCCATTCACAGGACCACCATTACTGATGATTGCCTGTATTACTTTCTCAAACTCCGGATCATTTTCCAATTCCTTAGCCAGTCTGGACGCTTCTTCTTTCTTTGTAAGAACCTCAAAGGGTTTAGTGCCAGTGGGAATACGAGCAACAATTCCATCAGCAGATTCAATAAATTCAATAGTCATGGCCATACCCCCTATGTTTAGATGATAAATCAAATGAACATTTTTATATTAAGACTGATATTAATAGATATTTAATTATGTGTCAAGGGGATAAGTTCGAATATACAAATATCTAAAAAATTGCTAAAATATAAGCATATAATTAACCATTTTATATGACAGAAGAAAACACAACTCCATCCGAAAATGAGCCAAAAGAAGACTCAAAAGATGGAGATAAAAAGAAAAATAACAAAGTTTTAATTATAGTTATAATTTTAGTTGGTGCTCTAATAATATTAGGATTTGCAGCTTCAGCTATATTTGGTTGGATGGGGAAGAAAGTGGTTGAAAATGTTATAGAAAATACTGCTGAATCAAGTTTAGGAGAAGGTGCAGATGTTGATATTGATGAAGATGGATATACAATTACCAATAATGGCACAACGGTATCAGGAGATGAGAACAGTTATAGTATGACATCAGATGACGGATCAATTAAAAGTGGAACAGCAGCAGAACTTCCAAGTGATTGGCCAAGTAACATCCCGGAATACAGTGGATCTGAACTATCTTCTACTACTGATATTTCCGGAACCATGTCAGCATATTATGAATCAACAGATAGTGTTAGTGATGTTGCAAGCTATCTTAAAGATAAATTGGAAAAAGCTGGTTATATAATTGGTGATACATATACTACCAATGATTCCTATATGTATACATTTTCGGATAATACTTACGATGGTTCATTGAATGTATATTCTTATGAAGATGGAAAAACAACTTACGCAATTATTTTAGGACCAAAAACTGAATAATGGAAGACGAGAAAAAAAAATTAAGAGTCGGTTGGTTTACGTTTTCTTGTTGTGAAGATTCCACGGTTATAATGATCGAAGTCTTAAACGATCATTGGCAAGAATGGAGAAAGCTAATTGATTTTCGCCACGCCCGCGTTTTACAAAGAAAAAACGTTTTAGATGAAATGGACGTGGCTTTTGTTGAGGGCGCAATAACATCTGAAGAATATGTAAAGAAAGTAAAGAAGATTAGAGATTTAGCAAAAGTTGTTGTAGCGGTGGGCGCTTGTGCCGTAACTGGTATGCCTTCTGGACAAAGAAATAATTTTGACGAAAAAACAAAAGCAGAAGTTCAATTTTTAGTAGAGAGGTTTAAACAACTTGATAGAGTTATGAAAGTTGGAGAAGTAATTAAAGTTGATGCGGAACTTCCTGGATGTCCAATGGACCCTAATCAATTCATAGAGCTTGTAGAAAAAGCCTTTAAAGATTTTAAAATCAAATAATGCATACATTTGATTTATCACTTGGTGAAATTACAAAAGTTGAAGGCGCTGCTTCGCTAGATTTGAGTGTAAAAGACAATAAGGTTACCAGTGTAAAATTTAAAATTGACGAGCATAAAAGATTTTACACACAAGCTATGCGGGGAAAAATGGTTATGGCCCTACCGCAACTGTTGGCTAGGATTTGTGGAACTTGTTCTAATGCTCATCTTTTATGTAGTATTGAATCTTGTGAAAATGCTTTAGGAATTGAAGTTTCCCAGCAAACAAATATTTTACGTGATTTAACCATGGATGGACTGATGATTCGAGATCACGCTTTGCATTTGTATTTGTTTTCCATGCCCGATATTTTTGGCAAAGATAATTTTTTAAGTTTCGATGAAGATGATGAAACGGAACACCAAATGTTGCATGATGCTTTTGAAATAAAAGCCGTTGGAGATGGTTTGGCCAAGTTAGTTTCTGGAAGAAGTGTCCACGCTATGTTTCCAACAATTGGAGGATTTAACAATGAAGTTAAAAAAGAAGATATTGCTCCAATTATGGAAAAATTAAAAAAAACTCGACCAGCAGTTTTGCGCTTAATGGAAGTGTTTGCTGAGGCCGATTTTCATTTAGATAGAGAAACGCAGTTCATGGCCATCGTGGGCGATAATGAATTTAATTATTTACGAGGAAAATTAAAAACTAGTGATGGTATGGAAAAAGATGAAAAGGAATTTAGAGATCATTTGGAACATGTTGTTTTGCCATATTCACAAGCTTCTGGTTATAAATATAAAGGAACATCTTTCATGGTTGGTTCTATGGCGAGAATTAATTTAGCCAAAGAATTATTGGAAGATGAAACCAAAAAAGATGCCAAAAAGTATTTGGACATGTTTCCCACAACCGATATTTTTCAAAACAATTTAGCTCAAGCAATAGAAATATTGAACAGTATTGACCATGCAATTAAAGTATTTGCTACGACGGAATTCAAAAAAGAAGATCTCATAAAAGCAGAGCCTCCCAAAGAAGAGACTGTTGGTATTGGCGTGATAGAAGCGCCCCGTGGAACGCTTTATCATAAAATAGTTTTGCAACCAGATAATAAAGTAAAAGAAGGTGAAATTATTGTTCCTACTGGTCAAAATCAGATTAATATTGAACAAGATATTAAAACTTTGGTAGAAAAAAATCTAGACAAGCTAGATAAAGATGGAATGGCCATGGAAATAGAAAAACTTATTCGGGCTTATGATCCTTGTATGAGTTGCGGGTCACATTTTTTGAAGGTAAATTGGAACGAAGAGAAAATATAAGATCAGGTAAAACTTCATCTGCTTCTGAATTTTGGGGCAATCCAAATATCAGAATATGAGAGGGAAGTTTTTTTAATTTATCTAAAAATAATAATTGACTGTGTACATCCAAATCATGCATGGTTATACTCGGGTTTTTTCTGAACTCTTTAATATCTCTGAATAATTTAACTTTATCAATTCCTTGAACGGTATCAATTATAACTAAGGGACGAGGAATTGATTCCTCATTTTCAATATAAGAAATTTCAAAAAACTCAAATTCAGGAAACTCTTTTTGCAGTTTCTTTTTTAATTTTAGTGGCAAATTATCTATGGCCAAATCTTTATTTCCCAGTAACCAAATTTCCATCAAATTGTAAGATTAGCTAACATTATCGATTGGTTGGTAAAAGATTTTAATATTTTATATTGTTCAAGGGAAATTGTATCGCAGGGAGAATCCCAATGAACAGTAATAATTTCACCAACTTTTATATTGTCCAACCAACCTTCATCGTTTAAGCGACGTATAATCCTTTTAGGTTTAGTGGCACCAGCTAAAGAGAATTTTCCGTTATGATATTGCAATTCATCCAGTCGGGCATAAATATAGGGGCCAGATATCTTTGTTATTTTTCCTGCAGTAATTATACATTTCTTTAAACTATCTAACGATTCATGTATTTTATCATCCCCAATTTTATGCCAAATATTTAAAACGTGAAATGAATGATGTAAAAAAACACCCATATGTAGTTTATCTTCAACATATTTAAAATCAGCTCCAAACTTTGTATTAAAATTTCGCACCTCAGTAAAATACTTGTAAGTTGCTTGTTTGGAGATATTCTTTAGCAGGTCATTTCCTAGCCAATAAGCGGCCACCACACGTGGATCATAAGGATCTGCTATATTGTTCTGGCTGGCAATAAACTGCAAATAGGGATGAAGGTTTTTAAATTGAGAAAGAATATTGTTTAAGCCATCATCAAAACTCTCGTTTTTTAGATATGCAAAAACCTCAGAATTGGCATCCGGACCACAAAGATGAAGTCGGTTCGGACCAAAAGAGTATCTTGCACACAAAGATACTCCATCAATTTTATCTTTAGTTAATTTATCTGACAAATCTATACTTTAAGTTTTAATTGTTTGGCTTTACTCTTAGAAAGTGATTTAGAAAAATACAAATATATTCCTACACCAGCTAGTGTTAGTAGTGTTCCATAAATTAAATTTGTATTAATGTTGTGAGCATCAATAACTGCAATTAAAATGTTTGTAATTAAAGCGGAAGGGACAAGTAGAGTGGTAACTACTGTGGCGGGAGCTCTTTTTAAGGCAGCATACCAAGTTAAAACATATCCGCTCAAGAAAACAGCTGAAATAGTTGTCCATAACCATTGCTGACCAGATAAATTTGAAAACATATACAAATTTCCTTGTTGCCAAACAACAAACAGCAAAACGATTGAGCCTAAAACCATACGACCACCAGTTACTAGTAAGGCTGAAAATTTCTTTAGAACATGTTTGGCGATTACATTTTCAATGGCCCAAAGCATGGTAGCTAGAACAATAAATAATTCACCTCGAGAAAATTCAAATCCCGAAAAGCCACCAATAACTAAAGTGCCTGTAACAAGTAATCCCATGCCAGCAATTTGTAAAAAGGTGAGTTTTTCTTTAAGAAACGGAACGGATAAAATTGCTACCCAAATAAATAAAGTTTTATGAATGAAATTAGCATTAACGGCTGATGATTCCAATAGACCAGTGAAAAAGAGAATAAAAGGAATACTGCCACCGATAATTCCAATCAAAATTAGTTTTGTCCAATCATGGAGCCGCAAATCCTTAATTTCTCGCCATTTCATAAATAGTAGCATCAAACCAATAACAAGCAGGGCGACCACAGAATTTTTTAGAGTTGTAAAAACTATTGGATCTTTAACAATCGTAACAGCATACTTCATGATGAAATTTGAGAAACCTGAAATGAGAGCTGTTAATAATGCTAAGATAACACCTAATTTATATTTATTTTTCATTTACTTTTAACTAATATTTACGCTTAGTATAGTATAGCAAAACCAAAATATTTGTTTAGACTGGAATATTTATGAATATTATGTTATAATATAAATACTTTACAAAAACTCGTTCTAAAACAAAAATAACACCAAAAACTATTTCAAAAAAAGGCAACAAGCTTACTTTTTCCAAGGAAGCTTTATCTAATATTGTTGACGACACTAAAAAGGAAAAGGATGATCTGACTAAAGCTAAAAATGTAAACTGGTTTAAAACCCCAAAAAATGGGGTTTTTTCTTGTGAAAGAATGAAATTTAAGCTAATATAAAGACAGATAATTAATTATTTATTATGCCTGCCAAAATTCTTATAATTGAAGATGAAGCAGATTTGTTAGAAATATATAACAAAAAACTGACTGAATCTAATATGGAGGTGGTAACCGCCAAAGATGGAAAAAGCGGTATTGAAATGGCCAATAAAGAGAGGCCAAATCTGATAATTTTGGACCTAATGTTGCCAGAAATGCATGGTTTTGATGTCCTAGCAGAAATAAAAAAGGACGATAATTTGAAGGATACGCCAATAATAATTCTAACTAATCTTAATCATTCTTTGGATGAAAAGAAGGGATATAATTTAGGTGTAGCAGAATATCTTATAAAAGTACAAACAGACGTTTCCCAATTACCAGAAATTATAAGAAAACATCTTAAAAAATAATGTCAAAAACAAAAATTATTATTGCAATCCTTGGTGGCTTAATTTTAATTTTACTGAGTAATTTTTTATTTGGCTTTGAAGCGTTTGCAAAACAGAATTTAATCAATTTAAATATTGATCTTTCAACCGTTAACAAAGGATATACAATTAATATTCCGGAAGAAAATTTAAGATTGGGAATTCAAAGCAGTTCTTATCCTTCAGAAATTAGTGTTAAAATAAATAAACAAGATATTATTTATGAAAACATTAGTGGCTATAAAAGAACCAGTCCAGTTTTTTCTTATGACATTGATAACAATGAAATAGTTTGGCCACAAAAAATGATTTGGGTAGCTGGAGAAATAAATAATAATAATCTGCGTCAGAAAAATATTGCTTACTTTGATAATAATGCTGGCCGCTGGATGTTGGCTAAAGGGTCAGTTGATTATCAAAACGGAGAAATTAGAACAGCCCTACCGTTTCCTTATGTTGAATTTGCTGTATTTGAAAAAGAAGGATTATCTGAACCAACTATGAATTCAGTAAGTCAACCAGATATTCCTGCTCACGGTGGAATTGTAATCGATGTAGGAAGTGGAAAAATACTTTATCAGAAAAACATTGATGACGAAATGTCGCTGGCCAGTTTAACAAAACTTATTACTGCTAAAACATTTTTAAATATAAAAGGTAATTTAGACGGAGCAATTAATTATACTGCGATCGATAATAGTGCTGGAGCTACTATAGCTTTTACCAATAACGAAAGCTTAAATATTAATGATTTATTTACAGCAGTAATTTCCGCTTCAGCTAATAATGGTGCTAAAACATTGCAAAGGGCCAGTGGTTTGAATTGGAACGATTTTATGGGTCAAATGAATGGTTATATCACAGATTTAGGCTTAATGAAAACAAAAGTCTACGAAGTCACAGGTCTTAATAGCAACAATCAAACAACAGCCAGAGAATTTGCCATCTTAGCCACTGACGCTTTCAGTCCCAAGGAAATTCTTATAGCCTCGACCAATCACGGAAAATACATTCAGGGTCAGACAACGGGTAGAAGCTATTATATAAAAAATACCAATGATTTAGTGGCGGGAAAATATTATGTAAATGGTTCCAAGACTGGATATTTACCCCTGGCTAGTGGTGGTGATGGTTACAATTTAGCTATGAGCATTAAAGCAGCTGAAGGAAGAAATATAATTGGTGTGACTCTTGGCTCCGATGCCAAACAAAATTCCTATAATGCCATGACCACCATGTTTGATTTCGTATTAAATAATATTTTTTACTAATGGAACAGCTTTGGACAATTCTAATAGCGGCGACACCAATTTTTGAACTACGAGGTGCAATTCCAATTGCTTTAACAGTTTATGATTTAGGTGTGGTAGAAACTTATATTCTGGCAGTAATTGGAAATCTTCTACCGATTATAATAATTTTAAAATATTTGGTTCCGGTATCTAAATGGTTATCAGAAAACTTTAAACTGTTTAAAAAGTTTTTTGATTGGTTATTTGCTCGCACTAGAAGAAAATCTAGTAAATCATATAAAAGATTTGGGGCACTAGCTTTAATAATATTTGTCGCCATTCCCTTACCTATAACTGGCGCTTGGACAGGAGCAGCCGCAGCATTTGTGTTTGGGATTCCATACTTAAAAAGTTTATCACTAATTACAATTGGTGTTTTAATCTCTGGATTAATTGTAACCTTATCAACCATCGGAGTAATAACATTATTTTAAAACTATGAAGAAATATTTATTTGCCAATTGGAAAATGAACAAAAATGTTAAGGAGGCAAAAGAGTTTACAAATGCTCTGGAAAAAAATGATCAAGAAGAAAACGAAATAGTAATCTGTCCTTCAAGTATTGCCTTACAATCATTAAATGAATTCAAAAAAGAAAAAAATATCAAATTAGCATCCCAAAATATTTCGTCCAAGGAAGAAGGTGCCCTGACAGGAGAATTAGCAGCTACGCAAGTAAAAGAATTTTGTGAATACGTAATATGTGGTCACTCAGAAAGAAGGTATTATTTTGGAGAGTCAGATAAATTAATTGGTGAAAAAGTAAGAATGGTATTAAAGGAAGACATGATTCCGGTGATTTGTGTAGGTGAAACTTTAGCGGAGAAGAAGATTGGTCAAACAGAAGAGGTGGTTGGCAGTCAATTAGATATAATTTTTAAAGATGTGTCGGAACAAGATCAGGAAAAGTTCTTAATTGTTTATGAACCACGCTGGGCCATTAGCACCGCCGCAGATAATTTTGGAGAAGCGGATACACCAGCCAATGCCGAAGCGGTAGCAAAAATAATAAAGAAAAAATATCCTAAAACAACAGTTATTTATGGTGGTTCTGTTGATCCAAATAACATAGAAAATTTCCTTAAAATGCCCAATATCTCTGGAGCTTTGGTTGGTGGGGCCAGTCTGGAAGTAGGTAAATTTAATTCCATGACAAAACTGCTATAAACGTGGTATAATAAAATATTATTTACGAAATTATTAAACAAAAACAATATGCCAATTAAAATTGCTATAAATGGCTTTGGTCGCATTGGACGACCTTCCTTTAAAATTGCTTTAGAGAACAAAAATGTAGAAATAGTTGCTATCAATGATTTAACTGACAATAAAACCTTGGCCAATTTATTACAATATGACACTGCTTATGGGAAATATGGAAAAGAAGTGACCCATGACGATGATCATTTAATTGTCGACGGTAAGAAATATATAGCTTTGTCAGAACCTGATCCAACAAAGTTGCCCTGGAAGGATTTAAATGTGGATGTGGTTTTAGAATGTACAGGAGTTTTTCGTGATTCCGAAGGAGCAATGAAACATATTTCTGCTGGAGCTAAAACAGTTTTACTATCAGCTCCAGGAAAATCAAAAGACATTCAAACCTTTGTTAAGGGAGTAAATAATGACAGTTTTGACAAAGAAAATAATAAAATTGTTTCTAATGCATCCTGTACGACCAATTGTATTGCGCCAGTAATGGCAGTTCTGCAAAACAGTTTTGGTGTAGCCAAGGCTTTTATGACTACCGTTCATTCTTATACCGCCGACCAAAATATTGTTGATGGACCGCATAAAGATTTGCGTCGTGGTAGAACTGCCGGGCAAAATATTGTTCCCACCACAACTGGGGCAGCTATTGCAACCACAAAAACAATTCCAAAGCTGGAAGGAAAATTTGATGGGATGGCCATCAGAATTCCTACACAAGTTGGTTCGCTTTCAGATATTACAGCCGTTTTAAGCAAAGATGTAACAGTAGAAGATATTAATAAGGTTCTAACTGAAGCAAGTAAAAACCCAATTTACAAAGGAATATTGGAAGTTACCAGCGAAGCAATAGTCTCATCCGATATAATTGCCAATCCTCATTCAGCTATAGTTGATTTATCTTTTACCAAGGTTGTAGGAGGAAATTTAGTAAAAGTTCTGGCTTGGTATGACAACGAATGGGGATATTCTAATAGATTAATCGAAATAGCTGAACAGTTTGGAAAATAAATGAAGGAATATTTTACAATTGATGATTTTGATTATGCCGACAAAGTTGTTTTGGTAAGAATTAATGCTGATAGTCCAATTGTTAATGGTAAGGTAGAAGATAATCCTAGATTATCTGAAGATGCCAAACTATTAGGTAATTTGGCTAGCAAAAATGCTAAAGTAGTTGCTTTGGGACACCAAAGTCGTCCTGGCAAAGATGATTGTATTTCACTTCGTGATCACGCTAAAATTTATGCAGAAAAAACTGGATTAAAAATTAAATTTGTAGATGATATTTTTGGAGAGAAAACTATAAAAGCAATCAGACATTTAAAATCTGGTGAAATATTGATTTTAGATAATGCTCGCTTTTATGAAGGTGAAATGGTGGAAAAAACTTCTGCCGAACATCACGAATCAGAGTTAGTTCAAGGACTAGAAAAGGAAATCGATTATGTGGTACAAAATGCTTTTACCAATGCTCATCGAGCTCATGCCAGTATGATTGGTTTTACAGAGGTTCCCAATATTGCTGGACCGTTATTTAATAAAGAGATTTCGTCTATAAATGAATTTATAAATAATACTGACCCATTAACTTTAGTTTTGGGCGGTTTAAAAATTGATGATTATTTAGTTATAATAGAGAAATGTTTAAAGGATAATTCCGCAGAAAAAATAATAGCTGGTGGTGCTTTAGGAGAATTATGTCTAATGGCCAAAGGAATAAGACTGGGAGCTAAAGAAGTATTTTTTGAAAAAGAATTGCTTGATATGATACCCAAACTGAAAACACTATTGGAAAAATATGATAAGAAATGGTTACTACCAGAGGATGTAGCAATAAGTAAAAATAATAGTAGAAAAAATATTTGCATAGCAAATTTACCAACAGAAGAAATGATTTTTGATATTGGTGATGCCACGATAGATAGTTTTACTAAAGAAATAAATAAGGCTAAAAAACTATATGTCAAAGGTCCAATGGGGGCTTATGATAAAGAAGGATTTACCAAAGGAAGTAGAACTATTATGAAAGTAATTGCAGAGAGTAAAGCTGTTTCGTTAGTGGGAGGTGGTCATAGTTCCGATTTAGCAGAAGAAACAAAATCTGGAAATTTTAATCATGTAAGTTTAGCTGGCGGAGCCACTCTTAAAATGATAGCTGGTGAAGAATTACCAACCACTAAATTTCTAAAATCTAACTACATAAAATTTAAATCATGATAAATACTATTGAACATATATATGCTCGCGAAATTCTAGATTCTCGTGGTAATCCCACGGTTTGTGTTGATGTTATTTTAGATAACGGAAAAAAGGGTGTGAGTGCCGTTCCTTCAGGAGCCTCGGCTGGAATTCATGAAGCTTTGGAACTCAGGGATAACAATATGGCTAGATATTTAGGCAAAGGTGTTAAAAATGCCGTGGAAAACATTAACAATATTATTGCTAGGGAATTAAAAGGAAAAAGTATTTTAGATCAGGAAAATATTGATAATCTACTTATAGATTTAGATGGCACCCATCAAAAATCATATTTGGGTGCTAACGCAATTTTAGGTGTTTCCATGGCTTGCATCAGAGCTCATGCTGTGGCTCGGAACATGGAATTGTTTAAGGTAATAGCTGATATTTATGGTAATAAAAAAGACTATTTTATACCCACCCCTATGGTTAATATAATTAACGGTGGTAAGCATGCAGATACTAACCTAAATTTTCAAGAGTTTATGGTCGTACCAGCTAGTGATATTGATTACAAAGAACAACTTCGTTTGGTTTCGGAAGTATTTCATACATTAGCCACTGTTATGAAATTAAAAAAATTAGATACTGATACTGGTAATGAAGGTGGTTATGCTCCAGATGTAAAATCAAATGAACAACCTTTAGAACTTTTATGTGAAACCTTTGATCAAATGCAATACGAACCTGGTAAGGATGTTTTTATTGCGATGGATGTGGCTGCTTCAACCTTTTATAATCCGGGAGATAAAAATTACCATTTATCAGTAGACAATAAGAAATATAGTGTGGAGCAGATGATAAGTTTGTATAAGAAATTTGTCAATAAATATCCCATTGTTTCAATTGAAGATCCTTTAAATGAGGATGATTTTTCTGGGTGGGCTAATCTTAGACAAAAGCTGGGTGAGAATATTATGATTGTAGGTGACGATATTTTTGTAACCAATGTAGAGCGTCTAAAACAAGGGGTAGAAAAAGGAAGTGCTAATTCAGTTATTATAAAACCAAATCAGGTGGGAACAATTACTGAAACATTTAATTGTATTCGTTTTGCTCGTGATAACGGAATTACAACTGTAGTTTCTCATCGTTCTGGTGAAACAATTGACGACACCATTGCTGACATTGCAGTTGGTACCGGTTCCGAATTTATAAAAGCAGGATCTTGTGCGCACGGTGAACGAGTAGCCAAATATAATCGCTTATTATTGATTGAAGAAAAAATAAAGAAAGATGCAGAATAAAGAAAATAAAAAAATTGTTTTATTAGTTTCTCTTGACGGTTGGGGAATAGCCCCACCGTCTCGTGGTAATGCCATTGAACTTGCTAAAACTCCCGTTTATGACAGTTTATTAATGGAATTTCCTCATGCCACTCTACAAGCCAGTGGTGAAAGTGTGGGATTGCCCTGGCAAGAAATGGGAAATTCAGAAGTTGGTCATATGAATATGGGAAGTGGAAGAATTATTTATCAGGATTTAGTGAAAATAAATAAAAGTGTTATGAATGGTTCTTTTTTACATAATCCCGCTTTTAGGGAAGCAACAGCTCACGTTAAGAAAAATAATTCTGCTTTGCATTTTATGGGCTTAATGAGTCCAGGCGGAGTTCATAGTCACATGAGTCATTTGTTTGCTTTGATTCAAATGGCCAAAAAGGAAAAAATTGAAAAAGTTTACATCCACATTTTTGCTGATGGTAGAGATACGCCACCAAAAAGCATTCTCCAATATTTGCCTGAGCTGCAAAAAGCTATAAAAAAAAAATAAAACTGGAGAAATTGCGACTGTAATAGGAAGATTTTATGCTTTAGATAGAGATAGAAGATGGGATCGAATAAAAAAAACTTATGATGCCATTGTCCATGGTCGTGGTATAACAGCTAAAACTCCAGAAGAGGCAATAAATGAGTCTTACAAAAAGGAAATTGCTGACGAAGAAATTGAACCAACGGTTATTGAAAAAAAAGGAAAACCGGTTGCGACTTTAAATGATAATGATGCTGTTATATTTTTTGATTATCGTGCAGATCGAGCGAGACAACTTACTAAAGCTATTATTGTACCTGGATTTAATAAGTTTGAATTAGGTGAACAAAGAAAGAATCTAAAATTTGTAACCATGACAGAATACGATTTGGATTTACCTGTCAGTGTTGCTTTTCCCAGAGAAGAAGTTAAAAATTCATTGGGAGAAGTTTTAAGTAATAATAGTATGAAACAATTTCGTGTAGCAGAAACTGAAAAATACGCCCACGTTACATTTTTTTTCAACTGTGGACAAGTTGACCCCTTTCCAGGCGAGGAAAGAGAGCTTGTTTCCTCACCGATGGTAAATCACTATAATGATGTTCCAGAAATGAGCGCCTTACCAATAACAGATATAACTGTTAAAGCGGTTTTGTCTAAAAAGTACAATTTTATTTTATTAAATTATGCCAACGCAGATATGCTTGGTCACACCGGTGATATTGACGCCACCATTAAAGGTATAGAAGTTATTGACAATCAGCTAGGAAAATTAAAAGAAGCAATTTTGCAGATTGGTGGAACGATGGTAATTACTGCTGATCATGGGAATTGCGAAGTAATGCGTAATTCCAAGACTGGAGAAATTGATAAAGAGCATACCGCCAATCCCGTACCTTTAATCCTTGTTGGCAAAGAAAAATTGAATCCACAATTAAAAGAAAAACCTGATTTAAGTATTTTGGCACCCTACGGAGTACTAGGAGATATCGCTCCTACAATTTTAGAAATTCTCAATATTCCTAAACCCGAAGAAATGACAGGAATAAGTTTATATAAAATATTGAAACAATAATTTAAAATTATGAATAAAATCAAAGTTAAAATAGAAGTATCGGCCAAACATCTTCATATCTCCAGAGAAGATTTAGATGTTTTATTCGGTAAGGATTATGAACTGAAGAAAAAGAAAGACTTATCTCAAACTGGAGAATTTGCATCTGAGGAAAAAGTAGATTTAATAAATGGAGATAAAAAATTAGAGGGTATTAGAATTGTGGGGCCTATAAGAAAGAAAACGCAAATTGAATTAGCCATAACTGATGCTATAAAACTTGGAATAAAACCACCGCTTAGAATTTCTGGTAACACAGAAAATTCAGAAACTGTAAAAGTGGTAGGGCCTAAGGGAACTTTGGAATTGAAAGAAGGAGTAATTATAGCTAAAAGACATTTGCACATTTCAACAGCTGAAGCTGAAAATTATGGTCTGAAAAACAATCAGGTTGTAAAATTGAAAATTCTAGGTGAAAGAAAATTAGTTTTTGATGAAATAGTTGTTCGGATTGCAGATAATTACAAATTTATGATTCATCTAGACACAGACGAAGCCAACGCCGCTCATATTTCAAATATGGATGAAGGAGAAATAATTATTTGAAGATGAAATTCATTTTAGTTTTCAATGCCGGGAGCACATCGCTGAAATACAAATTGTTTTCTAACAAAACAAGTTTTTTGCGACTAGAAAAAGAAGGTTATATTGAAAATTTAGGAACTAAAACAAAAAACCATAAGCAGGCAGTTAGAAAAATTAGTAAGGAAATTAAAAACTATAAAATTGACTATATTGGGCACAGAATTGTTCATGGGGGAGCAAAATATAAAAATCTAACCAGAATTAATAAAGACGTATTAAAGGAAATTAAAAATTTAATACCTCTGGCACCACTGCACAACAAACCTGGTTTAGAAGTAGTTGAAGAAGCCTTAAAGCTTTTTCCAGCCACTAAATCTTATGCCATGTTTGACACTGGTTTCTATCACTCTTTGGCTGAGGAGACAAGAAATTATGCCTTGCCGCGAACTATAGTAGAAAAACTAAAAATAAAAAGATATGGTTTTCATGGGATTTCTCATGAATTTGTGGCCGAAAAAGCTTCACAAATATTACATAAATCTTTAAGTAACCTAAATTTAATTACAGTGCATTTGGGTGGTGGTGCCAGTATCACCGCCATTGAACAAGGTATTGCCAAAGACACGAGCATGGGATTCACGCCATTGGAAGGATTAATAATGATGACACGATCGGGAGATATTGATCCCGCCATTCCACTTTGGTTGATGGAAAAAGGAAAGTATTCGTTAGCAAAAACGAAAGAAATTCTCGAGAAAGAAAGCGGCCTGTATGGAATGACCAAACAAAAAGATATGTTAAAAATTATTAAAAGAGTTAGAGAAGGTGATAACAGAGCAAAAAATGCTTATAACATGTATTGTTACAGAGTAAAAAAATATATTGGATCATATAGGGCCATTCTTAAAGATGTTAACGCCTTAGTTTTCACTGGTGCAGTGGGAGCTGGTGATTCGTTAACCAGAACAACAATTCTTAAAGATTTAAATATTATAAAAGGAATTCCTGTTTTAACAATTCCTACCGACGAAGAATTTATGATCGCTAGTAAAATTAATAATAAAATATGATGTATTGGGGTTTTGATATCGGTGGCACAAAAATAGCAGCCGGTATTGTTAAAAACAATAAAATTATAAAAAAGTTAGTCATAGTTCACCATTTAAAAAGAGGGAGAAAATATTTTGATAAAACTCTAAATACCATTATTGATGATTTGCTAGTATTTGGAAAACCTAAGGGAGTTGGAATTGGAGTGAAGGGCATAGTAAGTCAGAAAGAGAAAACAATAAAATCAGAAGTTCTGAAAGGAATTAATATTGTTGCTTTAATAAAAAAGAAAGTTGGAAATGTTAAAATAAAAATTGACAACGATGCTTCTACCTTTACTTTATACGAAAGTGTTTTTGGAAAAGCTAAAAAAGAAAATTATGTTTTTGGTTTAACACTAGGGACAGGAATTGGTACAGGATTTACAATAGATAACAAGATTTATAGAGACAGAGGTTATGTCTTAGAACTGGGCCACATGATAATCCAAGTTGATGGCAGAAAATTAAATGGTAGACAAGGAACTTTAGAGATTTATTCTTCTGGTTCAGGAATTGAAGATGCTTATTTAAAAAGGTATAAAAAAAGAAAAAAAAGTAGACAAATATTTGCTGATGCCAGAAACAAATCAAGTAAAGATTGTGCTATTGTAAAAGAAGGAGCAGAATATTTAGGTATCGGTTTAGTAAATATTATAAACATATTTCATCCCGATTGTATTGTTATTGGTGGCGGCCTGTCGGAAAATAAATGGTATATAGAATTAGCTAAAAAGGAAATCAAGAAAAGGATTAAACACATAAGCTTGGGAACAAAAGTAATTATCACCAGTAATCAATTAAATTCAGCTATAATTGGACCAACTTTACTACTAACACATGGATAATAGTGTCTGGCAAGCCAAGCCAAGAAATGAGAAACTTTTTGGAGTACTTAAGAGTAAATATTCCAAACTGGAAGCAGAAATACTTAGTCGTCGAGAACTAACGGATGAAAAAGAACTGGAAGAGTATTTAAGTCCAAAATTTGAGGGGTTATATGACCCTTTTCTTTTGTTAAATATGAAAAAAGTTATAACCAGATATTTTTCAGCCATTAGTAAGAAAGAAAAGGTGGCGATTTATGCTGATTACGATGCTGATGGTATTTGTTCCGGCGCTCTATTAACTGATATTGTAAAACTAAGTTTTTCAGATTTCGAAATATATATTCCTGATAGAAAACTAGAAGGTTATGGTCTAAAGAAAAAAGCAATCGAATTCTTATGGAAAAAAGGAGTGAGTTTAATAATCTCTTGTGACTGTGGTATTAGTAACAAAGAAGAAATTGATTATGCCAAAAAACTGGGTGTTGATGTTATAGTATTAGATCATCACGATCCACCAGATTATAATTTTAGTAATTATTATATTATTGATCCAAAATTAAAAAATGATAAATATAAAGATAAAAATATTTGTGGTGGCGGAGTAGTTTATAAATTTATACAAGCAGTAATAATTGCTAACCAAAATGAGAAATTAATTAAATTTCCAGAGCACTTTGCAAAATGGTCACTTGATTTAGTAGGAATTGCCACCATAGCTGACATGGTTCCTCTCAAAAAAGAAAATAGAATATTTGCTAAATATGGTTTAGTTGTTTTAAATAAAACTAAAAGAATAGGAATAAAAGAGCTTGTAAAAAGAAGTGGACTGGATAAGGAAATTATTGATACCAGAAATGTTGGCTATGTTATTGCACCCAGGTTAAATGCAGCTGGAAGAATTGATCATGCCAATAGTTCATATAAATTATTGGTTTCTCAAGATAAAAAGGAAGCTAAAACAATTGCGAGTGAATTAAATATTAAAAATTCATCTCGTCAAGAACTTACCAATCAAGTTTATATAGAAGCAATTGAAAATGCTAAAAAAGAAAGTGGAAATATAATTGTTTTAAAAAGTAAAAAGTGGGATAGTGGAGTGTTGGGGATAGCCGCTTCTCGAATTACCAATGAACTAAACAAACCCACAATTCTAATGACTGAAAATAAGGATGAAATTACCGGTTCAGCCAGAAGTATAAAAAACTTTAATATAATAGAAGCTATTAGAAAACATAAGGACTTACTCATAACATTTGGGGGTCATCCTCAAGCTGCTGGTTTAACGGTGGAAAAAAGTAATTTCGAAAGTTTTAAAGAAAAGATGATTAAGCACACAGCTAAAAAGATATCTAAAGCTGATTTAATAAAACTCTATGAATATGATGTAGAAACAGATTTAGACAACATAAATTATTCTTTGTATAAAACCATAGAACTTCTAGAACCATTTGGTATGGGAAATAAGAAACCAATATTTCTTTTAAATAATTTAATTATTGAAAAATACAATTTTGTTGGTAAAAAAGAAAATCATTTAAAATTGAATTTACGTTCTGGTCGCAAAAGAATATCAGCCATCAAATTCAATATCGAAAAGAATAAAATAGAAAATATTTTAAAAAAGGAAAAACTTGATGTCTTAGTAGAATTAAGTGAAAATAAATATATGGGACGATCAAGTTTGGAATTACAATTAATTGATTTAAAATAATGAATTTTACAATGCACACAGATGGAGGATCCAGAGGAAATCCTGGGTCAGCGGCCATCGGAGTAGTAGTTAAAGATATGATGGGGAAAAAGGTAATCGAAATATCTAAAAGTATTGGCGAGACGACCAATAATCAAGCCGAATACACGGCTCTTATAGTGGGCCTTCAAGAATGCCTAAAAAATAGGTTCTTAGAAGTAACTTGTTTTCTTGATTCAGAATTGGTTGTAAATCAAATAAATGGCTTATATAAGGTTAAAAATGCAGGTATTGCGGAATTAATAGTTAAGGTCAATCAGTTAAAAAATCAGTTTAAAAAGATTCAATTTAATCATATAGTTAGAGAAAAAAACATAGAGGCTGATGCTCTGGTAAATAAGGCTTTGGACAACTTGACAATTTAGACATTTTCGTATAGGATAACAGCGTGCTTTTACGGGGAAGATAAATGGTTGCTCTAAAATATTTTTTAGAGAGGAAAGTCCGAACACCGCTACGTGGTGGTTCGTAACGCGAACCCAGGGATTAAAAAGCGTTCTTTAGAAGCAGCGTGAAATGATCGATCGTCATTTCGCTCTTGATTCTATTAAGATTGTTTAATTAGAACCTGAGGGAAAGTGCCACAGAAATTATACCGCCCCGTCCCAGTTTTGGAGAACTTATAATACTGTTGCGAAGTTTATAGAAAATGAAATTTTAGGAATATAAAGTGTGAGTTCTATAAAACTGGAGCGGGGTAAGGGTGAAACCGTGGTGTAAGAGACCACGCAAAACTTTAGGCGACTAAAGATTTGGGTAAACCCCACCTGGTGCAAGGTTGATAGGTATTTACCTAAACCGCTTGAGCTTGCATGCAAATGTAAGCGAAGATAGATAACCATTACTTTCTTCAATAATCTTGAGAGAGAACAGAATTCGGCTTATTTCTTCCCCTGAAGCACAAAAGGTACGTAAAATGGTTTACGTATTTTTTACATAGCCTTGTGTCAATGAAAAGATCAGAATTATATATTACAATTTTACTAATACCTCTTGATTACCTCATGATTATAATGGCGGGATTTTTAGCCTATGTTATTAGATTTTCAACTCAAATAACATCTATTCGTCCGGCTATTTTTGATTTGGATTTTTCTGAATTTATGATGACCTTAAGTATTGTTGGCATATCTTGGATTATCATTTTTGCCTTCATGGGATTATACAAATTTGAACAAAGAAAGAAGTTTATTGATGAATTATACAGAGTGATTACTGCCGTTTCTGTGGGAACTGTCGCTGTAATTATTTTTTCTTTTGCCGTTCGAGAATTGTTTTCCTCTCGTTTTATTGTTGTGGCCGCTTGGTTTTTAGGAATAATTTTAATTACTATCACACGTTTATTTGTTAGCTATATTCAACGTTTACTTTATAAATATGGTTGTGGAATTCACAGAATAGTATTAATTGGTGGAAATGGAGTTTGTCATCATTTAATGCAAACCATCGAAAATAATATTCATATGGGTTATCAAGTAATTGGTGTATTGCCAAATCTAAAAGAAGATACAATAGATATAATTAGTAAGCTCAAACAAAGAAGAGAAATCAATGAAATTATTCACTGTGATCCTAAAATAGATCGTGATTTAGTAAATCCCGTTATTGATTACTGCCAAGAAAACAATATTGAATTTAAATTTGTACCGGATGTCTTTGAGACCCAAACCAGTAATATAGAAGTTAAACAACTGGCTGGTTTACCTTTAATTAATTTAAAACTTTCCGCCATTGAAGGTTGGGGGAAAATTATTAAAAGGTTATTTGATATTGTAATTTCCTTTTTAACCTTATTGATCTTAGTTCCATTTTTTATAGTGATAGCAATAATTACTAAATTGGATAAGGAAACTCCAGGACCGGTATTTGTTAAATTAACAAGGCAAAATCAAAAAGGAAAATTTAAATTATATAAATTTCGTTCCATGGTTGTTGATGCTCATAAAATGAAGCAACAATTACTTGATTTAAATGAAAGAAAAGGTGGACCGTTATTTAAAATGAAAAATGATCCCCGGGTTACAAGAACTGGCAGATGGCTTAGAAATACAAGCATTGATGAGCTCCCTCAGTTCTTAAATGTCTTAAAAGGTGATATCAGTTTAGTAGGACCTCGTCCGCATGAACCAGAAGAAATAAAAAATTATGAAAAAAATCATTTAAAACTTTTAACCGTGAAGCCGGGGATTACCGGTATGGGTCAAGTTTCGGGAAGAAGTGATTTAGATTTTGCGGAAGAAGCTAAGCTGGATTTGTATTATATTTCTAACTGGTCTTTCAAACTGGACTTACAAATATTAGTAAAAACAGTTTTTGTAATTCTTAGTCGTAAATCAGCAGCCTAATGAAAGTAGCTTTAGTACATGATTTTTTAAACCAAATTGGTGGAGCAGAAAAAGTTCTGCAGACTTTTCATGATCTTTATCCTAAGGCCCCAGTTTATACCATGACTTATGATAAGATGGAAACAAAAGGAGAATTTTCAAATTTAGATATTAAGACATCTTTCATTCAGAAACTTCCTGGTGGAGTAAAAAAATATAAATGGTTTATACCCTTAATGCCAGCAGCGATTGAACATCTTGATTTAAAAAAATATGATATGATACTTTCTGATTGTTCAGCTTTTGCTAAAGGAATAATTCCCAGCACCGAATCCTTGCATATTTGCTATTGTCATACACCCACTAGATTTTTGTGGAGTGATTCGCACAAATATACCGAGGAATTAAATGTGCCAGGAATTGTAAAAAGAGTTTTGCCAATATTTTTAAATCGTTTGCGTCTCTGGGATAAAGCGGCAGCCGATCGAGTCGATCATTTTATTGCCAATTCCAAATTTGTTGCCGAAAGAATAAAAAAATATTATCAAAAAGAAAGTGATGTTATATATCCGCCCGTTGTAACAACTGGATATCCTGATGATAATAAAGTAGAGGATTACTATGTGATCGTATCGCGTTTACGCCCCTACAAAAAAGTTGATTTAGTAATTGAAGCATTTAATGCTCTTGGTTATAAATTAAAAATTATTGGTACCGGCGAAGAAATGGAAAATCTAAAAAAACTGGCAAAACCAAATATTGAATTTTTAGGACCAGTTGCAGATGAGGAAAGAAACAGACAGTTAGCAAATTGTCGTGCCTTTATAAATCCGCAAGAAGAAGATTTTGGTATAGCACCGGTTGAAGCCATGGCCGCTGGACGTCCAGTTGTAGCTTACAAAAAAGGTGGCGCCAAAGAAACTGTAATTGAAGGAAAAACTGGTGTTTTCTTTGAAGATCAAACTCCTTGGAATTTGGTAGATGTTATACGAGAAAATCATGAGAAATTGGCCAAGTATAATATTGATGATATCAAAGCTCATGCCAGAAAATTCGATACAAAAGAATTTAACTACAATATCAAAAATTACGTACAAACAAAGTACGATGAATATTTAAACAGTAAATTAATATAATGAATATATCACCGCAAAAATTCTTCAAGCAATATGCTTGGTTTATAATCATTAGCATAGTCGTGGTATTGATTGTGGCCATTCTTCTAACTGTTGTGCCAGAGCCAAAATTTAAAACCACTATAAGTATGTCCGTTTATAGAACGGAGAGAACAGACAATCAAGATTTTCAATATGATAATTATTATGCCATTGAAGCTTCAGAATTGATGGTTAAAACCATGAAATCATGGTTAGCAAATCCTGATATTGTTGCTGATATTTATAATCAGGAAGGTTTCGAAAAAGGTGGTCACGAGGTATTAAAATTAGCAAAAGGTATTAAAACTGAACAATTATCACCTCATACACTAAATGTAAATTTTATTTCTGATACAGAGGATGAAGCCCTAAAAGTTGCTAGTAAAATGAAAACTGAAATGGAAACTCTAATTAGTGAAGCAGAAAAAAATAGTACTGAAACTCAAGCTTTTTCTTTACAGACAACAGATCCCTTCACGGTAGAAAACAATTACAATCCCTACATGGTGGCTGTAATTAGTATAATTGCAGGTTTTCTACTGGCCACCGGATTAGCCTTAATTAAAGAATTCTTTTCTAATACATGAAAATAGGAATAGATATTAGACCGCTGCAGGAGGAAAATATTTCAGGAGTAGGAGAATATCTTTTCTATTTGCTTAAATACTTAGCTAAAAATGAAACTAAAAACAAATATGTTTTACTAGCCAATTCATTTCATGAACCTAAGATCCCAAAATTTATTGAAAATAGCAATAAATTTGAACTGAAGAAGTATCGTATTCCCAACAAAATATTCAATCTTTGCCAAGTAATATTTAAATATCCCAAACTGGATAAATTACTGGGCGGAGTGGATATTTTATTTTTGCCCAATATAACTTTCACTTCCGTCTCAAGCAATTGTAAACTAATATTAACAGTTCACGATCTTTCTTATTTGCAGTATAAAGAATACCTAAGTTGGAAGAGAAAAATTTGGCACAAAATCGTAAATCCTAAATCCTTAATAAAGAGAGCCGATAAAATTATTGCGGTTTCTGAATCTACAAAAAGGGAACTAGAGGATTTATTGAATGTTTCCCAAGATAAGATTGACGTAATATACTCAGGAATTAGTTACAAGGATAATAAAAAAGAAATTAACACTAAAAGTAAATATAGTACAGGAAATAAATATATTTTAGCTTTAGGTGTTTTGGAACCAAGAAAAAATATTTATGGATTAATAAAAGCATTTTCCGAATTAAATGAAAAATATAGTAACTATAAATTAGTAATTGTTGGTAAAATGGGCTGGAAAAATAAAATGTTGTCAACTTTAAATAATAAAAATATAATTTATACCGGGTATGTTACAGAAGCTGAAAAGAATGATTTATTTAGCAAGGCTGAAGTTTTCATATATCCCAGCTTCTATGAAGGTTTTGGTTTTCCACCAATTGAAGCACTTCTACACAATAAAAAAGTTATAACCTCAAATACAACTTCATTTCCAGAAATAGTTGGCCAGTTTGTCACTATGGTTGATCCCAACAACAAAAATGATATCAAGCAAGCACTGGAAATAAATATCAATAAAAATCAGGAAATAAAGCCAGAAATTATAGTTGATCTTAAAGAAAAACTGGATTGGCAAAAAACCGCCCAGAAAGTAGAAAATCTCTTTATCAAAATAAAAAATAGATTTGACCAAATTGCAAAATCAACGTAAAATATAATTGATTTTGTTTTTGATTTAGAAAAAAATGAAAATTGGTATTGATGCCCGTTTTGCCGGACCAATGGCTAAGGGATTGGGTCGGTATACACAAAGGCTGATAGCAAATCTTATTGAAATTGATAAAAATAATGAATATGTTTTGTTCCTTAACAAGGAGAATTTTAATTTGTTTGCAGAATCACAGAGGATAAAAAAAGTGCAGGCTAATTTTCGTTGGTATACTTTAACGGAGCAAATAAAACTTCCTCGATTATTGAAGAAAGAGAAATTAGATTTAGTTCATTTTCCTCATTTCAATGTTCCCATATTGTACAAGCAACCGTTTGTTGTTACTTTGCACGACTTAATAATAACGCATTTTCCTTCTCGCAGGGCAACTACCCTTGGTCCTTTCTTCTATTTTTTTAAGCAATTAGCCTATCGCTATGTGACCAGAAGTGCTGTTAAGCGTGCCAAGAAAGTTATAACCGTATCAAATTATTCCAAGGCAGAAATTGTAAAACATTTTAAAATTCCTGATACAAAAATAGCAGTTACCTATGAAGCAGCCGACAAGAAATGTTTGCAGGTTAATGAAGAGTTTATAAGTAAAACTTTAAACAAATTTGGTATTAAAAAAGATTATATTTTGTATGTTGGTAATGCTCATCCTCACAAAAATTTAGATAGATTAATAGAAGCTTTTAAGATAATTTGTAAGAAGCGTAATGATTTAAAATTAGTTTTAGTAGGTAAGAAGGATTATTTTTATTCCCGTTTAGAAGAAGAAAGTATAAAAAACCACAGCGCTGATTTTATGAAAAATGTAAAATTTCCTGGCTTTGTTACTGACAGAGAATTAGCAGCTCTTTATCGTCAGGCCAGTTTATACGTATTTCCATCTTTATATGAAGGATTTGGTTTACCACCCATTGAAGCCATGACGTGTGGTATACCGGTGATATCAGCCAATACTTCTTGTTTACCAGAAATTTTGGGAGAAGCGGCGGATTATTTTGATCCATATAAAACAGAAGAAATGGCACAGAAAATAATAGATTTAATTGACGACGAAGAAAAAAAATGTGATTTAATAAATAAGGGTTTTAGTTTGATTAAAAAATATTCCTGGCACAATTTAGCTGAGAAAACATTAGATATTTATGAAAAAGCAAAATAGAAAATTTGTTACCGATATTATAAAAGACCACAATAATAATAAAGTGGTTGATTTGAGGCAGTTGGTTGAAGAAATTCCCACAGCATCTCCTCAGGTTAAAATAGAGAAAAGTTTAGTACAGAATATTGCTGATGAAATTCCTCGGAGCAAATCTTTTGTTATTAAAAAACTTAGTTGGGCTGGGCTACTATTACTTGTTATGATGATTTTTCCAGGACTTATTAAATTTTCTGATTATGTAAACAATAATTTACTTGCCAAACAGGGAGTAGTTTTGGGTGAAGCTTTAAATGCTTTTGATCATGCTAAATCAGCCGGTTCTTCTCTAGCTGACATTAATTTAGAGTCAGCAGTTTTTAAATTTAATTTGGCAGCGGAAGGATTTAAAGAAGCTAAAACAGACATAGATGAAACCAATGTTATTATTCGGGAAATAGTGAAAGTATTGCCAGGAGGATCAAAATTGGCTTCAGCTGAACACATGTTAGAAGCAGGAGCTAATCTCTCTCAAGCCGGTGAAAGTTTAGCTAAAGCCATGCAACCCTTAAACTCAATTAACAACACAATTTCTGGTGCTATGGATACAGATAAAAAGAACCGCAGTTCCATAACCGAGAATTTATTGGTTAGCAAAGCGCACTTGGAAGTTGTAAAGGATAAAGTTGCTCTAGCGCTGGATCACATTGAAAAAGTTAATGTTAACGATTTACCGGAAAATCAACGTGAGCAATTTGATAAAATAAAAAGCATGGTTCCGCAAATTAGAGAAACCGTGTCTTCAATTTCTACCTATTCAGATTCATTTTTGGAATTGCTTGGACATAATATGAAAAAACGTTATTTGCTTCTCTTTACCAATAATCGAGAAGTGAGAAAAGGAGGTGGTTTTATTGGTACTTATGGATTATTAGATATTCAAGATGGTAATATCACGAAATTATTTGTTGAGGGTCCTTATAACATTGATGGTCAATTAAAAGAAACCATTGCTTCTCCAACTCCTTTACATTTAATAAATCCAACATTTTATATGCGTGATGCTAATTTCTTTTTGGATTATCCCACTTCCGCTCAAAAAGTCGCAGAGCTTTATGAAAAATCTGGTGGTGTTACTGTAGACGGAGTTATTTCTATAAATGCTTCTTTAATGCCGAAGCTTTTAAAAATTACTGGCCCTGTTGCCATGCCAGAATATGATACCACAATAAATTATGAAAACTTTTACGATCAAACTCAGGTGGAAGTTGAATTTGAGTATGATAAAGAAGAAAATAAACCTAAACAGTTTATTGCTGATTTGATGCCAAAAATATTTGAGAAATTAAGTTTTTTAGAATCAAATCAAACAGTGGAATTGGTTAATTTGCTTTTCGGTTCTCTACAAAATAAAGAAATCATGTTGTATTTCTTTGATGATAATTTGCAACAATTAGCATCTGAAAATGGTTTTACTGGCGAGGTTCCAGAAACAGATAAAGATTACCTAGCTATTGCCGAAAGTAATATTGGCGGGGGAAAAACTAGCAATGTGATAAAAAGAGATGTCGATTTAAAAACCAATATAAGTAGTGATGGAAAAATTACTAATGAGTTAAAGATAGTAAGTTCTCACACTGGTGATCCTGAAAATATTTGGTCAGGAATAAAAAACGTAACTTATTTAGAAATATTTGTACCACAGGGTGCTAAATTAATAAAAGCTGAAGGTTTTGATGACTGGATATTCTCGAGATTGAAACCTGAATTGGATAACGCCATCGATGACTCTCTGGTAAAACAAATTGAGAATAGTAAAAGCATACATAAAGAATCATCAACCGTTATTGGTGTGGAATCAGAAAAAACAACTTTTGGAAATTGGTTAGAAATTGCTCCCAGTGAAAAAAAGGAAATAACTTTAGTTTATGAATTACCGTTTAAAATTGATACCAAAAACAATAGTGTTGATTCTTACTCAATTTATTATCAGAAACAAGCAGGCACAAATCCGTTACAAATAAAACATGTTATTGAATACCCCGATAATTATAAATCTTTATGGAATTATAATACGTTAGACAATTTGGATAAAGAATTTAATTTGATAAGATTCTCAGGTCAACTTGACCGAGATATGATTACCGCTTTTGTTTTGGAAAATATAAATGAATAATATTAAAAACGTTAAATCGAAATCTATAATTTCGGCTGCATCACTGCTGTCGATTTTTGCGTTATTATCAAGAATAATTGGATTATTGCGCGATCGCTTACTGGCCAGTGAATTTGGTGCTTCAGAACAACTTGATATTTATATGGCTGCTTTTAGAATTCCTGATTTTCTATTTAATATAATTGTTCTCGGCGCCTTATCAGCTGCTTTTATACCTATCTTCACAAAATATATTACAAAAAATAAACTTGATAGAGCTTGGCGTTTCACAAATACAATTATTAATTTAACAATAATAGTTTTGATTGTTATCTCAATTCCTATAATTGTTTTTGCTAAGCAATTTATGATTTTAATTGCTCCAGGACTTCCTCCTGAAGCACGAGAATTGGCAGCGGAATTAACTAGAATTATGCTTTTATCACCATTAATATTTAGTATTTCGAATATTGCAGGAAGTGTTTTACAATCTTTTAAAAAGTTTTTTCTTTATTCCTTAGCTCCACTTTTTTATAATTTAGGAATAATTTTTGGCATAATTGTACTTGTTCCCAAATATGGGGTTCACGGTTTAGCTTACGGTGTAATTTTGGGTGCAATTTTACATTTACTGGTACAACTACCGGCTGTTTTCATTTTAGGTTTTAGATATAAAATTAAATTTGATTTACAACAGAAATCAATTTCTTTACTTACTAGGTTAATGGGACCAAGGACCCTTTCTTTATTAATAGTACAAATAAATTTATTAATAATTACTGCCATTGCTTCATTTTTACAAGAGGGGAGCATAACTATTTTTAATTTTGCCAATAACTTACAAAGTGTACCTATTGGTGTAATTGGAATATCATTTGCTGTCGCTGCTTTTCCATTTTTATCAGAAGCGTCATCAAAAAATAATTACCAGAAATTCTTAAGCTACTTTTCCAAAGCTTTTCGTCAAATAATATTTTATATTGTTCCCATTTCTGTTCTGATGTTTGTTTTAAGAGCTCAGATTGTACGTTTAGTCTTAGGATCAGGTGAATTTGATTGGGAAGATACAGTTTTAACTTTGGAAACATTAGCATTTTTTGCTCTAAGCTTATTTGCTCAAGGTTTAATTCCGTTGCTTGTTAGATCTTTTCACACCTTAGAAGACACAAAAACTCCTTTGCAAATCGGCTTGGTCAGCATGGCAATCAACGCTGCCTTAGCTTACCCCTTAGCTTCAATTTTTGGTGTGGCTGGGTTAGCTTTAGCATTTTCTATTGCTAGTATTGTTCAAATGATTTCCTTGTATGTTTTATTAAAAGGAAGACTGGGTAATCTCAATGACAATATAATTATAAAAGGTTTTTTACATATAATAGTAAGTTCAATATTAGCTGGCTTAATTGTTTATCTGGCTCTTTATTTATTTGCTCCAATTCTTGATACCAGAACATTCGTTGGTTTGTTGTTGCAAACAATTGGAGCAGTAATTTTAGGAACTTTGTTGTATCTAGGATATCATTATCTTTTAAAAACAAAGGAGTTTAAAGAAATTTTCAATGGAGGAAAATAAAATTAGAAATTTTTGTATAATCGCTCATATCGATCATGGGAAATCAACACTTGCTGATCGTTTTTTAGAAATCACCGGAACTGTCTTAAAACGCGACATGAAAGAACAATTGCTAGACCAAATGGACATTGAACGCGAGAGAGGAATTACCATCAAACTTCAACCGGTGCAAATGAAATATTATGACTGTACTTTAAACCTGATTGATACTCCCGGACATGTTGATTTTACTTACGAAGTTTCTCGTTCTTTAGCTTGTGTAGAAGGAGCAATTTTAGTAGTGGATGCAGCCCAAGGTGTGGAAGCACAAACTTTATCAAATTTGTATTTAGCCATGGAACAGGATTTGAAAATAATTCCTGTTATTAACAAAATAGATTTACCCAATGCTGAAGTGGCAAAAGTTGAACAAGAATTAATTTCTTTATTAAATATAAAACCAGAGGAAATATTAAAAGCCTCTGCTAAAAATGGAAAGGGAGTAGAAGAAATATTGCAAAGTGTTATTAAAAATATACCTCCGCCACAAAAAGAAGATAAAAAGGAATTGCAAGCACTAATTTTTGATTCCGAGTACGATTCTTATCAGGGAGTAATTGCCTATGTTCGTGTTATGCAAGGTGAATTAAACAAAAATGATATTGTAAAATTCGCAGCTAATAATAGCAAAAGTGAATGTTTAGAATTGGGCGTCTTTAAACCTAAGAAAGTTAAAAAGGAAAGTATCAAGGCTGGTGAAATCGGATATATTGTGACCGGTTTACGTGATTTAAGTTTATGTCAAGTCGGAGACACAATAATTAATCCTGAAGCAAACACCAAAGCTTTACCGGGATATAAACCTTTAAGCCCCATGATTTTTGCCAGTATTTATCCGCAAGAAGCGTCCGAATATACAAATTTGAAAGATGCGTTAGAAAAACTGGTATTAAATGATTCTTCGCTTTCTTATGAAACAGAAAATTCCAAAGCTCTTGGTTATGGATATCGCTGTGGTTTTTTGGGATTATTACACATGGAAATTGTGCAAGAACGCTTAGAAAGAGAATACAATTTAGAATTAATAATAACTGCTCCCTCTGTAACTTATAAATATATAGCCACAAGTGGTGAAGAAAAGGAAATTAAAGCTGCCTCCGAATTACCAAATCCAGATAGATTCAATTCTATTTTAGAGCCTTGGGTAAGGGTAGATTTATTCTTGCCGAAAAGCTTCATGGGGCCAGTTATGGAATTGGTCCAAAATTTCCGCGGTGAATATAAAAGTACAGAATTTTTGAATGAAGAAAGGGCAGTTCTGACTTATGAAATTCCTTTAGCCAGTATTGTGACCAAGTTTTATGATCAATTAAAAAGTGTCAGTAAAGGATATGCTTCAATGAATTACGAAATAATTGGTTTCCGAGAAGGAGATTTGGTACGTTTGGATATTTTAGTAGCTGAAGAAGAGGTTTCTCCTCTTTCCTCAATAGTTCCAAAAAATGAAGTCGCAGATATTGCTCGCAATCTTTTAAAACGACTTAAAACCATAATACCTAAACAAAATTTTGTAGTAGCGTTGCAAGGATCCATTTGGGGTAGAATTATTGCTCGTGAGGACATTTCCGCCTTAAGAAAGGATGTTACAGCTAAATTGTACGGCGGTGATGTTACGCGCAAAAGAAAACTTTTAGAAAAACAAAAAAAGGGTAAAAAACGTATGAAACACATAGGTCGGGTAGATATACCACAGGATGCCTTTTTATCCCTATTAAAAAAATAGACTATTATCCAAGTCTATATTCTGATACAATAAGATTACTTGAAAAGTGGTATCATTAGCCATAAAACCATGGATAATGCCACAAAAGCAACAATAATGATTGCTATAACCTTTCTAAATCCTTTAAATTTTGACATAAATGTTTGATAATTATTTTACACAGGAATTAAAGCCCGAGGAAGAAGTTATTATTGTTATCCGAAAACACTGGGCAAGCATAATAATATCATTTATAAAAGTCTTTGTCATCTGGATAATTTTAGCTGTTTTGACTCCATTGGCATTTCAGCAAGTAATGGGAATATTTCTTTTCTTTTTTGTTCTTTCAATTTCTTTAGGCTATGTAACTTATCATTGGATTACGTGGTACTTTGATATATTTATTATAACAAATCTTCGTATAATTGATGTTGATCAACACACAATATTTAGAAGAACAGTTTCAGAAGTAACGTTAGAAAACATACAGGACGTGACTTATGAGATTACAGGTTTTGTTTCAGCTACTTTCAATTATGGTATTGTTAAAGTTCAAAGTGCTTCGGCTATTCCCAGTATTCAAATGGAATATGTGAAAGATCCTAAACAAACACAAGAACTAATTTCTAAATTAGCTCATGATATAAGAGAAAAAAATCAGGTTGTAAACGCTGAAGAGCTAATTAGAATATTACAAAAACAACAAACAAATAATAAAAATACAACTAATGCAGAAGAAAAACAATCTTAATTCGAAAAACCTTTGGTATCGAATTATTCGGTCACGATTTTTATTGCCTTTATTGCTTGTGGCTTTAATCTTTGTAGGTATATCTTTGGGTAAAGAAATTCTTAGAAAATATCGTATCGATAATGAAATTAAAAATTTGGAAGCAGATATTCAGGAATTGGAACACAGAAATCAAGAACTTTCCAATTTACTTGATTATCTGCAAACTGATTCTTACAAGGAAATTCAAGCGCGCGAGCAATTAGGCTTACAAAAAGAAGGAGAAACCGCTATCACAATACAATCAGATTTAGAAACCCCACCAGAAATTGCAAGCTTTGAGGTTGAAGTAAGAGAAGAGATTCCTAACCCCTTGCGTTGGTGGAACTATTTTTTTGATAATTCATGAGTGAAGATTACTTAAAACTTAATGAAGAAACAGAAACTGAGAATAAAAAGCCAAAAAAGAAATTAAATTGGGCTTGGCTTTTAGTATTGGTTTTAGTTATATTTAGCGCTCAGTTTCTAATCGTAAAAACTGATGTGGCCGAAAGCTTTCCTGCTAGTGTGCAAAGATTTGTTTTTTGGCCGGTGGCAGTTATAAACTATAATAATTTTATTTCCTACTCCTCCTTAGCTGAACATGATAAAGCAATGGAGGTTTTTGCTAATAAATCCAGTGATGAAGAATTAGGATTAGGTGTTAATTTTTCCAGTCCAGAGGAAAGACACCACATTGCTCAAGAAAGACTAATTAGAGACACAGTAATTGCCGAAATTATTCAAAATTACAATTTAGAACCAAATACAAATGAAATAAATGAAGAGTGGGATAATTTAATACAAGAAACTGGAAAGGAAGAAGATTTATTGCAATCAATTAATGAATATTTAGGTTGGAATAAAAAAGAATATTTGCAGTTTTCCATGCTTCCCGCTTTGCGAGAAATTAAATTGCATGAATATTATTTGAGCACCGAGGATCTTGATGTCGAGGAAAAAAGCAAGCTCAATGCTGATATTGAAAACAAAATGGTGCAAATAAATGAAGAATTGAATTCCAAAAGTTTTGCCGATGTAGCAAAAGAATTTTCTGAAGATCCTTATACAGCTACCGAGGGAGGAAATTTAGGTTTTGTAAAAAAAGGAGATTTAGGCGAGGACTTTGATAACATAATATTTGATAATAGCATTGGTTTAATTGCAGAACCAATAAAAACTGATTACGGCACATATTTAGTAAAAATTGAAAATATTAAATATGAAGGAGATGAAAAAACAGTGGATATTAGTTATATTTATTTATCAGCGGCTGATAATTTTGATAATTGGCTCGATAGTAAAATTAACGAAGCCAGCATAATTAGATTCACACCTTATTAATAAGCCCACTGTCGGATTTGAACCGACGACCTGACGCTTACGAAGCGCCTGCTCTACCAACTGAGCTAAGTGGGCAAACTGATATTATTGTATCGGAATAATAGAATTTAGCAAAGTAGGCAAAGAAATAAAATAATGGTAAAATTCGTATATGCAAGATTTAAAGATAAGAATTACCCAATTAAAAAAACGGATACTCGCTTTGCGAGAAAGTCTTTGATTTGGATTCTATACGTATTAAAATAGAAGAGTTACAAATTAAGACTTCAGCCCCGGATTTTTGGCAAGATGCTGGCATTGCTAAAACTATAATGCAAGAATTGGATACTAAAAAGGATTTAGTTAACACCTGGGATATAATAGAACAAAATATTTCAGAGTTGGAGGACTTTTTAAAACTTGAGGATGCTGATTTAGAAGAAGAAATTGCCAGCAAATTAACTGCTACTGAAGAAAAACTAAAGGTTATTGAATTAGAATTAAGACTGAGCGGACCTTATGATAAAGGTAGCGCTTTGTTATTTATTCACTCTGGAACTGGTGGCATTGATGCTCAGGATTTTGCCGAAATGCTAATGAGAATGTATTTACGTTTTGCCGAAAACAAAAACTGGAAAGCAGTTGAACTAGAAAAATCAAAAGGGGATGAGGCGGGAATAAAAAGTGTCAGTTTAGAAATTATTGGAAATCTAGCTTACGGATATTTGAAAGGTGAGAATGGAATTCACAGACTGGTTAGAATGTCGCCCTTTGATGCTAATAAACAACGTCACACATCATTTGCTTTGGTTGAAGTTATTCCGGTAATAGAGAATGCTAAAGAATTAGAATTAAAGAACGACGATTTAAGAATAGATTCATTTAAAGCTTCTGGACATGGTGGTCAAGGAGTAAACACAACCGATTCAGCTGTTCGCATCACACATTTACCATCAGGAATAGTTGTAAGTTGCCAGAACGAAAGATCACAGATGCAAAATAAAGAAAAAGCTCTGCAAATACTAAAATCCAAGTTGTTAATTAAAAATGAAGAGAAAGAAGCTAAGCAGAAAGCAGAGCTTCGAGGGGAACATCAAGAGGCAACTTGGGGAAATCAAATCAGATCTTATGTTATGCAACCATATCAAATGATAAAGGATCATCGAACAAAATACGAAACTGTGGAAATTGATAAGGTTTTAAATGGTGATATTATGCCCTTTTTAGAAGAATATTTAAACTGGAGTTTAAAAAATGATAAAAATAAATAATTTAACTAAACACTATTTAGGTAATGTAGAAGCACTGGAAGGTGTTGATTTAGAAATTGAACAAGGAGAATTCGTTTCCTTAATTGGTCGTAGTGGTAGTGGAAAATCAACTCTGGCAAAACTTCTAATTGCTGAAGAAAAACCTACTGCGGGAACTATAAAAATTGATAAATGGAATGTAACAACCCTAAAATCAAAGAAGGTCCCATTTTATCGTCGCCAAATTGGAGTTGTTTTTCAGGATTATAAATTATTACAAAAGAAGACGGTATATGAAAATGTTGAATATGCCTTATTAGTTAGTGGTGAAAGCAACGAATTAATTGAAAAAATTGTTCCCAAAATTATTGATTTGGTTGGTTTAAAAGGAAAAGAAGAAAGATTTCCCAAGGAAATGTCTGGTGGAGAACAACAAAGAGTAGCCATCGCTCGAGCCATGGTTCATAATCCCAAGCTTCTAATTGCTGACGAACCAACAGGAAATTTAGATATTTTTATTGCTGAAGAAATTGTTGATTTGCTTTTAAAAATTAATGAGTTGGGAACAACAGTTTTACTGGCAACTCATAACAAGGATTTGGTTGATGGTTTAAAAAAGCGTGTCATAACAATAGAAAATGGAAAAATTGTAAATGACCAAAAGAAAGGAAAATATACAGTAAAATGAAACTAACATCTACTGCGAGAGCATTTAAAATTGGTTTAAACAATTTTGTCAGAAATATTGGCATCAATTTTGCTACCATAGTTATTACCACTCTAACTTTGTTTGTTATTAGCACGGTAATAATTTTGAATATTATTGGTAGTACTGCTATTAAATCGTTGGAAGATAAGATTGATGTTAGTGTTTATTTGAAATCTGAATCAGTTGATGATGATGTTAACAAAATAATTTCTTATTTGAATACAAAAGAACAAGTAAAGGAAATTAATCTAACAACCAAAGAAGAGGCGCTTAGCCGTTTGCAAACAACTTATGAAGCCAATCCTGCCATCGTGGAATCACTTTACTTAATTGGTAATCCTTTACAACCAACGATTTCCTTCAAAACAAAATCCTTCGATGATTACGATGCGATTGTCACCGATCTAGAATCGGATAAATTTTCTAATGTAATTGATACTATAAATTATCAAGACAATAAAAAAGTTATCGAGAAATTAGCAACTACCACCAATGCTGTTCAAAAATCAGGTTTTGGAATTAGCATTGTTTTTGTGATTGTAGCGGTTCTAGTTATTTTTAATACTATTCGTTTAACAATATTTACACAGAAGGAAGAGATTGAAATAATGCGCTTAGTGGGAGCAACGGGTTTCTTTATTCGTTTGCCATATCTAATAGAAGGTATTATTTACGGATTAATTTCAAGTATTATTTCGCTTGTGGCCCTAGCTATTATGATTAAAAAATTTAATCCTTTTATTGAAGCCTTTTTTGAAGGAGAAGCAGAAGGGATATTAGCTTTTATGACAAACAATATTTGGCAAATATTATTATGGCAATTGGTACTAGGAATAGTTTTGGCTGTTATTTCAAGTTATATTTCGGTTTGGAAATACATTAGAAAATAATTGACAAATAGTCAAAATTTGTTAGATTTGTAATCTATGGATGAATTAAAAAAGAAAATAAATGAAGCCCTAAAAAAGGTAATGGACCCAGAGCTTGATATAAGCATTTATGATATGGGTCTTCTTTATGAAATAAAAATTGATGGTAAAAAAGCTCATCTTTTAATGACCTTAACAACACCAGCTTGTCCATTAGGTAACAAAATTGCTGATGATGTAAAAGCAGCGGTTGAATCAGTTGAAGGAATTGAAAGTGCCTATGTGGAATATGTATTTGATCCACCATGGACACCGGATAGATTGTCGGAAGAGGCAAAAATAAAACTGGGCTACGATTCAGAGAGTTAGAGGCCAAAAGCAAGTGGCAAATAGTAAAATATAGAAAGCTGTGTGCTATAAGCTATTGGCCATTAGCCAGTATTGGGGAGTAGCCAAGTGGTAAGGCAATAGGTTCTGGTCCTATGATTCGGGGGTTCGAATCCCTCCTCCCCAGCCATACTTCGCTAAAGCTACGTAGTGGCAAGCCATAATCAAATAAAGCCATGCAGAGTGATAAGCTATAACCAAATAAAGCTACGTAGTGGCAGGGCCATATCAAAAATACATATTGAAGAGTAATATTTATGTGTTATGTGTATATACTCTTTAGTAAGAAAGCTAATAAATTCTATTATGGTTATACAAACAATCTAAGGAAAAGAATAGAATTGCACAACAATGGTAGGGTAAGATCTACTATGCCATATAGACCATGGAAATTAATGCAGTATTGTGCATTTATTGATGGCAAGAAAGCTAAAGAGTTTGAAAAATATTTAAAAACTGGTTCTGGGAAAGCTTTTGCATACAAAAGATTTCTAAATGTAGCTTTAGTGAAGTATGTCGGAGAGGAGAAAAGGTAATCCGAAGCATTTATGCGAAGGATACCCTCCTCCCCAGATTTTGAATATTTTTATCTTGTTATATATACACCTATTTAATAATTCCATCATTTTTGACAACTTTATAATAATAAGTAATAATGTAACCAAGAGAATTTGAAGGCTCCCTACATGTATTGGAAGGAGGTGAAGATGATGGTTACTTCACATCGTTTTGGTGCGACGGATAAAAGCGATACCATGCGGGCTATTATTGGTTGTCTGATTGTAATCCTGATTCTTGGAATTCTGTGCTTGTACTGGCATCAAAAAGGCATGTTGTTTGGCACTCCAAAAGCATCTCAAATTCAGGAGATTGTATATGAAACTTTCACGACAAGCAATAATGCAGGTTGTTCACCCTTCCAAATACCATTCCAAAATGAACTGGCATAGCCATATTATCACGGAATGGATAAGGAGCTCTTATAGAATCAATTGGCTTTGGCTGATTCTACAAGGGCTCCCCAAATTTTCGATCTAAATCGATTTTTTATTTGCCAAAGCCAAAGTAATTTTCTAATTGCAATTTGTAATTTTAAAAATTGTGTGTATAATTTTACACGCTAGTTCATTAAAAACAAGCATTTCAAAATAAACGGAGGTACAAAAAATTGAGAATGAAAGATTATAAATCACCAAAACCAGTTGATTCAGGAAAAGCTCTCACTTATAATAATCAGTTTCTTCTTTCCTTCCCCGAAAATTACGCAGAGCCTACAAGTAAGGAAAAAGGGGAAGAAAAGGAAAAGTAGAAAACATTTATTTCTTGCTATCATTCGCGTTGTAAAATGCGTCTGATAGCCATTTTTATTTGCCAAATAATACCTTCTTTGCTAACCTGAAAATAGAAACGTTCCTTAATAAATTGGGAAATATTGTAATAAATTTGTATTAGTTGGTGATAACTTAAAATAGAAGGAGGATTAACAAATGTCAAAAAAAACCTACAAAAAACCGGAAATTATTACTGAAGCATCATTTCAAACACCTCCTCCGTGTGACATTGGTGGACGACACTTCACCAGTGCTTATGACACATTTCTCGGTCATTGGGGAAATCGGAATGAATTGACACACGGCACTGGAATAGAATTAGGTCCACGCAATTCACCATGTATTTATACTTATTTGTGTGGCAATTGGAGTTATTGGTCTCATAAATAAGGAGTAAAAATACTATAAGGAAAGGACTTTGACGTAAAAAATTTTGAGAAAGAAGACCTTTAAAAACAGATTTATTGGGAGGACAATATATGAGCAATGGTGAACTTGTAATTGAAATTTCTGGTATAAATAGAATACTTGAAAGGAGATCGGAAGAAGAAATTGTAATTGTAGAACAGGGACTGCAAAGGCTTTTTCCCAATAAGGGAGAAAAAAGGAGACCAACCCGAACGACCAACCGCAATTATTTGCGTAAAAAATTATTTATGAGAAGATAATAATCCTGTTAAAACCCCACCCAGAGACATTAACTCCGATGGTTTATCTCATTCTTCTTTCTTCTAATTGCTCATTAAGAGCTTAGCTGTGCGTTTACTAAAACCTGACCCTCGCACAGCCCTTTTTTTATTTTCAATTTAAGTGTATACTAACATTGTTCTAAGCACGGGTTTGGAATACAACAATAAAAATGTATTAAGCTCTTTTACTCGCAACTATTTACTTATCCCCCGTAAGTATGTAGTTGCATTTTTTATCAAAAATTGATAAATTAGGAACATATTTGAACATTTAAAGGGAGCAAAATAATGCCTGTTGGCATATCCTAGAAAGGAGGTTAAAGGATCTTAGACAAAAGAGTATGATATGTAAGTAAAAAGGAGGTAGTATAATGCGAAGACCAAAACCGGGTGATTGGGTAGATTATTATTGTGAAGATCCAGAAACACAACCACCTCCAAAAAAGGAAACAAAACCTGTAAGCTTTAATCCTAATGATCATCCACCCCTAAAACAGGAATAACATTTTATGCTCTAAAACAATATAAATAATGACCAGGGGGTGACACTGCTGATTCAATACTCAAAACTCCCAAAACTCAATTTCTACGTTTTACTTGTATACCTCCTGGTCAGAACTTTTGCTCTTCTTGGCTAAGAATAAGTTTATATTGGATAGCGCGATATTATACTGCAAATCCCATAAAAACTTTACCTAGCCATTTTATTTGTTAAATTATAAATCATATGCTACTTTAATAATATATTGGAGTTCTTTAAATAAAATATATACGAGGTGATAAAATGAAACCAAATATATTAAAGCAAGGTAAGCAGAATAAATTTGTTAAAACAAATTTAGTGAAACCTGCAGGTTTTCCCGTCATGAATATAATGATGTGCTCAGAACCTCATATATCGAGTTCTGACAAAAAACATTTTCCTAATTCCGCTGCCCCAAGTATTAAAAATTCTCTAGGATTGCCCGATATTCTTTCACCAATTGAAAAATGAAATGGAGGAAGTTATGAATAATAATCTTACAGAATTTTCCGACACGGAACGAATTAATTATTTGCTTAAAGCAAACAATTGTAAAGGAGATTGGGTTGCAGGTGATAAGAAGGACTCGAAAGAATGGATATCTTATTCAAAACCAGATTTGCATTTTAAAGAGAAAGCCGTTAAAAACATATTTCATCCATCATCTTAATTCCAAAATTCGGTCATGTTCTAGTAACTTTGAAGTCATCTTTTTATAGATACTTCATAAGAACCTGACCTTTTTCTTTACTTAAATTCGAGAGTTTGATTAAATAAGATTATGAATTGGAATAAAAGTTATCGCATTCTTGAAATGTTAAAGAAATCTCCTTTGCGAGATGCTTTTAAGATTGGCAATAATTTTAAAATTACTTCACAAAAAAGATATCAACTTCTACTCACAATTACAGTAATGTTGGTTTTAATGTTTGTATTTTATGCCTTTTCTCATCAGGCACCCGATTACACTGATGCTGTAGTAATTGATTATAATAGCTTTGTGGAAGATATTGTTCGCGAGAGTCCTGATGCCAACGGCTATTATTTTGTCACAACTGTTATTGATGGTGACACTTTTTATGTTGACGATAATGGTACAGCCGAAAGTGTACGTTTAATTGGAATTGATACGCCAGAAATTGCTAAACAAAAATCAGAAATTCAAGAAGGTGCATTGGAAGCTTCAAATTTTATGAAGGATTTGGTGGAAGGAAAATGGGTGTATTTAGAAGCTGATGAATCGCAAGGGGATAGAGACCAGTATGGCAGATTACTCCGTTATGCATTTCTAGAAGATGGAACCCACATAAATTTGCTTTTATTGAAAGAAGATTTGGCAGTTGAGTACACCTTCGACAAACCCTACAAGTATCAGGAGGAATTTCAAAAAGAGCAAAATGAAAATATAAAATAGTAAATACTTATGTTTTAAGACATTTATAATATATATAAAGAAATAAATAACATTTTGAAATAACAGTTGATATAAATATTTGGTGGTAGACATTTAGCACTATTGCTTAAGTCTGTGCTGCAATTTTAGCTCTCGGGGGGACATTCGTAGTATTTAAGATCAACAATATATCTCAGGCAGTCGATAATTATAAAAACAGAGTTCTTCACATGTATAATTATATAAATGATTTTAGAACAACGTACAAAAATTATAGGAAGCACCAACAAAAGACCGAAGAATGAAATAAAAACTATAGCAACGATATTACCTATTATGGAAACTGTTCTGCGTGCTTTACTTTGTGGGTGATTGATTATTACTTCATCAATCAAATCCTGCTTATCTTCATTTACTTTAATCATTGCAGAATAAACAATGCTTAGCACAATACCCAAAACATACCAATAAATAAATATAGCGATTCTCCTTATTTTGATGTAAAGAACAATCTAAAGATAGATATATATTAGCAACATCAATTATTTTTGCAAACTCATTCTCCGCATTGACAAATTCAATAAAATAGTATAATTTGTTGAGTTAGATAAATCGTACACTTTACATAAAGGGGGTAAGAAAATGCCTGAACAGCTATGTTTTCATGATTCTGAACTTACAATTAATAAAAAGCCATTTGGAATCAAAACACTTTTTGGATCAAGAATTATTTCTTTCAAACTTGAATGCAGGCACGATGTACCTATTGTAATTGCAAAGGTAGCTGAATTTATGAATCCTAGTGGAGACATTAAGAAAGAGCTTAAAAAGGCTAGAGCTCTGTCTCGTTTTTTCAGAAAGGAAGAGGCGAGATACCTTAGTGCTGGTCTTGAAACTGAATATGATGATGAAATTGATAGACTGCGTCAACAGGTTGCCAGCATAACCAAAACTGAATTAGCAGGAGTTCATTCAGAATATCCAAGGCATAACCGAATATATGGCCATTTGTATGGACAACTGCTCGGAAGAAAAAGAAAAGAACTTATAGCCAGATTGATTTCCGAAGGCAGAATCAAATATAGCCTTGAAGAACTCAAGTCTGTAAAACTCGTTCGCACCCAAGATTTCTAGGGTGCTTTTTTTTATTTCAAGGGAGTTGCTAATTCAACTCTTTTAGAATCCCTGGCAATGGCAATCATAGACAAAACTAAAACGATAGCACCCAACCACTGGGTTGAGGTTAGAGTTTCATTTAAGAAAAAAGTACCCACTAAAACTGCTGAAACTGGCCAAGCTAATTCTAAAAATGTAGAACGTGAAGCTGGAACCCTTTGCAAACCAAAATAGTAAACTGCTAGGGCAACAAGTCCTGTGGAAAAAACAATAGCTAAAATATACATCCATTGATTTGGATTTACATTTGTGATTTGATCAGTTTGACCAAGAAAGGGTAAAAACAGAAAGGCAAAGATTGGCGTAATACCAAATCTTATAGCTGTAATTTGCAAAAAGCTGGTGCCTTTCAAAGCATATTTTGAATAAGCGGTAGAAATTCCCCAAGCCGCAGCAGCTCCTAAAGCAAACAAAATTGCATAAACCGTTTCTTTCCCAGTAGCAAAATTAACTTTGAGATCAGGAAAGGAAACAAAGTAAGCTGCCACCAAGGCTAGAGGAGCAGCTGTTATAAAATATTTAGTTATTGGTTCCCGCAATAAAAAGAAAGCTGCCAGCACTGCAAACAGAGGTTGTAATTGTTGTAATAAAACTACAACTGAGAAAGGAATAAAATTAACTTTCATTAAAGCAGTGGTATAAAATACTGTTCCCAATGCTCCAGAAAGTAAGGAAACCAGAGCAATGGCGCCCCATTGTTTACCTGAAAGTTTTTTAAAATTCTTACCGACAAATAAAACTATCGGCAACAAAAACATAAAACCAAGCAAATGCTCCCAAAAAACAACCACTGTACTTGGCAAATCAAAAAGCTGCCTTCTTAAAAGTCCGTCCATACTCCATAGAACGGCCGCTAAGACAACAGCAACAGCACCAAAGTTTTTATACTTCATTATATTCCTTTCAATTACTAAATGTAATTTCAGCAAATAAGCTGATCCCGACTATACGGTCGGCTGAGGAATTTCACCTCATCAGCCCAGCTCCAGTTTTAAACAAACTGGGTCTGGGGTAGACGGCTGTAACGTCCGATTGGCGAATTGCACGCCACCCTAGATTTGTAAAATAATACTAGCATATAAGCTTCTACTGTCAACTAGAAGTTTTATCCAAAATTTGCTATAATTTTTATATGTCTGAATACTATAATGCCAAAAGGCAAAGAAACTTATACGATCCTGAAGAGAAAAGACCATTTAGAATTAGTCGATCAAAAATCGACTTATTTTTGGCTTGCCCACGTTGCTTTTATTTGGATAGAAGACTAGGAACTGATAGACCTCCTGGGTATCCTTTTGCTCTTAATTCAGCGATTGACTTTTTACTAAAAAAGGAATTTGATGTTCATCGTGCCAAAAAGGAAACTCATCCTTTAATGAAAGAGTATGGAATTGATGCCATTCCCTACGATCATGAAAAAATGAATGAGTGGAGAGAAAATTTTAAGGGCGTACAATATTTTGATGAACAAAATAACTTTTATATAACAGGTGCAATTGATGATTTATGGATTAACCCTAAAGGTGAAACCCATGTAGTAGATTATAAATCCACTGCCAAGGAAGCAGAAGTTAATATTGATGCATCGTGGCAAATTAGTTACAAAAGACAAATGGAAGTTTATCAGTGGTTGCTGCGAAAAAATGGTCTTAAAGTTTCTAATACCGGATACTTTGTTTATGCCAATGGCATAACCGACAAAAAAGCTTTTGATGCCAAATTAGAATTTGATATTAAAATAATTCCATACGATGGTGACGATAAATGGATTGAACCAACGTTAAAAGATATGAAAAAATATTTGGATGCTAAAAAGATTCCTGCAGCTTCTCGCGATTGTGATTTTTGTAATTATCGCTCGGCTGCCTATGATTTAGAACATAAAAAAGGTGAGCAGTCTTCCTTATTTTAATATAAATAAAATATTATGAAAAAATGGAAATTAATTATTGTTTCGACAATAATTGTTTTTATATTAGCTATTGCTTTATGGCTTACTTGGGGTTGGTGGGAACTTTTAATTGAAGATGAAACAAATATCATATCAGTCGAACCAGCGCTGGAAAATAATTTTGGCTTTTTAATTAGTTATAAGGAATTCTCTCTGGAAATAAATGAAAAATTAAATCCTAACAAACCACTTGATGCTTATAATTTAATATTTAGTAAATATGAATAACAAATCGCTAGCTAATTTTCTGTTTGAAATAGGAATTCTTTCTAAAACTCCCCGAAGCGGATTTCATCTATTGGGGAGCGGGGAACAATCGGTGGCCGAGCACGTTCACCGGACCGTCTATTCAGGTTATGTACTGGCAATGATGGAAGGAAACGTGAATATTGAGAAGGTTTTGAAAATGTGTTTATTCCATGATCTAGCTGAAGGCAGAACGAGTGATCTAAATTATGTTCATCAACAATATGCTAAAGCAGACGAAATGGAAGCGGCCAGAGATATAGCCAAAGAACTTGATTTTGGTGATGATATTATAGAAATCTTAAATGAGTATAAAGAACGAAAAACAATTGAATCTAAAATCGCTAAAGATGCAGATAATATTGAGTGGTTACTTTCTTTAAAAGAGCAAGTTGATATTGGTAATAAAAGAGCTGAAACCTGGTTACCGTCAGCTGAAAAAAGACTCAAAACAGATTCCGCCAAAGAACTGGCCAAGAAAATAATTGCTACTGCGTCTGACGATTGGTGGTTTTCTGACAAGGAATCAGATTGGTGGGTAAACAGGAAGAAATAATATTATCTACATCTACTATTGACAACGATTACTAATATGTTAATATTTATATATTAAGTAATTCTTAAATGTATAAATATATGATTACGGATAAAGAATTGGCTATCATAAAAGAGAAAATAAATAAATCTAATGATAGAATAACGATATTATTTCATACCTTAGGTGATCCCTGTCGGATGAAAATATTCAAAACTTTGTTAACTAGACACGACCTGTGTGTAGGCGACATCGCTAGACTTTGTAATGTTAGTCCTTCAGCGGCTTCACAACAACTGCGTATTATGGAAATGTCTGGTATTGTAAAAAGAGAAAGAATTAAACAAATGGTTTGTTACCATGTTACAAGTAGTGATAGTAATATAAAAAATATTGCTACGCTGGTTAAAAAATATCTATAATTAATAATTGCAAATGAATAGTGTAATAATTTACACCACTCCAACTTGTGGTTATTGCAAACTGGCTAAAGAATTTTTCAAGGACAACAGTGTTGAATACGAAGAAAAAGATGTTGCTACTGATAGAGAAGCTGCTGAAGAAATGGTTAAGAAATCTGGTCAAATGGGAGTTCCGGTAATTGATGTTAACGGAGAACTTATTGTTGGTTTCGACAAAGCCAAGTTGGCAGAGTTGTTGAAGATTTAAAAGACAGCCCGTTTTAATTGACGGGCTTCTTTATAATAAACAAAAACATGAATACAAAATTTAAACTATGGTTTAATAGCATTATTTTTAGTGTTTTCACTTTTATAGTGGCTATTTTTTATCATTTAGTAAGTAATAATACTAGCAATATAAATCTTTTGTTGATTAATAGAGCGTTAGGGGATTCGGCTATTGTTATTGTATCCATTTCTTTAGCTTTTAGTTGCCTAGCATACTTTTGGAATTTTGTGGACAAACAAATTATATATAGAAAGCATTTAGGTTTGGTGGGATTTAATCTGGCTTTATTACACGGGACAATTTCTTTATTTTTTTTACCCAATAATTTTGAGTTTTTAAATTACTATTTGGCTCCTGGTAATAGATTGCCATTTATATTGGCCCTAATTTCCTTATTGATTTTAATGACCATGACACTGGCTTCCAATAATCCATCCATCAAATCGATGGGAGCAAAAAAATGGAAAATTCTGATGCGCTTTGGTTTTGTGGCCTTACTTTTCGCTCTGACTCACTTTACTTTAAAAAAATATTCAAGTTGGTTTGAATGGAATTTTTCTGATCATAATTATCTACCTCCACTTAGTTTAATTGTCTTTGTTTTGGGTTTATTTTCATTACTATTGCGAATATCTTTATATTTTAATAAAATAAATAAAGAAAAAAAACATTGACTGATATTCCTTATTATGTTATAATATCTCTAGATAAAAACAAAAATTAAACAATGACAAATAAACGACTATTTCTTAGTATTATAGCGATTTTATGTGTGTTTCTAGCGCCAAATTTGGCCCTAGGAAGCGATTTTCACGTTCCACAAGTGAAAGTATATAATTCACGCAATTTGAATATTGACGTGGATTTTTTAGCTTTTGACGAAAATTTTGGTGGCGGTGGAAGAATCGCTTTAGGTGATTTTGATGGTAATGGTTATGACGAAATTTTGGTTGGCTCTGGTAGGGGAAGTTCTCATGTTAGAGTTTTCGATAAGCTGGGAAATCCCACTCAATTTTCAATATTTCCTTTTCATCCTGATTTTAAAGGTGGAGTGGATGTGGCCGCTGGTGATGTAGATGGAGATGGCGCTGACGAAATTATTTTATCACAATTATCTGGAGGTCAAGCTTGGATAAAAGTTTATGACTATAATGGTTATATAAAATCAAATTTCTTGGCTTTTAATGAAGATTTTCATGGTGGTGCTTATGTAGCTGCTGGTGATGTAACTGGAGACGGCATTGCCGAAATAATTGTGGGGGCAGGTTTAACTGGAAATAAAGTTAAAGTTTTTGATGGTATTGGCAATGATTTAAAATATGATTTATATCCATATGGTTATAGTTATCAGGGCGGTGTCGATGTGGCTGTGGCTGATATGGATTATGGTAAGAAGGCAGAAATTGTTACTTCAGTAGCAGCGGCTGGACAAGCTAGAATCAAGGTTTACAAATATAATGGTTTGCGAACAATTATTGGAGAATTTTTAGCCTATGGTGAAGATCATCAAGATGGATCATTTATAACAGCTCTTGATATTGATAAAGATGAAATTGCCGAAATTGTAACGGGAGTTGCTAATAGTGGCGGACCTCATGTTCGAGCTTTTGAATTTTGGGGACAGCCTTTAAACATTAGTTTTCATGCCTTGGCTTCTGATTTTCGAGGTGGATTAGATGTAACATTGGGTGATTTGGATGGAGGCGATGCTAAAGAATTATTAGTTATTCCCAGTGCCTATGAAAAAAGAGGTAGAACCGATTTAGATAAATATATCGAAGTTGATTTATCGGAACAAAAATTATATGCTTACGAAAAAGGAGTCTTGTATAAAGAATATTTAATTTCTTCCGGCCTACCCGGAACACCTTCACCTCAAGGAGAGTTTGCTGTTACTCGCCATCAAGAATCTAAATTGTATTCTGGCCCAGGTTTTTATCTACCAAACACTTTATGGAATATGAATTTCTATGGACCGTATTATATTCACGGAGCCTACTGGCATAATAATTTTGGTCATCCAATGAGTCATGGTTGTATAAATATGCGTACAGAGGAAGCCAAAATAATGTATGATTTTGCACCTGATGGTACCAAGGTAATAATCCACGAATAATATTTGTTAAAATAAGACCGCATAATATAAGCGGTTTTTTTGTATTTGTTTATGGTATTGTAATTTAATGTAGAATTATTTATAATAAACAAGTTAATTAAATTTCAAATATATGAAATACGATGTTAAATCTCTAAAACTTGCCAGCGAAGGCAAAAAAAGAATTGAATGGGCAAATCGTTCTATGCCCGTTTTGCAATTAATTCAAGAACGATTTAAAAAAGAAAAACCTTTGGCGGGTGTTCGTGTGAGTGCTTGTTTGCATGTTACCACCGAAACTGCCAACTTAATGAAGACCTTAAAAGCTGGTGGGGCTGAAGTTGCTTTGTGTGCTTCTAATCCACTTTCTACTCAAGATGATGTGGCTGCCTCCCTTGTTAAAGACGAAAAGATTTCAACCTTTGCCATCAAAAGTGAAAATAAACAACAATATTATAAGCACCTAAATTCTGTCCTTGCTATTAAACCTCATGTCACAATGGATGATGGCGCTGATTTAGTTTCTGCACTGCATGGCAAGAAAAAGAATTTAGCTAAAGGTTTATTTGGTTCAACCGAAGAAACCACTACAGGTGTTATTCGTTTAAAATCTTTAGCCAAAGAAGGCAAGCTCAATTTTCCTGTTATTGCTGTTAATGATGCTTTAACCAAACATTTATTTGATAATCGTTATGGCACTGGACAAAGTACAATTGACGGTATTATTCGTGCCACCAATGTTTTGTTGGCTGGAAAGAATGTTGTTGTGGCTGGATATGGTTGGTGTGGACGCGGTGTCGCTATGCGAGCACAGGGACTGGGCGCTAAAGTAATTATCACAGAAATTGATCCCGTGAAAGCTATCGAAGCCACTATGGATGGTTTTGCTGTAATGTCTATGGAAAAAGCCTGTAAAATCGGTGATGTATTTGTAACTCTAACTGGTAATCGGGACATTTTGGATAAACATCATTTTAAAGCCATGAAAGATGGAGCAATCATATGCAATTCCGGTCACTTTGATATAGAAATTAATGTAAAAGCCTTACAAAAAATGGCTAAACTGAGAAAGGAAATTCGACCTTTTAATGTTGAATATACTTTATCTGGAGGAAAAAGAATTATTCTTTTAGCAGAGGGTCGTTTAATAAATTTGGCCTCAGCTGAAGGACATCCCGCTGCTGTAATGGACATGAGTTTTGCTGGGCAAGCACTTTCCTGTGAATATATGGTAAAGAATCATAAGCAATTAAAAAATGAAGTCTACACTGTACCGGAACACTTAGACAAAAATATTGCTAAATTAAAACTCAAATCTATGGGAATTGGAATTGATAAACTAACACTGCTACAGAAGAAGTATCTTAATTCCTGGGACATTGGAACTTAATACAAATAAAAAAGGCGCTTCGCCAGAAGCGCTTTTTTGATTAACAAATATTAACTAAAATCCAGCGTCAATCCAAGCTTCGATACCACCGGTGAGAATTTTTATATTCTTATATTCCTGTCTAATCATTTCCTGAGCAGCTAAACGAGATTTTAATCCCATTTCGTCATAGATAATTACCTCAACATTTTTACTTTGCACATTGGCAGATAATGTACTGGAAAAATCTATGAAAGGAATGTTAATCGCTCCGGGGATTTTGAAGTAATCATAAGCAGTTTTTTCTCTAATATCGATAATAACTAAACTTTTGTTTGTCTTTAGTAATTGATTTAATTCTGTGGTCGTAATTTCTGCAATCGCAGTATGTTCCACACTTGCAGTTCCTTCTAAATCATAGCCGTTGTTGTTCCATTCGGTAACACCATCAGGAATTAAATAAGCGTTTTCCCAAGCTAGCTCATTAAGTTTTTGATCGGCCACTATGCACTCTAAACTATTACAAATAAAGGCATAAGTGTCATAATTTTCAGCTTCTTCTTGAAGTTCAATTGAGGCTAAATCGGAGTTTATAGAACCAGGAATATGCAATTCTTCATAATCCGATGCCGAACGTAAGTCAATAACAAATATACTTTCGTTATTATCTAGTTTGTTTTTTAGTTCTTGCGAAGTCATTACACCCACAATTGATCCCACGACAGTATCATCGGGATTAATTAACTCTTTAGGTTTAGTGTGAGTAATTAAAGTAGATCTATTTCCAATTGGTAAAAAATAGGAAACATATAATACACCAGCCACAATTGCTAAAATAACAAATCCGCTAAAAATCATTAAGTTAGTTTTTTTGTCGTAATTATCCATTGGTGAGATTTAATATTTTATTTTTCAAAAATCCGTTAATGAATTCAGTAGAATTCATTTCCTTTTTACCTTCTAATTTTAGCTTATAAGCAACAAGTTGTCCATTATTACAGCCAATTACAATTTGACTGTTTTGAACTTTAATTTGACCAGCTTCTAAATTGCTTATATTGCTAGCTTTTACCTCAATAATTTCCAATTTTTTGTTTTCAAAATAAGTAAAAGATTTGGGAAATATTTGATAAGCCTTTATTTGCTGATAAATTTTATCAGCTGATTTGGTCCAGTCTATTAAACCATCAGCTTTTTCCAATTTCTTTGTAAGCGTAGCTTCCTTTTCATCTTGTTTTTGTAATTCAATTTTTCCTTCAATATAATTTGGTAAAACATTTACCAATTCCTTAGCCCCTGTTTCTGATAACTTTTTGGACAAAGAAATAAAATCATCTGTGGTTGTAATTTCAATTTCTGCTTGCGAAATTATATCTCCCGTATCAACTCCTGCATCCATTTTCATAATAGTAATACCAGTTTTTAACTCCCCATTTTTAATCGCTTCTTGAATAGGCGAAGAACCGCGATATTTAGGTAGCAATGAAGCGTGGACATTAACACATCCATACTGAGGATAATTTAGAGTTTCTGCTGGCAAAATAAATCCAAAAGCACAAACAATTATTATATCTGGATTTATTTTATTTAAATAATTATTCCAGCTATTATTTTTTAAATTTTCAGGTTGAAATATTTTTAAATTATTTTTGTTAGCAATATTTTTAATCGGTGGGGGAGTTATGTCTTGCTTACGACCAACTTTTTTATCTTTTTGTGTTACCACAGAAACTATGTTCAACTTGTTATTTAATAAAGATTCTAAAACGGGTACAGCAAATTCTGGTGTACCCATAAACATTATTTTACAATCTTCTTTATTTATTTTTGTCACAATGCTTGAGAATTAGAATTCCATTTAAATGATCAACTTCGTGTTGAATAACTCGCGCCATCATTCCTTCGGCTTTAAATTTAATTTTTTCTCCCTTTTCATTATACGCTTTAACTTTTATTTTAAATGCTCTAGTAACCGGGCAAAATAAATCAGGAACGCTCAAACAACCCTCCTCCATGCTTTCTTTTTTGCGTGAAAACCAAACAATTCTCGGATTAACTAAAACCATATCATTATCAATGGTAGCAATTACACAGATTTTATAAGAGACATTTATTTGCGGAGCAGCTAGTCCAACACCATCCTTGACGTGCATAGTTTTTTTCATATCGCGAATAAGTATTTTGAAATCTGAACTGGCAAAATCACCTTTAAAATCCTGAGTTCCCTTGGTTAAAACTTCAGGTATATCTTTATAAGGTTTTTTAGTTGTAATTATTTTTCGTAACGCCATTAAAGTGTGTCTTCTGGATCAACATCAATAATCCAGTCGTTATTTATTACCGATAATATTTTTTGTTTGCTAATTTTATCTTTTTTGCTTAGTTTAACTATTATATGATATCGATACTTATTGCGCAACTTAGCCAGAAAACAAGGGGCCGGCCCCAACATTTCTGAATCTGTATTTTTTATAATTTCTTGAATGGATTGAACGAATATTTGTGCTTCTTTTTTAACCTTGGTAAGATCAGAATTTTCATATATAAAACGCAATAGTCGTGAATATGGAGGGTAATTAAGATCTTTTCTAATTTTTAGTTCTTGCTGAAAGAATTTTTCGTTGTTATGTTCAACTATGGCTTGGAGGGCCGGTAGTTTTAGATCGTAGGTTTGAATAATGGCCTGACCCCCTGCTTGCAATCTTCCCGAACGACCAATAACTTGACTTATTGTTTGCCACATCCTTTCACTGGATCTAAAATCAGGAAAATTTAAGAAACTTTCTGCCAACAAGACACCAATTAAAGAAATACTTTCAATATCCATACCTTTGGTAATCATTTGCGTGCCAATAATAATATCAACTTCCTTTTTTAATATTTTATTGTAATTCTGCTGATAATCTTTTTTGGAAAGATTGCTATCACTATCAATTCGCAAAATGTTTTTGTCTGGCCAAAGTTTTTCGGCTGCTCTGACAACTTTTTCTGTTCCGTAACCTCGATGAGAAAGCTTTGGTGATTCGCATTTTGAGCAATATCCTAAAAAATCTTTTTGCTGTAAACAATGATGACAAACAAGTTTGTTATTTTGCTCATGATAGGTTAATGGTAAATTACAGTTATGACAAATTTCTCGTTGCCCACAATTTTCACAAAATACCACTGGCACTAAACCGCGTCGATTAACAAAAAGTAAAACTTGTTCATTTTTTTGTAAGGTTTTGCTAATAGAACTTTCTAGTTTGTCAGAAAATATTGAAAAGTTTTGCTTTTTTCTTTCTTCTTGCAAATCAATAATATCAATCTTATGTTGCTGTATTTTTTCAGTTACTCCTTTTTCTGTTTTTACAATTCTATTCGGTAGTTCTAATCTAACTGACGAACCAACTTCCGCACTATAAATTTCTTCCAGGCTGGGAGTGGCACTGCCAAGTATTAATTTTGCTTCATATAAATTACTTAAAACTCTGGCCACATGACGAACATGGTAACGTGGCATCATATCAAATTGCTTATAACTGTAGTCGTGTTCTTCATCAACTATAATTAAACCTAATTTTTTAACTGGAGCAAACAAAGCAGAGCGCGGACCCACAATAATATTTTTATTGCCAGAACTAATGCTAGAAAATATTTTTCTTCTTTCTTTGGGAGTAATTTTACTATTAATTAAAGCGACCGTATCTTCACCAAAACGCTGATGAATTCTTTGTACCAACTGTGGCAATTGAGTAAATTCTGGTGTTAAAACAATTACTTGTTTTTCTTTCTTTAAAGCTTCGGTTATGAGATGAAAATACACTTCAGTTTTTCCTGATCCTGTAACTCCCGAAATTAAATAGGTTAATTCTTTACCAGAATTGATTCTGTTAAAAACCTCTTTTTGAGTTTTCGTCAGATCCAAATTATTTATTTTATTTAAACTATCATCCTGACTGACAATTTTATCATTTTTATTTTTCAGCAGGGGAGGGGTCATCATCCGAATCAGTTTGTTTTCCGATTCGTGATAATACTCACTCATCCAAGTTATCAATTGCCAATGTTTATCATCAATAAATAATTCTTTGTCTCCAATTTGAAAAACTTCTTTTAGCTCACCTTTAAAGTTAGGTTTTTGATTATGAACCTTTTTTACTACTCCCGTAATTTTTTTGTTTTGAAAGGGAATAAGTACTCTTTGACCTATTTTTATACTTGTCGCTAGATTTTCTGGAACTGAATATGTAAAAGCACCCTCCCGCCCGCGAGGAATTTTTGTTAGGGGAACAATATCGGCAAAAATAGCCATTTTTCCTTTAGTTTAGGCAATTTAGTGCTTTGATTTTATCACTTCTTATGATATAATTCAATTATTATGGACAATAAAGTTAATATTTTAGATATCGAAATTGATGCTCTAACTAAAGCAGAAGCCACTAAAAAGATGCGTGGTCTTATTTTTCGTGACCGTCAATCTTTGGTGACAACTCCGAATCCAGAAATGTTAGTAGCAGCGACACGAGATAGAGAATTTAAATATATTTTAGAGAAATCCGATTTAAAAATACCTGATGGCGTGGGATTGATGTGGGCCGCTTATGTTGCTCATGAACCACTGCCTAAAGATTTCTTTATGCGTTTTTATGTTTTGCTTTGGCGATTTATTTTAGGTGAAGTGGCAATTGTTTTTAATAAGAAACGACTGCAAAGATATTTACCAGAACAAATTTCTGGAACTGATATGGTTTATGACATTGCCCAGATTGCTAAAGAAAATGACTTAAGTATATTTTTACTTGGTTCTTACAATAAAACTGGCGAGCGCTGTGCTAAAAAACTGCAAGAACTTTATCCCGATTTGAAAATCGCTGGTACGCATGAGGGAAACTTTTCTGAAGTGGATGATAAAAACTCTCGCCAAATTATTAATGAATCAGGTGCCAACATTTTACTCGTTGCTTATGGACATTCTCGCCAAGAAAAATGGTTGGCCAGAAATTTAGAAAAGCTTCCGCACGTAAAAATGGGTATTGGGGTAGGCGGAGCTTTTGATTATATTTCTGGAGATATTAAAAGAGCTCCCAAATTTATGCGCCTGCTTGGTTTGGAATGGTTATTTAGAATGATAATACAACCTTCCCGAGTTTTTAGAATCATAACTGCCACTTGGACGTTTCCCAATATGGTTGTAAAATGGAAACTACTTAACAAAAATAATGGTTAGAGTAAGAATAGCACCATCACCAACAGGCCCACTTCACATTGGTACTGCCAGAAGTGCTCTTTTTAATTATCTTTTTGCTAAACAAAATAAAGGTAAATTTATATTACGCGTGGATGATACTGACAAAGAAAGATCAGAAGATAAATATCTGAAAAATTTAACTGTGGGATTAAAAGATTTAGGAATTACTTGGGATGAAGGAATTGAAATGGGTGGGGAATTTGGCCCGTACAAACAGTCAAAACGGGGAGAAATATATGAAAAATATTTACAGCAGTTATTAGAGGAAAACAAAGCTTATTATTGCAACTGTTCTAAGGAAAAGCTGGATGAAGCCAGAAAAAAACAAATTGCTGAAGGTAAGGCGCAAATATATTCTGGTCTGTGTCGGGATAAAAATATAAATAAAGAAGAATTTCCTGAATCTGTAATACGACTTAAAGTAGATGACAAAGATGTAACTTTTTCCGATTTAATCAAAGGACAACAAACCATTGCCACCAAGGAAATTGGCGATATGGTAATTGCTAAAAGCACAAAAGAAGTTCTTTATAATTTTGCTTCAGTGGTTGATGACGAGGAAATGAAAATATCGCATGTGATTCGCGGAGAAGATCATTTGTCCAATACACCCAAACAGATTTTAATAATGGAAGCTTTAGAATTTTCTGTTCCGCACTTTGGACATATTCCACTTATTCTCAATAAGGATAAATCGAAACTTTCTAAAAGAAAGAATAAGGTTTCTATATCTGACTATTTGCAGGAAGGTTTTCTGCCGGAGGCTCTGATTAATTATATGGTTTTACTCGGATGGAATCCCAAAAACACAGAAGAATTTTTTACCCTTGAAGAACTTGGGAAGGAATTTAATTTAACAAAGGTTAATAAAAGTGGTGCCATTTTTGATCTAGAACGTTTAAGATTCTTTAATGCTCATTATATTAAGGAAATGAATTTAAGTAAGTTAACTGAAATGTGTTTGCCCTATTTAATTAAAAAGAAATTAATTGCCCAGCCAGATTCCATAGAAAATAATAAATTAGAAAACATTATTAAAATTGAACAATCAAGAATTGAAATTTTATCTGAAGTAGGGGACGATGTTATGTTTTTATTTTCTGACCATCTAACTTATGACCCGAGGTTCTTTCTCTGGAAAGATATGACCAAGGAAGATGTTATTCATGGCTTAGAATATATGCTAAAACTTCTTGATTCCTACGAAGAAAAAGATTTTAATAATGATTTCTTGCAGAAAAATGTTGTTGATAGATTAAAAGCAGATACAGAAAATATTGGCCAAGTTTTATGGCCTCTGCGCATTGCACTTTCTGGTCAAAAACAAAGCCCTTCTCCTTTTGAAATTATGGAAGTATACGGTAAAAAAGAATCCCTAAAAAGAGTTACAGCTGGTATAGACCTTGCTAAAACTTTGTAAATATGATATACTAATCATACTAATGGTAATAATTTGGCTAAATTAAGCCTAGAGTAATGAATAAAACACAAATAAGAAGATTTGTTTCCAAAGGAGCAGTTTATTTACTCCTTATTTCGTTTGTCGTAATTCCATTCAGCCTTAAAGCTGAAGATGTTGATGAGGAGGAATTGAGCAAGCAAATCCAAAATATTAATTTGCAAATTGGCAAAAAACGCCAGGCTATTGATAATTTGAAAGAAAGCGAAGAAGAACTGCAAAAACAAGTTTCGGCTTATCAAAACGAGGCAGCTTCCTTGCAAGCGCAGATTTCAATTTTAGATTCAGAGATTTCTCAAACTGAAAGCAATATTGAAAAAACCAAAGTAGAAATTGAAAAAATTGGTTTAGAGGTAGAATCAATTAATTTAGAAATTACTGAACAAGAAAATAGGATAGAGGAGCAAAAGGAAGTTTTGTCAGAACTTTTAAGAATTCTATATCAGCAAAGTCAAAAAGATCCTTTAGAAATATTTTTGGGTTATGATTCCTTGTCTCAAGTTTACGATCAGGAGCATTATATGGCTACCCTAGAAAGTCAAGGAAAAAAAGCTTTGGATGAAATAGAATCAATTAGACGAGAGTTGAAATGGCAGAATACGGTGTTGGCAGCGAAAAAAGAGAAACAACAAAACTTACAAGCTGAACTGGAACGCAACAAAGAAATATTAAATGAAGAATTATCTGGAAAAGATAGATTGTTAACAGAAACCAACAACGAAGAAGCTAAATATCAAACTTTACTGGAACAAGCAAAAGCTGAGCGCGATGCAGCTGAAGCTCAGGTTTCTTCCATGGAATCACAAGTTAATTCTATCTTGGAACAAGCCAGACAAAAGAACTTATTTGATGGTTGGACACCAACCGCTGGCACCACCGGAGTTCTAAATTGGCCCGTTGTTCCTACCAGAGGAATTTCTGCCTATTTCCATGATGAGGCCTATAGATCTTATTTTGGAGTAGATCACTACGCTATTGATATTCCCACACCTCAAGGTACACCAATTCACGCTCCTGCTGATGCGATTGTGGGCAGAACGTATGATGCTGGATATGGTTATAGTTTTATAGTTTTAATTCACAATGAACAGCTAACGACTGTTTATGGTCACATTTCAAGTTTTGCAGTGTCTGAAGGTCAGTTTGTGACTTCTGGTAGTGTAATAGGGTATAGTGGTGGTACTCCAGGCACCAGGGGAGCTGGTTGGAGAACAACTGGGGCTCATTTACATTTTGAAGTTAGAATAAATGGAATTCCTAATGATCCTTTAAATTATTTACCATCATTCTAATTTAATTTAATTTTGAATTAATAAAAACACCTATAATTGGTGTTTTATTATTTACCTTGTTTCAGCCCTGCTTCAGAGATACTAGGTCGTAAAAGATATATTGTGCGTCTTACTAAATTATTCTCTCTTTAGGCCTATATCACTAATTATAATAATTTGTGACTTCTATTCCCTATAATCAATGTTTAATTACTTATTTTATCTATTAAAATAGTATTAATACCCTTTTATTCATTTAATCACTAATTCTTGTTAGTCGTACAATTTGTTAGTTTTTAGCCACTTTTTGAATGATTTGGATGAGGTCTAGTACCTCTTTTTTTGTAGAAAATCGCCCAAACGATAATCTTATAGACGAATCTATTTCTTTGACTGATAATCCCATCTCTTTTAGCACATAAGATTTTTTTATTGCTCCCGCTGCACAAGCTGAACCACTACTTACTGCTAAACCAGCTCTATCCAATTTCATAGTTAGAATATCAGCTTCGGTTTTAGAAAATTGCAAATTAATTATTCCCGGTAAAGAATTATTTAAATTACCATTTAATTTATAATTAATTAATTTATTTATAATTATTTCTTTTAATTCAGAATCATGTTGGTAGTCAGATTCAAGTTCTTTTTGTAATATTTTTGCAGCTTCACCCATACCAACTACAGCTGCCGTATTCTGAGTTCCGGGCATAAGTCCCCTTTCCTGACCACCACCAAAAATCAATGGCTCTAATTTCACGTCTTTATGTATATACAAAGCCCCAACTCCTTTGGGTCCATACATTTTGTGAGCTGATAAAGTTAGAGCATCAACTCGCAAAACTTTAATGTCAAGTTTTATTGATCTAACTGCTTGGACAGCATCGGTATGAAATATTATTTTACTAGTTCTGGCTTCATTTATAGCTTTAATTTTTTTACCTAATCGAGCAATATTATTAATAGTTCCCGTTTCATTGTTGGCCATCATAATACTTACAAAAATTGTATTAGCTTTAATTTTCGCTAACACCTCATCAGCAGAAATTGTCCCCTCTTTGTCTGGTGAAATTAAATCCAATTCAATTAATTTATTCTTTTGCAAATTATTTACAACTTCTAATATTGAAGGATGTTCTATGCTGGAAGTTATAAAGTGAGGTTTATTATTATTTATTAAACCTGAAATTATTAAATTATTGGCAATGGTAGCGCTTGGTGTAAAAATAATTTCTCCTGCTTCCGCGTTTATCAATTTAGCCACTTGATCTCGAGCATAATCAATCGCCACTAACGCTTTTTGGCCCAAAGCATGAATAGAATTGGGATTACCGAAGTTTGTTTCTAAAAATGGTTGCATAGCTAAAAACACCCGTTTATCAAGCGGTGTAGTAGCGGCATAATCAGCGTAAATTGTCTTATTTTGGCTCATATTTACTTATTTTCGTGCATTTGGACTATTTGTCAACTTATCCTTGACATTTAGTCGTAATTTAAATATTATGTATAAAGTTATCAGAATTTATTAATCGAAATTTATGGCACATAGAAAAGCCGGCGGATCGACAACTCTTGGTCGCGATAGCCAATCAAAAAGATTGGGTGTTAAAGTATACGGTGGTCAAACTGTTAAAACAGGTGGGATAATTGTTCGCCAACGAGGAACCAAATATCATCTTGGCAAAAATGTTAAAATTGGTAGTGATGATACAATTTTTGCGATGGTAAATGGAAAAGTAGAATTCAAAAAGAAAAAGGTTAAAGCCTTTAATGGTAAATTGGCTCTCCGCAATTTTGTAAGCGTTATACCATCTAAATAAAAATTATAAACGAGAGCTCCATTTTTACTCAAACTTAAAAATCGAGTTGATTAATAAACTATTACTCGATTTTTTGTTATTTTCAGAATTTAGTAAAACTGGTACTTGATTATTTACTGGCCGCTGCTTGAATAAAATCCCTAAACAACGGGTGTGGACTTTGCGGATAGGATTGAAACTCGGGATGAAATTGTGATCCCACAAACCATTTGTGTTCTGGTATTTCAATTATTTCTACCAGATTTTTTTGACGATAAACTCCCCCAATTCTCAAACCTTTTTTAATTAATTTATCTCGATATTTATTGTTAAATTCGTAACGATGGCGATGACGCTCTGATATTCTTTCTTTTTTGTATGCTTTATAGGCAAAAGTGTCTTTTCTAACCGCACAAGGATAAGCTCCCAATCTATTGGTGCCACCATAGTCTTTATCTTCTAATATTTTCTTTTGTTCTTCCATAACATCAATTACCGGATGTTTGGTGCGGGGATTTATTTCAGTGGAATTGGCTCCTTTTAATCCGGCCACGTGGCGAGCAAATTCTACAACAGCTAATTGCATGCCATAACACAATCCTAAATAAGGAATATTATTTTCACGCACAAATTTAATAGCATTTATTTTTCCCTCAATGCCACGACTGCCATATCCTCCCGGCACAATAATTCCATCTAAATCAGCTAATTTATTAACGTTTTTTGGATTTTTCTCAAATTGTTCGGAATCAAGCCATTTTATTTTTGGCTTCACGTCATTTGCCCATGAGGCATGTTTAATAGCTTCAATGACAGAAATATATGAATCTTCTAAATCATAATCACCAGTTTTAAAATATTTTCCTACCACGCCGATTTTAACTTCGCGACTAACACTTTTAATTTTTTTTATCAGTTTTCTCCATTCATTCAATTTTTTTCTTTCTGAACCAAGCTTTAATTTCTTTAGAATACTTTCTCCAAATTTTTGCTCATCAAAGAGTAAGGGAATTTCATAAATTGATTCAATATCGGGATTAGAAATTACATCTTCTTCTTTAACATTACAAAAAGTAGCTATTTTTTCAATTCTTTTTTTGTCCAATGATCTTTCACTTCGTCCCACCACAAAATCTGGCTGAATGCCGGCCGCATTTAATGTACGTACAGAATTTTGCACTGGTTTGGTTTTCATTTCTCCAGCTGTCTGCGGAATTGGCAAATAAGAAACATGTACATTTAAAACATTTTCTGGTATATCGCGTTTCATCATACGATCGGCTTCCAAAAATAAGATATTTTGATATTCGCCTACCGTACCGCCAATTTCTATCATAACAATATTAGCCCGGGCAACTTTGCCGGCCAATTTTATTCTTCTTATAATTTCTTCGGGAACATGGGGAACAACTTCCACATCTTCACCCTCGTATTCAAAATTACGTTCTTTTCGAATTACTTCTTGATAAATTTGGCCGGTAGTAACATAATTGTGCCAATCGGTATCAACATTTATAAATCTTTCATAATTACCTAGATCCTGATCCGTTTCTACGCCATCCTTGGTTACAAAAACTTCTCCATGCTCGGTTGGTCGCATAGTACCTGCGTCAATGTTGACATACATATCACATTTGACACAAGCTACGCGATGTCCCTTGCTTTGGAGAACTTTAGCGATGGAAGCAGTCGTAATGCCTTTTCCTAATGAGGAGATGACACCACCTGTTACAAAAATGTATTTTGTTTGCGCTTTGACCATAATTTTAAAAAGTGGGCTTAAAAAGCCCTTTTTTGATTATTTTGCTTTTACTACGAGCGGCACTTTAATTTCTTTGTCTTTATCAATAATAAATGTAATTTTGTAGGAACCTATTTTTTTAATAGCAGCAAATTTCTTTATATTTTTTTCTGTTACTTCAATATTATTATTGCTTTTCAAATATTTTATAATTTCTTTAGCAGTAATGGCGCCAAATAATTTATCATCTTCATTTACTTTTTCTTCCATATCTATTTTTACATCTTTGAGGCTGGCTTGTAAATCTTTTTTACCCGCTTCAGCTTTAGCTTTTTCCTGATCAATTTTTTTAGCCAACATTTTATAATTATTTCTTACACCTGGTGTTAATACTTCGGCTAAGCCATTAGGAATCAAATAATTTTGAGCATAACCACGAGAGACATCTTTAATGTCTCCCCTGTTTCCTAATGTTTCAATATTTTTGGTTAAAACTACTTTCATAAAATAATTATTTAGCTTAAGTATAATGATTTGCCTTAACTTGTCAATATTTTATTGTAAAATCTGAGTAATTTTCAGCTTTATTTATTTCTGCTTTTTCAATATTTTCAACCTCGGCTAATTTACTCCCCTGTCTACACTTTTTGATTAGCTTATCTAAGCTCTTTTCTTCTCCAGAAGCTATAATCTCAACTGATCCGTCCGCCAGATTCTTCACATATCCCTTAATATTTAATTTATTTGCTTTTTCCCAAACAAAATTTCTGAAACAGACTCCTTGAACTCTGCCTAAGATTTTCATACGAATTACTTTGTTCATAGCTGCTTGTTTATTTCAGCGTAGGCTTTTTCTAATTGTGGGTCTTTATTGCTATTAAAGTCTTCATCACTTAATTCCACCTCAATTGTGGGATCAATACCAGCTTTATTTATATCTATCCGATTCGGAGTTAACCATTTAGCTACACTAACTCTTAAGGCCCCATCATTATCAAGTGTATGTAATTCTTGAACTGTACCTTTGCCAAAAGTCGTTTTTCCAATCAAACTTACATCTCTATTATCAGCTAAAGCACCAGCCAAAATTTCTGCAGCACTGGCTGAACCCTCATTTATCAAAACTACCATTGGTAAATCTCCCAATCTCATACTGCCATTACTGCGAGAAATTGTTTCTGTATTGTCGGCATATTCTTCTATCGCCACAATATCATTTTCTTCTAAAAATTCAGAAGCCACTTCTACTGAAACCTGTAATAAACCACCAGAATTATCTCTTAAGTCCAAAATTATTCCTTTAGGATTTTGAGGTAATATTTGTGAGATTGCTAAATCTAATTCGCCAGTTGTCTTTTCAGCAAACTGGGTTAATTCCATATACACAACGCCATTATTGTTCATTTCCCAAGTTACTGATTTAATATCAATTTGATCTCGCATTATGGTAAAATCCTTTTCATCAAAAGAATCTTTTCTGGCAATTGTTAACACAACTTCACTGCCTTTTTCACCTCTAATTTTTGCTACCGCTTCATATAAACTTAATGAAGTCACATCCTCACCATTAATTTTTTTGATTAGATCGCCGCTAAGCAAACCGGCTTTTTTAGCAGGAGAATTTTCCAGCGGTGCAATAATGGTTAATTGTTCATTTTTTATTCCAATTTCGGCGCCGATACCTGAAAATTTGCCGTCAATTTCATTTTGAAACTCTTTGGCTTCATCGGGATTCATATAAAGCGTATAGGGATCGTCCAACGCATAAACCATGCCATTAATGGCACCATCAAGCATAGCACTATAATCAAGCGGTTGATCCACATAGCGATCTTCAATTAATTTCCAGACATCCCAAAAGGTATCAAAATTAACTTGTTCCGCTTTATCAGTTAAGCGCCCAGAAAATATTTGTTTAATATTTCCGTTCTCAATTGTAGTTGTGGCTCGGCCAATAAAAAGTCCGCCAATAAAAACCGCTACCAACACAACTAGGATTGTAAAATTAGGTCGTTTTTTATGACGCGGTACAAATTTCTCCATATTTTTATTTAGAATTTAACAATAAATTCTTTATCCATTAGTAAATCAGTTGTAAAGGTTATCGCTTTACCATCTGAGGTTACTTCCCCACCCTCACCAGAAAATGATTTTATATTTTTAGCGAATTTTAAAGTAATATTTAGAGGAGGATTTATTGTACCCGGCTGCTTTTGCACTTTTAATTTATATTCACCATCATCAACCATAGCTTTAATCCAATCTGGTAATTCATATTCATAAACTAGATCGCTTTCACTATTTGTTTCTGTAATAGAGAAGGTTCCATAAGCTGTTTTTCCCAATTCTTCAGTTACTTCATAAGATTCGTCTGTTTCATAATAAGATGGACTTACTTGGTTACCAGAAATGTTTAAAAGATTTGACGTTTCCGGAACATATAGTCTATTCCAAGTGCGATAACGAGTTGATTTCCAAGTTAAACCGGCGTTGTTTTTGTAGTGAATTGTAGCTTTAGCAGTAGGTGTTGAATTGGTAAAATCGGCTTCATAAGCTAATGAACGATCCATAAAAGCATCAGTTTTTAGAGCCGCCATGTTGGCATCAACTGACATTAGATAATCTCCGTTTTCACTCTGATCAACCGCACCACCCCAATTATTTTTGTCAATAAATGCTTGTTCTGTATCATTTGTCATATAAATCAACATTTGCTTTTCGTGCATAGTATCAAAAACAACTTCTGAAAAATCCAACCACTTTTCTTTTGGTAGCGCAAAAATTGTTTCAATAATTTTGTCAGCCAGTGGACCAATAATATCTTTTCTTTGTTCCTTGTCTGTACCAGTTAATTTATATTCTCTTTCCACAATAAATTGTAATTGTTCAGTGAAATTTTCGTGATTGAAAGTATAACCATCAACTGCCAACTCGCCAGTAAAAGCGAGAAAGTTTTCTATGGCAGTTGGTGTTAAAGCGATTACGCCATCAAATTCTGTTGTTCCACCCTCAATGTCATAGAAATATAAGGCCTTCTCACTGGAAGTTGGAAAATCAGGTGACCAGTTGGAATCTCTAAATGTCCAAGTGGACATATTAGGATTAGTTAGAACTCGTAGTTGCCAAGGCGGGGTTTCATTAATATCAGCATCTTTATCAAGATTATAAGTATCATCAGTTGTTAAATCCTTAATTTCGGCACTCGAAATATTTATTTCTCCATAACTACCGTTAAATCCTCCATCGGGTCGAAGTTCAGTATTATTTTTAAATAAAAACAAATAATGTCGGTCTTCCGGATAACCGGCCATGGGCGGTAAAACTTGTGATAAATCAGTTACTATTGTCAAACCCTCCTTTAGAGCTGGTAACTGTTCGTTAATAATATCAAGCGCTTCTTTAATTTGTGGCAATAAACCAAAAGTTGAAATGGAATTTATGGTTTCGTCGGCCAATTCAATTTTAGCTACTGCTCGAGTCAAATTGGGTGTGGATTCATAAAATTCTTGCATTATTTTATATTTATCTGCTTCAGAAAAATCGGAAAAACTGGCATCTTCTTTTTCTTTAAATGGTTCATACAAATTTTCTACTACATCCACAACTTCAATTAGAGCACCAGTTATTTCTTCAGCAGAAACCACCATTCCTTCAGCCGCTTTGATTTGGTTACGCACATAAGGAATAAATTTTAAATAAGATATTTTTTGAATATCATTTTTGGTGGCAACAAATTTTTCATTAGCTGCTACCAATTTTTGACCAGCATTATCAAGATCTTGTTTGACCGCTAAGTCTTGCGCTTCCAACAAAAGATTTTTTCCTGCCAAAGCATTTTTGTAAGCCGATTTTCCAGGACTATAAGCAAAGGCAGAGCTGGCACCAATTAAAACAACCGATACTACAATTATCCAAATTGTTATTTTTCGAGCTTTGGAAAATTTACTATTGGTAGGATTTATTTTTCTAGTTTTCATTGCTATTTAAATTATTGATTTTATTTATTAAATCTCTTTCTTCTGCTCTTCTATATTTCCAAAAATATTTAATGGCACTTTTTATATGAATTCTAGTTAATTTATTGAACATCGCTAAAAATAGACTGCTTTCGGTTGCACTTTCCCGTTGATAGTAATGAACCATGGCAGCATCGGGATAATAATAGACTTTATAACCAGCTCGCCAGAAACGTCGACACCAATCCACATCTTCCATATACATAAAAAATCTTTCATCCATTAAACCAACTTTCTTTATTGCTTCACGTTTAGCCATCATAGCGGAACCTAACATCCAAGCCACCGGACGCGCTTCTGCGTGATTCCAATTTGTTAAGGAAAACTTTTCTAAATTTTTCTTTCCCTTATTTAGATTACCCAACGAGGTACGACGATAAATTATAGTTTTAATAGTTGTAAAAAAGGAAAAGCATGAAAATTGAATTGTTCCTTTTGGATTAACAAGTTTGGGTGAAACAATTGCCACCTCTTCGTGTTGATCAAGAAAGGCGGCTAATTTGTTTATAGAATTTTCTAAAACGGTAATATCAGGATTTAAAATCAAAACATATTTACCACTGGAGTTTTTTATTCCTTGATTGACAGCTTTAGGAAATCCAACATTCTTTTTATTTTTTATTAACTTTACTTCTTTACTAAAATCATCCTCTATCTTTTCTTTTATCTCGTTACGATTTTTATTGTTAATAGAATTATCAACTACAATAATTTCAAAACTCTCATTCGGTTTGTTTGCTTCTTTGAGAATTGATTTTATACACTGCATTAAAATACCTGGATTTTCATAACTAACCAGGATAATAGAAATGCTTTTTTTATCATCTTTCATTTCTGCCATTGCTTTAGTCGGAACCAATTACAAGTAGAGATTTATAGATATAAAATATCAATTTTAGCCTTCTTTGTCAAAATGCCCTGCTGGTTTAATTAGAGCCATGGCCGAAGCTATTATAATTAGACCAATTCCTATAGGGTGATTCAAATAAGGAGTAAAAAAATTAAGAATTAACAGACAAACTAGACTTAAGAAAATACCTGTATAGAGATAAGAATTTAACATTTTATGCCAAATATTTTTGGCAATAAACATAAGGTAAGCCAAATAAGCTAACAGTCCAATAAAACCAAATTCAACTATCATGTCTAAATACGTCCACTCCAAAGAATAAGTTTCAATTTGATCCGTACCGTTTAAATCTATATAACGCAAGTCGCTCGTTGTGTAAGCCGTTTTGGTGCCAAAACCTTGTCCGATTATGGGATTAACTTTTACATTTTCCATTAACGGATTCCATAAACTCCATCTACTTCTGGCAGCTGCTTCGGAATCTAAATCTGATGTTCTGTCACTTAATAAATTGATAGCAGAAAAATCCTGTCCCCCACCAAGAGGTAGTGGAAATTTAACAACAATGGTTAGAAATATAACAGCTATAATGGCCGATAAAGTTAACCAAGATAAATATTTTATTATTCTTTTTAGCTCAATTCTTTGTATCAGCAATAATATAATTGCTATTGCAATTGTTCCAACTAATCCCATCCAAAAACTTCTGGATAATCCAATAATAATTATAAAACTGTTCAGGGTGAGCATTATGTAAGCAGATGAAAAATATTTGGCTGACCTAATTTTTTCCTGTGGCCAAAGATAAGCCACTAAAATAAACCAAGCTACAATATTAAACAAATGTGATTGAAAAAATATACGGTAAAAACCATGACCGTAATTAGTTATCTCACCAACGCCAGTGTCTCTTATCCATTTATACAAACCCGCCATAGTTTCGGTGAAACCATGAGAAAAAGTATACAAAACTAAAGTAGTTTCAATGGCGACGGCGGTAGTGGCAAAAAGTAAATAACGCACTACTTTTTCCAGTTTTTTCTTGTTATTAATTTCCGCCACCGCCATTGGCACTAGTCCTAAAAACAAATAACCGTTAGCATCCAAAAAGATATCAATTAAAGGATTATTATTTATATAAGCTATTAACACTCCCCAACCAATAGCTAAAATTGTCAGCCAATAATAGATTCCGATTTTTTTAGTAAATACAGGATTTTTAAAAATGGCTGAGTGGTTTTTTAGCAATGAAATTATTATCCAGGCTGCAAGGACAGTTAAAAATATTCCTAGGCGCAAGGAAATTTTTGTGCCGAGCAATTCTGCAAAAAACAAATAACCCTTTCCCCCAATAATTAATTCAAATAAAACTATTAGCAATCCGTAAAGTGGTTTATATAAGGTAAAAATTGCTGTCAGAATTAAAACTATCCAAAATACCGTTTGATTTATCAGCAAATTTGAAATCCCCCACAACGAAAACGCTTCCACTAGAGCCCAAGCAATTAAAACATAAAAGAATTCTTTGCCAAAAATATTTTTCATTTATTTTTATCTCGTTTAATTGTTTTGAAAGTTTCTATTAAATTTACAACTAGGGCCAAGAATAAACTTAGGGGCGCCAAGAATAAAATAATATTCTTTTCACTTCCTTGACCATGTTTTTTAAAATATTTGTATAAGCTATTCAAATAAATATATTGTTTTTTGACCGCGGGCAATTTAGCAAAGCTTTCTCCTTTTTGGTGCAGGATTGAGGTGCCAGCTAAATACATAATTTTTAAACCCTTGTCTTTAGCTCGTTTACAGAAATCTACTTCTTCAAACCAGAGAAAATAATTTTCATCAAACTGACCAATTTTTTCAATGGCAGTTTGGGAAATTAAGAAAGCTGCTCCCATTACTTGATCAACACTATCAGAATAATCATAATCAAAACTTTTGGCTAAATAATTTTTAATAGCTTTTAGTTTAAATAATTGATGAAGCTTTAATAAAATTAAACTTTGGGATTTGATATCAGGAAATCTTCTGACCGATTCTTGAATACTGCCGTCGTAATTTAAAATCTTACATCCGGCCACGCCCAAATTTTTAATATCTTTGGCTTGATCAATAAAACTGCGCAAGGTATTTTCATCAGGAATTAAAACATCAGGATTTAGAAGTAAAATATATTCACCTTTGGCTTTACCAATTCCCTGATTAACGGCCGTAGCAAAACCAAAATTAACTTTGTTATGAATGATATAACTTTGTGGCCAACGCTTTCCCACTTCCCAGATATCACAATCCATGGAATTATTATCGACAATAATAATTTCGAAATCAATGTTTTTAGTTTTTTCTACAATAGATTTTATACACTTATTCAATTCCCGACTGACATTCCAGTTAACAATAATTATGGAAAGTTCTTTATTCATCAATTTTATCTAATACTTCTTGTTTAAATTTGCTTAGAAGTGTTTCCCATTGTAATTCGTTTTCGGCGCGTAACTTTCCGTTTAAAGCTAATTTATTTCTTAATTCGTCGTTTTGCAGAATTTCAATAATTTTATCAGCGATTTCTGCTTCATTTTCCGGATCAACCAAAATTCCTGTCTTACCATCCAAAATTGCGTCAGCTGTTCCCCCACCGCGTCCGCCAATTACCGCTTTGCCATAAATATTGGCTTCCACATAAACCATGCCAAATCCTTCCACATCATCTTTGATGGGACGCGATGCTAAAATTAATATGTCGCAAGCAGAATAATATTTCGCTAAATCTTCATCACTCACTTTACCGGCAAAAATAACCTTGTCTTCTAAATTGTTTTCTTTTACTAATTTAACTAAATTTTCTTTATTTTCACCATCTCCCACAATAACATATTTAGCTTGAGGAATTGTTTCTAAAACTTTTTTCAGGGCAGAAATTACTTTGTCATGTCCTTTTCTAGCCATCAACCTAGCTACTGTTAAAATTATTTTGTCATCCTTATTTAAATTCAGTTCACTTCTAGCTTCATCTTGGTTCCAGATTTTTTCTGGTTGCGATACTCCCGGCCACAGTTTATATATTTTTTCTTCTGGTACAGAAAATTTCATAATTTCCTTTTTGGTAAATTCACTTATGGTTATAATTTTCTCGGCTTGAGCAAAAACTTTTTTTGATAACCAACTTTTGTCTCGAGCGTGATGTAGCAGAGTTACGTCCATACCATAGGTAAAAATAATATAGGGAATTCCGAAAAGTTTCTTGGCAAAATAGGCGGCGGCTCCTAAGGGATGAATTTGACCAGCATAAATAATGTCGGGCTTCTTTATAATTACCAATTTTAAGGTATGCCAAAGCAAGGGAATAAATCTCGGTTTAGGCCATCTCTTACTATTCAGGAATTTCTTTCTTACTATTTTGTAAGGCTCTTGTTTATCAAACTCTTTGCAATTTTTGAACGGAGGTACTAAAATAGTCAGTTCTTCTTTATCTTTTAAGAAATGACTGAAATTGTAGAGAGAATTCTCTATACCACCCACTTGTGGTGGGTAGAAAAATGTTACTAATAGGCTTTTCTTCATTGGATGTTTTATAGAAATTCCTTTATATTATAGCAGAAATATACATTTTTGCTTTGATTGAGGCTTATTAACAGACGTGTTATTATAAACTATACTCGGTAGTACAACAAGTTTTTGTACTATTGGGCCGATAAATAATATATTCATTAAGTTGTGCTACTGGGATATGTTTAAAGATATCAAAAAACTGGGTACAGATACAATTATTTACGCTGTTGGTTCAGGTTTACAAAGCCTGATCAATTTTTTGCTAATTCCCTTATACACCAGAAATCTGGATACGGCCGATTATGGACGTTTGGAGCTTCTAAACACCGTGTTGGCAGTTTTAAATATGATTTTTTTAATCGGGATGGCTTCAGCAATAATTAAAGTCGCCAACCGCGATACAAAATCTGATGATCACAAAAAAATTGCCAGTGGTACTGCTTTCATTTTTGTTGTTCCAATTACAATTATTTTCACTGTTTTAGCTTGGTTTAAAGCGACCGAACTGGCAGAATTGGTTTTAGGAAATGCTGAACTTGTTAATTTGGTAAAACTGCTACTGCTGGCCAATGCAGTTATGATTCCTGAAACTATCTTCTTTTCCACTCTCAGAAGTCAGGATAGAGCCAAAATTTATTCTTCTCTGTGGATTGTTAGAGCGTTTGTTATCTTAGGTCTAAATAGTTATTTCTTGATAGTCCAAAAAATGGGTATAGCCGGAATTTTAACCGGTAATTTAATTGCTCACTTTTTAATTCTGATCGTTTTCTTTTTATTTGTTAATAGAACTGTAAAATTTAAATGGGACAATTTTCTTTTTCGCAAACTTATAAAATTTGGTTTGCCAATAATTCCTGCGTCGCTAGCAATGTGGATTATGGATTTATCCGATCGCTATTTTCTAAAACACTATTTTGATTTCACCGAAGTCGGGATTTATTCTCTGGGTTATAAACTTGGATTCTTTTTGTCTGTAGTTTTGGTTACACCTTTTCAAATGGCTTGGCCCACAATCTCCTATCGCTTGGCCAATGAACCCGACAGCAAAAAAACTTTTGCCAGAATTTTTACTTACTTCTTTTTGTTGGCCTCAGCGGCCGCGCTGGGAATTTCTATTTTTGATGAAGCCTTAATTACCATTATGTCACCGGCCGAATATATTACGGCTGCCACCATTGTTCCACTAGTTGCTTTTTCTTATGTCTTTTATGGTTTGCATTTTGTGCTGGCCCAAGGAATTCATATTGTTGAAAAAACTAAATATTATCCGTGGGTAATAATTATTCCGGCAGTACTAAACTTTGGTTTAAACTATTTCTTTGTTCCTCGTTTTGGTATGATGGGAGCAGCCATTACCACCATCATCTCTTTTGCCATTGTAATATTTCTTACCTATCTTGTGGCCAATAAGTACTATCCTGTTAAACAGGAATGGCTGCGTTTGTTTAAAATCGTAATTGCCGTTATAATTCCACTAATAATCTCTTATTTTCTGCCCACCGCTCTGCTTTCAAACATCTTGACAGGAGTGTTAATATTTGGTCTATTTATATTATTACTGTTTGTATTTGGATTTTTCAATAAAGAAGAGTTTGCCCAACTAAAAGGTTTAAGATCAATGTTTAAAAAAGCCAAATGAAATTAATTGTAACCATACCAGCTTATAACGAAGAGCAAACTATTGCTCAGGTCATAAAGGAAATTCCTAGAACCATAGAAGGAATTGCTGAAGTTTTAGTTTTGGTTTTAAATGATGGTTCAACCGACAGAACAGCAGAGATGGCCAAGGCGGCGGGAGCAGATTTTATATTTTCCCACAAAACCAATGAAGGCTTAGCCCGAACTTTTTCTGATGCCATAAATAAAGCTTTAGAGCACGGAGCCGACATTATTGTAAATACCGACGCTGACAATCATTACGATCAGTCTCGTTTGGAAGAACTGGTACAACCCATACTTAATAAAAAAGCGGATATTGTGGTTTCAAATCGTGATATTAAAAATCTAAAGGAGATGCCTTTAGTAAATCGCCTAGGAAATGCTTTAGGAAGTTTCTTTGTAACAAGACTTACTGGTTTGCCTAAAGATATTGATGTCTCCAGTGGTTATCGTGCTTATGCCAGGTCCGCCGCTATGAAAATAAATATAATTTCTACTCACACCTATGCACACGAATCCTTAATTCAAGCCAAGAATAATAATTTAATTATCAAATCTGTCACCATTCCCGCCCGCGCCGTCAAACGCAAATCTCGCCTTATCAGAAACGTCCCTTCTCACATCACCTCCTCACTTATTACTATCCTAAAAACCTTTGCTATTTATCGTCCTTTGCGGGTGATGTTGTTTTTAGGCAGTATTCTATTTTTCTTTGGATTAATTGGTTTTGGTCGCTTCTTATATTTTTATTATACCGAGGGTGGCGATGGTCACATTCAATCACTTATTTTATCGGCGGTTTTAGTTATCGTTGGTTTTCAGGTCAGTATTATGGGTCTGGTTTCGTCAGCTATTGGTTATAATCGCAAAATTTTAGAAGATATTTCCACCAAGCTTAAACAAAACAAGTACGATCGATGAAAGTTTTATTCATAGCCCGCACTTTTTCCGATGCACCTGGAGGTATGCAACAGGTGTCTCGTAACTTGCTTGAAAATTTACCGGTTGAAAAAATAAGTATTTTAAATAAATCAGTTAGTCGTCTATCTTTAGTATGGTTTTTGCCATATTCTTTTTTTATGGGATTAATTTTTGGAGCTTCGGTGGATTTGATTTATTTAACAGATGGTGTGATGGCGCCAGTGGGAAGACTACTGGGGAAAATTTATGGAAAACCGGTGGTGGCGACCATGCATGGTTTAGAATTAACTTACAATAACTGGTTCTATAATTTATTTGTGAAAAGATCTTTTGCCAAGCTCACAAAAATAATTTGTGTTAGTAATTTTACCAAAAGCTTGTGTTTACAAAACGGCATAGCAGAAGATAAATTAATAACTATTCCTTCTGGTTATTCAAAAATAAAATTGTACGAAAAAAATGAATGTCGTCAGAGATTAATTTCTGATAATATTGATTTAAAAGATCACTTCACCTTAATAACAGTTGGTCGCTTGGTAAAACGCAAAGGTGTTTTATGGTTTCTGCAAAATGTTTTTCCTAAACTTGGGCCAGATATGAAATATTTAATTATTGGCGATGGTCCAGAACACGAAAGCATCCGCAAATTCATCTGGCAGGAAAAATTAAAAAATAGGGTTTATTTAATAAAAAATTGTAGTAATACAAAAAGAGATATTTTATTGTCAGCCGCCGATCTATTTCTAATGCCAAATATTAAAGTAGCTGGTGACGTTGAGGGTTTTGGATTAGTAGCGCTAGAAGCCGCTTTAACTCTAAAACCAATTGTGGCATCAGCTGTTGACGGTTTAACATCAGCTGTCAGTGACCAAATGGGAATCTTGTGTCCAGAGAAAGACACCACCTGCTTTGTAAATAGTATTAATAAATTTCTAAACGAAGAATACTATGATCAGTTTGCTCGGTCAGCCTATAATTACGTTAAAACTACTTATACTTGGGAAAAAACTATCAATAACTATCTGAATTGTTTTAAGGAGGTAATTTTATGAAAATTGTATTTATCTATCCCTTTTTAGTTGATCCTTATGGTGGCGAAAGACATTTAGCAAAGCTCACCAGTACTTTGGCTGAAATGGGCCATAAAGTTTATGTTGTAACCTTGCGGACCGCTAAACCGGTCAATGACATGATGTCTAAAAAGGTGGTAATTAAATCTCTTGATTTAAAATTGTCTAAAAATTTGTTTCGCCGAACTTTCAAATCAACCACGGAGGCGAAGGCTTTAGCTAAAAGAGCAGCTCGTATTAAAGCCAAATTTTATTGTGGTATGGGTTGGCAAACAACCATTGCTTTAAACAGTTTGAGTAAAGATTTTGGTATTAAAAAATCAAAATTAATTTATTATTGTTTAGAACCGCCGCGCTTTCTGCATGATTTAAAAAAAGAACAGAATTCTTTGGTGCGTTTTGTTTCTCCCCTCCTGCGCAATAGAGATTACAAAAATGTTAGAAATCTAAAAAATATTATTGCTAATAGTCAATGGACAAAAGATCAAATTAGAAATATTTACAATTTAGATGTCCCAGTTATTGTTCCTGGTATTGAAAAGAAAAGATTTGATAAATATGATAAAGAAAAGTTAAGGAAAGAACTTGATTTTCCCGAGCGTACTAAAGTTTATATTACCACCTCAAAACTTCATAAACGTAAAGGAATTGATAAGGCGATTTCATATTTTAGTAGAAACGCTAAAGGTTTAGAACATTTTTATATAATTGGTGATGGTCCAGAAAAGGCAAAATTAAAAAAATTGGCTAAGCATTCTCGCCTAGCAAATAATATTCATTTCTTAGGCCGACTAAAAGATCGACAAGTAGAAAAATATATTAAAGCTTCAGATATTTTCATTTTTACTGCCAAAAATGAACCTTATGGAATTGCTCCCCGCGAAGCGGTGTATGCTGGCCTTGAAGTAAAACCCAACAAGGTTTTGGGTCCAATTCTTTCGTGGGAAGGTTCCACTAAAAAGTTTGTAAAATATTTAGAGTCTTTATGAAAATTGGTTACATTACAGAATCACTAAATGAACCGACTACTGGCATTGCTAGATATACGCTAGAGTTGCTTAAAGCTATGCAAGCAAATTCTGATAATGAATTTGTTTGTTTGAATTATAAAGAGTTGCCGGAATTAAAAAGTTTTGAACAACGAGTTATTCCCAATCCTTATAAGTGGCTTTTGAAAACGCATCTATATTACCCCCATATGATAAATAGTAAGAAGTTGTATGATTTAGACGTTATTCACAATCCCGCGCAAATTCCGACCTATTTTACGCCTCCTAAGCCCTATGTAATTACCATTCACGATTTATCTCCCCTACTAACTCCAGAAGCTCATAAATTTGGCAAACGTTTTATTTATAAAAAACTGTGGCCCAAAACTTTTGCCACTGCCAAAAAGATTATTGCAGTTTCTAAAACCACAGAGAAAACTTTGCACGAACTTTATCCTAAAACGAAAAACAAAACGGCAGTAGTTTATGAAGCTTTGCCGACTAAGCTGGCAAGTGCGGAACCAGATTCATCTCTAATGCAAAAGGTTACTTCTAAATATAATTTGCCCGAAAAATATATTTTATCAGTTGGTTCTCTGACTCCGCGGAAAAATTATGAGATGTTAATTCGTGCTTGTGCTAATTTGTGGCAACAAAATAAATTAGCAGATACCGAATTGATAATTGTTGGTCGCAAAGCTTGGCGCTATCAAAATATTTTTAAACTTATTAAAAGTTTAAATCTGGAGAAAAAAGTTAGAATTATTGAAACTGTTACTGATGAAGAACTACCAGTTTTTTATCAGCATTCCAGTTTGGCAGTTTTTCCTTCTCTTTTAGAAGGATTCGGTTTAATAGTCCTTGAAGCGATGAAATTTAGCGCACCAGTTATTGTCAGTAAAAATTCGTCTTTGTCTGAAGTTGCCGGCGACGCAGCCCTAAGTATTAATCCCTATTCTATTTCCGAATTAGAAGATGCTATTGTTCGCATTTTTGAAAATGAGACCTTACGCCATGATTTGATTGCTAAAGGTTTGACGCGAATTAATGATTTCAGCTGGCAAAAAGCAGCCACTGAAACTATGGCAATTTATAAAAATGTCTATGAAAATTCTCCTAGTAAATGATCACGCTTCTGCTCATGGTGGAGCAGAAACCTATTTTTTTAATCTGGCTAAGTTATTAAAAGATAATGGTCATGAGGTTTTTGGTTTGTCTTTTTCTCCCTCACCGGCTCCAGAAAAAGCTTTTCCAAATTTAGAAATATTTACAGAAAAGAAAAATAAACTAGCCCGCGATTTAAGAGCTTTTTATTATCCAACCTTAACAAAATATTTTGGCAGTTTTTTAAACAGACATAATTTTGACGTTTTTCATTTTCAAAACATTAAAAAATATTCTCTTCCGTTGCTTAAAGTAAGGAAACATTTTCCTAATACAAAATTCATACAAACAATTCATGATTCTTCATATATTTGTGAAACGGAATGGTTAGTTAAAGATATTGGAACTTTGTGTCCGGCTGGTATTGGAATTAAATGTTTGAATAAAAAATGTAAATTGCGCCATCACACCTCTTCTCATTCCTGGTTACGATATAAATATAATGTTTTAGCACATAGTTATATTCGTCGTCGCGCTAAAAACAAAATGGATTCCTATATTGTTCCTTCACAGGAATTAAAGCACAAATTGGCTGAACATAGTTTTAAAAATCTCCATCATTTGACCAATTTTATTGATTTAGATAATTCAGAAATTGCGCCTCTGCCAGATAAACCAAATATTTTATTTGTGGGCAGAATGGTGAAATCTAAGGGTCCGCAAATCTTATTAAAGGCAATAAAAACTTTAGCAGAAAATAATTCTGATTTTACAGCCACTTTTGTGGGTTCTGGTCCTATGGAAAAAGAATTACAAGATTATGCCAATAAAAATAACCTTGATAATAAAGTTGAGTTTGTTGGAAAAGTTAAGCATTCTGAACTGAACAATTTCTATAAAAATTGTAGTATGGTTGTAATTCCCTCACTGGTTTCAGAAAATCAACCGCTGGTGGCTTTGGAAGCAATGAATTATGGCCGAGCTATAATTGGTAGTCGCTTGGGAGGATTGCCAGATATAATTTCTGAAAATGAAAACGGCATGCTATTTTCTTCCGGTAACGCATTAGAATTATCTCAAAAACTTGCAAACATTTTACCAGCCAGAGAAAAACTTACCACTTGGGGTAAAATTTCTAAAAATATAGTACAAAAAAAGTACTCAACACATGAGCACTTAAAATCTCTGCTAGAATTTTACAAATCCTAAATTGCTAATCAATTAAGGTTAGCAAGACCCTATTTTTTTATTCCAAATTTGCGCCAATATTATCTAGCAAAACTTCACAATTTTTTTCATCTGAATTCCAGGTGATTTCAATATGAGAAAGTTTTTCGCTTGGAGCTGGCAGTTGCAAATAATATGGTTGCCAATCTTTGTTAATAGAAAATTCTCCGAGTGTATTTTTCTCTTCTTCTGATCTTGAAACACTGCCTGCAAGCAATATATCATCGCTACAGCTCGTTTTAGCGTCAAAATAGACGTTTATCGGGTTATTTGCCACCTCATCCTGATAAACCGATATAATCGCATTTTTTCTAATACTACGGGTGGTTTCGTGTGTTATGGGGTCTGTATACATATCTTTGAATCCTGATCTCATTAGAAGTTTAGGAAAAGCACTGTTATAAGGTTCATCTTTTCCGACTCGGTAAGCTACATAACCATCTTGATTGTAAATTGTGTCAGCGCGAAATGATCTCTGTGATGTGTATTCGTGAAAATCTGAAACACCCATAAAATTGTCAGCATCAATTACCACATAACCAATATTAAATTTTGCCAAACTTTCTTCTGCCCAATCATCATAGTAAGCACGGTCATAAATATTATACATTTCGTGAGCAACGTTCCAATTTATTTCCGAGCGAATAATTGGTTGAAAAGATGCAAAATCGGAGAGGGTTGAATATTTTCTACCTAGAAATATTTCATTTAGACTTTCAATATTTTTTATTATTATATCGTCTCTTTCAATAATATTTGCATCTAATTCTCTATTCTCTGTTGGTGTTTGCAGAATGTTTTGATTAGCAAAAGAATTAATATTATTATAGACTTTTGGTATTTCTACTTCATCAACTTCTTGATAATTCATTTTTATTACTTCTATGTCTTTATTTTTCATAGTTGCACCTTGACTGTTCGTAATTTCAATTTTTAATGAATGTATTCCCGGTTCAATATTATTTATTAGAAATGATTTTCCTAATATGCCCTCAAAAATTGTATATTCTTCAATAATTTCATCATCAAAAATGATTCGCAAAAGACTATTTTCAGAATTTTCTCCGCTATCAAAAACCATATTTATTTGAGTATTTATATTATCGTCTTTGGTATTTTCAATTATCCAATTCTCTTCACTTGATACAAATTTAGTAACTCTTACCAATTGCTTTAAATCATCATATCTTAACTTTTTCTTTTCAATAAAACCATTTTCATAAATTAATAAATTTGGTTGGTCTATATTTTTACTTATTTCTGTAGAAAAAGCCACCACCGATGCATCTCTATAAACTTCATCTAATTCCATTTCATTTCTGAGAAATTCAATAGTTCTGTTAAATTCATATAATGAGAACTTTATTTTATCTCTTTCAATCGCTTTTCTATCAATGACAATGTATTTAATATTGTTTTTTTCAAAATAGTGATGAGCTGTGTTTTTATAATCATGTTCTAAATAACTAAATTGAGATTGTGGCAATTGGTATAGTAATTTATTTAGAATTGGATCGCTCTTTTCCTCTAAAAATGAATTTGGTTTTTGCCTAGCAAAATCCATTCCCCCAAAAACTTTTTTATTATGCAAAGAATTAAAGTATTTTGATTCTGTTGCGGCCACATAACTGGTTGAATCTGGTATATGAACAATGGCATAATCTTCGGTATCTTGTTGCATTTTTACATAAAATGGCGAGGGGACAGTAAAAGAAGTTCTGGGAACTGCCCAAAAATCTAAAATAAGCAAACCAGTAATGGCCACAAAAATAATCTTTTTTGTACTTTCCTTTTTAAATTTTAAACTAATTATTCCATATCCAACTAACATAGAAAAAGCTAACATAGCAAAAGGAAACATTCTCGCTACTGATCTAATATTATCTACAAATGGTAAATACTCATATAATAAAATATATGGCATGGGAATTATTGGTTTTACTAAACCATAAAAATGTAAAAATGGTCCTAGGGAAAGAATAAAAAATACTGAAAATATAGAAAACCATAATTTCATTTTTTTATCATGCCATTTTTTGGAAATTCCAAATATGGCAATTATTAAGGCTATAATTCCCAAATAAGTTGTATTCTCTCCCCTGCCTCCGGTAAATTTGTCCCGAACATTATCATCAAAATATTCTCCCCAAAATGGATTTAAACTTGGTGGAGTAATAACTCCTAAGGTATCAGCTGAATAATATATTGCTTCATTTAAATTTGGTTGTAAATAGTTATTATCTGAGTAGTTGATTTTTAAGTAAGGTTTGTATTTATATACTAATATTGAAACTCCAATAAGCAAAACAACTATTACATATGTCCAAAACTTTTTGTTTTGTAATATTTTCTTATCTGTAATTATTTTCCAAATTAAAATTACTGCTGTTAATATTATTGTCCAATAAGCGAAATGTAATTCACTATTAACTATAAATAAGAAAGTTATTAAGATAGCGAGAGCATATTTAAACTTTAGGCTATTTAGAAATAAAAGAAGAAACAAAACATAAAAAGGTATAAATTCAATATGCGTTGCTCCCCCAAATCCCATTGCGTAAGCAAAATGAACTGGCGCAAATCCATAAACCAAACCCGCAATAAAAGATGCTAATTTCTTTTTAGATAAATAGTAAAATAGTAAATAGGCGCCAATGGCTGCTAAGGGAAAAGAAATTAACCAAATTACATTAAATGCCAAAGTAACATTACCAGTTAACGCTTTAATAAAATATGAATAGGTTGTTAAACTAAAATATCTATCAGGATTTGCAAAGTAGGTAAATTTTTCAAAACCTGTTTTAGATTCAATGCGTTTTTCCAAAACATTTGTTCTAGCCAAAACCGAATATGCATCATCCTCTCCGGGAATTTCTGTAGTTATTTTTGTGACTAATGGATAAGCCATTACTATTATCAAAATACAGTAGATGGCTACTGCTATGAAAAATCCTTTATTTTTTAGAACTTTTTTTAAATCAATCACATAATTATTTTACTTTTTACAATTACCCCAAAAATTTGGATATAAATATAATGGTAATTTACTTGCTAATTTGAGAAAGAAAACTCCGATTGATCCAAATCTATCTCTGACTTTATTTTTATTGTGTTTCGTAATAATATTATACTTTTCAATAATAACATTATTAAACTTTGCTTCTTTTAAAAGTTTTTTTAAGCTGAAATAATTTTGTAAAGAACAATGCCATTTTTTATACTTTGTAAAACTTTTTGTCGCAATTATTGACCATGGTACATTTATAAATTTATTTGGTGTTTGAAATATAAAAATACCACCTGGCTTTAAAATTCTATAAACTTGGTCTGATATAAATCTATTTATATTTGGAATATGTTCAATAACATCAAACATTAATATTACATCAAAGGAATTGTCATCAAAAGGAATTTCATTTCCTTTATAATGCATTAGTCTTTCACTAATACTATTATATTTTATTTTACCTTCGGATATTGTTTTTATATTCTTGTCTATTCCATAAATATCATTATAGCCTTTTCTGTATAAATTATATAATAAACTTCCATATCGGCAACCAATATCAATTATTTTATTTTTATTATGAATGTTTAAAGATTCAATATATTTTAAGGAAGAATAAATATTACCATGTTCATTGCGAAATAAATTTTTACTTCCTTTTTCCATAGAAATTAAAACTTTAATTTTAAATAAGCCATAATAATGACTTCCTGTGCTTAAATTATAACAAAATATAACGATATAGACAATATTTCTTGATAGTTTATAATTAATCATATGACTTTAATGTCCTATTTATTTATGTGTTTTACAAACAACCATAAAATTATTAGTTTATGCAAGAGCTTAACAAATAAACTTAGCTGGGTTTTTATTTCAATTTTGATTATTCAGTTTGTTCTTGATTCTTTTAATCTTATTAGCTTGAAGCTAAATGAGGATCCAATTTTAATATTTCTAATTTTAATAGATCTTATAATTGTAAATAGATTAACTTCAAAGAAGGGTCTTCAACATAAGAAGTTTTGGTTTTGGATGTTAATTACTTTATTTATTTTTAATATAATTTGGTCATTTGGTCTGAGTGAATTTAAATCTTATAATATATATAAATTTAATATCACATTAAACTATTTATTAATACTTATAGGCTTATCTTTTCTAAAAACGTCACATAAATATATACAGAATATTATAATATTTATAAAGAAAACTTCCACCAAGGTTGATACCGAACTACAAAATAATGATAAAAAATCCTCAACAAAATCAAAAGCTCTAACTATAGTTATCGTTTTACTATTACTTAGTTTATTCGTTTTTCTTAAGCTACCCTACATAAATAGCACCATAGATCACACCTCTCCTAACTATGATAAGTTTAAAACATATCTACCAGTTTTAATAAATTCATATCAGGAAAACAATTTGTTTTCCAGTAATAACTATTTTTACAAAAATCTTGATTCTCCTAGAATTAAAATCCCAACACCTTATCAGGACTTTCCTTTCTACTCTTGGACCCTTTATCCATTTATGTTTTTAACAGAAACAATTTCCTTTCTTTTAATTGTTAAGGTTTTTTTAATTGTAATTGATGTATTAATTCTTTTTGGATTCTATCTAATCCTTCGTAAACTGTTTGCAACCAAGGTGGCATTTACTGGTTTACTACTTCTGGCAATAAACAGTTTTTTACATAATTATTTCTTTGTTACCGTAATGGATAAACCCGGACTCTTATTTTTTGTATATTCAGTTGTTTTATATCTTTACAAAAAAAATAATCTCTCTTATACACTCTCTGGTTTATCTATACTAAACAGAATATCGTTTGCACCAATAGTATTTGGCTTCTATGTTTTTGGCATTATGATAAAAAAAGATCGTATTTCAAACAAAACTGTAGAAGTTATTAAAATGTTTATTCTTTCTTTATTACCATATATATTATTTCAATCTTTTACTAAATATATACCTCAATATGAATCTCCATATAATTTTCTTATTCTGATTGGCACTGTCCTTTTCTATATACTTATTTATTTCTTATTAAAAAATAAAACGATTGATGTTAAAATTATTAAAAATAAACTGTTCTTAATACCCGCATTTTTATTTGGTGTTTTAGTATCATATGTAATATGCAGTAAATTCAATCTGTTAAATAATAATTTTATAACAGATTTATCTATTCTTTTTAAACCTAATATTTATTATCTGATAATAAGACAATTAGAGAACTTCTTTCCAATCTGGATCTGGTCAATAGTAATATTTGGAATAGTTCTTAGTTTCAATTCTCGTAAATTTATTAAAACAATTCCTTTGTTTCTAATTGGATCATTATTATATTTAGTAATAGGTTCTAAGGCTATCTTTTTTCACAATTACTACAGACATATATTTGTAGTTGTTATTATATTACTCATTTGCACCTTTCTATCATATATTTCCCATATTTCAAAAAAAAGAATAATTAGTAATACAATATACATTATTCTTGTTTTATTTATATCTATAAGTACATTCACTATTTCTCATAATAGAGCTACCGATTTAGCTGAAGGCAATAACATATTAGATTATGAGTCATCAATTCAATTTATAAAGGATAATATAAAAATAAATGAATACACTTTAACACCAAATTCTAGATTAAGAAACGGCTTAATATTATTATCTTTTAGATCACCTGCGAGTTTTTCTAAAAATATTATAGAAGAAATTAGTAATAATGGTTTTTGTCAAACCATGACAAAATATAATGTTAAATATTATATTTCTGATAATGAATCAGATTTTAGTGATTTATTATATTTGTTTGAGTCATTTAATTATGATACCGTTTCTAGATCAGAACAAATTCTATACAGAATTAGCGATAGTGCGTTAAATAAATACCCTTCAAATAAACTTGTTGATGTTAGAAGTGATCTCAAATCTACAAGTAATGAAATTGATACAAGTTTTTTACTTGATACATATAATCCTTCTCAATATTACAGTCTAAATCATAGCCAAAATGAATTTTATTTCTACACTCTAAATAGTTGTAATTAGTAATATTTATTATTCTCATAAATAACCTTTTGGTAAAGCTCCTTAAATTTTTCAACTTGTATCTCAGATTTATATACCTCTAGAGATTTTCTTCTGGCACTTCGTCCAAGTATATTGTTTCTTTCCTTATTTTCAATTATCCATTTAATCCCCTCAGTCAAATCATGAACGTCTTTATAAAATGCAAGATAGCCATTATTTTTGTGATCAATAATATCTTTTATTCCACTTGTCGAAAAAGATACTGCCGGTGTTCCACAAGCAAATGACTCTAGCAATGTATTGGGCAAATTATCTTGTAATGCTGGAAGAACAAAAACATTGGCGGCATTATAAGCATCAATAATCTTATTTTTATCGTTTATTTTGCCTAGTAGAATTGTTTCAAATGGTAAATTATTTAAATCAATATTATTAGCATTACCAAATATTAATATACTTATTTTATTATCATTAATATTCTTATCTTCTTTCAATATTGATAGAGCATTTATTAAGTATTTAAATCCCTTCCTTTTTTCACTTACTTTTGCTGCTCCAAATAATATAACAAATTTATTCTTAGCTAATCCTAAATTATTTCTAGCCTTATTTTTGTCACGAGGTTGATAAATATTGGTATCTATCCCGTTTGGTATTAATGACACATTATTATCTCTAAAAATATAGCTTTCTTCAACACATTTCTTCATCCATTTTGATAAAACAACAATATGTATTTTTAAATCTTTAAATCCTTCTATTTTCTTATTAAAACTCTTAAATGATAAATCTCTTTCTGTGTTTGATGCCAATTTCGGGCAATTGCCACAATTACTTTTATATTTAGTGCAATTACCGGAATAATGACAACCACCTGTAAAGGGCCACATATCATGTAAAGTCCACACAATTGGTTTTTTTAATTGATTAAGACTAGTTATATCCTTAACAGACAAAAAACCATTGTTAATCCAATGTAAATGAATAATATCAGGATTAATCTTCCTTATTTTTATCGTTGTATTGCTCGATAACCTAGATACACTAAATAGTCCACTTTCACGTTCTTTGTACAAATAAAGTGGGGCATTATCTATAATATTATGAATCTTCGTATAACTTCTTGAAAAAAGACTATTTGGACCAATGACGTTTGGATCCTTACTAAGTTTTCGTTGCACTAATATTTTTGACTCAACACCACTGTTTATTAATCCCTCATGAAGCCTGCGAGTTGCAATTGCCGCCCCACCACCAGAATCAGTTGTGTTAAGTAATAAGACCTTCATTATTTTTTAGCTATTATTACAATTCTTGTTGATAAAATTTTATTTTTTAATGGCAAAATCTTTATTATTTGCGATATTAGTTTAATCACAAATCTAGTATATTTTTTAACTTTAGCTGTTTTTTCTAACCACAATCCTGGTTTTCCATAATATAATATTTTATAATATTTTAAGTTCAGAGAATTCAATATTTTTTTAATATTCTCTATTTTCATCGCTTCCAAATTATGAGCATCATAATTTTTATTATCAAAATATTTTTGCACAAAACCGTTTAAGCCAAGAAAATTTGGTAATGATATTAACATTATTCCACCCTTTTTTGTTATTTCATAATGCTTTTTATATATGATTTCTAGATTTTGAAAATGTTCAATAAATCCAGATGAAAAAACAACATCATATTTTTTGTCAGTTTTATAAGAAATAAATTCTGTCTCAATTAATTGAATAGATTCTTCTTTAATGCTATTTATTCTTTCCATTTCTCTTACTATTTTCTCATCAATATAGTAATCAAGTAAAGACACCTCATATCCTTTGTACTTCTTCATATAAACGGAAAATGTTCCTGGAAATCCACCAATTTCAATAAAACTTTTATTATCTGCTAGAGTTTTAAAAATATCATCAAACATAACCCTATTAACTATCTTAGGCTTATAATTTGACCAGTATGACTTCCAAAATATTCTATCAGTAATAGAATTGCTTAATTTATTATTTTTCATTAGTAAAATCTTTGATTTTCTGTGAAATTCTTACTCTATATATTTTCTTAAATTCCCTTAATATTTTAATATTTTCTACCACTTCATTTGAGAATGAATTATTGGAGTACTTAAAATTATTGAGTGTTTTATGTTTTAAATATCCCCTTTTTCCCCCGTGCGTTCCACTTCCATCTTGACCAATATTATATAAGTAATGTTTTTTAGGAAATAAACAATAGGCATTATTTTTGTAATGTGCGTAGCACCAGCGAATTGCCCAAGAATCAAGTTGCCCATTTATTTGCTTATTTAACATTCTATTCAAATCTTCTCCTCCTTTGTTAAATATTTTTTGAGCTTTTTTATCAGTAGAAAACTCCTCAAAGTCTTTTACTTCCCAATCAACTTCTTGCCATCTATTTTTCCATGTTCCCCATCCCCAAGAACTTGCTCTGGGACTAAAATATGTTTCATACTCTGTTATAGAATCTAAATTTTTATTGACTATTGGATTATAGCCTGTTATAGAATATACTTTTTTATTGTATTTATAAAATTTCAGTGCTTCGTTCATATAATTTAAGAATGTCTTAGCCACTATTATATCATCTTCCAAAACTATGATATTTCCATATTTGTTTATGACTTTGGTAACACCATCAATTACAGAATTAGCCAAACCATAATTTTTATCTCTCGTAAATATTTCAAGGCTTTTAAAACCAGTAATTTTATTTACTATATTTTTTACTGCCGATACTTTTTTTTCATCTTCTTCATTTTTTGGTCCATCACAAAATATTACTAAATCACTTTTTATTGCTTTTGTATTACCCCGCAATGCTCTTAATGTCTTACTAGTATGTTCTGGTCTATTGTACACAAACAGAGTTATTGGTGCCAATTTTTTATCACCTGACATGTTTTTGTGATTTTAAGTATGATTTTATTTTCCCGTATGCAATTATTAACCTTCTAACAATTTTAAGAAAATAATTTTGTCTATAAGGATATTTCCTTCTATTACGAAAAGGAAACATTATTAAACCAACAATAAATAATACAAATCCAATTATTATATGTATAAAACTAGAAAATAATTTATTATTTCGTTCTGGATATATGAATCTGGAATTAAAACTGGTTGCTATAAATCTTTTTATAATATATTTAACTTTCATTTTTTCCTCTGTCACCAAATGATAGACAATCAATTTTTTACTGAAATACCTTTTAATTCCATTTTTATAAGCAATCAGTTGTAGTTTTGTTTCTTCCCCAACCGAAATTTCATTATTGCCTTTCATTCCTAAGTTTAAATCAAATCTTCCAATTTTCTCAAAAACATTTTGATTTATAAAAATATTCGAACCCGACAAGAATTTCTTTTTCGTATCAATATAACTAGATTTTTTTAGCGGTTTTCTAATTTCATATTCATCTCTAAACCACTTTGGCTTTTTTGTTATATAAAATGGATAAATAGGACCTCCAAATATTTCTGGTCTTTTTTTCTTAATTGTTCTATAAGCTATTTCAAGCCAATCATTATTTGCTTTAGCATCATCATCAAGAAAGGATATATAATTAGTCTGACATTCTTCTATTCCTTTATTTCTTGCATAACTAAGACCTTGATTTTTTTCAACAACATATCTTAAATTAAGCTTATTTTCAAAGCTTTTTGAAATCTCTTTTGTGTCATCAGTTGAATTATTATCAACAACAATAACATCAAAATCACTTTTATCCAGTGTTTGGTCCACGAGGCTCAAAAGAGCCATTTTAAGCAATTGAGCACGATTATAGGTGCAAATTACTACTGTTATTGATTTATTCATTTACTTTGTATAATCTTGATTTTATGGCTTTTTTCAATTCATTATCACCCAATTTAGAAGAAGTCTCAAGTCCTTTTTTCAATTCATTACATATTTCTATTTTTGATAGATTAGGTAAATTAGTGTTCAATCTTCTAATATATGCATTGTATTTAGCTAAAATAAAATTCACTTGACCAATAAGCATCTTAGTTGGATCATTGCCTTGTGAATTTGGCAGAACTCTGTAATTGTATAATATTTTGTTTAGAAAATATGGTTTTGTAAACTCTTCTAATTTAAAAATAATATCTTTATCTTCTGAGTATAATAGTTTCTCATCATAACCTGTTGTTTGATTGTAAATATTTTTCCGAAAAGTTTTAAAATGACTTATTTTGTTAAGATGTAAATTACTTTTTCCTTTTGGAATCTTTTTATTATATCCCACATTTCTTTTTGTCATATCACTATTACAATACATAAATTGTGAGTATACAAATCCCAGCTCCGGCTTTTTAGTATAGCATTTTAGAATCTCACAAACCGCATTTGTTTTTAGTGAATCATCACTATCCAATATTCCTACAATATCTGTTTCGGCTGCATCAATAAGTTTTATTAGAGTTCCGGTATATCCAACATTTTCTTTATTCTGAATTAACTTAATATTTTTATGATCCAAATATGGCTTTATCAATTGTACAGAATTATCCTGAGAACAATCATCAATTATTATTAGATTCCAATCTTTACTGTTTTGACTAATAACTGAATTTAAAGATTCCTCAATATACTTTGAGTTATTGTAGTTTGCCATCAATATTGTAATTGAATTTTTTATATCTTTTTTCATTTTTTGTATGAAATACCAATTCCCGCTCCACTATACCAATGATTTGCTGGTTCCTCACTAAAAAACATAAACTGACGATTGTTTTCTAGTGAAAACTTAGACAATTTATCTGAACAATGACTATTGTCTCCTAAAAGTACTCCTTTTTCAGATAGTTTATTCTTTATTACCTGATATTCCTGATACTCATAATTCGGTGAGTGATCACTGTCGTTTATAAAAATGTCTATTTCTTCATCTAGGTTCTTTAGACTTTTAATTGAATCTCCATAAAGTATCTCTCCATACTTTTTATATTTTTCTCCTAAAAGTAGACCACCTTTTGGATTAATCTCTGTACCATAATACTTTCCCTGGTATCCTTCTTTACTATTTTTCATTATTGCATAACAAAGCAAGACTGAACCTAATCCATTATAGACCCCAGTTTCTACTACAATTTTAGGTTTCATTTGACGTACTATCGCATACCATCCTAATCGTCTTCCAAAATCAGATCTTTTATCTGAGACTCTATTTAATTCATTTTCATTTTCCGTTCGCATAATTACATATTCCTTTAATTCTATATCATTTCTAGCCTCATTTATGTAGGTTATAATTTTATCATATTTTTCATTAAATATATTAGCAATCATATGTGCTAAATATTCAATATTTTTTTCTGTTAAATCATAAGTAAAATTAGTTTTTTCTTTTGATTTAACCACCCATTTTAAAATCCTTAAATGCTTTTTTCTCAATCCTTTAGTTGCTTTTACATATCTGGGAAATAGTTGAAGCATTCTCGAATGAGAAACTTTTCTAATAATATTATAGAAATTAGACTTTTTCAATTTTTCTAGGTATTTCTTGAGTTTTGGATTATTATCAATTTTTCTATAGATAGTAGAATTTTTAATTTTCATTTAATTACTTTAATTTTTTTAAATACTACCAATTTTATTCTGAATACTTAATAATTGTTTCCTTACTAGGCATTGAATCAGTTGAATATATATTATCTAAACCAAAACTTTTAAGAATTTGGACTGATTTTTCTATTTCATCATCCGCCACGTGCTCTCTCCAGCCGGAAACTAAATCACTTCCGGTATTTAAAGCGCTATTTTCACCAGTCATTGCCGACGGTTTTTTCATAACATTTTTGATTTTAGGATCAAATGGTTTTTTCAAATACTTAAATAATCTGGATATTTCATTGTCTGAATCCTGACAAAGATTTTCATAAAATACTAGGTGAACATTTTTTTTCTTTAGCTGACGAAGTGGTATGAAATACAGAATGCACCACAAATAAATAAATTCGTAAAAAGTTCCAAAAGATTCTTTTATATCATCTAAATATGGTTGCAAATAATCCTTAATAATTTCTTTTTGGGAAAGAATTATATCTAGGTCTCTTTTATCTCCCTTAATCTCTTTCCCCCACCCTTTCTCACGCCATGATGATGCCACCGCCAACGGATGTCGAAACAATAATATTATTGGTAAATTTGGAAATTGTTTTTCCATCCACCCTAACAATAAATTAGTTCTAATGTCCTTGATAATTCTTTTATTGCTAATGAGCTTTTTATTAAACTTGTCTGACCATAAATTTCTTATTTTTCCTGTAAATAGATCTTTGACAGGTTTTACAAGTTCCGTACGCTTGTCATCTGGTCTAAAATATTGAATATATTTATAATTTTTGAATTCGGGAACCATTTTAGAATTTATTGGTTCAAATATTTCTCTATATTCATTTCTATAATTTATTATTTCTGATAACCAAGTACTACCACTTCTTCCCATGCTAGATATAAAGATTGTATTCTCTATTTTATCTCCGTAATCAATAAAATACTTATTTGCTAACTTCATATTATATTTTTATCCAATCTTTAGGCAATAGATCCTTAATGTCTTTATTGCCAGCCTGAAACCAAACTTTGGGAGCAATTACAATTTTATGTTCATTTTTATTCAACCAAGCGCCCCACCAACTAAAAGAACTGTTAGCTATAATTTGATGTTCACATCTGCTCATTAATACTAAATCTATATGACCAGGATTATTAAAGAAGTATGTTTCATATTCCGTAGTAAAATTATTTTTTACCCAGTAAATATCATCTGAAAATATAATCAAAATCGGTTTTTTTATTTTACCACTGACTTTATTAAGCGCTTCTTTATAATATTCTAGCTGACATATTCCATGAACTTTGTTGGTTTTTTTGTTGGTTATATAGTCTCCCCTACGAAAGTGAATCGCTATAGTGTTAGGTTTGCTTAAAATTTCTTTTTCTTTTTTGCCAATTTTTTCTTCTTCATCATTATTAAGCTCTAACTCTTTCAATAATAGTCCTCTAATATTTTTGAAATATTTTTCTGATTGCCAGTAACCGTCTAAATAACTATTATTATCTGCTTTTAAAATTGAACTATCATAAGAATAAACTTGTTCTTTAATTATTTTAAT